>NZ_JBIUAW010000020.1:0-73547 GCF_044593195.1 Streptomyces sp. NPDC052396
ATCCGATTTCTCGTTTCCGGCCCCCTGTCGGAGCGGGGTTTCTCGCCTTTCCGCTTTCGCGTCCCGGCGTGATCACTACTTTAGCGGATTTCCCCCGCGACTCCTAATCGGAGTCCGTTCCGGAATTCGGGCACGCCGAAATCCATCCCGTTCAAGGGCCGTGCAGTAGAGATTGCCGCCGGTTGCGGCGAGAGATGCCGCCTTAGAACCCTGGGGGCTCCGTGGCAGCTCGGAGAACATTACGGATCGGCGGAACCGGTGTCAACCCCGGTTCAGTCAAGGTCACTCAGGCGTCCGCCGGCGTCCGGCTGGGTGGTCTCCACCCGGCGCAGCAGGCGGGTCAGCAGCTCGCCGAGCTTGCCTCGGTCCTCGGCGGATAGGTCCTGAAGGAGCTCCTCCTCGAAGACGGTGGCCATGCGCATCGCGTCCATCCACTTGTGGCGGCCGCCCTCGGTGAGTCCGACGATCACCCGGACCCGGTTGCTCTCGTCCCGTTCGCGGGTGACCAGGCCCTCGGCGACCATCCGGTCAATGCGATGGGTCATGGCGGCGGGGGTGAGGCCGAGCCGCTTGGCGAGGTCGCCGGGGCCCATGCGGTAGGGGTCGCCGGCCAGGACGAGTGCCTTGAGGACCTCCCACTCGGCATTGCTCATGCCCAGCTCCGAGGTCTGCCTGCCGTAGGCGACGTTCATGCGCCGGTTGAGGCGGCTGAGGGCCGAGACGACCTTCTCGACCTGTGGGTCGAGGTCCTGGAACTCGCGCTGGTACGCGGCGATCTGCTCTTCGAGGCTCGGCTCGGCGGAGCCCGGGGTGTCAGCCATGGGCCGCAGTATGGCATGCCCGTTGACGCTAAAGCCCTTTGATGTGTACTCTTTAGCTTCGAAGTTTAGAGTTGAAGTCTTTGAGCCTGGACTGTTGCGCTCCCGCGCCTGTCCAGGCTCTCTCCTGACCTAGGAAGGTGAGTGTGACCACCGCGATGGGCGCAGCACTGCGCCGGATCCAGCTGGGCAACGCGTTGAGCGCGTTCGGCAACGGCTTCACCGTCCCGTTCCTGTTCGTCTATGTGTCGCAGGTGCGGGGTCTCGGGGCGAGTACGGCCGGCATTGTGCTCGCGACCTTTGCCATGGCGGCGCTTCTTGTGCTGCCGTTCATCGGTCGGGTCATCGACCGACGGGGTCCGCTGCCTGTCGCCGTCGCGGGTACGGTCTCCGCCGCTGTCGGATCGATGGGGCTGGGCCTGGCCGACAGCCAGGAGCTGGTGGTGGCGGCCGCCGCCGCGCTGGGTGCCGGTATAGCGGTCATCCAGCCCTCGCTGGCCACCATGATCGTCTGGTGCTCCACCACGGCCACCCGCTCGCGGGCCTTCGCCATGCAGTTCTTCCTCAACAACCTGGGGCTGGGCGTCGGCGGTCTGCTCGGCGGGCAGCTGGTGGACACCTCCAACGCGGGCAGCTTTGTCCGGCTGTTCGCCATCGAAGCCGTGATGTTCCTGGTCCTGGGCGCCACCGTGGCCACCGTCCGGCTGCCCCGGGTGCCCAAGGTGGAGGATGCGATACCCACCGACGAGTCCGCCAAGGGCGGCTGGCGGGCGCTGGTGGCCGACCGGGCCATGGTGCAGCTGCTGGTGCTGGGCTTTGTCATGTTCTTCGCCTGCTACGGCCAGTTCGAATCGGGCCTGGCCGCCTTCGCGGTGGAGGTCACCCGGATCTCGCCCGCCACCTTGGGCATGGCTCTGGCAGCCAACACCGCGGCCATCGTGCTGGCCCAGTTCCTCATGCTCAAGCTGGTGGAACGGCGTCGCCGCAGCCGGGTGATCGCGGTGGTCGGGCTGATATGGACGGTGGCCTGGCTGGCCGCCGGAGTCTCCGGGCTGATACCGGGGGCGCACACCTTGGCAACCACCCTGCTGATCTCCACCTATGCGCTGTTCGGCCTCGGCGAGTCGATGCTGTCGCCGACCATGGCTCCGCTGGTGGCCGACCTGGCACCGCCCCGGCTGGTCGGTCAGTACAACTCGGCATTCGCCCTGGTCAAGCAGCTGGCACTGGCGGCGGGCCCGGCGGCGGGCGGGATGATGGCCGGCGCCGGGATGTACACGGCGTACATCGTGCTGCTGGTCGTCTGCTCGCTGGGCATCACCGTGCTGGCGCTACGGCTGGGCCGCCGGCTCACCCCCGCGCAGGAGAACCCGTTGCGGCACACGGTCGTCCAGCGAAGGGTTCCCGCCGACCGCGACGACCGCGATCTGGTGGCCGCCTAGGCGCCCAGAAAGGGAACGGAGGTGCCCCGGCAGCCAACCGGAGGCACCTCTCGTATCCAAGGGCATCGCCCCGGCCGTGGGTCAGAGGTGCGACGCCGTGGCCGGGAGGGCGAATTCGCACCAGACCGCCTTGCCCCCGCCCGGGGTACGCCGCGAACCCCAGGATGAGGCGATGGTGGCAATGATCGAGATGCCCCGCCCGGCCTCGTCCGCCGGTTCGGCGCGGCGCCGCCGGGGCAGATGGTCGTCCCCGTCGGTGACCTCGATGATCAGCCGCCGGTCGGTGCGCCGTAGTCGCAGCCGCATCGGCGGGGTGCCATGCTGCAGCGAGTTGGCCACCAGCTCGCTCGCCGCCAGGACACCCAGATCGCGCAGGTCGGCGGGGAACCGCCAGCTGGCCAGCACTCCCGAGGCGAAAGCCCGGGCCCTGGGTGCGGCCTCCACCCCGCCGAGCAATTCCAGCGCGGCATTGTGGAAGAGCTCCGCGTCATGCCCGGTACGGGCAGGGTGCTGGAGGACCAGGACGGCGACATCGTCATCGTGTTCATCGGTGATGCCCAGGGTGCGGATCAGCCGGTCGCACATCACCTGGGGCGAGCCGGTGGCCCCGGCGAAGGCCCGCTCCAGGGCGGCCACGCCCTCGTCGATGTCCTGGTTGCGCCGCTCCACCAGCCCGTCGGTGTAGAGGACGGCACTGGAACCGGGCCCCAGCGGCACCGTGCCCGAGGTGTGCAGCCAGCCGCCGGTGCCCAGCGGCGGCCCGGTGGGTTCGGCGGCCCGGTGGACGACGCCGTCCGGGTCGCGGACCAGGATCGGCAGATGGCCGGCCGAGGCATAGACCAGCCGCCCCTCGTTGGGGTCGTGCACGGCGTAGACACAGGTGGCGATCTGGGTGGCGTCGATCTCGGCGGCCAGCCCGTCCAGCAGTTGCAGCACCTCGTGCGGTGGCAGGTCCAGCCGGGCGTACGCCCGTACCGCCGTGCGCAGCTGGCCCATCACCGCGGCCGCGCGCACCCCGCGCCCCATCACATCGCCGATGACCAGCGCGGTGCGCCCGGCGCCCAGGGTGATCACGTCGTACCAGTCGCCGCCGACCGCGGTGTCCTTGCCGCCCGGCTGGTAGGTGGCGGCGACCCGGAGGTCGTCGGGCTGTTCCAGCTCCTGGGGCAGCAGGCTGCGCTGCAGGGTGACGGCGGCCTCGCGCTGGCGGCGCTCGCTGGCGCGCAGCCGCTCGGCGGCCTCCACCTGGTCGGTGACGTCGGAGGCGAAGACCAGCACGCCGGGCTGGTGGCGCGGCCCGTCCTCGCCCTCGCCCACCACGACCTGGATCGGTGAGCAGGTGAAGGTGTAGTAACCGTGCCGGACGGCCGGCTCGGCGGTGGTGACCCGGCGCGACTTGACCGTGCGCGGCCGGCCGCTGCGCAGCACCTGGTCCATCAGCGGCAGCAGCCCGAGCTCCTCCAGCTCGGGCACGGCCTCCCGGGCGGGCGTGCCGAGGGTGCGCGGGCCGAACAGCGCGGCATAGGCGTCGTTGACGTAGGCGAGGCGGTGGTCAGCGCCGTGGACCACCGCGACCAGGGCCGGGACCTGGCCCAGGATGTCGTGCACACAGAGCCCGCCGAGGGCGGGGACGGCGATGCCGGGCTGCGGGGCGGTCTCGGCGCGGGCCGCCGGGACGGAGCCGCCGCCGGCCGGGGCCGCCGCGGCGGTCGTACGGTCGGCGGCCCGCGCCGCTGCTCGGCGCTGTGTTCCGGGGAGCCGGGCGCTCCAGCGGGTGAAGTTCACTGAGGATTACCTCGCGGAGTCGTTCCGGATCAGCTCGGCGACATGCGGTGGCGCGGCCGTGCGCCCGGTACGGGGCCACGGTCGGCGGTGCGGGGGCCGGGCCCCGGGGAAGTGCGGCACGCGTCCAAACCCTCATGATCGTTACTCTTCGGAAGTACGAACCCACCCATGGTCACACGACCAGTGTGGCCGACCGGACTGACATCCGTCAGACGACGGGACCTCCTGCGGGAGTTCCCCGCTCCGACGCCGGTCCACCGAGTGGGTCAACTGGCCTCCGGATGGCGGCCAGTGCCCGCGGCGAGTTCGAATTCGGCGCGCGGGTTCTCCAGCGAGCCGAGCGAGACGATCTCACGTTTGAACAGGCCGGCCAGCGTCCACTCGGCCAGCACCCGGGCCTTGCGGTTGAAGGTGGGGACGCGGCTGAGGTGGTAGGCGCGGTGCAGGAACCAGGCGGGGTAGCCCTTGAACTTGCGGCCGTAGATGTGTGCCACGCCCTTGTGCAGGCCCAGCGAGGCGACCGAGCCCACATATCTGTGCCGGTACTCGGTCAGCGGCCGGCCGTGCAGCGTGGCGAGGACGTTGCCGGCCAGCACCTTCGCCTGGCGCACGGCGTGCTGGGCGTTGGGCGCGCACTCGGCGCCCTCCCGGTCGGCGGTCAGGTCGGGTACGGAGGCGGCGTCGCCGGCTGACCAGGCGTGCTCCACCTCGTCGACGCGCAGGTCGGGCCGGCACCTCAAGCGGCCGCGCTCATTGCGCGGCAGGTCGGTGGCGGCCAGCACCGGGTGCGGTTTGACGCCCGCGGTCCACACCAGCGTGCGGGTGGGGTGGCGGGAGCCGTCGCTGAGCGCCGCCACCCGGTTCTCACAGGACTCCAGCCGGGTGTCCAGGCGTACGTCGATATTGCGTCCGCGCAGCTCGCGGACGGTGTAGACGCCCATTTCCTCGCCGACCTCGGGGAGGATCCGGCCGGTGGCCTCGACCAGGAGGAACTTCAGGTCGTCCGGCTCGATGTTGTGGTAATAGCGGGCGGCGTAGCGGGCCATGTCCTCCAGCTCGGCCAGCGCCTCCACGCCCGCGTAGCCACCGCCCACGAAGACAAAGGTCAGGGCGGCGGCCCGGACCTCCGGGTCGCGGGTGGAGGAGGCGATGTCCAGCTGCTCCAGGACGTGGTTGCGCAGGCCGATGGCCTCTTCCACGGTCTTGAAGCCAATGCCGTGTTCGGCGAGCCCGGGCACCGGCAGGGTGCGGGAGACGGAGCCGGGGGCGAGCACCAGTTCGTCGTAGTGGATGTCGATGGGGCCGGTGCCCTGTTCCTTGGTGGCCAGGGTGGTGATGGTCGCGGTCCGTTTGGCGTGGTCGATGCCGATGGCCTCGCCGACCAGGACCTGGCACTTGTCCAGGGTGCGGCGCAGCGGCACCACCACATGGCGCGGTGAGATGGAGCCGGCCGCGGCCTCGGGCAGGAACGGCTGGTAGGTCATATACGGGTCGGGGCTGAGCACCAGGATCTCGGCCTCGTCGGCTCTGAGCTTCCGCTGCAGATGCAGCGCGGTGTACATCCCCACATAACCGCCGCCGACGATCAGAATGCGCGCCGGTTGCTTCTCCGCCGATTCCTTGGCCAAGGGTGCCCCTTCGGATCGTCGTCCCGCGTGTCCCGCGGCGGCACGGCTCTCTTCCATGAGGCAACGCCGACCGGGGTTTGTCCACAGGGCCGTCGAAATGTATGACAGGCAGCGGAGCTGATCCGTCCCCGGTTCCGGTGTCCTGCCGCGGAAAACCGACGCAGGTCAGAGAGGGTGTGCCGGGGTGGTGAAGTGGTGCGCGATCAACAGTCCGCGGGCGCGTACTCCGATTGGGGATGGCCGGTGCGGAACAACCCTCTTCTTTCTTGACCTGGGCTCAACTATGTTCGTACTTCGTCGGGGTACGGAGAGGGCGTGCCCGGCAGTCAGGGCGGGGAGTCTCCGGGGGGAGACGTCATAACCGGGGGAACACATGCACATTCAGGGCTCTCATTGGTCGACCGCTGTCGCGCCGTCGGACGGTAGCGGCGGTCGCAGCACGCCACTGCGTGTGGACGCTCAGCGCAACCTCGAACACGTACTGCGAGCGGCTCGCGAGGTCTTCGGCGAGCTGGGGTACGGGGCGCCGATGGAGGATGTGGCGCGTCGGGCCCGGGTGGGCGTGGGGACGGTCTACCGACGGTTCCCCAGCAAGGACGTGCTGGTCAGGCGGATAGCCGAGGAGGAGACGGCCCGGCTGACCGAGCAGGCGCGCACCGCGCTCGGTCAGGAGGACGAGCCCTGGTCGGCGCTTGCCCGGTTCCTGCGCACCTCGGTGGCGTCGGGTGCCGGGCGGCTGCTGCCGCCCCAGGTGCTGCGGGTCGGAGTGGATGCCGAGAACGGCCGTCCGCAGGACGCCCAGCCCCGGCAGCAGTCCCAGCCTCGGGTGCCGCAGCAGCGCCAGCCCGGGGACGCCGGGGGCCAGTTGCACGAGCTGCGGCTGGTGGAGCAGCGCCCGGTGGTCACCGAGGAGCGTGAGGGCTCGGGTGCGGCGGCGCTGCTGGAGGTCGTCGGACGGCTGGTGGAGCGGGCCCGGGCGGCCGGGGAGCTGCGGCCCGATGTGACGGTGGCCGATGTGCTGCTGGTGATAGCCACCGCCGCGCCGTCGTTGCCGGATGCCGCCCAACAGGCGGCGGCGTCCTCCCGGTTGCTGGACATCCTGCTGGAGGGTCTGCGCTCGCGGCCGGTCGGGTAGGTGGTTACCGGGCCGCCTCCGCGCCGGGTGCACTCGCAGACGAGAGCTGAGTGCGGGGCGGCCGCCCCTATCGGGTGAATTTCGGCGACCTCCGTCAATGCGACGCCAACTCCGGTACGGCCGTAAGGGGTTGCCGTCGGTCCGCTGCCTGGCGTTCCGATGTGCGAACTCAACCCAGATGAGTGGTTGCCGTTCAAGCATCTGTTTTTGCCGCGCGCACCCGTGCGACGCTGGCCCGGTATTCGGGTGTCTGTCCGGCGTTGTACGGGAGCCTGAGCCATGGGAGTTGACGAGCGGGACGAACCGCAGCGGCACAAGGAGGCGGATCGCGCGCCGGCACGTCAGGTGCCGGGCATTCCCGCCCAGGGCGGACCGGCCGCCCCCGGCCCCGCCGCGTCCGGCGAGGACGGTACCGATGACGGGGCGAATGTGCCGCAGCAACGGAAGGGGGCGCGGCGGGGAGCGCACGCCCGTACGGACGGGAGCGCTCGTGCGGGTGGGGACGTCAAGGCGGCGGGGAACCCCCAGGCAGAGGGGAGCTCAGGAGCGGAGGAGAGCTCTCCGGTGAATCAGAACGGGGATACGGCCGATCCGGCCGACGACGGGACGGCCGAGGCCGAACCTCCGCCGTCCGACGCTGAGTTGGTGGCCAGGATCCGTGAGGGCCAGGACTCCCCGGAGCAGGGTCCGGCCAACGCGGCCTACGCGGAGCTGTACCGCAGACACGCGGCGGCGGTCCGTGGCTACGCCCGTACCTGCTGCCGCGATCTGCACACCGCCGACGACCTGACCAATGAGGTCTTCGCCCGCACCCTGCAGGCGGTGCGCCGGGGCAAGGGCCCGGACACGGCGGTGCGCGCCTATCTGCTGACCACGGTGCGGCATGTGGCGGCGGCCTGGACCCGCACCGCCCGGCGGGAGCAACTGGTCGAGGACTTCGCCGAGTTCGCCGCCTCGGCGGAGGCCGCCGCCGCGGTCGAGGTGGGGGCGGCCTTCGAGCCGGGCGCGGATGTCCGGGCCATGCAACAGGCGGAGGCGTCGCTGGCGGTGCGGGCCTTCCACAGCCTGCCCGAGCGCTGGCAGATGGTGCTCTGGCACACCACGGTGGAGAACGAGTCGCCGGGCCAGGTGGCGCCGTTGCTCGGCCTGACCGCCAACGCCACGGCGGTGCTGGCGCACCGGGCCCGGGAGGGTCTGAAGCAGGCCTACCTCCAGGCGCATGTCAGCAGCGCACAGGTGGCGGGCGGCGGATGCGCGCAGTACGCGGACCGGCTGGGCGCCTATGCACGGGGCGGCCTGCGCATGCGTGCCGAGCGGGGCATGCGCAAGCACCTGGAGAGCTGTGCGCGGTGCCGTACCGCCGCTCTGGAACTGGCCGATGTCAACGCACAGTTGCGGGCGCTGCTTCCGGTGGCGGTCATCGGCTGGTTTACCGCCGGGGCGTCCGTGAAGGTGGTGGCCAGTGCGGTCGGTGTGACCGGAGGGGCGGCGGGGGCCGCGGCCGCCTCCGGCGCGGGTACCGGCTCGGGCGGGGCGGCCACGGCTGCGGGTACGGCTGCGGGTACAGGTACGGGTGCGGTCTCAGGCTCCGCCACGGCCGCGGGATCCGGGGCGGGCGCGGCGGGCGCCGGCTCCACAGCGGGCACCGGGGCGGGCTCCGCCACGGCCGCCGGGTCCGGCACGGGGGCGGCCTCCGGCACCGCCGGCGCCGGAGCGGGCAGTTCAGCCGGCTCCGGTACGGGGAGTGCCGCCGCAGGTGAGGGCATCAGTGTGCCCGCCAAGGTCGGCATCGCCGCCGGGGCGATGCTCGCCGCAGGAGCGGTGATCGCCTACGCGCTGACCGGCGACCCCTCGGCATCACCACCGAGGAAGGTGCAGGCCAATAGCTCGGTGGCACCGGCCGTGCCAACACCCACCCCCACACCGGAACCCTCCGCACCACCGGCCCCCGCTCCCCCGCCGGAGCCCACCGCGCCCCCGGCCCCGGAGCGGTCCGCCGCACCACCACCCGACGCGCCCCGGCAGCGGGCCGCCGCGCCCAGGCCCGCGCCCACCCCGCCGCCCAGCCATCACGCCGCGCCCCCCGTGGCGCCGGCCGTCCACCCGCACCGGCCCAAGCCGGCGGCACCCACCAGGCCGCCGGCCGCCAAGCCGGCCCATCCGGCCAAGCCGGCCCCACGGCCCGTCCGGCCCCCGCACCGGCCGTCCGTCTACCAGCTCACCCAGCTGGAGCTGGAGGGCATCGGCGAGGTCGAGGAGCCCGAGACCGGCCTGGAGGAGGGCTATTCCGCCTGGCCCAGCCACCAGTTCCAGACCCGGCAGGCCTCCTACCGGCACGGGGTGACCGCCACCGGCTCATCCGAGGTGAGCATCGACCTGCACCGCCCATGCGCCTCCTTCGACGCCTTGGTGGGCGTCGACGAGGAGTCGCTGGGCGACGGCGCGGTGCGGTTCGTGGTCTACGGGGACGGCATCCGGCTGTGGAGTTCGGGTCTGGTGCGGGCCGGGCATCCGGCACTGCCGGTGCATGTGTCGCTGCACGGGCACCGGAAGCTGCGGCTGGTCGCGGAGCCCAAGGAGCCGTTCGAGGGGGTGGCACTGGTCGACTGGGCGCGGGCGCGCATCAGTTGCTGACGGATTTGCTGACCGCCGTGCGGCCCCGTCCCGCCCAGGGCCGCGCGGCCGGCCCGCTGCTGTTCGTGGCCCGCCGGCCGCCGGTCCGACGGGCCTCACCGGTCCGCCCACCCGGCAACCGCCCCGCCGGGCCGGCCCCGCGGCCTCCAACCGATGGCCGGCCAAGTGCGAGTGCTTCTCGTGAGGCGGCCAATGCCGCCCCCCACGCCCCGGTTGCGTTTCAGGTGCGGGCCGGCCGTGGCTGGTCACGCAGTTCCGCGCGCCCCTCACGGGGCGCCCCTCACCCCCCGGAAACCCCCCGCAACCCGGCCCGGCCCGATACCCCGCCCGCGACCGCGCGCTGGTGGGGGGTGACGCCCGTCCAGCAGGTGCCGCGCCGGGCCAGCAGGCGGCGCAGCCAGGTCTCCATGGCGATCAGTTCGGCCAGGCCGTCCAGCGGCAGCGGCGCGCCCTCGGCGGCCGCGTGCAGTGCGCTTCGCACCACCTGGGCCTCGATCAGTCCCGCGTCGGCCAGCAGCGGCGTCTGGAACAGGCCGGCCAGCGGGTCGGCGAAGGCCCGCAGCCCGGCCCGCAGGGCCGCCTGGTGGGAGGCGTGCGAGGTGGCTCCCCAGCCGGGCGGCAGATCGCGGATGCCCGAACCGGCCAGTACGGCGCGCAACACCGAGGCACGCGCCCCGGGTTGTACCCGAAGCGCCTCGGGGAGTGCCCGGCAGGCCCGTACCACCTGGTTGTCCAGAAAGGGGGCATGCAGCCGCTGCCCGCGCACCTCGGCCGCCTGTTCAAGGATCCGCAGATCGGCGCCCTGGCGGGCCAGTGCGGCCGCCGCCCGCTGCTCCCCGGGCCGCTGCGGCAGGCCGTTGGGCCGTACCGCCGCCGCCTGCAGCCGGGCCGACACCTCGGCCAGCGCCTCCCCGGTGAGCCAGCGCGCGGCCGGTCCCGGGCGGCACCAGGTCAGCGCCGCCAGTGAGGCATCCACCGCGCCGGGCAGCCCGGCCCCCTGCTCCCGGTCCGCGAAGCCGGGCGCCAACAGCCGTGCGGCGGCGGCCTCCAGGCCCTCCCGGTACGAGGTACGGGCCAGCCGCCGGGCTGCCCGGTAGACGGTGAAGGGGACGAAGAAGGGGCGGCCCGCTGGTCCGTCGGCCCGTGCCAGGGCGGACACCGGGCGCAGCAGATGCCGTCGTCTGCGGTCCAGCAACAGGTCGGCCAGCCGGGCCGGATGGGCGTCCAGCACCTGCCGGGCACCATGCCCGGTGAAGTGGTCGGCGCTGCCCGTCACCAGGCGCCGGCGGTGCCGTTCGGCGACGGCCAGCGAGGGCGCGGGTTCATCGGTCAGCGGTCCGGTCTCCAAGTCGGCGTAGGGCAGGGCCTCTTCGCCGGCTGCCACCACCAGGTGCCGCATCCGGGGACCGGCGGCCAGGGCACGGGCGCGTTCCAGTTCCAGGGCGCCGGCCCGTCCGCTGTCGGTGGCCGGGTCGTTGCCGGCCAGGTCGTTGAAGGTGACCGCCAGCAGGCGCTCGCCCGCACCGTGCCCGTAGGGGGTGCCCGGTATCCCCGGCAGTCCGGCGGCCAGCAGGGCCAGGGTGCCCGAGGCGCTGCCACCGGAGAGGTCGGCGCCCAGGCCGGGTGCCGGGCCGCCGCGGGCGGCGCGCCGGAAGGCCGGGCCCATGCCGGGCACCGGGCCGGGATCCAGCACTCCGGAGCCGTGCGCCGAGAGGTGGCGGGGGGCGGCGAGCCGGGTGCGTACCGCCTCCACCAGGGCATCCCGGACACCCTCCACGGCTTGTTCCGGGTCGAGTTGGGGTGCGGCCACGGCGAGCGAGGCAAGGGGTTCGTACCCGGAGATGTCCCGGGCTCCGTCGCGCACCACCAGCGCGTGCCCCGGCGGAACCCGCCGTACGCCCACGTAAGGGGTGCCATCGCCCAGCGCCTCGGGGGAATCCGGGCAGGCCAGCAGTGCCGCCAGATGCCCTATGTCCAGCTGGGCCTCGACCAGGTCGGCCAGCGGCAGCGCGGCGGTGGCATAGGCGGTGCCGCCGGCCCAGGCCGCGTGAAAGACCGGTCGGGCGCCGGCCAGGTCCCCGGCGATGGTGATGCGCCGGCCGATCTGGGCGACAGCGGTGTAACTGCCAGGCCAGGCCGTCAGATGGCGCAGCGCCCCGCCGCGCGCCGCCAGCAGTCCGGTGCGCAGCTGGTCGTCGGTGGCGCCGCAACGGCCCAGCACCGCGATGCGGGTGACCGTGGTGGCTCCGGCGCGGCCCGGCTGGTCGGCCCAGACCAGGCGTACCTCGTCGGGCCGCCAGTCGCCCACCGCCCACAGCGGATCCGGGTCGCCCCACAGGAGTTGGGCGCCCACCGGCTGGACGGTGGGGCCGGTGGCCTCCGGCTCGGCACGGTGCGCGGTCCCGGCGCGGCTCCACCCCACCAACCAGCGCATCGTCGCCTCCACAGGCTGTGGACAACCAGCAATCAGCAGCCATCATGCACAGTGGGACGAACGTCGCGGCGGGGCGCGGGCGACGGACTGGCCGCCGCCTTGCGCCCAACTTCCCCTGGACCGGGGAGAAGTGCCGTTTCGCCGGGTCCCCGCACAGCGCTCCATGCTGCCATGAGCGCCGCCGGATGTGACCATTCCGTATGGGTCCATGGCCGCGTCGCGGCGAAAGGATCCGGCCATGTGTGCGTCGGGACTGCCGGGCGGCGGGCCGCGTCATGGGCGCGCCACCGGCCACCATCGACCGCCGTCGGCCATCACCGGCCACCACCGGCCTCCGTCGTGGGCCACCGCAAGCCTCCACGGGCCGCCACGGGCCTCACCGGGCCGCCACTGGCCGCCACCGGGCGAACTCCCCCGGGCGGACGGGGCGTTCGCGCGGCGGTGGGGCCACTGCGCAGCCCGGGAGGCACCGCACGGCACCCCCCGGGCCGTACCGCCGCCCGCGGGGAATGAGGCGACGGCTCCCCCAGCCCACTGGATCCAGGCAGCGGGCCAACCCACGCACCACCATGGAAGCGCCACCGCGAGGGCGGGGACAGAGCGCACGGCGGGCGCACGCGCACACACAACCGGAGCACGTGCCCCTCGGTGCACGCAGATGCGGACCGCAATCTCGCCATCCGGGACAACGCCCCTTAACGGTCGGGATGTGGGGAACTACGCTGGGTTTACGGATGCCCCGCGCTTATGCCGGGGCGGGCGTCGCCGTAGTCGAGGGGTGCGCATGTCCAGGGAGCCACGCGGGCCGAACGAGAAGCTGGGCACGGTCCTCGCTCTCGCGGGAATCAGCAACGCCGGACTGGCGCGCCGGGTCAACGACCTCGGTGCGCAGCGCGGATTGACCCTTCGCTATGACAAGACCTCGGTGGCGCGCTGGGTTTCCAAGGGCATGGTCCCGCAGGGCGCGGCGCCGCATCTGATCGCCGCAGCGATAGCCGGGAAGCTGGGCCGGCCGGTGCCGCTGCACGAGATCGGGCTGGCCGACGCCGATCCGGCGCCCGAGGTGGGGCTGGCCTTCCCGCGCGATGTCGGACAGGCGGTGCGCTCGGCCACCGAGCTCTACCGGCTGGATTCCGCCGGGCGGCGCGGGGGCGGTGGCATCTGGCAGAGCCTGGCCGGTTCCTTCTCCGTCAGTGCCTACTCCACTCCCGCCTCGCGCTGGCTGATAACGCCCGCCGACTCCTCGGTGGCCCGTGAGCCCCAACAGGCCGCCCGGGAGCGGGAGTCGGGCACGGTGCTGGACTGCGGGGCGCCGCAGCGGGTGGGGCACAGCGATGTGGCCAAACTGCGCGAGGCGGCCGAGGACGCCCGCCGCTGGGACTCCAAGTACGGGGGCGGCGACTGGCGTTCGTCCATGGTCCCCGAATGCCTGCGGGTGGACGCCGCGCCGCTGCTGCTGGGTGCGTACAGCGACGAGGTGGGGCGCGCCCTGTTCGGCGCCACCGCCGAACTCACCCGGCTGGCCGGGTGGATGGCCTTTGACACCGGCCAGCAGGAGGCCGCCCAGCGCTACTACATCCAGGCGCTGCGGCTGGCCCGGGCGGCCGCGGACGTACCGCTGGGCGGGTATGTGCTGGCCTCGATGAGCCTGCAGGCCACCTACCGGGGCTGCGCCGACGACGGGGTGGACCTCGCCCAGGCCGCCCTGGAGCGCAACCGGGGGCTGGCCACCGCCCGCGCCATGAGCTTCTTCCGGCTGGTGGAGGCCCGGGCCCAGGCCAAGGCCGGTGACCAGAGCGCCTGCGGGGCCGCGCTCAAGGCCGCCGAGGGCTGGCTGGAGCGGGCCCGGGCGGGCGATCCGGACCCGTCCTGGCTGGACTTCTACACCCAGGAGCGGTTCGCCGCGGACGCCGCCGAGTGCTACCGCGACCTGGGCATGCCCCGGCAGGTGCAGCGCTTCACCGAGCAGGCGCTGGCCCGTCCGACCGAGGAATTCGTGCGCTCGCACGGCCTGCGGCTGGTGGTCTCGGCGGTGGCCGAGCTGGAATCCGGCAACCTGGACGCGGCCTGCGCGGCCGGCGTACGGGCGGTGGAAGTGGCCGGGCGCATCTCCTCGGCCCGTACCACGGAGTACGTACGGGACCTGCTGCACCGCCTGGAGCCCTATGGCAATGAACCCCGGGTGGTGGAGCTGCGCGAGCGGGCCCGGCCGTTATTGATGGCCTCCACCGCGTAGGCCCCGCCCCGGGCTCTGTTGTTTCCCCTGGTCCGACCAGGTTTCGGGCCGCTGTCAGTGGCGCACGTCATGATAGGAGCCTAGGAGCCATGGTGCGGGGAGCGCGGGGAGGTGGGCGGCATGGTGGCGTACGACTGCGATGTGCTGGTGATCGGCGGCGGGATCGTGGGCCTGTCGACGGCCTATGCGATCACGCGTGCCGCGCCGGGCACCAGCGTGGTGGTGCTGGAGAAGGAGCGGGGGCCGGCCCGCCATCAGAGCGGGCGCAACAGCGGGGTGATCCACAGCGGGATCTACTACCAGCCCGGTTCCTACAAGGCCCGGTTCGCGGTGCGGGGGGCCGCGGAGATGGTCAAGTTCTGTGCCGAGCACGGCCTTCGGCACGAGGTCACCGGCAAGCTGATCGTCGCCACCGAGCCCGCCGAGCTGCCCCGGCTGCACGCCCTGGTCCAGCGCGGCCGGCAGAACGGCATCCCGGTAAGGGAGTTGGGGCGGGCACAGATAGCCGAGTTCGAGCCGCGGGTGCGCGGCCTGGCCGCCATCCATGTCGGCACCACCGGCATCGCCGACTTCGCCAAGGTGGCTGCCCGGCTGGCCGAGCTGGCCGAGGACGCGGGGGCCTCGGTGCGGTACGGGGCCGAGGTGCGCCGCATCGGCCGGCGCGGCGAGACGGTCGCGGTGCGCACCGCCGAGGGCTCGGTGCTGCGCGCCCGGGCGCTGGTCAACTGCGCCGGGCTGCACAGTGACCGGGTGGCCCGGCTGGCGGGCGTGGACCCGGGCATCCGGATCATCCCCTTCCGCGGCGAGTTCTACGAGTTGGCCCCGGGCCGTACGCACCTGGTGCGCGGCCTGGTCTATCCCGTCCCCGATCCGGCCTTCCCCTTCCTGGGCGTCCATCTCACCCGGGGCGTCGACGGGCAGGTGCACATCGGCCCCAACGCGGTGCCCGCCCTGGCCCGGGAGGGCTACCGCCGGCGCACCATACGCCCCGCCGATCTCGCCACCACCCTGGGTTACCCGGGCACCTGGCAGCTGGCCCGTCGGCACTGGCGCTATGGCGCGGGCGAGATCCACCGCTCGCTCTCCAAGCGGGCCTTCACCGAGGCCGTCCGCCGGCTGCTGCCCGAGGTCACTCCGGAGGACCTGATACCCGCCCCGTCCGGGGTGCGGGCCCAGGCGGTGCTGCCGGACGGGACGCTGGCCGACGACTTCCACTTCGCCCGCTCCCCGCGGATGGTGCATGTCCTCAACGCACCCTCGCCGGCGGCCACCGCCTCGCTGCCCATCGGGCGGGAGGTGGCCCGCCGGATCCTGGCCGAGCTGCGCTGACCGTCCGGGCCGCCCCTGTCATGTACGGATCGGGCCTCGTCCTCCCCCGCCCGTACTATGGAAGAACTGTGCCCGAGAACCATGCCCCCACCGCCCCGACCGCCCCGGCCCGCGCCCGGCGGGAGCCGATGTTCCCCGACGGCCCGGCCCCGGACCCGGCCGGCTCGCACCATGAGCGCCGCATCCGTTCCTTCCAGCCGCGCCGCAGCCGGGTGACCACCGGCCAGGGCGAGGCACTGCGCCGCCTGTGGCCCACCTGGGGCCTGGACATCGACGGCCTGCACCGCCTGGACCTGGGCGAGCTCTTCGGCGACCCGGCCATGCCCGTCGTCCTGGAGATCGGCTTCGGCATGGGCGAGGCCACCGCCGAGATGGCCGCCGCCGACCCGGCCACCGGCATCCTGGCCTGCGATGTCCACACCCCCGGCCAGGGCAACCTGCTCGCCCTCGCCGAGCGCAAGGGCCTCTCCAACGTCCGGGTGGCCAATGGCGACGCGATCATCCTGCTCCGCGAGATGCTCGCCCCCGACACCCTTGCCGGACTGCGCGTCTACTTCCCGGACCCCTGGCCCAAGAAGCGGCACCACAAGCGCCGGCTGATCCAGCCGGAGTTCCTGGACCTGGCCGCCACCCGGCTCGCCCCCGGTGCGGTGCTGCACTGCGCCACCGACTGGGAGCCGTACGCCGAGCAGATGCTGGAGGTGCTCAGCGCCCACCCGCGCTTCGAGAACACCCAGCCCGACGGCGGCTTCGCCCCGCGCCCGGACTTCCGTCCGCTCACCCGCTTCGAGGGCCAAGGCCTGGACAAGGGGCACCTCGTCCGCGACCTGCTGTTCCGCCGCGCCTGACCACTGCCGCCGGTCACCGCCGCCGACTGCTGTCGGCTGCTGCCGCTGCCGGCGGCGGCCGGGCGCAAAACCGCCCCCTGCTCCGCACCCCCCTGCCTTAGGGTCATCGGGTGCATGAGTCCCCGCAACCGCCCAGCCAGCAGCCGATATCCGCGCCCGTGCCCGCGCCGCCCGGCGGCTTCCCGGCCCCCGACCGCTGGCACTACAAGCCACGCCGCGCCCTGTGGGACAACAAGGCGGTCCGCGCGGGCACGCTCATCCTGCTCCTGGCCCTCTGCGGCCTGCTCATCCTGGCCCTGGTCCGCGAACAGACCGGCACCCAGGGCTTCCTGGTGGGACTCGGCCTGGCCATCCTCCCCGTCCCCCTCCTGATAGCCGCCTTCCGCTGGATGGACCGGGTGGAACCCAAGCCCTGGCGCAACCTGGTCTTCGCCTTCGCCTGGGGCGCCTGCGCGGCCACCCTGGTCGCCCTGCTCGCCAACGGCTACGCCACCAAGTGGCTGCTCAACACCATCGATGTGGCCCACCGCGGGGACATCAACACCTGGGGCGCCACCTTTGTCGCCCCCGTCGTGGAGGAGAGCGCCAAGGCCGCCGCCATCCTGCTGCTCTACCTCTACCGCCGCCGCGACTTCAACGGGATCATCGACGGCGTGGTGGTCGCCGGCATCACCGCCACCGGCTTCGCCTTCACCGAGAACATCCTCTACCTGGGCAACGCCTACGCCTCGGACCGCTCCTTCGGTGCCTCCGGCTTCTCCACCACCGCCGGCACCTTTGTCGTCCGCGTGCTGATGTCCCCCTTCGCCCACCCCCTCTTCACCTCCATGACGGGCCTGGGCTTCGGCATAGCCGCCTCCCTCCCACCGGCCCGCCGCCTGCTGCGTGCCCTGGTCCCCTTCGCCGGCCTGCTGACCGCCATGGTCCTGCACGGCGTCTGGAACGGCTCCGCCTCCCTGGGCGGCCTGGGCTTCCTGGCCGTCTACGCCCTCTTCATGGTCCCCGTCTTCGGCACCCTGACCTGGCTGACCATCTACTCCCGGCAGACCGAACTGCGCACCATCCGCGCCCACTTGCCCGAGTACCAGGCCGCCGGCTGGCTCACCCCACCGGAGCCGGTCGCCCTCTCCTCCATGCGCGCCCGCGCCCTCGCCCGCGACACCGCCAAACGCACCGGCGGCCCCGCCGCGGCCCGCACCGTCGCCGAGTACATCTCTTTCGCCACCTCGCTGGCCTTCCTGCGGCAGCGCGCGTACCGCGGCGTCATCTCCCCCGACTTCGAAGCGCGCGAGCGCGAGTTGCTTCACCACTTGTGGCAGCGCAAGCAGGTGGCCCAGCCGGCTTTGGCCCAGGCATCGGCTTCGGTGCCGCGGGCGTTTGCGGGGCGGGCGGCGCCTATGCCGTATGGCATGCCGCCGGGGGCAACCCCCTACGGCCCGGGCGCTCAACCTGGGTGGGCGCCGCCGGGGGCGGGGGCGCCTTGGGCGGGGCGGCAGCGGTAAAGAGGGGTGTGCCGCCGTGGGAACTTGCGGCGGCCTGCCCGGAGTTCAGGCTCATGCACTGTTCAGCAACTCGGCCAACCAGTTACGACCGCGAGGAAGCAACATGCCTGATGTCGAGCAGCTCCTGACCCGCCTGCTGCACAGCTTGGAAACGCTGTCCGTAGGCGAGACCACAACGAGCGCCGGGCAGTACCAAGCCGCCCTGGTGTTGCGGGCCATTGCGCGAGCGGCTGCTGGTCGAGAACGTCTCATCACATGGCAAGACGCCGAAAACGAGGTGCACAGCGCATTCCCTGAGTACGCGCACACGACTCACCATCCGTTCGGTGACCTGCCCCAGTCACCCCTCTGGGAACTGCGCGAGTCCGACTCGGCCTCCCCACTTGGCGGCCTTGAGGCCGACCTGCACGACCTCCTTGCCAGAGATCAACACGCCTGCAATCAGGCCGTGAAGACGACACTGGAGACTTACTTCCCGGCGAAGCCCTGGGAGGAGGTCTTGGTCCCTGCCCAGCTGATGCAGCAGGAATACGACGGCTTCGAGCACCCGCCGTACGTCTCGCCCGGGATGCACTTTGGCAACCGTCGAGCGCTGTACGCAGCCAATGTGCACCGCCAACTTCAAGCTGGGATTTGGGGTAAAGCCGACGAAGAAGCGAAGTCCATCGTCGTTTCAGGCGGTTATGAGGATGACGCCGACAAAGGTGACGAAATCATCTACACCGGCCAAGGCGGGCAAGACCAAAACGCAAAGAAGCAGATCCATGACCAGGACCTCACCAAAGGCAATGCCGCACTCATCAACAGTCTGACGACGGGACGCCCGGTCCGCGTCATCCGAGGCGCCGGGGGCGACTCTCCATACTCTCCATCCCACGGCTATCGGTATGACGGACTGTTCCGAGTCGAGGATGCTTGGAACCAGCGCGGGGCATCAGGGTTCCGCGTCTACAGGTACCGGCTGCGCAAGCTGGGCACCGATGCGAACGCGGCGACCAGCATTCCAGCAGTTACTGACCGCAGCCGTAGCGGTTCCGCCACTGATCCTGGAACCGAAAATCCCGGCCGCAAGGAAACCGTTGTTCAGCGCATCGTCCGCAGCACGGCCGCAGCCAACAAGGTGAAGAGGCTGCACGACCACACCTGCCAGATCTGCGGCATCCGCATCGAGACCCCCACTGGGGCTTACTCAGAAGCGGCGCACATCCGCGGTCTGGGCCGACCCCACAACGGTCCGGACAAGACCGAGAACCTGCTCTGCCTGTGTCCCAACCACCATGTGGAATTCGATCTCGGAATGATCACCATCGATGGTGACGGAAAAGTCATAGAGCATGGCTCAACGCAGCACGGCTACACGCTTCGCCGCCTTCCTGAACACGCCATAGACGAAGACTACTTCCGCTACCACCGAGAGACCCACGAACGCTAGAAGTCCATCCCACCGGCAAGACCCAGAGCTGCACCAGCTGTACTGTTGGCCACCTGGGTCTCGCTTATAACGGAATCCTGGCTGCGCTGAGGGCGTCGCGGGCCTCCACCACTGTGGGCATCGGTTAAGAGAACCCGTTTCGCCGTTTTATACGCAGAGCGAGTGCCAGAAACTGCCTGCTGCTTATCTTGATCACTATTTTTGGGTCGGCGCTCTCCCGTATGGCCAAATCCCCAGCCTCACCGCCAACTTCGATGCAGCTATTGTCCTCCCCTCCACCTGAGTGGGAAGACTTCTGCCAGCTTATGGATCTGCCCATAATCACGTTTCTCGCACCACCTGGTCAAGGAACCTATGCGAATCACCAACACTGAGAGCCATGCTCGCCAAGGTGTCGAACATCTTGCGGTACATCGCCAAGAGCGCCTTCGCGTCCACGAATTGACCACCAAAGGAGCCATCGAGCTGAACCGTGTCCAGTTCAGGTAGCGGCCCCTCGGCATACAGCATCGACTGGGCTCGCCCCAACATGTCGTCCCTGTCGAAGGGAATGATCCGTAGCGTCACCGCCGACCACTCCGCCACCTCGGCCAGAAACTCAAGTTGTACGCGCTGGACCTTGCGGCTGCCATATCGCATACGGAGGGCGGCCTCATGCACCACCACGGTGGTTGGCGGCGGTGATTCCTTGTCGTAGACGGCTCGGCGCCTGATGCGATGCTCGACGCGGGCATCGAGGTCACTTAGCAGGAGGCCCGCAACCGATCCGCTGAACACCACCCGCGCATAGTCCTCGGTCTGGAAAATGCCTGGCACATGGGTGATTTGGAACAAGCGGAGCCCTTGTGCGTGGTGTTCAAGCTCTGACACGTCAAGGAAGCCCGGTGTGAGAATGCCTCGGTAGGCAGCCCACCACCCGCGACCGCGCTCCTCGGCCATCTTGCACAGTTCATCAACCAAGGACTCGTTGCTGGCTTTGTAATGAGCAGCAAGGCTGCGCACCCGTTCAGTGCTGACACCCCACCGTCCGGCCTCGATATGGCTGATCTGCGCTGACCCGCCACCAAGGAAGCCTCCCGCCTCACGGGTGGACATCCCACAAGCCTCGCGTAACTTCCTTAGTTCGGCGCCGAGTCGCACCTGTCGTGCAGTTGGGCTGATCCTTGGCGGCATGACCGTGGCCCTCCGTTTCGTGTCGCTGGAGGAGTGTCCCGCGCAAGCCGCGCCACAGTCCACCGAGCGTCACCCATTAGTGGCACAGAGTTGTACCGGAACAGAGTTGTGCCCTACGGTCCCATCAACCACCGCGCCGCACCCGTCGGGAAGACCCGAAGTGCAGCCAGCTGACGATGAGTTGATCATCGCGGCAGCTGGCCAGGCCACGGACGGCGGCAGTATGCGCGGCACCCCAACAGCGCATTTGGAGACCGTCCGATGAGCGCAGCCACCTTGCCCGCCACCACCCAAGCGCACACCTGGCCCTACCAGTTGCTCGCACCCGCCATCCCCTCCACCGTCCGCGTCGCCCGCGAGTTCGTCACTGCCGTGCTGATCGCCACCGACCACGCGGCGCTGGTGGACGACGCGCGCGTCTGCGTATCGGACGTGGTCACCAACGTCGTTCAGCACGCGGGCGTGGCCGGCCTGTCCGTACAGGTGGACGATCACTGCGATCACGTATTGATCGCCGTACGCGACGACAACCCCACCCGGCACCCCTACCTGCGCATCGCCGGTGATGACGACGAGAGCGGGCGCGGGCTGGCGCTGTTGCAGAGCCTGGCCGACGCGTCCGGGCTGAGCCTGGTCTGGGACGGGCTGGAGGTTGTCGGCAAGAGCTTGTGGTTTGTGCTGCGCTACGGGGAGGGGCTTGACCTCAACCAAAGTTGAGGCAGGACGCTGTGGGCATGGACCTCCAGAAGATTTCCGACCGCCTGGACATCGAGCGGCTGATCAACGACTACCTCCGCTCGCTCGACGAGAAGTCGTATGACGGAGACGACCGTTGGGCGCATGCCTACTTCACCGAGGATGCGTACAGCAGGACCCCCATCGGTGAGTACCGGGGCGTGGGCGCCCAACTCACCTCTACGCGGCAGGGCATGGCGCCCTTCGAACGGACCGTGCACTTCGGGTCGAATGTCATCGTCGAGCTGGACGGCGACCGGGCCGAGGTGCGGTGGAATCAGTTGAGTACGCACAAGTTGCGGGAGGGGGAGGGCGACCGGCTGTTCTTCTCCGGGGGGTACGTCGAGGGCGAGATGGTGCGTACGGGAGAGGGCTGGCGGTTGCGACGGATGGTGTTGGAGATTGGGTGGACGCAGGGGACGCCGCCGCTGCCCGTTCCGCTGAGTTGAGGGCGCAGCGATCTGCCTCGGGGTCGCGGGGTGGTGCCTGAGGGGCGGGGTTAGCCTCGGGAGGGATTGATCGGTTTCTGATGCGGAGGTTGGCGCGATGACGGCACTGGCGAAGGTTCCGGCGGCGGTAACGGCCGCAGGTGGGCTGGTCGGCGGGTATGGGGTGGCCCGGTGGACCGGGAAGCGGCCGTTGGGCGGGGTGGCGCTGGCGGCCGCCGGGGCGGTGGCCGCGCGGCAGTGGACGGCGAAGGCGGGCGCCGGGACGGCGGCGGCGTTGACCGGGCTGTATGTGGCGGCGTTCGCGGGGTCGCATCCGCTGGCGAAGAAGGTGGGGGCCTGGCCGTCGGTGTTCGCGGTGGCGGGGACGGTGGCGCTGGCGTCCTGGGCGGTGGAGCGCCGGGCCGCCTAGGGTTCGCCTGATGACCCTTGGCCTTCGGCGCCCCTCGGGGCGGCCCGTAAGGGGCGCGGGCGGCCACCGACGACCCGTACCTGAGAGGTGAGGGGAGGCGTGGACGCCGCCTCACCGGAGGTACGAGGCACCCGCGCCCGGTGATGGCACGGCCCCAAAGCCGTCCGGCACGGCCGGACCAACGGCTGGGAACACACTCTGGCAGAGCCGGAGTATCGAAACGAGGGGCGCCCCGGCCCGCGCCCCTCCTCGTACGCGCGGCCCGGCACCGACCGGCGAGGTCACAGCCCTCGGGACTCGGAAAGGCGTTACGCCGAAGCCTCCGTCAGCCGCTTGAGCTCGGTATCGCTCAACCGCAGGTCGGCGACGGCCAGTAGGGGCGGCAGCTGGTCCACCGTGCGGGCGCTGGCCAGTGGAGAGGCGATCGTCGGCTGGGCGGTGAGCCAGGCGAGGGCCACGGTGGCGACGGCGGCGTCATGGGCGGCGGCCACCTCGTCCAGGGCGGTCAGGACGCGGCGGCCGCGCTCGGAGACCAGGTATCGGCCCGCGCCTTCGGCCCGTGCGCTGTCGACGGACGCGCCCGGGCGGTACTTGCCGGTGAGAAAGCCGGAGGCCAGGGCCCAGTAGGGGACGGCGGCCAGGCCGTGCCGGGCGGCGACCTCCGCCAGTGGTCCCTCGTAGGTGTCGCGGGAGACCAGGCTGTAGTGGGGCTGGATGGCTACGTACTTGGCCACACCCGCCGCGTCCGAGAACTCCAGGGCCTCGGCGAGGCGTTGGGCGGAGATGTTGGAGGCGGCGATCTCGCGGATCTTTCCTTCCCTAACCAACTTGTCCAGAACGGACAGGAATTCGGCGACCGGGACGGTCTCGTCGTCGTAGTGGGTGTAGTAGAGGTCGATGTAGTCGGTGCGCAGGCGGCGCAGGGAGGCTTCGAGGCCGGCGCGGATGGTGGTGGCGGACAGGCCGGCCTTGTCCGGGAAGCCGCCACCGACCTTGGTGCCGATGACCATCCGGTCCCGGTTGCGCCGGGCGGCGAGCCAGTCGCCGATCAGGGTCTCCGACTCGCCGCCGGAGTTGCCCGGTACCCAGGCGGAGTAGATGTCGGCGGTGTCGACGAAGTTGCCGCCCGCCTCGGCGTAGGCGTCCAGCACGGCGAAGGACTGCTCCCGGTCGGCGGTCCAGCCGAAGACATTGCCGCCGAGGGCGAGCGGGTGGACGGACAGGCTGCCGATGTGGCGCGGATGATGCGGATGGTCATGGGTGTCGGTCATGGCTCCCATGGTTCGCCCCGGGCGGGAGATCCGCCATCGTTCAGTCCGCCGGGGCCGGGGCAGGGGCGGGCATCGGTTCCTTATGGACGGACAGCGGGGTGGCGATGTCCTCCAGGGAGCGGCCCTCGGCCGGTACCGCCAGGAAGGCCGCGACCAGCCCGGCCAGGCACATCAGGGTGGCGCCGATCTGGAAGGCCAGTACGGTGTCGCCGATCACCCCGCTGCTGGTGAGGTCGGAGAAGAGCAGTGGTCCGCTGATGCCGCCGGCTGCCGTGCCCACCGCATAGAAGAAGGCGATGGCCATGGCCCGGGTCTCGGTGGGGAAGACCTCGGAGACGGTCAGATAGGCACTGCTGGCCCCGGCCGAGGCGAAGAACAGCACCACGGCCCAGCAGGCGGTGAGCTTTACAGCGCTGAGATAGCCCGCGCCGAACAGCCAGGCGGTGACGAACAGCAGGGCTCCGGAGAGGACAAAGGTGGAGGAGATCATGATGCGCCGGCCCACCGTGTCGAACAGCTTCCCGAGCAGCAGCGGGCCCAGGAAGTTGCCGACCGCTATGACCGCGAAGAAGTAGCCGGTGCGCGAGGTGGAGACGCCGAAGAACTTGGTGAGGATCGCCCCGAAGCCGAAGGTGATGGCGTTGTAGAGGAACGCCTGGCCGATAAAGAGGGCCAGGCCCAGGATGGCGCGCCGCCGGTAGTCGGTGAAGACGGTGCGGGCGATGTCCCGGAAGCTGGTGCTCTTGCGCTGGCGGATGGTGATCCGGCCCCGGGCCGGCGGCAGGGTGATGCCCTTCTCCGCCTCGATGCGCCGCTCGATCAGGCCGACCAGTTCCTCCGCCTCCTCGGCCCGGCCATGGATGAACAGCCAGCGCGGGCTCTCCGGCACCTGGCGGCGCACCAGCAGGATGACGAGGCCGAGGACCACGCCAAGGCCGAAGGTCAGCCGCCAGCCCACGTCCTTGGGCAGCAGGCTGACATTGAGCAGGATTATCGACAGCAGTGATCCGGCGATGGCGCCGATCCAGAAGCTGCCATTGATGATGAGGTCCACCCGGCCCCGGTAGCGGGCCGGGATCAGCTCGTCCACCGCGGAGTTGATCGCGGCGTACTCCCCGCCGATGCCGAAGCCGGTGATGAAGCGGAAGAGGAAGAACCACCAGGAGGAATAGGAGAGCGCGGTCAGGGCCGTCGCCCCTAGGTAGACGGCGAGGGTGACCATGAACAGCTTTTTGCGGCCGAAGCGGTCGGTGAGGCGGCCGAAGAAAAGGGCCCCGCCGCAGGCGCCCGCCACATAGAGCGCCGCGGCGAGACCCGTCACCTGGGCCGCGCTGATCGACAACCCGCTGCCCTGCTCGGAGAGCCGGCCGGCGATGTTGCCGACGACGGTGACCTCAAGGCCGTCCAGGATCCAGACCGTGCCCAGTCCGATGACCACGGTCCAATGCCAGCGGGACCACGGCAGCCGGTCCAGGCGCGCGGGCACGGAGGTGGTGATGGTCGCGGTCGTCACACAATCTGAGTTCCCGATCGCACTCGGAACATTCGCGGCAATTTGCCGGGCGGATGCATCGGCGGGACCGGGCGGCGCGCGCCGGACGGCCAAGCGGGAGCACGCGCGGGGGCGTGCTCCCCGGCCGGGGAGTCGCCCTAGGGGTGCAGGCCGTGGGCGCGCAGCCAGGGCAGGGGATCCACCGGGTGGCCGCCGCCCGGCCGGACCTCCAGGTGCAGATGCGGACCGGTGGCGTTGCCGGTCGCGCCCACCCGGCCGATCACGGTGCCGGTGGTCACCTTGCCGGAGGTGACCACCATGGACGACAGATGGCAGAACCACAGCTCGGTGCCGTCGTGCAGGCGCAGCACTATGCGGTAGCCATACGCGCCGGCCCAGCCGGCGTGGGTGACGGTGCCGCCGCTGACGGCCCTGACCGGGCTGCCGGTCGGCGCGGCGAAGTCCTGGCCGGTGTGGTGGTGCGCCCAGCGGTGGCCGGACTCCCCGAAGCCGGCGGTGAGGGTGTAGGAGGTCAGGGGAAGGACGTAGGTGGCGCGGTGGTGCCGCGAACTGCCCTTCGGCGCATGGTGTTTGGGGGCGTGGTGGGCCGGGTGACCGGCGGGGCCGGCCTGCTCGGCGTCCGCGGCGGCCTGGCGGGCGGCCTCCGCGGCCTGCTCCGCCGGGGTCCGGTGGGGGTGTCCGGCGGCCTGCTCGCGGTGGTGTGCGGCGGCCTGCTCATGGCTGGGTGCGGCGGCCTGCCCGGGCGCCCGCCGGGCCTGTTCCTGGGCCGTCTCCCGGACTGCCCGGGCCGCCTCCTGGGCGGACTTGGCGGCCTGCTCGGCCTTCTGCGCCGCGATCTCGGCGGCGGCGGCCATCCGCTCGGCGTCCGCCGCGGCCCGTTCCTTTGCCTCCGGCCCGGCGCTGTCATCGGCGGATGCCTGCTGGAATCCCACCTGCTGCAGGATCCGGGCGCGCAGCGCCTCACCGGCGTCATGGGCGTCCTGGGCGGCCCGGGCGGCGTCCTCGGGGGTGAGTTCCGGGGTGTCCTGGGGTGCGGTTTCGGCCAGGCCGGGTGCGTTGGCCTCGGAGGGCTCGGGCACATCCGGCATGGATATCGCCGCCGAGGGACGCTCCTGGGCATCGGCCACTCCGCCGGCGCCCACCGCCGCGATCACTCCGACGCCCAGCACCGCACCGCCGCGGACCATGGTGCCGCCCCGCTGTCTGGCGACGCGGTGCCGGCCCCGGGCGGCCGGGCCGCCGGCTTCCGCCGCGTCCTCCCCCCAGGAGGCCGGCTCGGATGAACTGCCTTCGGTGACGGGGCCGTTGGACGCCACGGGGGCGCACTCCTTTCCTTCCCTCTCGCCTACCGGGTTAGCTGACGGGTTCGGAGCAGGAAGGTCTCCTACGGGCCGGGACGGCCCGATGCACCCCAAGGGTTGGTGGTTCCCCGGTTCCCCTGCGGGATTCGGCGACGAACGAGAACGCCGTGCGGGCCGCCTCTTACGACGGTTGAGGACCGCACTGCGTTATCGAACGTTAATAGACGCGGAGGGTGGTTTCCAAGCCGAAAGCGTGAATCCGCCGGGGACTTGGCAATTGCTTGGAACCGTTCCGGTTGGTTGTGCATCAGCCCCGCATCGGGCGCGCGCCGGCCTCACATCAGGCGCGCGCCGGGTGCTGGTCCGCTCAGGCCGTCGGCCGGCGGCGGGGGCGCGAGGACCGCCCGCCGGAACGGCGTCCGCCGGGCCGGGAGCGGGTGGCGGAACCGGTGGATCCGGCGGCACCGGAGGGAGCCGGCGAGGCCGGCCGCGGCGGCGCGATGACCACCGGCACCCCGCTGGGCTCCCGGGCACCGGTGATGCGCGCCAGCGCCTCGTCCTCCGGCCGCACCCGGGCCACCTGGGGCGTGATCTTGGCGGTGGCCATCATCCGGGTCATCTCCCGCCGCTGCTCGGGGAGGACCAGGGTGACGACCGTGCCGGACTCACCGGCCCGGGCGGTCCGGCCGCCCCGGTGCAGATAGTCCTTGTGGTCCATCGGCGGATCGATATTGACAACCAGGTCCAGGCCGTCGATGTGGATGCCACGCGCCGCCACATTGGTGGCGATCAGCGCGGTGACCTGCTCGGTACGGAACTGCTCCAGGGTGCGGTTGCGCTGCGGCTGGCTCTTGCCGCCGTGCAGCGCGGCGGCCCGTACACCCTGCGACAACAGCCGCTTGACCAGCCGGTCGGCGCCCCGCTTGGTGTCCACGAACATGATCACGCGACCCTCGCGGGCGGCGATCCGGGTGACCGCGTCCTTCTTGGAGCTCTCGTCCATGAGGTGCAGCAGATGGTGGTCCATGGTGACCACCGCGCCCACCGAGGCGTCCACCGAGTGGGTCACCGGGTCGGTGAGGAAGCGGCGCACCAGCCGGTCGACATTGCGGTCCAGGGTGGCCGAGAACAGCATCCGCTGTCCGCCCGGGGCGACCTGCTCCAGCAGCTTGCTGACCTGCGGCAGGAAGCCCATGTCGGCCATCTGGTCGGCCTCGTCCAGCACGGTGATGGCCACCTCGCCCAGCGCGCAGTCGCCGCGCTGGATCAGGTCGGCCAGCCGGCCGGGGGTGGCGACCAGCACCTCGGCGCCCTTGGCCAGGGCGTTGGCCTGGCGGCCGATGGACATGCCGCCGACCACGGTGGTCATCCGCAGCCGCACCGCCTCGGCGTAGGGCGTCAGGGAGTCGGTGACCTGCTGGGCCAGCTCCCGGGTGGGCACCAGGACCAGGGCCAGCGGACGCCGCGGCTGGGCGCGCCGGCCCGCGGTACGGGCCAGCAGGGCCAGCCCGAAGGCGAGCGTCTTGCCGGAGCCGGTCCGGCCGCGGCCCAGGACGTCCCGGCCGGCCAGCGAGTTGGGCAGGGTGGCCGCCTGGATGGGGAAGGGCTCGGTGACGCCCTGGCGGGTCAGGGTGTCCAGCAGGGCCCCGGGCAGCTCGAGTTCGGCGAAGGAGCCAACCGGCGGCAGCGCGGGCGTGGTGGCCTCGGGCGTGGTGAACTCACCCTGGGGCGCGGGGCGTCGGCGGGCGGCGGTGGCGGCCGGACGGGCGCCGGTGGCTGTGCGGGCGGGACGGGCGGAGCGAGTCATTCGGGGACCTTCCCTCAACGGGGGCGGCACGCCCGGTGATTGAGGCTCCGTCGATCGGTTCGAGCCTGGGCGCGCGGTGCGGCTTGAAGAATGCGGCGTAAAGAATGCGACGTGAACAATGGGGCACGCACCGCGCGGTGCGTGCCCCATTGCGATGCGGCCAACCGGCCGCGGAAAAGCGAGGGTCGTCAGATGCCGACGATGTTCTCCGCCTGCAGGCCCTTCTGGCCCTGGGTGACGTCGAAGGAAACCTTCTGGCCCTCGAGCAGCTCACGGAAGCCGCTGGAGGCGATGTTCGAGTAGTGGGCGAAGACGTCCGGGCCGCCGCCGTCCTGCTCGATGAAGCCGAAGCCCTTTTCCGAGTTGAACCACTTCACGGTGCCAGTAGCCATGTCTATCTCCTCAATGGGATGGGCCCCACACCGGAAAAGACCGGCAGAAACAAAAATGCGCCTCAGTTCAGAACCGAGGCGCACACGAGTTCATGGGTACCACAATTGCAACTTGCATGAGCCTAACACAGGCCCGTCGTGCGGTCCAGAGGTGGTCCGGAATCACCCTATAACTCGACTCCCAGGGCCCGGGCGTGCCGGTCGGCCGCCACCTCGGCCTCCGCCTCGTCCAGGTAGACCTCGCACACCAGGCGACCGTCGGCGGTCATATTGTGCTCCAGCTCCCAGAGGCTGACCTCGCCGCCGCCCTCCAGCAGAAAGGCGTGCTCATAGAAGCGGCACCAGGTGGTGTCCCGGCCCGGCCCGCGCCGCCGGGGCTTGGTGACCAGGGCGATGTGGTGACCCAGGGCACCCTGGAGGATCTCGCCGATCACCTCCCCGGGCCCGTCGGTGTTCTCCGCCCGGCGCAGCAGCCGCCGGGCGTGGTCCGGGGACGCCTCGGAGACATACTCCCGGCGCGGCCGGGTGGGGCCCATGGCCAGCAGCAGCTCCTCGGCCAGCCAGGCGGGCAGCTCCTCATCCTCGCTGCCGGGGCCGATGCCGCCGCCGATGCGCTGGTGCACCCGCCGCTCGGCCTCGTCCAGCGCGTCCTCGTCGGTGTAGAGCTCGAAGTTCTGCGGGGCGGGGCCGGTGTCGTGCTCCAGCTCGTACAGCAGCAGGCTGCTGCCGTCGGCGAGCAGGAAGATATGCCGGTAGGTATTGCACCGCAGCGGGCGCGGCCGGTCGTTGCGCTGGCGGTAGGAGCGCAGTTCGGTCTGGTGCATCAGCGCCGTACGCAGCCGGGTGAGCGCCGGCTCATCGATCTCGAACCCGTTCTGCGCCCGTTTCAACAGCTCCGCGACCTGTGCGGCGGGCGTCGGGTCGCCCACCTCGCCCCCGCCCATGCGCATCTGCTCCATGCCTCTCGACCTCCCCGCCTTCGCCGCACCCTCCCCGCGCACTTACCGTAGCGGCGCGAACACCAAGCGGGGGCCGGGTTTCCGGCAACTGGCCGGAAGGCTCCACAGGGCGAACCGGGGAACGAACCGCGAGTGGACCCGAGAGCAGACCGTCAAGGTTGAGTCAAGTAGTTGCATCATCATGCAAGTAAGGGTCTATGCTGCTCCTGTTGTGAAAAGCAGGAGGCACCTCGTTCGGTGAGGCGTCTGCACGGACACAGGCCACTGACCCCACGACGTCGAGAGACGCCCAGGTTCAGGACAGGTCTCCCCGGCCTAAGGGGTGACCCCAAGTGGCTTCCCCGAGAAGGGGATTACGCCGTGGAGTGCCAAAGCTCTGACGAGTAGGGGTGAACCGGTCGGCAGGACCGGTCCGCTCCTTGCCGTGTCGTTCGGCGCCCGCGTGCGCCCCGGCCGGGAGGAGGCGAGAGACATGGACTGCAGTTGCAGTAGTCCGGGCCACAGTCGGCCCCGTATCCGTATGTCCTCGTTGACCTCCGGTACGCGGTAACCACCTTTCCTGCGCGTCCTTCACCAGTCCCCACCCGTGCGGTCATCGCCGCCCCGGGCGCTTGTGCTGCGCGCACGCAGGAAGGATCGCTGCTGCGTGCCCGCAACCTCCCCTACGGGGGACCCGGGAGGCTGTCATGACCGACACCATCACCACCCCGCAGACCACCGCCGCACCGCGCGCCGCGGTCCTGGACGACGCCCACCTCGGCGACATCCGGGGCGCGCTCGGCACCATCAAGCTGGATGACACCGCGCCCCGCAAGGGACTGTCCGCCAAGCTCAAGACGCTGCTCGCGATCGTCGGCCCCGGCCTGATCGTGATGGTCGGCGACAACGACGCCGGCGCTTTCGACACCTATGGCAACGCCGGCCAGAACTATGGCACCAGCCTGCTGTGGACGCTGCTGCTGCTGGTCCCCGTCCTCTATGTCAACCAGGAGATGGTGCTGCGGCTGGGCGCCGTCACCGGAGTCGGGCACGCCCGGCTGATCCTGGAGCGCTTCGGCAAGTTCTGGGGCGCCTTCTCCGTCATCGACCTGTTCCTGCTCAACGCCCTGACGATCGTCACCGAGTTCATCGGTGTCACCCTCGCCGTGGGCTATCTGGGACTGCCCAAGACACTGAGCGTCCTGGTGGCCGCGGCGGTGGTGATCGCGGCCGCGACCACCGGCTCGTTCCGGCGCTTCGAGCGCACCGCCATCCTGCTGTGTGTGGGCTCGCTGCTGCTGATCCCCATCTACTTCATGATCCACCCCAGCACCGGCACCATGGCCCACGACATGGTGGTGCCCGGCATGCCGCACGGCGCCAAGCTCTCCGATGTGATGCTGCTGATCATCGCAATCGTGGGCACCACGGTGGCGCCCTGGCAGCTGTTCTTCCAGCAGTCCTACGTCATCGACAAGCGCATCACCCCGCGCTTTATGAAGTACGAGAAGGCCGACCTCTGGCTGGGCATCGTGATCGTGGTGCTGGGCGCCGCCGCGATGATCGGCTTCACCGCCGCGACCTTCGCGGGCACCAAGGAATTCGGCAACTTCGACGACGCGGCAGGCATCGCCCGGGGCCTGGAGGCCCACGCCGGGAAGCTGGCCGGCGTACTGTTCGCCATCGCCCTGCTGGACGCCTCCATCATCGGCGCCTCGGCCGTCTCCCTGTCCACCGCCTACGCACTCGGTGACGTACTGGGCCTCAAGCACTCCCTGCACCGCGGGGTGCGCGGCGCCAAGGGCTTCTACGCCATCTTCGCCGGCGTCATCCTGCTCGCCGCCGTCATCGTGATCATCCCCGGCTCCCCGCTGGGCCTGATCACCACCGGAGTGCAGACCCTCGCCGGAGTGCTGCTGCCCTCCGCCACCGTCTTCCTGCTGCTGCTCTGCAACGACAAGGCCGTCCTGGGCCCCTGGGCCAACGGCCGCTGGACCAACGCCTTCACCTCATTCGTCGTCGGCGTCCTGGTCACCCTGTCCATCATCCTGACCGCCTCGGTGGCCTTCCCCGACATCACCTCCGGCGCGATCCTGGACATCATGGCCATCTGCGGCGTCGCCGGCATCCTCGCCATCGGCTACGCCGAGGTACGCCGCCGCCGCAAGGGCTGGGCACCGGCCGCGCCCATCGACCGTACGGGCAAGGAGAACTGGCGGATGCCGCCGCTGGAGGAACTGCCGGCACCGGTGATGTCCAGCGGGCGCAAGGTCGGCATGGGTGCGCTGCGGGTGTACCTGGTGATCGCCATGGTCCTGGTGATCATCCACGTCGTCCAGCTCGCTCAGGGCTGAGCGGGGCGCTTTTCCAGGGGTCGTTGTTGGCCGGCCGCGCCCCTGATGGGGCGCCCCGCACCGGAAGGAGGCTTCTTATGCATGCCCCGCACACCTGCCCCCGCGTACGGCTCGCCCTGCACGACGGCCCCGAACGCGCCTATCTGCTGCACGACCCGCGGACCTGTCCCACCGCGGCGCCCGGCATGGCGTACGACCGGCGCGTGCACCTCGCCTATGTCCTGGCCGGACAGGGCCACCACGCCCGCTGGCTGGCCCAGTTCGCCGCGCTGCCGCTGGCCGCCGCCCAGCGCATCGCCGAGGCGGCGACGCCCGCGCATCGCGCCTGACCGCCGGCGGTCCGCCCGTGCGGGCCGCGGGCGGAGCCGCACCTCATAGCCGCCCCGCGCCCCCAGGGGCGCCCGGCGTCCTCTTCTCCCGCTTCCGACCGGAGGTGATCCCGCATGTCCGTCTTCACCCTGCACCACCACTCCCTGCGCCACGCCCCGGCGCGTCAACACCGCCCACTGGCCGCCCTGTTCGACCGGATCCGGCAGGTCGCCGCTCGCGTCGCGGACGGCGCCGTGGACAGCCCGGTGCTGCACGCCGCCGCCCCGCTGGAGCCGGGCACTCGCCCGGCCCGGCCGCGGGCCCACTGGCACACCGTCATCGGCGACGACGGCCGACGCCGGCTGGCGGCGGCCTGGCGCCCCGAGCTCTGATCCACCAGCCCCCTTCAGGAGATGATGGAAGGAGTCAGCCATGTCCCTGCACTACCCGCGCTGCGCCCGCCCCGGAGCCGTCCCGCCCCCGGCCGACGAGACCGACGGGATCGTCATCGACCATGGGCGCCGGTCGGTGACCGCCGAGGGGCGCGAACTGACGCTGACCTACGCCGAGTTCGAGATCCTCGCCCGGCTGGCCGCCCGCCCGCTGCAAGTGCTCAGCCGGCACCAGCTGCAGACCGTGGTGCGCCGTGACGGCGCCGCGGGCGGGCGGACCGTGGACGTTCATATCGCCCGGCTGCGGAGCAAGTTGGGGCCCCGGCTGCGCGAGGTCATCCGCACCGTACGGCAGGTCGGCTACGCCTATGACCCGTCCCGGGCGGCGGCCTGATGCGCTTTGTCCCGCTGACCCGTGTCCGGGCCGCCCGGCAGGGCCGCCCGCCCGTGCCCGTCACCCTGCACGCCGAGTGCGCCGCCGAGGCCGAGGCCAAGGTGCGGGCCCTGTGCATCCTCACCCTGACCTCGACCGGCGCCCATCTGCTGGCCTTTGACAGCCATCCACAGGACGACGGCACCGTGCTGCTCCGGGTGACCGTGGCCATGACCATGGACGGCCTCGGCGCCAACCCGCTGGAGCAGCTGGTCGATCAGCTCTCCGGGGAGTCCGGCGTACGGGGGCTGCGCTGGCGCGCCGAACCCCGGGTCACCTCACCACGACCGTGACCCGCCAGAGCACCCCCAGGCGCGGGCAGACCTGCCCCGGGTCGGCCACACATCGCTTGACCGAATCGATCCGGGCGGTGCCCGGGGCATTGACCCGGAAATAGCCCATGGCGTCACCGTTCGCGGTGTTCTCACCTATGGTCCGGTTGAGCACCTGTGCATGGTCGCTGACCGGAATGGACCAGGCCCAGGTCCTGCCGTCCACTCTGGCGCCGGTGAGGGACACCCGCACCGTGTCCCCGGGGTGGGCCTGCACGGTCTCCCCGCTGTCCGCGTTGGTGAGCGTGACGTCCCGTACGGTCACCACCGGGTGTCCGTCCCCGGGGGCGGCCGAGGCCGGTACCGCCAGGGCGGCGGCGACCATCGCCAGGCCGGCGGCGAAGGGAAGGGCGAGCGATTTCGTGGCGTTCATGATTCCCACCTTCGGTAGCCAAGTCCTCTGCCGTTCCTCCGCTGGAGGAGGCGGGCACTCGTCTACACCTTCCGGGGCCGCTCGGCATCCCCGGTGCGCCGGATCGCGCCAAGGCCCGGCACGGAGAACGCTCCATGCCGGGCCTTGAACCGGGTAGGCCGTGTGGGACTCGAACCCACAACCAATGGATTAAAAGTCCCGAGGAGATCGTCCAGGAGGACGAGCCGTAATCCAGCTCAGCGACTCCTGCGCAGGTCAGCACGGGTGTGGCGTCCGGCTGAGACAGGCTCGTCCGAGCCTGTCCAAGGGCGTCCGTGCACGCACCGCTCACGCATTGCTCACGCGCTTTGTGAGGGCTGACCTGCGCCTTTGTGCCAGTCGGACCCGCCCGCAACGGAACTGGGAGCCACGTTGCTCCGTCCGTGAAGGAGATGGACAACGACACAGGTCCATGATCGGCAGCGCACGCATGGGAGGCCGCTATTCCGTAGTGCCGCGACAGAGGCCCTCGACGCGGAACCACAGGCCCGGGGCGTAGACCGCATGGATGACGGCTTCCTCTCCTCTTGCGACCCGCAGGATTCTCAGGATGCCGCCGGGAAGTACGTCGTACTGGTAACTGATCTCGGCGTTGCCCTCGACGGTGTCGTCGTAGGAGATATCCGCCGTACGATCGTTCGCGTATTCCTTCGGTGGGCGATTTTCCACCAGTTTGATGAAGACGCTCATGGGCCAACGGTACGGTCCTTTCGTGAGCTTCGCCCTCCGGGATGAGAAGGTCGCGGCGCCCACCGTGTGGGACCCTCCTCATATGCGGGGCAGCCCGGCCGGGTGCGGAGCTTCCTCCACGCGGAGCCCACGCCGATCAGGTCGAGTCGGCGATTCACTGATGCCCTCAGGTCGCTGACCTGGGGGCATGTGCGGGGGCGTGCACGGACTGTCAGGCTTCGTCGCCCTGCGGGTGGTCGGCCGCCACGCTCCGGCTGGTCGCCAGCCAGGATCGCGCGGGCTCGGCGGGACGCATGGTGTCGACGGTGAGGTGGAGCCGGGTACCACCTTCGTGGCCGGCCGGATAGCTGCGTTGCTCGGTGGAATCGAAGCAGCGCCGGAGGACTTCCGCGACGCGGCGGGCGGTCTCGGGGGACGCGGCGGTGATGCGGATGTCGGCGCGCCCTGCCGGCGGCACCGGCTCCGCTGGCATGGGGGTGGTGCGTGCGGACGTCATGGTCACTTCCTCCGGCCGGAGAAGAGGCGGAGTCGCCTGCGGTCCCCGTGCGGTTGCTCGTGGCGGTTTCGGGCGCGAAGAGGCCCGGCGGGGCCGATGGCCGACCGCGGGCGGTTCCGGCTCCCGCTGTCGTGCCACGGCAGGGCACCGCCGCAGCGGAAGTCCGCGATCCTTTCGTCGTGCTGGGCGTTGAGCCGGTGGATCAGGAGAGCTCCCACCGCGATCACGATGAGGACCACGGCCGGAGTGACAGTGGTCTCCACGGTCCTCACATCCCTTGGGCGGAGCGCGGAGGCCCGGTCGGGTGCCCAGCTGGTGGCGGCGCGGTCCCGCCCTCTGTCTCCCACTCCTCTTCGCGGTCCCGTGACTGCGTCGCGTCGTCGGCCGCTCGTTCGTCCTCCATCAGCCGGCTCGCGGTGAGGAGGCTTCCGGGGGTGGTCGCGGCGGACATCAGCCGGGCGGCCGCGGCCGGCTCGGTCTCCGGCGGGATGATCAGCAGGTCCAGGCGGTCCGCGGAGTAGGAGAACAGCAGGAGCTTGTGCGGGTCCTGCTCATTGGTGAACCAGCCCACGTGCACCGTGTGCCCCTTGGCGGGAACCTTGCGCGGGATCACGGGCCAGAAGGCCGGATTCACCGTGACGCGGGTGACCCGCCCCCAGGAGTGGTCCAGCCTCTCCGCCAGTGCGGGGAGCTCACGGGCCAGGTCGCGAGAGCGGGGCCACCAGGCACCGTCCAGCAGGCCCGACGCCGTCCCCGGCGTCAGGGACAGGCGAGCGGGCGGCGAAGGGGCACGCTCATCAGCGGTCGTAGAGCCGGTGGTCACGATCATGATGCGGACCTGTCCCCGGGCTCGTCGTCGACTGCCCGGCGTTGTGACTCGCCGGGAACGACACCCGCGTGGAGGCCGGTGTACGAAGTGTTCCCGGTTTTTTCACCCTACTCCGGTAGGCGACCTGCAGACCTTGCGCGACCAGGCAATTTTCGGGAGCGCAGGCGTGCGCGGGTCGAGTGGGCGAGCCCGCCGCCGACCTGCGGAGTACGGTGGGACTACTGCGAGCGGCTCGCCCGGTGACTGCGACGTACCCCGGACGACGAACGAAGACGCCGAACCCTCGGAGACAGGCGAGCAGGCCATGGCCGATTCCGACACCCCACGCCTCCCCGGACTTCTGCCGGACGCGATCCACCACGCCGTGAAACCCGGGACGGCCCTCCTGCGGCTGGAGACGACACGGGAGCGCGGGGGAATCCTGGACGGCGCGTGGTGGCCGCGCTCCCGTGACATCGGTGCCGAGCTTCCCGGCCTGATCACCGCCCTGACCGAGCATGTCGGCCCCATCACGCGCGTCGGCCTGGACGCGAGCGCCTGGGAAGAGCTCCCGACCCGGCTGATCATCGAGGACCGGGTCGTGCGCATCGATTCCTTCCCGGTCGGTGACGACACGGTCCTCATCACCCGGGGCGAGAACGACCACTTCGCCCTGCTGGTGGTCCCACCCGACGCCACGCCCGACGCTGCACGCGTCGCGATGGCCAGAGCCGTACGGGCCGACAACGTCACCCGGGCCGAACAGATCCTCATCGACACCGGCAGCACCCCGCGGACCTGAACGTCGAGGCGACGGCTCGGGTCAGCCGAGGAAGGACAGCCGGACCTGGCGGTCGGGGCCGCCCTGGTCGGTGGTCACCACAACGACGGCCTGCGAGGTCCCCAGCTCCAGCTCACCACCGATCACGGGCAGTGTGGCGTGCGGCGGCACCAGAGCCGGGAGCATGTGATCACGGCCGGGGCCCGAACCGCCGTGACGGTCCCGCCAACGGTCGTCCGCGGGAAGAACCTCGCGGAGGGCCGCCAACAGGTCGTTGTCGCTACCCGCGCCGGTCTCGATGACCGCCAGACCAGACGTCGCGTGCGGGGTGAAGACGTTCAGCAGCCCATCTCGCCCGTGAGCGACCTCCCGGAGGAACGCGGTGCACGCGTTCGTCAGGTCGTGCATGGTCTCGGCGGAGCCTGTTGTCACGTCGACAATGCGGGTGGTGAAGGTGCCGGTCATGGTTCACCAGTACCCGCTGTTCGGGAGCAGCGTTGACGGCTGGACGGGTTGTTCCGCGGGGACTCCGGCCGCCCGAACAGCCCCACTGCCCGACAAACCTCAAAAGCAGCCCGATCAGCCCTGTGCGTGACGTGGGACCGGAACGGGTTGCGCGGTGAGGCCAATCCCTCGCAGGTACACCGTGCCGCCAGCTGACGGCTCGTAGCTCTCCAGCTTCTGCGCCTGCCACGGCCCGGAGCGGGCCGCCACAGTTCTGGAGAAGGGTCCTGGGGCGGCCGTGCCCCCTACCGTTGGACGCCCGACGAGTGGTGGGCCGATCCCCGGCGGTCGCTCGATGTACTCGCCGGAGTCCCCGGCGGGCGGACGACGGTCCGCGACCGCTGGGCGGCGGCTGCCTCAGCCCAATGCCCGGAACTGCTGGCTGCTAGGAGGGATGATGTCCAGGCTCGGGGTTGACGCGGCCACCAGCAGGCACGCGGCAGCCGGGGAGAGGCCGGGCCGGATGAGCTCCACCAGCTCGGGGGGCATCAGATCGATCAGTTCGCCGCCGTGCAGCGGTGACGAGGCGAACGTGGTCAGCCCGGCGGCGCGGGCCTGGACGAGCGGGCCCCAGCCGCCGAGGGACTGGCGGATCGGGCGGTCCATGATCAGGCTGACCGTCCAGGACGGCAACGCCCCCTCCACCGCGTACATGGGAACCCTCTCCGCCGACGGGCAGTGCCTGACCTTCTCCGACGTCGACCTGGCCATCCCCACTGGTGGCGCGCACCCGGCCAGGTGTGTCTGCGTGAGCACCGGCGATGACACCCCCTGGGCCCCACCAGCGGGGAGTTCTCCGTCGGCGGCCAGACCTCGCCGTCCACGACCATCGAGGTCATCTGAAGAACGAGCGGCCTCGCGTCTCCTGGTGACCGGGGACGCGAGCCCGGTGAAGGACCGCAACAGGTGGCTGCGCGCCCACGTGCGGGAATGTCGTTCAGCTCGTCAGTGCGTACCCGAGTCCCTGGTAGACCCATCCGGCGTCGGTCCAGCGGCGGGCGTCGAGGGTGCCGCGTGCGTCCACCAGTCGGTACTGGGCTGGCTTGGCGATGAGGAGTTCGGGGTCGGCGTCGGCGTACTGCGGCCAGTGGGTCAGGTGCAGCAGAACGTCAGCGCCGTCCAGAACCCGCTCGAAGTCGTCGACGCATTCCAGCTCGGGGGCTTGGCGGCGGACTGTGGGCAGGGCCCTGGGGTCGTGGATGGCGACCGAGGCCCCAGCGGCGTGAAGGTCAGCGGCCACGGCGAGGGCGGGCGAGTCGCGGACGTCGTCGGTGCCGGGCTTGAAGGCGGCTCCCCACAGGGCGACCCGGCGACCGGCGAGGCTGCCGTCGCACGCCTGACGGGCGAGGGCGACGACACGGCGCCGGCGCCGGATGTTGATGGCGTCGATCTGGTGCAGGAAGCCGACTTCGGGCACCCCGAGTTGCCTGCCACGCGCGATGAGGGCCCGGATGTCCTTGGGGATGCAGGAGCCGCCGAACCCGAGGCCGGAGTCGAGCATCGCGCTGCCGATGCGGGGGTCGTGGGCGAGGGACTCGGCGAGGGTGTGGATGTCAGCGCCGGATGCCTCGCACAGGGCCGCCATCGCGTTGATGAAGGAGACCTTCGTGGCGAGGAAGGCGTTCGCAGCCGACTTGGCCAGTTCCGCAGTAGCCAGGTCCGCGACGACCAGGGGCACCCCGGCCTCGGTCCACGGTGCCCAGACCCTCCGAAGCGTCGCTTCTGCCTGCCCCGCGCACGTGGGGAGGCCGACGATAATCCGGGTGGGGCGGGCGGCGTCTTCGAGCGAGGTGGACTCGCGCAGGAAGTCCGGCGACCACGCCACCGTCACCTGGGCGCCGTCGGGGGCGTGGTCGGCGGCGAGCCGACCCATGCGGGCTGCGGTGCCGACGGGGACGGAGGACTTGCCGACGATCAGACAGCGGCCCGAGGCGCGGGAGGCGAGCGAGGTGATGGCGGACTCGATCGCCGAGAGGTCTGCGCCGAGCCCGCCGTCCTGCTGCGGGGTAGGCACGCACACGAAGTGCACGTCCGCGAACGCGGCGGCCTCCTCGTACGAGCCGGTGAACCTGAGCCGGCCCGAGGCGTGATGCTCGGCGACCGCTTCCCCGAGCCCTCGTTCGTCGAACGGCGCGAGGCCCTGGCTCAGGCGTCCGAGAACTGCGGGTGAGACTTCGACGCCGAGCACCTCGTGCCCGATGGCCGCGAGGGAGCAGGCGTAGGGGGCGCCGAGGCGCCCACAGCCGATCACAGTGACTTTCACGGGCTTGACCTCCGTCTTTGTGTGGCTGTGCTCGTTGGTGGTTGTGTGGCGGGCCACGACATCGCCGAGAGAAAGGCGCTTGCAGTGCGGATGACCGTCATTGGGTGCGGACACCTGGGAGCCACGCACGCCGCCGCTATGGCCGAGATCGGACACGACGTCATCGGGGTCGATATCGACCCGGACAAGATCGAGACCCTCAACTCGGGCCGGGCCTGGTTCCGTGAACCCGAACTCGATGACCTGCTCGCCCGGCACGTCGGCGGGCGACTGCGGTTCACCACCGACATCCGGGCTGCGGCCGAGCACGGTGAGGTGCACTTCATCGGTGTCGGGACGCCGGACCTTCCCGACGGCAGCGGCTACGACCTCTCGCAGGTCTTCGCCGCCGTCGAAGCCCTCGCCCCACACCTGACCGGCCGGTGCCTGATCGTCGGCAAATCCACCGTGTCGGTTGGCACCACGGCGGCCGTCCGGAAGCTGGTGCACCGTCTGGCTCCGGCCGGTGAGGCCGTCGAAGTCGCTTGGTCGCCGGAGTTCTTGCGCGAGAGCCACGCGGTCGCCGACACGCTCCGGCCGGACCGGATCGTGGCCGGTGTCTCCTCCCCCTGGGCGGAGAAAACCATCCGGGAGGCGTTCGCCCCGATCGTGGACGCCGGTTCCCCGCTGATCGTCACGGACCCGGAGACGTGCGAACTCGTCAAGGGGGCCGCCAACGCCTACCTCGCCACCCGCATCTCGTTCATCAACGCGATGGCGAACCTGTGCGAGGCCACCGGGGCGGATGCGGCCGTGGTCGCCCAGGCCATCGGCTACGACACCCGCATCGGACACCGGGCCATGAGCCCCGGTCTCGGATACGGGGGCGGCTGCCTGCCGAAGGACGTGCGGGCCTTCACCGCCCGTGCCGAAGAACTCGGCGTGGGCGACTCGTTCGCGTTCCTGCGGGGCGTGGACGCCATCAACCGCGACCGCCGGTCGCGCACCGTCGAACGGGTACGGGCGGTGGTCGGCGGGGAGCTGACGGGCAAGAGGGTCACCGTGTGGGGAGCGGCGTTCAAGCCGGGAACCGACGACATCCGCGACTCCCCGGCCCTCGATGTCGCCGACCGCTTGCACGATGCCGGAGCGGTCGTGACGGTCTTCGACCCGATGGCCAACGCCAACGCCCGTGCCGGACACCCCGACCTGGCGTATGCGGGGAGCGCCATCGAGGCCGCCCGGGACGCGGCCGCGGTGCTGCTGGCCACCGAGTGGCCACAGTTCGCCGACGCCGACCCCGAAGCCGTCGGCCAGGCCGTGGCCGACCGCGTCCTGATCGACGCGCGCAGCACCATCGACACCGACCGGTGGGCGATGGCCGGCTGGACCGTTCACCGCCTGGGCAAGGGCTGACCGGTGCCGGGTGTCCCGCGCCTCGTGGGCACGGGACACCCCTGCTTCAGCCACGGCGGCCGGTGATCAGCGCGGCTGTCGCCGTGTACTCGAACCGGCCAGACGGCTCGGCCGCGATCAGCACTTCGCGTAACGCGTCCTCGAAGGCGCACCGCTGGTCGCCGAGCACTACCGGGGAGGAGTAGGCGTAGGTCAGCTGGGCGCCGATCAGTTCCTCGGTGCTGTACGACACCAGGTGCTCGGCCCGTGTGACGGTGATCTGGTGGAAGGCCGAGCGCCTCAGCACGCTCTCGTGGTCTCCCTCGGGTACCCGGTAGGACTCACGTGGGCCGGCTGCCGGGGCGGTGCCGACGAACCGGGCTCGCACCTGGCCGATGAGCTCGTGCCACCACGGCCGTGGGGCACCGGCGGCGTGCGAGCACAGCAGGGCGACGAACCCGCCCGGTGCCGTCACCTCGTCCAGTTGCCGCAGGACCTGTTCGCGGTCCATCCAGTGGAAGGCATCGGCGGCCACCGCCCCGGAGACCCCACGTACTCCGGGGAGGCAGGCCACGTTCTCCGCGGTGGCCTGGCGCCAGTCGGTGCCGGACAGCCCGCGTTCCTTCTCCTCCGCGCGGGCGGCGTCCAGCATCTCCGGGCTCGGGTCGAGGGCGATGACGTCGACGCCGCGTACGGCCAGGTCCAAGGAGACGGGGCCGGGGCCGCACCCCAGGTCGAGCATCCGGGGGGCCGCCGTGTGCTCGTGGGCCATGGACGCGATCAGGTCCAGCAGGACCGGCGGGTGCGGGCGCCGGTAGCGGACGTACCAGGACGCCGTGGTGGAGAAGATCTCCGAGGGCTTTCGGTACGGGGTGGGGTGGTCGGTCGTTTCGGTCATGGGAAGTGCACCTTCGATGGTCGGTGGTGTGCTGAGCGGCAAGGGCGCCGACAGCGTGGCCGTCGGCGGGCCGCGGTGGTCACTCCTGCGTGAGGTCCGGGAGCGAGATCCCGGAAGGCAGATGCGGGGCCTTGCCGGCGTGCTCCTGGCAGGCCATCAGGCCCAGGCACGCGACGGTGGCGGCGATGCCGAGGCCGTAGACCCAGGCCGCGATGGTCCCGACGAGATCGACGGGCTTGCGGAGCCGTCGACGGGGGTGGTGCTGTGCGTGGTGGCTCACAGGCGCGAGTCCTTCCAGGCATGCGTGATCGGCCCGACACTGAACGTGCGGCCTAGGCCGTAAGGATGCTCGGCCTAGGCCACTCAATGCAAAACCAAGGAGTGGCCTAGTACACTCAACTGACCTAGGCCACACCACACTTGGGAGCCGCCGCCGTGAACAACGTTCCGGAATCCGCAAACCCGACCGAGGCCCAGCACCCCTACATGCGCCTCGCGGCCGAGTTCCGCCGCCGCATCCTCGACGGCGAACTCCCCGAGGGCACCAAGCTCCCCAACCACCGCACCCTCGCCGCCGAACACGGCGTCGCCGTCGCCACCCTGCAAAAGGCCCTCGGACAGCTCCAGGTCGAGGGCTACATCCGCACCAGCCAGCGCGGCACCTACATCGCCAACGCGCCGAAGGCCGGGTCCTCCGGCTACGACCGCATCACCCGCGTCCTGCGGACCGGCAGCGTCCTGGGCGACGGCGAAAGCGTCATCGTCACCGAAGCCCACCTCGTCGTCCCGCCCCTGTACGTCGCCGACATCTTCGACCTCGACGAAGGCGACCAGGTCGTACGCCGCCAGTGGCACACCGGCCGGGGCCAGCAGCGGCTCATGCTCGCGGTCACCTGGTACCCGGCCGAGTTCGCCGTCCTGGTGCCCGACCTGCTGTCCACCGCCGCGGGCAAGGCCCCGGGCCTGCTGCCGCGCATCATCGAAGCCACCGGCCGGCGCCCCGTCGAAGGCCGTGACGACATGCACGCCCGGGACGCCGAGCCCCGCGAGGCCGATTTCCTCGGTCTGAAGACCGGCACGCCGATACTCGCCGGAGCCCACCGCCTGTGGGACGACCAAGGGATCATCGAGTACGGCGAATGGTGCCTGCCGTACCGCCACGTCATCGGCTACGAGTACCGGTTCGACGCCGCCCCCGACCAGAGGTGAGCGATGGTCCGAGCGCCGGTGATGTGTTGAAGCCGATGCACGGATGAAGGCGCATACAGCGAGGCAGCAGCACGGACGGCATGTGGGTTCGCTCACACCACACGGGTGACGAAGTTGGCCCAGGCCGACGGGTGGCGGGCCGAAAACTGTCGCATATAGGAAAACTGTCAGACGGACCTTTATTTTGCCGTTTGGGAGGGCAGCCCACCGGTTCTGCGGCACTGATTCGGACCCAACAATGTCAGTGGTCCGTGCTATTCGCGCGCGTGCGCGCGCAGTCGCGACCGGTCGCGAAGCGATGCACTGGCTGGGGGGACGTGGGGGGACGCTGCTCTTCCATGTCTCCTCTCCCTTTCTTTCCCCACCTTTTTCAGAACAGAGAAGACAGGGGGATAGAGCGTCCCCGCGTACCCCTCCAACGGAGCCGAGCGGGCCAGAGCCTCCACATTCCCTGCTCCCCCGCCTTCTGGGGCGTCTCGTGCCAGCGGGTGACTGTCCCCTGAGCGTCCCCCTCTTGACCGTGATCGTCCCCCGGGTACACCTGCGCCCCGGGAGCCGTTCGCTTCCCGGGGCGGGGGTCGACCGCTACGCCGCCTACGTCTCAGCGGTGATCGTGTACTTCCTGCCGTTCTTGTTGCTCTTGGAGCGTGTGATGTAGATGCCGCGCTGTCGCAGCGACGGCGCCGCGGTGTTGAGGCACGCGCTCAGCGATGCTGCTGTGCGCGGGAAGGGTTCTCCTGGGCGCACACGCTCGGAGAGGAAACCGTGCAAGTCGGTCATGGTTCCAGACCAGCCTTCGCGCGGAAACGACGGTCCGAGGGCCCAGGTACACAGCGCGACGATGGCCGGATCGCCGTCGAGGACCGCGTCCACGAGGTCCCTTTGGGCTCCGTCGTACGTGCTGGTGCCCGACCAGCCGGTCACCCTGTCGAGTGCGTACAAGATCTCGTAGAAGTCGGCCATGCGGGGGCGGTGGGTGAGATCGGCAGCGGCCTGGGGCAGCTCGGCCCAGACGAGGGCGGCCAGGTCCAGCATCGCCCCGAGGATCTCGGGGTGCGCCCGCTCGTACCCGCCCCACAGGTCCGTGATGGTCCGCCGCTTGGTGATGGGCCTGAGTTCGAGCGGCATCATGCGCTCGGAGAGGTCCGATTTCAGTGCGCCCATGTCGATGCCGGTGAGCAGGATGGGGCGCTCGAAGGCCAGCACGCTGACGTCGTTGTCGCTGTAGAGCGCGCGGCTGACGTCCGCGCTGCCGGTGACCACCCGGCTCAGGAATTCGGAGAGCTTGAGCGGGATGCTCAAAAGGTTGTCGAACGGCAGGGTCCAGCCGGCCGTTGCCGTGACGCTGAGGTCCCTGTCGTTCGTCGGTGCCTGGCGCAGCGGGGTCCGGGGGCCGTCGAGCAGACCGATGAGCATGCGGCCGGAAGTGGTCTTGCCAGTGCCTTGCTCGCCCGTGAGGTAGGCGATCGGCCGGGGAATGCTCGGCCGCAGGGCGGCGAGCAGCCAAGCGACGGCCAGGGGCAGGGTCTTCTCGGTGAACGGCAGCAGTTCGGCGAAAGCCTCCATACCCGCTCGCCATCCGCCCGTAGGGCTTACTGGGAGAGGCAGTCGGCCCACGAGCTTGGTGCGTCGCCACACAGGACCGGTCGAGGGGTCGGGGTAGGTGAGGGTCCACTCGCCGGGGGCAATGCGGACCGACTGACCGTCGGCCCGGCCGAGGTCGAGCCAGGTCACGTTGGGATCGTCGGGGTCGGGCGCGACGCGCAGCCAGAGCTGGGATTCGGGTGCGTCACAGGCCAGCGCGTCGAGTGCGGCGATGGCGTCAGCCAGGGCGCTCTGCGACGGAGGGTGGTTGTAGGTGGTGAGGTAATCACGGATCAGGTGCTGGCGCAGGCTGCCGGAGGCGCTGTGGGCCTTGGCACGCAGCGGGACGGCGATGGCGGGACCGTTCTCCGGGACGGCGTAGGGTTCGCCGTCGCTTTCGTTGCGGAAGTAGCGGAATCCGTCCTGAACGCGGCCATCGCGCAGCAGCTCATCACCTTCAATCCGGCCGAGCATGTCGAACTGGAGTCCGGGAAGCGACCCAAGGCGCTGCTGTGGACCGAGGAGCGGGTGCAGCGGTGGCTTGAGACCGGCGAGAAGCCGAGCCCCGTCATGGTGTGGACGCCAATCCAGGTTGGCGCCTTCCTGGACGAAGCCGAGAAGGACCGGCTGTACGCCTTCTTCCACCTGGTCGCCCACCGCGGGCTGCGGCGCGGCGAGGGCGTGGGCCAGGACTGGGAGAACGTGGACCTGGACGGCGCCAGCCTGACGGTGGCCAAGGAACTCGTACAGGACGGCTGGACGCCCTACGAGTCCGATCCGAAGACGGACGGCAGCGCGGGCACGATCGCCCTCTCCAGCGGCGTTGTGGCCGTTCTGAGGGCCCATCGGGTACGGCAGAACAAAGAGCGTCTCAAGTGGGGCGCAGCGTGGGTCAACACGGGCAAGGTCTTCACCGAGGAGGACGGCTCCTGGCTGCATCCCGAGAAGGTGTCCGAGGCGTTCCGGCGCATCTCCAAGGCGGCCGGACTGCCACCGATCAACCTTCGTGATCTGCGCCACGTCGCCGCGACTCTGATCCATGGAGGTGGCGGAGACATCCACACCATCAAGGAGACCTTGCGGCAGTCCTCCATCAAGCTCACCTCGGATACGTACACGAGCCTGCTCCCCGAGGTCGATCGGGAGGTGGCCGAGGCTGCCGAGCGGCTGGTCCCCCGGGCACGCCCGGCAACGGCTGGAGACACCGCCGCTCACGCATCGCTCACGCAGAAGGCGGAAAATACGCCTTCGCCCCGGCTGGAGAAACCCAGCCGGGGCGAAAAGATGCAGGTCACAGGTGGTGCTGTGACCTCATCGGGCGGTAGGCCGTGTGGGACTCGAACCCACAACCAATGGATTAAAAGTCCACTGCTCTGCCAATTGAGCTAACGGCCCGCCCCCGCAGCATAGCCCGCGACGGCCGGTCAGCTCCGGTCGGCCGCCGCCATGCGGTGGACCTCCGCCAGCGGGGTCAGCGCGGCCACCACACGCTCCGGCTCACCCACGAAGTCGATCAGGCAGGCGATCTCGTCCACGCCCGCCGCACGTACCCGGCGGACCACCTCGGCGCAGTGCGCCACCGAGCCGATCAGCGAACGGCCGTCCAGGTAGCGGTTGACGCCCAGCTCGGCCAGCCGGGCCCGGGCGTGTTCGGCGGACATGAAGTCGCTGCCCTGCTTGCTGCCGCTCATCAGGCCGCCGGAGCTGACCGCCTTGGCCTCCAGGTCGATGGCGGTGAGCAGATAGCGCTTGAGCCAGGGGGTGGCGTAGGAGCGGGCCTCCTCGTCGGTGTCGGCGACGAAGGTGTGCATCATCAGCGTGACCTTGCCGGGGCCGGACCAGCCGGCCAGCTTGCGGGCCTCGCGATAGACGGCGATCTTGGCGGCCAGCGCCTCGGGGTCCTGGTTCTCCAGGTGGGTGAGGAGGTTGGTGCCCAGCTCACCGGCCTGGCGGAAGGTCTCCTCGCTGCGCGAGGCGGTGATCCAGATGTCCAGCTCGGGCTGCACCGGGCGGGGAAAGACATCCAACTCCACTTCGGTGCCCTTGGAGTTGGTGTCCCGCCACTTGCCGTTGGCCCACACCTCGCGGATCAGGTGAATGTCCTTCACCATGCGCTCGCGGCGGGTCTCGAACTCGTCCTTGGCCAGTACGAAGTCATTGACGTTCCAGCCGGAGCCCACCGAGATCCCCACCCGGCCGCCGGAGATGCCGTCGACCATGGCGAAGTCCTCCACCACCCGGGCGGTGGGGTGCAGCGGAGTGATCACGCTGCCGGCGCGGACCTGGACATGCTCGGTCACCGCGGCGATGGCGGCGCAGGAGACGGCCGGGTTGGGGAACGCCCCGCCGAACCGGTGGAAGTGCCGCTCCGGCGTGGAGACAAAGGAGAAACCCAGCCGGTCGGCTTCGCGCGCACTGTCCAGCATCAGCCGGTAGGTGGCGGCCGACTGGTCGCCCACCGCCGCGAAGAAGAAGAGTCCGAAATCGATGTCGTCCTGGTTTTCCCGCATGCGGTCAGGGTGATCCAGGGCATTCGAGGCGGCCTGGAGGGGCGGCCTAGCGGGCGGCCGGCCCGGCCGGTCCGGCCCGGGCACGACATTTATACCGTCGAAGCCCGCATATATGTCCCTTGTCCCGGCCCCACCGCCCCGGACAACATGGCTACTGCCGACAGGGCGACGAACGAATGGGAGTACGGACATGATGTGGGCCGGCTTGGGAATCGGTGCCATCCTCTTCTGCATCGGCTACTACCGGAATGTGATCCGCAAGAAGAACCAGTAAGCGGATAACGGGCCTTGAGGGATCCTCTAACCGGCGTGGTGACCATGACCGGACGTGGATCGACCGAACGGGAAGGCCCCCGAAGTGACAGCGGACTTGGAAGCCATCGCGGAAGCCGTGGCCATTGGCCGGCTCAGCAACGCCTACGCCCAGTCCAGGCTCCTTCACAGTGCTGTGGAGCTGGGCGTCTTCGATCTCCTCGCCAAGGGACCGGCGAGTGAGGCGCAGATCAGGGAAGTGCTCGGATTGCACCCCCGTCTCTCCGAGCACTTCCTTGACTCGCTGGTCGCGCTTGACCTGCTGAGCAAGGCGGACGACGGCACCTACGCCAACTCCCCCGCGGCCCAGCGTCTGTTGGTGCCCGGTGCGGATGGCTATATGGGCGACCTCTGCCGGGTCGCCTCCCAGCGGCACTACCCCATGTGGGGCAAGCTCACCGAGGCGCTCAAGGACGGTGAGCCCAAGGCCGGCCGCACGCTGGGGCCCGACCCGTTCAAGAAGCTGTACGAGAACCCGGAGATGGCCAAGAAGTTCCTGGCCCACATGGACTCGGCCCACGCCATGGTCGGCCCCCAGCTCGCCGGGCTGCTGGACTGGAGCCAGTACACCTCCTTCGTGGACGTCGGCGGCGCCCGCGGCAACCTGGCCGCGCAGATCGTGCGCGAGCACGCGCACCTGACCGGCGGTGTCTTCGAACTGCCCGCGGTTGAGCCGGTGTTCGACGAGCACATGGAGAACCTGGGCACCAAGGACCGGGTGCGCTTCCACGGCGGTGACTTCTTCGCCGACCCGATGCCCGAGACCGATGTGCTGATCTTCGGGCATGTGCTGCACGACTGGCCGGCGGACCAGGCCCAGGAGCTGGTGGAGCGGGCGTTCCCGGTGATCCGTCCCGGTGGCGCGCTGGTGATCTACGACCAGATGCTGGACCCGGCCAAGCCGGACCTGCACTCCCTGCTGGGCAGCCTGAATGTGGCACTGACCACGGGCGGCACCGAGTACACGGTCGACGAGTACCGCACCTGGGTGGAGAAGGCGGGCTTCAGGGTGGCCGGCTTCCACAACATCGTCACCATCGGCAATGACGTGGTGCTGGTCGCGGTCAAGGACCGCTGACCCGGCCGGTCCGGCCGCGGTCGCCAACTCTCCCTCCCCAGCTATCTATCGAGTCTGCGAGACCCTATGCGCGTTCTTGTGACGGCTATCCCCCACCCCTCGCACATCACGCATGTGATCCCGCTCGCCTGGGCGATGCGTGCCGCCGGGCACGAGGTGATCGTCGCGGGCCAGCCGGACCTGGCTTCGACCGTGGAGTCCGCCGGGCTGGGCTTTGCGCGGGTGGGCGAGGCGTACCACACCGACGACCTGGTGCTGCGCCAACTGAAGGGGGACAAGCGACTGGTGGAGCTGGCCGGCCTGCCCACCCCGCAGTCGTTGATGATGTCCGCCCGGATGTGGCAGATCCACGCCCGCTATCTGCTCTCCCGCTACCTGGAGTTCGCCCAGTGGTGGAAGCCGGACCTGGTGATCTCCGATCGGATGGAGTTCGCCGGCCCGATGGTGGCCGCGGCGCTGGGCGTTCCCTCGGTGCACCACCGGCTGGGCCCGGACACCTGCACCGACCGGGCCCATGCCTCGGCGCCGGAGTACTTCGAGGCGGCCTGCCGCCGGATGGGCCTGGACGGTTATGCCGGCCCCACGGTGGTCGTCGACCCGTGTCCGCCGGAGCTGCAGATGCCCGGGGTGGTCTCGGACCACCTGGTGCGGCATGTGCCGTTCAACGGCAGTGGCAAGGCGCCCGATTGGGCCCGCCGCCGCAACCGTCCGCGCCGGGTGTGCGTCAGCCTGGGCAACCGGACGCTGCTGTTCAACGGTGTGCCGCTGCAGAAGCATGTGATCGAGGCCTTCCAGGGGATGGACGACGTGGAGGTGATAGTCACCGCCGCAGCCGAGTTCCACGAGGCGATCGGCGAACTGCCGGAGAACGTCCGGCTGGTGGACACCACTCCGCTCAACCTGTTCCTGGACAGCTGCGACCTGCTGGTCAGCCATGGCGGCCCGGGCACCGCACTGACCGCCTGCGGTCTGGGCGTGCCCCAGCTGGTGCTGCCGCAGTGGATCGGCCACCCCGAGATGGGTACCCGGCTGGCCGCCTATGGCGCCGGTCTGACCATCGAGGACGCGGCGGAGCAGGACGACCCGGCGGTGGTGCGCGAGGCGGTGCGCACCCTGCTGGAGGAGGAACGCTTCCACAAGGCGGCCCGGGACCTGGCGGACTCCATGGCGGCCCAGCAGTCGCCGGCCGAGCTGGTCCCGGTGCTTGAGCAACTCACCCGATAACGGAGCCCGCACGTGCGCGTACTGATGATGAGCAGTCCGACGGCCTCGCATTTCGCGGCGATGTCGGCGCTCGGCCAGGCACTGCGGTCGGCCGGGCACGAGGTGCTGGGTCTGGGCCGTCCGGACATGGCGGCCGGTCCGCTGGCCGCCGGTCTGGGCGTGGTGACCCGCGGCCGGGAGATCGACATCAACGCCCGGATCAGCGCCTATCTGCCGGAGGGCATCCGGCCGGCCCAGGCCTTCGGCCGCGCCATGTTCGGCCGGATCGAGACCGGTTGGGACGCCTGGATCATCGACGACCGGGAAGTACTGCCGGAGTACCTGGAGTTCGCCCGTGAGTGGCGGCCGGACCTGGTGGTCTCGGAGGAGGTCGACTTCGCCGGGGCGGTGGTGGCCGGGGCGCTGGGCGTGCCACTGGTCCGGCACCGGTGGGGGGTGGACCCGCTCAGCGGTCCGCTGACCCGGCTGGCCGCCAAGCTGCTGGGGCCGATGTGCCGGGAGCTGGGCCTGCCGGGCCTGCCGGAGCCGGATCTGATCCTGGACCCCTGCCCGCCCGGGCTCCAGCTGCCCGAGGCGGCGCCGGGCCGGCCGATGCGCTACGTACCGTTCAACGGTGCCGGTGTGCTTCCCTCATGGGCGCGGCGCACCGGGGGGCGGCGGCGGGTCTGCGTCAGCCTGGGCAACCAGACGCTGCGGCTCAACGGCGCCGGGCTGTTCCGGCAGGTGATCGCCGCCTGTGGCCGGCTGCCGGAGACGGAGGTGCTGGTCACCATTGGGCAGCGGGACCGGAAGCTGGTCGGTGAGGCGCCGGCCAACGTCCGGTATGTGGACCCCACTCCGCTGACCCTCTTCCTGGCCGACTGCGACCTGCTGGTCCACCACGGCGGTGCGGGCACCTCGATGACCGCCACCGCCCTGGGGGTTCCCCAGCTGGTGCTGCCGCAGATCGGCGACCAATTCCACCACGCGGAACGGTTGGCGGCGGTCGGGACGGCGCTGGCGCTGGACGACCCCCGGGACCAGGACGATCCGGACCAGGTGCGGCAGGCCGTGCTGGAGCTGCTCGGCGACGACCGGTACCCCAAGGCCGCGAGCGTCCTCAGGGACGCGGCCGCCGGGATGCCGTCCCCCGTCGCGCTGGTACCCGAACTCGTAGAACTCGCCGCACACAGCTGAGGGGAACCAAGTTGGAGATCATCGGACGGGGTTTCCTCGCCGGGCACCTGCGGCCGCTGGCCGACGTCCACCCGGACGTCGTACTGCTGGCCGCGGGGGTGTCGGCGGCCGGGGACACCTCACAGGCCGACTTCACCCGCGAGGTGGACCTGGTCTACCAGGCCGTACAGCGCTGTGAGCAGAGCGGTGAGCGGCTGGTCTTCTTCTCCACCGCCGCCACCGGCATGTACTCCCTGCCGCAGAGCGGTGCCGGCCGGGAGGACGGGCCGGTCAGACCGTCCACCCCCTATGGGCGGCACAAGCTCGCGCTGGAGGCGGCCATCGCCAGCTCCCGCGCCGACTACCTGATCCTGCGCCTGGCGCATGTGGTCGGCCCGTTGCAGCCGCCCCACCAACTGCTGCCCTCGCTGGTGCGGCAGGTGGCCGGCGGGAGCGTACGGATCCACCGCGGCGCCCAGCGGGACGTCATCGATGTGGTGGACGTGGTGCAGATCGTCGACGGGCTGCTGGGCAGCGGCATCACCCGCGAGGTGGTGAACGTCGCCTCCGGCAGCGCGGTGCCGGTGGAGGACATCGTCGGCCGCATCGAGTCCTGCCTGGGCGTACGGGCCGAACACCACTTCACCGACGGCTCCGGCGCCCAGCCGGTCTCCACCGAGAAGCTGGCCCGACTGGTGCCCTCGGTCGGCCGGATGGGCTTCGGTCCCGACTACTACCGAGACGTGCTCGACCAATATGTGCCGGCCTACGCACCGGCTCAGCTTCAGCACTGACCTCCCCGGCATTTCACGGAAAGACAGAAAGGCAGCACCCCGGCCATGACCCAGAACGCGACCGGCCTGACCGTATCGATCGCCCGCTTCACCATCCGGCCCGACCTCGGCGGTGACAACGAGGAGTTCGAGGAGGTCTTCCCCGACCATGTGAAGGTCTTCAACGAGGCCGAGGGCGCCCTGCGGCTGAGCTTCGCCGCCGCCACCGCGCAGGACGGCCAGTACCTGATCACCTCCTGGTGGCAGGACGAGGACGCGCGGCGCAACCTGATGGGCGACCCGGCCCTGTTCCGCAACGTGGGCATCCGCTACTTCTCCATAGCCCGCCACGAGAAGGTCAACGGCAGCACCGTGGACGGCGGCTTCGCCGAGGCGGCCGCCGGCGTCCTGGGCCTGACCCGGTTCGCCGTCGAGGGCGACGCCGAGGCGGCGCTGACGGAGACCACCGCCGCGGTGGCCGCGCTGCGCTCCACCGACGGCCTGCTGGCCGACCAGCTGGTGCGGGTGCGCGCCGAGGACGAGGACGACCAGGACGCCCTCTACCTGCTGACCTGGTGGCGGGACGCCGAGTCCTTCCGCGCCGCGGCCGGTGCGCCGGCGCTGGCCGGGGCCGAGGAGTTCACCGTGGTCCGCGAGGAGGCCACGGCCTGACCCGGCCGCGGCGAACGGCGAACGGCTGAAGGGCCCGGCGGATGCCGGGCCCTTCAGCCGTTTGTGGGGGGTCAGTTGGCGGGAGCGGCGTTACGCGCCACATGCACCGCGCGCTCGGCGCGGACCTCACCGAGCTTGGCCACCGCGGCGTACTGCTCGCCGGCCGTGGCCTTGGCGTAGGCGTCCTCCGAGGGCCACCAGGTGGTGGCGGTGAAGGCGCCCGGACGCATCAGCGCACGGCTGAGGTCGAGCCGCGTGAAGCCGCCGGCCGCCTCGGCGTACGCCCGGTAGGCGGCCTCGAACTCCGCGGCCTCGGCCTCGGTGGTCCAGTGCTCGACCACGATCACCTCACCCTCGGTGTGGCCCTCGTTGACGGTGACGGCGTTCATCGAGGGGTCGGCGACGACCTCCACCAGCTGGTGGAACTCCTTGGCGTGCGCCTGGAAGGTCTCGCTGGCCAGGACGGCCTGGAAGACGCCCGGCTCACGCCACCAGCCGAGGTTGACATAGACCTCGGGGCGCTCGGCCAGCCGGACCGCCTGGTGGCCGATGAAGCCCTCCTGGGCGCGCATCCACTCGACGTGCTCCAGGAAGCGGCCCTCGAACTCGGCCGCCTGCTCGGGGTTCTTGAGGGTGAAGGTGTTGATGACGGTGAACATGTCCTGCCTTCCGGTGAGTTGTTCGGCGGGCTCGGCGGTCAGCTGTGGCGCTGCTCGGCGTAGCGCTGGGCGTGGCCCAGCGTGGCGCGGGAGTTGGTGCTCAGCGCGCTGTGCACAAACTCGCGGGCCTCGGTGACCCCGGCCTCCGGGCCGAGAATCTTGGTGATGTTGGCGGTGTTGAGGGTGACGGTGTGCTGCGAGGTGGCCAGCACCCCGTCGCCGTCCTCCACAAACCGCCAGTAGCCGGTGTGCAGCACCATCAGCGCGGGCAGGGTGATCTGCTTGTAGACGATCTTCTCGTGCGGGAAGCAGACCCGGATCGACTTGGTGGTGTGCTGGGAACCGTCCTTGGCGACGGTGTCCATCTCCAGCGTCTGCAGGCCCGGGGTGTCCTCGGTCAGCTCCACCCGGCCCACATGCGGCAGCCGCTCGGTCCACAGCTGGGCCTCGTTGATGAAGTCATAGACATCCTTGGCCGAACCGGCGATGCGGATGGTGTCCTCGAAGGAGAAGGTCAACTCCTCGGCGCCGGTGGCGCGCTCGATGTTCTCCTTGAGGGAGGCCAGTTCGGAGCGGCTGTTGCGGTCCACGGCCTGATCGATCCAGGCCAGCTTCTCCGGATCGTCGTCGATGGCCCGGTAGTCATGCAGCAGCCGGATCCGCGACTCGGCGTCCGACAGCGGCTCGATGATCCAGGTGCCGCCCATCGACGCCACCGGCGGAGCCGACACCTCCTGCCGGAAAGTGATCCGCAGCCCCTGAGGGTCCAGCGTTCGCCGCGAAGTCCAGTTCTTGGCCGACCCATTGGCCGTCGCCCAGATCCGGATGCGCTCCTGGCCCTCCCCCAGCGGCTCCTGCTCCACATACACACTCGGCGGGAAGATCAGCGGCCAGTTCTCCACCTCGGCGATCAGGCGGTACACCTCGGCGGCCGGCGCCGCCACCGTGATCTCGTGCTCAACCTCACGAATAGTCATGTCTCTTGAGTCCCTTAGAAGTTGCCCAGACCGCCGCAGACATTGAGCGCCTGGGAGGTAATGGAAGCGGCGGTGTCCGAGGCCAGGTAACCGACCAGACCGGCCACCTCCTCGGGCGTGGAGTAACGGCCCAGCGGGATCTTCGCCTGGAACTTCTCCAGAATCGCGTCCTCGGACGTCTCATACGCGGCCGCGTAACCGGCCCGCACCCGCTGCGCCATCGGCGTCTCCACATAACCCGGGCACACCGCGTTCACCGTGATCCCGGTCGGCGCCAGCTCATTGCCCAGCGCCTTGGTGAAACCGACCACCCCATGCTTGGACGCCGAGTACGGAGCACCCAGCACCACACCCTGCTTACCCGCCGTGGACGCGATATTGATGATCCGGCCCCAGCCGCGCTCGCGGATGCCGCCCTCGCGCAGCACGGCGCGGGTCAGCCGGAAGACGCTGGTGAGGTTGGTGGCGATGACGTCGTCCCACAGCTCGTCGGCGATGTCGGCGGTGACGCCACCACCACTGCGGCCCGCGTTGTTGACCAGCACATCGATCCGGCCGTGCCGCTCCACGACGGTGCGGACCAGGTCCAGCACGCCCTGCGCGTCGGTCACATCGGCGACCGCGCCATCGGCCTCCAGGCCCTCCGCGCGCAGCTCCTTGACCCGGAGCTCCACGGACTCGGCGTTCCGTGCGCAGATGAAGACCTTCATCCCGGCCCGGCCGAGCGCCCGGGCCGAGGCCAGGCCGATGCCGCTGGTGCCGCCGGTGATCAGGGCGACCTTCTGCTGGGTGGCGGTGTCAGTCATGCTCGGTGTGCTCCCCTCGGAAACTTCTCTCCGGGCCGAGCATGTCCGGGCGTTGTCGGGGCCGCTTTGAAGTCGGTTCGAGGGGGCCTTGATCCGGGGCGGGACCGGCCGGTGCTTCCACCCGCGCTCGACAGCGGTGCGAACGGACCACCGCACCATCGGTTGCGAAAGGCGAGTTCAGAGCCGAGAGAGGACCCGATCGTGACCGCAGTCGACGCTGCCACGCTCTACTACCAGGTGCAGCAGTTCTACGCCCAGCAGATGCAGCTCCTCGACGACGGCAAGGTCGCGGAGTGGGCCGCCACCTTCACCGAGGACGGCGTGTTCGCCGCCAACGCCCACCCGGAGCCGGTCACCGGCCGGACCGCCATCGAGGCGGCGGCCCGCAAGGCCACCGAGGAGTACGCGGCCAAGCAGATCCAGCGGCGCCACTGGCTGGGCATGGTCTCGGTGGAGTCCGGCGACCAGGACGCGGTCGTTGCCCGCTGCTACGCGCTGGTGATCGAGACCCCGCGGGGCGGCCAGGCCGCGATCCGGGTCAGCACCGTGTGTGCGGACAAACTGGTCCGCGACGGTGACAACTGGCTGGTCCAGGACCGCCAGGTCACCCGCGACGACCTCGCCTGATCCCGGCCTCCCCAGACCGACTGCCCCCGTCCAGCGCCCCCGCGGGACGGGGGCAGTCGTATGTGCCGGGTACGCCCCCCTTGGGCACGCCCCCGGACGCGCCCCGAAGGGGCGCCCTCAGGGGTGCGGGTGCTGCGCGACCAGCCACGCAGCACCCGCACCCGAAAGACAACTCAGCCGGCCGAGACGGTCACCTGGCCCAGCCGAAGGACACGGCACCCTTCAACGCGTCAGCGGAAACCGCCTCGCCGCGCGCGGCGACATAACCGTCCGGCCGGATCAGCAGCCAACCCTGCGCACCCACGCCCAGAGCCCGCCGCAGCCCCGCATCCGGGTCGGGCAGATCGTCGCCGGCCACCCGCACCGACACCCACGCCACAGACGCCCGCACCGCGTCAGCCGCGTCGGAGCCCCCACCCGCGGACGGGAAGACCAGCAGCGTCCAGCGAGGATCCCGCAGCGCCGAGACCAACTCCGCGCAGCCGGGCGAGTGTTCGACCTCGGCGGCGCCGAACCGGGCGGCCCGGTCGCCGGGCCGGGGCAGCTGCCCGTCCGGGGCACCGGCCGCCGGGACGGTCAGCGGGCTGTCGGGATAGGACAGCTTCAGACCCGACATCGCCGCCATGATCTTGCGCTCGATGCGGCTCTTCAGCGGCGGCACATTGCGCACCACCCCGAACGCCACCGGCAGCATGATCTCCTGGAGCGCGCCCTTCAGCGCGACCAGCGCGGTGGCGGTCCGGGTGGCGCCCAGCAGCACCTTGCCCACCGGCACCCGCTCCGCGCTGTAGCTGTCCAGCAGCGACTCGGCGGCCTGGCCGTGCACCACCATGGCCAGCTTCCAGGCCAGGTTGAAGGCGTCCTGGACACCGGTGTTCATGCCCTGGCCGGAGGCCGGGCTGTGGACATGCGCGGCGTCGCCGGCGACAAAGCAGCGGCCCACCCGCATCCGTTCGATCATCCGCTGCTGGATGGTGAACACCGAGACCCAGCTGGGCTCATAAACCTTCGCCCGGACCCCGAAGCCCTTGCTGAGCTTGCGGGAGAACCGCTTGGCCACCTCTGCGGGGTCCCCGCCGTAGTTGACGTCCACCGTGTCCAGCAGCCGCCACTTGCCGGTCTCCGGGAAGGGGACGGCCATGATGGTGCCGCCCTCGACATGCAGCCAGTGGATGGAGTCGTCGGGGACGTCCATGTCCACCTCGGCGTCGGCGATCAGCCAGGTCTCGGTGGAGTCGCCGATCAGCCTGAGGCCCAGGGTCTTGCGCACATGGCTGTGGCCGCCGTCGCAGCCCACCAGCCAGGGCGCCGTCACCGTCTCCTCGGTGCCGCCCGAGTGGTGCAGGGTGGCGGTGACCTGCTCGCCCTCCTGGCTGAACTCCCCGAGCTTTACGCCCCATTCGACCTTGACGCCCAGCTCGGCCAGGGCCTCCCGGAGGACCCCCTCCGTGACCGCCTGCTCCATCAGCGTGGTCTGCGGGTAACGGGTGGGCAGGGCACTGTAGTCGGCGTTCATCCGGGCCAGCCGGGTGCCGCTCTTGTGCATGCTGAACGCCTGCATCTTCCGGCCCCGGGCCAGCAGTTGGGGGGCCACGCCCATCTGGTCGTAGACCTCCATGGACCGGGCGTGGGTGGCGACGGCCCGGCTCGTCACCGCGGGGCCGTCCGCGGCGTCCACCACCCGGACCCGGACCCCCCGGCGGGTGAGCTCATGGGCCATGGTCAGTCCGACCGGTCCGGCGCCCGCTATCAGTACCTGCGCGGGGCCGCTCGTTCCGTCGCTCATACCGTGTTCCGGTCCTCTCCGCACTCGTCTCCCGACCCCATCAGGGTCCGCAGCGGCATTGGAGGCGGAATCCAGGGCGGTTCGACGCCCCGCGGGCCGGGGTCGAACGGGCTTCGAGCGGCGCCCTGCGGGCACTGGCCAGGCTGGGACGGCACACCCCTCACCATCGCGGATGGAGCCTGACCCATGGTGTTCGCCAATGACAACCGCCCGCTCGACGCCCTGCTGGGCGACGCCGCCCGTTCGGCGCCGGACCGCCCCGCGATCGTCACCGCGGACCGCACCGTCACCTTCGCCGAGCTGGACGCCACGGCCACCGCCGTGGCCGCCGGGCTGGCCGCCGGCACCGAGCCCGGGGACGTGGTGGCCCTGGTCTCCACGCTGGACCCGGAGTTCGCGGCCGCGTACTACGGCATCGCCCGCGCCCGCTGTGTGATCGCCATCGTCAACCCACTGCTGCGCGGCCCCGCGCTGCGGCATGTGCTCACCCTCTCCGGGGCCAAGGTGCTGATCTCCTCGCCGGAGATCGCCGAGCGCCTGGACCAGGAGGGGACCCCGGACCACGTCCGGCGGCGGATCGTGCTGGGCACCGAGGCGTTCCAGGAGCTGCTGGGCGAGGGGCCGCAGGCCGCCGGACGGTCCGCGTACCAGCCGGACGACGTGGCCTGCATCCAGTTCACCAGCGGAACCACCGGACCGGCCAAGGCCGTTCAGCTCACCCACCGCAACCTGGTGGTCAACGCGGCGCAGATCGCCGAGGCGCACGGCCTGGACGGCGACAGCCGGATGCTCAACCATCTGCCCAACTTCCACCCGATGCACCTCAACGCGGGCGTCGCGGCCGCCGCCGGACAGGTGCTGTGCGCGGCACCGGACTCGGCGGCAGCCCTCGCCATGGCCAATGAGCAGGGCGCCAGCCACTACTACAGCCTGCCGGTGCGGCTGATCCGGCTGGCCGAGGACCCCCGGCTGCCCGGCCTGAAGCTGACCACGGTGCGGGGCATCATGTCCGGCGGCACCGGCCTGCCGACGGCCGCCGCGGCCGCGCTCTCGGCGCACTTCGGGATTCCGGTGGCCCAGGGGTACGGGCTGGCCGAGACCTCCCCGCTGACCCACTCGGACACCCTGTCCGGGCCGGTGCACGGCTCGGTGGGCAAGGTGGTGGGCGGCGGCACCGAGTGCCGGATCGTCGGGGTGGACAGCCGGGAGCCGCTGGCCGCCGGCGAGAAGGGCGAAGTGCTGGTGCGCGGGCCCCAGTTGATGAAGGGCTATCTGGGTCTGCCCTCGCCGCTGGACGAGGAGGGCTGGTTCGCCACCGGTGACCTGGGCTACCAGGACGAGGAGGGCCGGCTGTTCCTGGTGGACCGGCTCAAGGATGTCTTCAAGCACGACAACTGGCTGGTGTCGCCGGCTGAGATCGAGCGGGTGCTGGCGCGGCATGCCGCGGTCCGGGAGGGGGTTGTCTACGACTTCCCGCACGCGGAGAGCGGTTCGGTGGCGCATGCCCTGGTGGTACGGGCGGAGGGCGCGGATGCCTCCGCCGAGGAGATCCGCTCTTTTGTGAACTCGCAGGTGCCGTACTACGAGCACATCGAGCGGCTGGTTTTCGTGGATGCCGTTCCGCGCTCCCACAACGGCAAGATCTCCCGGCGTGAGCTGCGGGAGGCGGAGCTGCGGGGCTGAGCGGGTGTGCCGGGTGCGGGCCGTTATGGGCTGGTCGCGCCCACGCGGCGGAGCCGCATGGGAGAGCCGCCCCGCGCCCCTGGTGGGGCGCGGGGAACCCGGCGACGGAATCTACTCCTCCAGCATGGCCACCGCGCGGGCCCAGCCCGCCCCGGCGCCGACCACCTTGATCGGGAAGCAGGAGACCGTGAAGCCGAAGGGCGGCAGCGCGTCCAGGTTGGCCAGCCGCTCGATCTGGCAGAACTCCCGCTCGCGGCCCGCGAAGTGGGCCGGCCACAGCACGCTGCGGTCCCCGCTCTCCTGGTAGCGCCGGATCATGTCGGTGAACGGCGCGTCCAGGCTGAAGGCGTCCGTGCCGATGACCCGGACCCCCATGTCCATCAGCAGGTTGACGGCCGAGCCGTCCAGCCCCACGAAGTTGGTGAAGTACTCGGGCTTGCCGACCAGTTCGGAGGCGCCGGTCTTCAGCAGCACGATGTCCAGCGGGCTGGGCTCGTACCCGATGTCCGCCAGCCGCTTGGCGATGAAGTCCGCGTCCACCGCGCCCGGTTCACAGCCGGTGAGGTCCAGCACCACTGCGGGGTTGTGGAACCACTCCAGCGGCATCTCGTCGATGTTCCGGGGCCGGGCCCCGCCCGGCCCGCGCGAGCCATAGTGCGAGGGGGCGTCGATATGGGTGCCGGTGTGGGTGGTCAGGCTGAGGGTGTCGATGGACAGCAGCTCGCCGTCCGGCAGCACCGAGGCATCGAACTCGATACCGAAGTGCGCGCGCATCTCCTCGCTCATATGCGTGGCCCCCTCGGCGGGGGACATCACCGTGTGGGAGATCGGCTCGGGCTCCCAGCCGGAGGCGTCCACCGGGGACGAGATGTCTATCAAGCGCATGGCTGGTTCTCCTTCGGACGAAGGTCAGGCAGGGTCAGGCGACGAACAGTTCGTTGCGCACCCGCACCGGCGTGGGGCCGTGTGCGATCCGGCGAGTGATCTTCATGCCGATCGGGGTCTTGGTGATGACCTTGCCGATCAGCGGCCGCAGCACCGACGCCGGGCCGCCGTCCCGCGCCAGCATGCCCTTGGCCTGCATCACCTGCATCCGCATCACGGCGTCGATGGTGGGGCGCCGGGCCTCCTCGTAGCGCCCCAGCAGGGCCGCGTCGGCCCGGCCCTCGCGCAGCGAGTCCAGCAGCACCGGGTGCAGCAGCGCGGCGTCCTGCAGCGCCAGGTTGATGCCCTGGGCGCCCAGCGGGCTGTGGGTGTGGGCGGCGTCGCCGATCAGCACCAGCCCGTCGCGCACCCAGCGCTCCGCGGTGCCCGCGAAGACATCCAGCAGGGTCAGGTCGTGCAGGCTGGTGACGCCGGAGCGGATCAGGTCCGCGAAGGGCGGGACGGCGCGGGCGATCTCGGCCCGGACATGCTCGATGCCCTGGGCGGCGATCTCCCGGTAGCCCTTGTGCGGCAGGGTCCAGCCGAGCTGGAGGCTGTCCGGCCAGGACCGGTAGACGATCACCGGGCTGCCCTCGTAGCGGAAGATCTGGACGTCCGGCGCGCCTTGCAGGGGCGGGGCGGGCAGCTTGAACCACAGGACGTCGAAGTCGAAGACGTCATTGCGGATGTTCTCGATGCCGGCCAGCCGGCGGACCTTGGAGTAGCGGCCGTCGGCGCCGATCACACAGTGGGCGTGCACGGTGTACTCGCCGTCCGGGCCCTTGGCCCGTACGCCGCGTACCGCGCCGTCCTCCTCCAGCAGGTCGGTGGCCTTGCCGCCGGCCAGCAGGGTGAAGCCCTCGTACTCCCGGCAGCGCTCCAGCAGTTCGGCCAGCAGGTGCCGCTGGGGGATGCTCAGCAGGTGGTCATAGGGGGCGGGGAGCTTGCGGTAGTCGATGTCCAGCTGGGTGCGCCGGCCCTCCACCAGCTTGAACCGGTCGTGCTCGATGGCTCCGCGCGCCTTGGCGCCCTCCAGCGCCCCCAGCCCGTCCAGGATCATCATTCCGCCGGGCTGGAGGATCTCGCCGCGGTACTCCCGGTCCAGGGACATGGACCGCTCGGCCAGCACCACCCGGACACCCGAGCGCAGCAGCATCAGGGCCAGGGCCAGGCCGGCGGGGCCGCCGCCGACCACACAGAAATCCGTCTTGATCTCGTCGCTCATCGAAGTCTCCTCCCGCCGCGCCTCAGGCGCGCAGGCCCAGGCCGCCGTCCACGGTGAGCACCTGGCCATGGATCCAGGCGGCCTCGTCGGTGCACAGCAGGGCGATGGCGTCGGCCACATCGGCGGGCACGGTCAGCCGTCCGGCGGGGGTACGGGCGGCCAGCGCCTGGACGGCCTCCGGCCGCAGGGTGTCATCGCCCTTGTCCAGCTTGGCCGTTGAGACGGCGTTGACCGCGATGCCCCGGGCGGCCAGTTCCACGGCCAGGTAGCGGACAAAACTCTCCAGGGCGGCCTTGGCCAGTCCCAGGGCGGCATAGCCGGGCACCACCCGGCCGGCGCCGGTGCTGGAGACCGCCACGATCCGGCCGGTGCCCTCGGCCATCGCCCCGGCCAGTGCGGGGGCGGCGCTCAGCAGCGGCAGCAGCGAGACCTCCAGGCCGGCGCGGAAGGCGTCCAGGTCCAGCCCGGTGGCCGGCATCGGGCGCAGCGCGGAGGTGTTGTGGACGAACACATCCAGGGCGCCATGCTCCTCGGCCACCTGCCGGATGGCCTCCTGGACGCCCTCGGGCCGGGCCACATCGGTGCGCAGCGCGGTGGCGGTGCCGGGCAGGCCCGCCAGCGAGTCGACGGCCGCCCGGGCGTCGTCCTCGGAGTGTGCGTAGTTGAGGTAGACCCGGCAACCGCTGGCGCACAGTTTGCGCGCGGTCGCCAGGCCCAGCCCGCGGGTCGCCCCGGTCACCAGGGCGACCCGCCCTTCCAGTCCCAGCCTCGTCATGACGACGATGCTGGGGCGGGGCGCTTGAGCGTGCTTGGAGCAGAGATCGCGCCCCGCGTCCGGTGGTCAGCCGGCGGCGCGGCGCCAGGGGCCGCCGAAGTTCCCCCGCAGCAACGAGGCTTGGGACGCCTTGTTCACCGCTTCGGTTCGCGAGGCGGCGCCAAGTTTGTCGAAAATATTGCGGAGATGACGTTTTACCGTGCCCTCCGCAATGAACAGGCGGGCGGCTATCTGCGCATTGCTGAGCCCCTCGGCGACATGACCGAGAACGTCCACCTCACGCTGCGTCAAACCATGCGCCGGTTCGTTGTTGAAATCCAGACTTCTTTGGGACACCGACACCACGAGACGGTCCGGGTGCCGGGTCACCGCCCGGATGGCCGAAATCAGCTCCATACGGGACACGGTCTTCAACAGATAACCGTGCACACCGCAATTCAGCAGCTCTTTCACCAGGCGCGGTTCATCATGCATGGTGAGGATGATCACCCGCGTCCCGGGAGCGTTCCGCTTGATGCGCAGGATGCGCCCGGTTATCGTTTCGCCCGGCATCTCGACGTCCATCAAGATGACATCGGGCCGCAAGTCGCCGGCCAGTTGGACGGCACTTTCACCGCTGCCGGCCTCACCGATCACGGCAAGGTCGTCTTCGCCTTCCAGGCTTTCACGAAGCGCCTCCCGTAGCAGAGTGTGATCCTCGGCGATGAGGATCGTTACCTTTTCACCTTCAACGCTGCTGTTCACGTTCCCAGTTGCCCCCGCTTGCTGGGTTTTCATCTCTCCACGCGCTGGTACCGCCGCAGGGCGGGCCACCACCCTCAGCAGGCCAACTTCGTAAAAAACCGGCCAAATTTCGTGTGGAATTTCATCAATCCGAAATCTACCACGTGTGGGTGGATTTCCGGAGGGCCCAACTTCGGTCTCTGATGGTGCGGTTGCGGGCGAGTTAACGCCCTGTCTCGCCTGGGATGCCGCCTCAGCAGCGATGATGACAGAACGTCAGCGGGCAGGACCCGGAGTCCGGCGGGGGATTCCGGCCGGGTCCCGCCCGCAGCTTTAGGTGTGTACTACAACCATCCGTTCTGGCGCGCTTTGTTGACGGCCTCCATGCGGTTCCGCACACCGATCTTCTGAGTTGCCGAGGAGAGGTAGTTGCGCACCGTGCTCTCGGAGAGGTGTAAACGCTTGGCAAGGGACATCACCGGCGCTCCGTCGGCGGCCGCGGCGAGCACCTCGCGTTCCCGGGCGGTGAGCGGGCTGGGCCCGGCGGCCAGCGCCGCGGCGGCCATCAGCGGGTCCACCACCTGCTCGCCGGCGTTCACCCGGCGAATGGCGTCGGCGAGTTCCTCCACCGGCTTGTCCTTTGCCATAAAGCCCAGCGCGCCCGCGTCCAGGGCGCGGCGGCAGTAGCCCGGTCCGCTGAAGGTGGTGACGATGAGCACCCGGCAGTCCAGGCGCTCCCGGCGCAGCTCCTCGGCGGCCTCGATACCGGTGCGGCCGGGCATCTCGATGTCCAGAACCGCCACATGCGGCCTGGCCGCGCGGACCGCCTCGACCACCTCGGCGCCGGAGGCCACCTGGGCCACCACCTCGATGTCCCGTTCCAGGCCCAGCAGTTGCGCGATGGCGCCGCGCATCATTCCCTGGTCCTCGGCCAGCAGCACGCGGATCACTGCGTACCCACCCTCACTTCGCTTTTCCGGTCGACGGGCAGCTTGGCCACCAGGCGGAAGCCGCCGCCCGGCACATGGGCCGCGTCCAGCGCGCCGCCCGCGGCCGACAGGCGCTCGGCCAGCCCCAGCAGGCCATGGCCCGGGGTGCCGCCCCGCTTCCCCGCCGCCTCCGAGGGTGCGGCGACGCCGTCATTGCTGATTCTGAGCTCCACCGCCTCGGAGCCGTGCGCCACCACGATCTCGCAGCTCCTGGCCTCGCTGTGGCGGATCACATTGGTGACCCCCTCCCGCACCACCCAGCCCAGCAGCGCCTCCGCGCCGGCCGGCAGGGGCGGTCCGTCCTGCCGTATCCGGGCGGTCACCCCGGCGTCCGCCAGGGCCAGTTCGGCCCCCTTGAGCTCGGCCTTCAGCGCCCGCTCCCGGTAGCCGGACACCGCCTCCCGGATCTCCTCCAGCGAGGTACGGCCGACCGACTCGATGTCACCGGCGTGCCGCTTGACCGTCTCCGGGTCATGGTCGGCGAACCGGCGCACCGCCTCCGCCTTGACCACGATCAGCGAGATGGAGTGGCCCAGCAGGTCGTGCAGATCGCGGGCGAAGCGCAGCCGCTCCTCGGCCACCGCCGAGTGGGCCAGTTCCTCCTGGGCCTCACGCAGCTCCATCACGGTGGAGAACAGCCGCACTATGGTCACCGCCGCGATCCCGGACAGCTGGGTGGCGTAGGCGATGCCGATGATCTCGCCCGCCTCGTGCTCACAGAACCCGGCGGTGGCACTGGCCAGGACGGTCACCAGCACCACGGCCAGCGTCGCGCGCAGCAGATGGCGCCAGCTGGCCAGGACGCTCCACACCACCGCCAGCAGCGAGAACAGCCAGAGCATTCCCTCGCCGAAGCGGAGGGACAGGCCCACCGTCAGTACGGTGAGGACCAGCGCCGGCGCCAGGACCAGGACCCGGCCGCAGCGGTCGCTGAAGGCCGTCCAGATGGCGAAGAGGTAGCAGCCGCAGAAGGCGAGGAGTCCGGCCGCGGCCTGCCAGGCGGGGGTGTCCCGGCCGCCGAGGATATCCGAGAGGGCTCCCGCCGCCACGACGACCGCCGGGTAGAAGATGTAGGACGCCTTCTCCAGGCCCAACTGCTCGTAGATTAATGCTTTTCCGCGGAACACCGTGTTCCAAGCCTCCTGAAAACAGCGTTCGCCATTGCGACCGGTCGGTTAGGTGGAGATCCAATCATTCGTCCACGGAACTCGTCGAGGTCCGGCCCCGGCGCCCCGCGAACCTCAGGCGGTCGCGCCCTTGCGGTATCCCACGACCGCCAGCGCGGCCAGCGCGACACTCCAGGCCAGCAGGATGACCAGAGCGGTGGCACTGAGCGTGTGGCCGAGCGCCAGGTCGGAGGCGAGCTCCTTGTAGCGGTTGATCGGCGTGAAGCCGGAGACCTTGGCCAGCCAGTGCGGGAAGTTCGCGGTGTCGATCAGCAGGCCGCCGACCACCGAGAGCACCAGATACGAGACCAGGCCGATGGAGTGCGCCTTGGCGCCTTCCACCAGGTAACCGCAGCCCAGCGCCAGCATGGCGATGGGCACGATGCCCACCCACAGCATGGCCAGCATGCCCGCCCACTCGGCGGCGCTCATCGAGACATGGTTGACCAGGCGGGCCAGCAGGCTGACCGCGATCACGGGCGGCAGCGCCAGGAACATCGCGCTGATGCCACGGCCGACCACCACGGTCAGGGTGGGCAGCGGGGTGAGGCGCAGCTGCCGCAGCCAGCCGGCCTTCTTGTCCTCCGCGATCCCGCCGGAGGTGGTCATCACCGCGCCCAGCGCGCCGAAGCCCGCCATGCCGCAGACGGTGCGCACCTCCTCCGCATGGGTGGGGTGGCCGTTGCCCAGGTGGCTGGTGAGCAGGTACATCAGCACCGGAGCGGCCAGCGACATAATCAGGAAGCCGCCGTCCCGGAAGGTGCGGAGCAGCTCCAGCCGAAGGTATCGAAGCAACATCAGGAACCGCTCCTCGCATTGGTACCGCTGGTCAGGGAGATAAACGCCTCCTCGAGGCCGCCGCCGGTGACCTCGATATTGCGCAGCGCGCCGGCCTGGGCCAGGGCGGTGACGGTGAGGTCCGCGTCCGCGGTGGCCAGGTGGAGCCGCGCACCGCGGACCTCCAGGCCGGTGACGCCGGGCACCTGGGCAAAGCCGTGGGGGTCCCGGTCGGCCAGGTCAATGCTGACGGTCTTGCCGCCGACGGTCTTCTTCAGCTCGGCGCCGGTGCCGTCGGCCAGTACCTTGCCCTGGGCGATGACCACGATCCGCTCGGCGTACTCGTCGGCCTCCTCCAGGTAGTGGGTGGAGAACAGCAGGGTGTTGCCGCGGGCGGCGTAGGCGGCCATGGTCTGCCACAGGTCCCGGCGGGACTGGATGTCCAGGGCGGCGGTGGGCTCGTCCAGCACGATCAGTTCGGGGTTGCCGCAGAGCGCCATGGCGAAGCGCACCCGCTGCGCCTGGCCGCCGGAGAGCTTGTCCGCCTTGCGGTCGGCCAGCTTGGTCAGCTGGGCGATCTCCAGGATCTCGCCGAGCGGCAGGGGGTTGGCGAAGGTGCCCCGCATGAACTCGATGAGTTCCTTGATGGTGACCCGGGGGATCAGGCCGCCTTCCTGGAGCATGGCGCCGACCTGGCCGGCCCGGACCGCCTCCTGGGGGTCCTTGCCCAGCAGCTGGATCTGGCCGCCGTCGTGGTGCAGCAGGCCCAGCATCATGTTGATGGTGGTGGACTTGCCGGCACCGTTGGGGCCGAGGAGGGCGACGGTCTCGCCGCGGTCGATGGCCAGGTCCAAGCCGGCGACGGCGTGGACATTTCCGTAACTCTTTGTCACGTTGGCGAAGTTGACCGCGGACCCCGTCCTCAGCGGTGCCCTGGATTGCGTGGCTGTCTGCGTCATGTGAATGACCCTACGGAGCCCGCCCAGAGGCCCGGTAGAGACAAAAAACCTCTCCTCAGCAGGAGAAATGTCCTGCCTGGAGAGGGGGGAACGACAACCGGGCTCCGGCTGAACCTTACGGTCCGGCCGGAGCCCGGGGAAGCCGTCAGTGACGGAAACCTCAGCCGCCTACGCTCAGGCGGCGGCCTTGATGCGGTCGTTGACAAAGCCGAGGAACTCGCGGGGCGAGGTGATGGCCTCGATCTCCTCCTCGGCCAGGGCGATGCCATAGGCGCGCTCGGTCAGGCTGACGGTCTCCATGCGGGCCAGCGAGTCATAGCCCAGGTCCTCGAAGGAGACGTCCAGGATGTCGCCGTCGAGGTGGGTGGTCTCGTCCTCGCCGGCCGCCTTGCGCAGCATGTTCTTCAGGTCGTCGATGGTGAACTGGCTCATGGTGGACTCCTCTTGGGGAAGTGGGGAAAGAGGGGGTGGGGACGAAGGCGGGGGTCGGAATCCCTCAGGACACCGCGCGCAGCACCAGTGCCGCGTTGAAGCCGTGGTGGCCGCGGGCCACCACCAGGGCAGTGCGGACCGCGCCCTGGCGGGCCTCGCGCACCAGGTCCAGTCCGTCCGGGAACGCCTCCCGGGTGACATGGACCGTCGGCGGGATCACTCCGTCGCGGATGGCCAGCAGCGCGGCGGCCACATCGACCGGCGCACCGCCCGAACTCAGCCGCCCGGTCATGGTCTTGGGCGCGGTGACCGGTACTCCGCGCGGGCCGAAGACCTCGGTCAGCGCCGCCGCCTCGGCGGCGTCCAGCTCGGGGGTGCCGGCGGCGTCCGCGAAGACCACGTCCACCTCGGCGGCGGTCAGGCCGGCGTCGGCCAGCGCGGCCTCGATCGCGGCGGCCAGCCGGTTCCCGCCCCCGGAGCCCGGGCGGGGGTCGAAGGTGGCCGCATAGCCGGCGATCTCACCGTAGATCTGTGCGGCGCCGCGGGCCCGGGCCTTCTCCAGGTCCTCCACGATCATCATCGCGCCGCCCTCGCCGACCACACAGCCCTGGGCCCGCTCGTCGAACGGCAGATAGGCGGTGTCGGCGTCACCACGGAAGGACAGCCGGCCGCTGGGGACCTGGGCGGCCACCGCCCAGGGGGACAGCGGGGACTCCATGCCGCCGGTGACCACCATGGAGGTGCCCCGGCGGATGTGCCGCCGCGCCTGGCCGATGACGTCCAGACCGCCCGCCTGCTCGGTGACGATCACGCCCGTCGGGCCGCGCATATTGCGGCGGATGGAGATCTGGCCGGTGTTGACCGCGTAGAACCAGGCGAACGACTGGTAGACGCTGACATGTTCCGGGCCCTGCGACCACAGCGCCTGGAGCTCCTTCTGGCCGAACTCGAAGCCGCCGGCCGAGCTGGCGGTGGCCACGCCCCGGTCGAAGGGGTCGAAGTCCTCGCCGTCGGCGCCGGCGTCGGCCATCGCCCAGTCGGTGGCCACCAGGGCGAACTGCGTCATCCGGTCGGTCTGCGGCAGCAGCCGGCCGGGCAGGTGCTCGGCGGGGTCGAACCCCTCGATCTCACCGGCCAGTTGAACGGGGTAGCCGGAGGCGTCGAAGCGGGTGATCGGCCCGATGCCGTTGGTCCCGTCGAGGGTGCGCTTCCAGAACTCCTCGGTGCCGAGCCCATTGGGCGCGAACACCCCGATTCCCGTGATAACCGCGGTCACTTAGGCCACCTTTCCCGGCCGGGTCAGCAGCATGGCGCTCTGGAAACCGCCGAATCCGCTGCCGACCGTCAGCACCGTGTCGAGCTTCTTCTCCCGTGCCACCAGCGGCACATAGTCCAGATCCAGCTCCGGGTCCGGATCGTCGAGGTTGGCCGTCGGCGGGATCACCCCGTGCTCGATGGCCAGGGCGCAGGCGGCCACCTCGATGGAACCGACGGCTCCCAGCGAGTGCCCGATGACGGCCTTGATGGAGCTGACCGGGGTGTTCAGCGCATGGTCGCCGAGGCTGCGCTTGAAGGCGGCCGTCTCATGCTTGTCGTTCTGCCGGGTGCCGGTGCCATGCGCGTTGATGTAGTCCACCGAGTCGGCCGGCAGCTTGGCCTGGGCCAGGGCGGAGTCGATGGCCTCGGCCATCTCCCGGCCGTCCGGGCGCAGTCCGGTCATGTGGTGGGCGTTGCTGCGCGCCGCGAACCCGCTGATCTCGGCGTAGATATGGGCGCCGCGGGCCACCGCGCGCTCGTACTCCTCCAGCACCAGCACCGCGGCGCCCTCGCCGAGGACAAAGCCGTTGCGGGTGCGGTTGAAGGGCCGCAGCGCGTGCTCGGGGTCGTCATTGCGGTTGGTGGTGGCCCGGATGGCGTCGAAGCAGGCGAAGGTGATCGGGGACAGCGGGGCGTCGGTGGCGCCCGTGATCATCACATCCGCCGAGCCCTCCCGGATCAGCTCGGCGGCGTGGCCGACCGAGTCCAGTCCGGAGGTGCAGCCGGCCGAGATCAGCGCGGCCGGGCCCTCGGCGCCGGCCACCCAGGCCACCTCGGCCGCCAGCGAGCTGGGGACAAAGTAGTCGTACATGTGCGGCACCGCGTAGGCCGGGTCGACCACCCAGTCGCGGCCGCCGTTGCTGAGGACGTTGTACTCCTCGTCGAGCTTCATGGTGCAGCCCACGGCGCTGCCGATGCTGACACCCATCCGGCCCGGCCGGACCTCGCCCTCCTCCAGCCCGCTGTCGGCTATCGCCTCGCGCGCACTGACCACGGCGAACTGGGCCGCGCGGTCCATGCGGCGGATCTCCTGCGGCGACAGGCCCTGCATGGCGGGGTCGAACTCGCACTCCGCCGCGATGCGGGACCGGAACGGCGCCGGGTCGAAGAAGGTGACGGTCCGGGTGGCCGTGCGGCCCTGGACGATGCGGTCCCAGAACGCCTTGGTCCCGGGTTCTCCTGGTGCCACCACACCGATGCCGGTGACCGCGACACGCCGATCCATACTTACGCTCCCTCCGTGCGCGACGCGGCCGCGGCGTCCCCGGCGGCGGCCGGGGCGAATGCCCGGGCCAGGCCGTCGAGGAGCGCCGGGCCCTCCGCGTCGCACGTCTGCTTCACATGTCTGGTGACCTCATCGCGCCCCCAGCCCCGTCCGGCCACCGCGGCGGGGTCGAGGACGGCGGTGCGCACCGCGCTGACCCGGGTGCCGGTTCCCACCGGTTCCAGGGTGACGGTGCCGTACAACAGGGCGTGCAGTTCCGGCAGTTCGGCCAGCTGCTTCCAGGCCGTGGTGTGCTCGGGAAGGTACGCGAAGGCCCGCGTGGGGGGTGCGGGTGCCTCGCGCAGCCAGGCGTGCACCTCGGCGGCCGGGGCGGACACCAGCAGGGTCCGCTCCTGCCGCACGGTGCAGGCGTCCAGTTCGGCGTGCAGTTCGGCGGTGCGCTTGAGCGCCGCCAGCTGCATCCCGATGCCCTGGTCCATCCGGGCGGCGAACGCGGTGTCGTCGCCGTCCGCCTGCCAGCTGTGGCCCAGCTCGACCCGGCAGGTGTCCGGTCCGGTGGGCGTGACCCGCCATTCGCCGCGCATCCAGGTGACCGGCGGCTTGGGGCCCAGGTGCTCGAAGACCACGGTACGGGCGGTGGCATCCAGCTCCCGGCGGGCCTGCCAGGTGCGCACCGCGCCGCCCTCGGCGACCCAGCGCTGGATCACATCGCCGCTGTCGTTCCGCTCCGTGTACGCCACATGCAGCACGGTGGGAGACATCCGCACCGCGGCGGTGGCGTCGGCCAGCAGGGCGTGGACGGCGTCCGCGTCCCGGGCGATGTCGGTGCCGTGCCGGACGGCGCGCTGCCCGTTCACCGCTGTGCTCCCTTGTCTTCGGTGTCCTGTTCCGGGCGGTGGGCCACCAGGACTCGCAGCGGCAGGCCGTCCCGCTGATGGACGGTGGTGCCGGTGAACCCGGCCTCGGCGAGCATCGACAGATAGGCGTCGGTGGAGTGCACCTCGCCGCCCTCGGTCCAGCCCAGCATCAGCAGTTCCAGCATGTGGGCGTGGTGCGCCCGCGCCGGGGGGACGTCGCCGGTGGTGAAGCCGGTGATGGCCAGCCGCCCGCCGGGCCGCAGCACTCCGGCCAGCCGGCGCAGCAGTTCCACGCTCCGTTCCCGGGAGAACTGGCAGAGCAGATTGGCCAGCACCACCACGTCATAGGGGCCGCCCAGGGGCGCGTCGAAGGCGTCGCCCTCCAGGTACGCGGCGCGGCCGTCCAGGCCGAGCCGGGCGGCGTGCCGGCGGGCCACCGTGAGCACCTCGGGTCCGTCCAGGCTCCACACCCGGGACTCGGGGTGGCCGGCCGCGACCGCGTAGCCGAACAGGCCGGCGCCGCTGCCCACATCGAGGATGTCGGACCGGCCGGCGTCCAGGGTCTCGGCCAGGAAGGCCGCCCCGGACTTGGTGACAAAGGTGAGGTTCTCGGCGAAGTCCACCCAGTAGGGGCAGTCGGTGCCATCGGCCCGGGGACCGGCCGCGGGGGCGCCGGTGCGCACCAGCTCGGCCAGGTCGCGCATGGTGTCCCACTCCCAGTCGCCGGCCGCCACCTTGACGTTGGCGCCGGCATAGCCGGGGTTGGTGGTGACCAGCAGTTCCCCGCCCTCGGGCAGGCGGTAGGTGTCACCCTCGGCGTCCAGCAGGCCGACGGCCACCAGGGCCCGCAGCAGGATCCGGGTGCCGCGCGGCGAGGTGCCGAGGGCGGCGGCCACCGCCCGGTCATCGGCGGGACCGGCGGCGAGCGCGTCGAACAGGCCCAACTCCACGGCGGCGCGCAGCAGATAGGTGGACCGGTAGGCGGTCATCATCTCCAGCAGCCGCTCACGTGTGATCGCCATGAGCACTCCTTTCGCCGGCCGACTACCCCCGTTCGGTCCGGTGGGGCCAGCGTGCAGCGCGCTATTCGAGCGTCGTTCGATGCGAGACCGAGGGGGGCTTCCCCCCTTCCACCGGCCCTCCAGATCCGCTCGAAGCGGTCACGTCACCTTGACGGCGGGAGTGGACCGACAACACCTTGCCTGGAGGCAGTGACAATGAACGAGGAAAAAGCACTCCTCTTGAAGCAGGTTCGCAAGTACCACCAAGAGGTCTCGGTGAGCTCGGAATTCGTTCCGGGTGTCACTCCGATCCTGCCGTCCGGCGCCGTGCTGGACGAGGACGACCGGGCCGCACTCGCCGAAGCCGCCATCGACATGCGGATCGCATCGGGCATCCACTCCCTGAAGTTCGAGCGGTCCTTCGCCCGTACCCTGGGCCGTCGCAAGGCCCACCTGGTCAACTCCGGTTCGTCCGCGAACCTGTTGGCCCTCTCCGCGCTGATGCAGCCGGAGCTGGAGGACCGCCGGCTGAAGCCCGGCGACGAGGTCATCACCGTCGCGGCCGGCTTCCCGACCACGGTGAACCCCATCATCCAGAACGGCCTGGTGCCGGTGTTCGTGGATGTGGAGCTGGGCACCTACAACACCACCTACGAGAAGGTGGCGGCCGCCGTCGGCCCCAAAACGCGGGCGGTCATGATCGCCCACGCGCTGGGCAACCCCTTCCAGGTGGCCGAGATCGCCCAGCTCTGCGAGGACCACGACCTGTTCCTGGTCGAGGACAACTGCGACGCCCTCGGTTCCTTCTACCAGGGCAAGCAGACCGGCACCTTCGGCGACTTCGCCACCCACAGCTTCTACCCGGCGCACCACATCACCATGGGCGAGGGCGGCTGTGTCCTCAGCGACAACCTGGTGCTGGCCCGGATCGTGGAATCGCTGCGCGACTGGGGCCGGGACTGCTGGTGCGAGCCGGGCGAGAACAACAAGTGCCGCAAGCGCTTCGAATACCAGATGGGCTCGCTGCCGTACGGCTACGACCACAAGTACATGTTCTCGCACGTCGGTTACAACCTGAAGTCCACCGATATCCAGGCCGCGCTGGGACTCACCCAGCTGAAGAAGCTCCCCGGCTTCGGCGCCGCCCGGCGGCACAACTGGCAGCGGCTGCGCGAGGGCCTGGACGGGCTCCCCGGGCTGCTGCTGCCCGAGGCCACCGAGGGCAGCGACCCGTCGTGGTTCGGCTTCGCCATCACCGTACTTCCCGAAGCACCTTTCGGACGGCCGGAGTTCATCGACTTCCTGGAGTCGCGGAACATCGGGACGCGCCTGCTGTTCGCCGGCAATCTCACCCGCCACCCCGCCTACCAGGAGCAGGAGTTCCGGGTGGTGGGCTCCCTGGAGAACAGCGACATCGTCACCGAGCGGACCTTCTGGATCGGGGTCTACCCGGGAATCACGGACGAGATGACCGACTACGTGATCGATTCCGTCCGGGAATTCACTCTGCGCCAGCGCTGAAACAGAAGGAAACGGAAATGAAAGCCTTGGTTCTCTCGGGCGGGAAAGGCACCAGACTTCGCCCGTTCACCCACTCCATGCCCAAACAGCTGGTGCCGGTCGGCAACAAGCCGGTCCTGGTCCACTGCCTGGAGAACATCCGGGACATCGGGGTCACCGAGATCGGCCTGATCGTCGGCGACCGGCGGGACCAGATCGAGGATGTCATCGGCGACGGCTCGGCACTCGGCCTGAGCGTCACCTATATCGAGCAGGACGCGCCGCGCGGACTGGCGCACACCGTGGCCATCGCCAAGGACTTCCTGGGCGACGACGACTTTGTGATGTACCTGGGCGACAACATGCTGCTCCAGGGCATCCAGGAGGCCGCCGCCGAGTTCACCGCCGAGCGGCCGGACGCCCAGGTCGTGGTCTACAAGGTGCCCAACCCCACCGCCTTCGGGGTGGCCGAACTCGGCCCGGACGGCGAGGTGCTGCGGCTGGTGGAGAAGCCCAAGGAGCCCAAGAGCGACCTGGCGCTGATCGGGGTGTACTTCTTCACCCCCGCCATCCACCAGGCCGTGGCCTCCATCGCGCCCAGCGCACGCGGCGAGCTGGAGATCACCGACGCCATCCAGTGGCTGGTCACCCAGGGCGCCGACGTCAGGGCCCGGGAGTACGCCGGGTACTGGAAGGACACCGGCCGCGCCGAGGACATCCTGGAGTGCAACCGCATCCTCCTGGACGGGCTGACCACCGCCGTGGACGGCGAGGTGGACGAGGCCAGCACCCTCACCGGCGAGGTGGTCATCGAGGCGGGTGCCCGGGTGGTGAACTCGCGCATCGAGGGCCCGGCGGTCATCGCCGCCGGCACCGTGATCGAGAACAGCCAGGTCGGCCCGTACACGGCCATCGGCCGGGACTGTGTGCTCACCGAGGCCGGGATCGCGGACTCCATCGTGCTGGACGGCGCGTCCATCACCCAAGTCACCGGCCTGAGCGGCTCCTTGGTCGGCCGTCAGGCACAGATCCGGTCCCTGGAGGACCAGCCCAGTCACCGGCTGATCGTCGGCGACGACACCCTGGTGGAGGTAGCGGCATGAGGATCCTGGTCACCGGTGGAGCCGGGTTCATCGGCTCCCACTACACCCGCACCCTGCTGTCCGGCGGCTACCCCGGCTTCGAGGACGCCGAGGTCACCGTCCTGGACAAGCTCACCTACGCCGGCAACACCGACAACCTCCCCATGGGACATGAGCGGCTGAAGTTCGTCGAGGGCGACATCTGCGATCTGCCGCTGCTGCTGGAGCTGTTCCCGGGGCATGACGCGGTGGTGCACTTCGCGGCCGAGTCCCATGTGGACCG
>NZ_JBIUAW010000021.1:0-62868 GCF_044593195.1 Streptomyces sp. NPDC052396
CCGAGCCCGCACCCGCACCAGCCCCCTGGCAGCACTTCGCCCCGTCGCATAACGACGGGGCGAAGCGTCAGGGCCCGGATTTAACCAACAGCGTCGGAAAGGTTCCTGTCCGGGCCCTCGGCGCTTGCCGGAGCCGCGTTACTGCTGCGCGGTCTCGGATTCCTTCTTGGTCCGGGCAACCTGGCCCCGCACCAGGAACCAGCCGCCCACCAGGGCCGCCGCGATCACCGGCAGGCACAGGATGGTGGTGCGGTCGGGACCCGGGTCGGCCGCCATCAGGCCCAGCACGGAGGCCAGGAAGACCATCGTGATGATCTGGGTGTAGGGGGCGAAGGGGAGCCGGTAGCTGGGGCGGGTGACCAGGCCCTGCTTGGAGCGCCGCCAGAAGAGCAGCGAGCAGAGCATGATCATGCCCCAGGTGCCGATGATGCCGATCGCCGCGAAGTTCAGGACGATCTCAAAGGCATTCGCGGGGACCACGAAGTTGAGGCCGACACCCAGCACACAGAAGGCCGCGGTGAGCAGGATGCCACCGAAGGGGACCTGGCCCTTGTTCATCTTGGCGGTGAACTTGGGCGCGGAGCCGGCCATGGCCATCGACCGCAGGATGCGACCGGTGGAGTAGAGACCGGAGTTGAGGCTGGAGAGCGCCGCGGTGAGGACGATCAGGTTCATCACGCCGCCGGCGTAGGGGACGCCGATCTTCGACAGAACGGTGACAAACGGGCTCTCACCGGCGTGGAAGAGCGTGTACGGCAGCAGCAGCGACAGCAGGATCACCGAGCCGACGTAGAAGATGCCCACTCGCCACATGATCGAGTTGATCGCCTTGGGCATGACCTTCTCGGGGTTCTCCGTCTCACCCGCGGCCACACCGCACAGCTCGACCGCGGCGTAGGCGAAGACCACACCCTGGACGACGAACAGCATCGGCATCACACCGGCCGGGAAGATACCGCCGTGGTCGAGGATGTTGCCCAGCCCCGGGGTGTTGCCGCCCACGCCGTGCTGCGTCATCAGCAGGAAGATGCCGATGACCATGAAGATGACCAGCGCGCTGACCTTGATGATCGCGAACCAGAACTCCATCTCGCCGAAGTACTTCACCGAGATCAGGTTCACGGTGAGGACCACCGCGAGGGCGATCAGCGCGAGCACCCATTGCGGGATGCTGCTGAACATGTGCCAGTAGTGGGTGTAGGTGGCGACCGCCGTGATGTCGGCGATACCGGTGGTGGCCCAGTTGAGGAAGTAGAGCCAGCCGGCGGTGTACGCGCCCTTCTCGCCCATGAACTCACGGGCGTAGGAGACGAACGCGCCCGAGGACGGGCGGTGCAGAACCAGCTCGCCCAGCGCCCGAACGACGAAGAAGGCGAAGAGCCCGCACACCGCGTAGGCGATGAACAGGGACGGTCCCGCGTTGTGGAGACGGCCGCCGGCGCCCAGGAAGAGGCCGGTGCCGATCGCTCCACCGATCGCGATCATGTTGACGTGCCGGGACTTGAGGTCCTTGCTGTAGCCGGCGTCTCCAGCGTCGACGTGGGGGGTCTTGGAGGCTGTGCCGGGCTCAGGCGCGGCCGCAGTAAGGGTGCGGTCACTCATGCAAAATTCGCCTTCGTTGGGGAGGGAGCGGAACTGCGCCGCTTCGAAGGTGGGGCGTTGGCTTGCCGGGGCCGCTGGCTGCGGCGATGCCCGGGCAAAGCCTTGCGGTGAATGGTGTGGTGGCCGCCGGATGACGTCAAGGGTTCATAAGTGTTCATCCACCAGGCATCCAGGATGCGATGACCTGCGCAGGTCAGGGGTGGTAGGCCCGCCTGCCACTTACCGGATGGATAAATTCCGCTTGTTGTCTGCCCTGGCCGTGGATTGCGCACAGTGGCGTTGCGTATGCGAACGGTGCTCAAGTGACCTCGATCACCAATGGCCCGGAATGCGCCCCTTCTGTCGGCGAGGGGTGTCCGGCGGTAACCTCTGGGCGGTTCGCCAGGCGTGGTTCGTCTTCCGCAGGGGGTGGGCACATGGATGCGGCCGATGGGTCCGGCCCTGGCGCCGAGCACGCCCGGACGCGTGCCGCGCTGCGCTCCGCCCTGGCGCGGCTGGGGTGCCTGCTGCGCGAGGCCGCCGACCGGGACGCCCCCTCCGGCCTGCCGCGGTGGACGGTGGGCGAGGTCGGGGCCCATCTGTGCGCCGTCCATCTCGCCTTCGCCGCTGCCTTCACCGGTGAGTTCCAGGACTGGGACCGGGTGCTGCCGCCCGGCGGCGGCCCCTTGCGGCAGCGGATCGCCGAGGTCAATGCCAGGGCCCTCGCCCTCTTCCGGGAAGAGCGGCTGGACTTCGCCGGCTTCATCGCCGAGCGGGGCGAGGCATTCCTTGAAGCCACCGAGGGGCTCGCCCCGGACACCCCGGTGCCAACTCCCTGGTATGGAGAAGGAGTTGCGCTGAGCCTGGCCGCCGCCACCGGGCTGCTGCTCAGCGAAATCCTGGTGCACGGCCTGGACATCGCCCGCGGCGCCCGCCTGCCCTGGACCGTCCCGGCGGATGAAGCCCGGCTGGTGATCGGCCAGTCGATGCCCGAGCTGATGCCGCTCGCCCTGGATCCGGTCCGGGCGCAAAGCGCCCATATCACCTTCGATCTAAATATCCAGGGCGGTCCGCGACTGGCGGTCGCGGTGCGGGACGGACGGGCGACGGTCACCCGGCAGGCGCCGCCCGGCGGCTTCGACTGCCGGATATCGGCGGCGCCCACCGCCTTCCTGCTGGTCTGCTTCCGGCGCCTGCCGCAGTGGCGGGCGGTGGCACGCGGCCGGCTGCGGGCCGGCGGGCGCAGACCCTGGCTGGCCACCCGTCTGAGCCGGTTGATCGTCAGTCCATGACCCCGGCGGCCCGGGCCGCCGCCACCTCCTCCGCGCCGACCCGGACCTGTGCGGGGCACCCCCTCGGGGGCGCGGGGCAGCGGCTGTATGCGGCTCCGCCGCGTGGGCGCCACCAGCCACCAGCCACCAACCATCCGCACACAAACCCTGACCCGACTCAGCTCTCGCTGCGCGCACTCCACTTGCCATAGGGAGTGGCAAAGCCGTCACGGTTGCCGGCCGCATACGTATAGAAGGAGCGCAGGAACTTCTCACGCTCGGCCGCCGGCCTGCCGGAGGTGTCGTCCCCGCCCAGCAGGTCCACGCCGCCGATCAGTTGCTGGCGGTGCAGGATGTCGGCGAAGGACACCTGCCGGGCATTACGCAGCATGTCGTACATCGCCATCAGGGTGGTGGTGCGGCCCTTGCCGCCCCGGCAGTGGAAATACAGCCAGGTGCTGGGGCGTAAGCCGCGGACAAAGGTCACAAAGCGGTCCACCTCCTCATTCTGCGGACGGTGGTGGTCGGGCACGGTGAGCCGCAGATAGTCCAGCCCGGCGGCGGTGGCCGCCTCCCGCTCGGTGCGCACCTGCCGGGGATCGCCCACCGGCCCGCCCGGCCGCACCGATTTGCCCGGCAGATAGTCGAAGGTGACCGGCCCGGCCTGGGCGAGCTTCGCCCGGGCCCGCTGCTCGGCGGCCAGCACCTGGTCATGGCCGAGCCCCAGGTTGGCGTCGTCATGGTCGCCGAACCAGCTCACCCCCATCCCATTGACCAGCAGATGGGTCTCCTGGCGCAGGTCCACATCCACCACCCGGCCGGACAGCCGGTGCGCCACCGCCGCCAGCCCTCGCGCGGAGGGGGCGGCGCTGCCGGCCGCGCGCAGGGTGTCCAGGCCCCTGAGGTCCGTCCCCTGGAACATGCCGGGCAGGTCCGCCGAGGTGCGGAACCGTTTGGGCAGCCCGTCGTCGTCGGCGACATCGATCACCAGCCGCGCCGCCCGGGCCGTCGCCCCGGCGGACGGACTGCCGGATGACCCGTCTCCTCCCGAACTCCCGCATGCCGCAAGCCCCATGGCGAGAATCCCGGCGATGGCGCACCCTGCCGGCGGTCGTGGTCTTCGCATGGGGCGGAGTCTGGCAGCGGAGCGGGAGTGACGGAAGAGGGCCTCGGGCCGGCGGTGGACGTCAGCGGTGGACGTCAGCGATGAACGTCCATGCGCGGGCGCTCCAGGGTGAAGGTGTCCACCGGAGTGAGATCACCATGCGGCCCGTCGAAGGTGTAGTAGGTGACCCGCATCCTGGTCCGGCCGCTGTGCCGGTCGCCGGGGTCCACGTCGAACGCGGCGAAGCCATGGTTGTACTTGCGGTCCTGGACGGCGGCCCAGGGCGCGTCCTCCATGACATACACCGGATTCCGGTGCCCGGAGGAGGACTTGTCGTCGCCCAGGGCGGTGATCACCCGGCCTTTGGGGGTGTCGAAGAGGTCGTCCTGGCTGGTGGCGATGTTGCCGCCGGCCCCGATGACCATATGGACCGTGCCCTTGCCGGTGTCGATCAGATCGGTCCGGGTGGAGACCGGAATGGGCGTACGGGCTTCATTGGGCAGGGTGCCGCGCACCGGGTGCGAACGCTCGTAGTGGTGCTCATGCCCGCTGACCACCAGGTCGACGCCATAGGCGTCGAACAGCGGACCCCAGGCGGTGCGTATCCCCAGGTCGCTGCCGCCGTTCTTATGGCTGGAGATCATCGGCTGGTGCATGCACACCACGATCCAGTCGATGTCCCGGCTGCCCCGGGCCGCCTTCAGCTCCCGCTCCAGCCAACGGCGCTGGGCGCCACCGGAGTAGCCGCTGATATAGGTGTCCCCGCCGTCCTGGATGGCCACCTCGTCATTGGCCAGGCTGATGAAGCGGACCGAGCCCACGGTGAAGGCGTACCACATGCCCCGGGTCTCCTCGTCCGAGGCGGCCGAGGAGTGCGGGAGCTCGAAGTACGTCTGGTAACCGGCCGCGCCGATCGGCCCGTTGCCGCTCTCGTTCTCATGGTTGCCGGCGCATGGCATCCAGGGCCGCAGCCGGGTGGAGCGGCTGTTGTTGATGAACCAGTCCGCCCAGGTGGACACCCGGCTGGTGCCCCAGGCGCCGGCGATCGCCGCGTAGCACAGGTCACCGTTGACCAGGTTGAACAGCGGGCCGACCCGCTCGATGGCGGCCACGATGTCCGCCGCCGCGGGCGAGCCCACCTGGCTGCTGGTGTACAGGGGGTAGCGGTTGACGGGGGAGGGCACCCCATCCGGAAGGTGGATCACCCGCCGCAGGTTCGGGGTGGCCTGGTCGCCGAAGCTGGTGAAGGTGAACGGGGTGCGGCCGCGCGGGGCCGTGGTGAACGAACCGGTCTCCGGCGTCGCGCCGTCATGCACGGCCGAGTAGAGGTAGGTGGTCGATGGACGCAGCCCGGTGATCCGGGCGTGATGGACATACACCTCCTCCTTGGACAGCCCGTCCCGGTAGGTCCTGGTCTCGGCGTCGATCACCCGCCCATGCCCGCCGTCCGGCGAACCCAGCCGCACCTGGGGTCTGCGCACCGACTGCGGGGTGATCCAGGAGACGGTCATCCCGGACGAGGGGTCATCGCCGAACTGCAGGTGCACGCCCAGCACGCCGGGCGCGCCCAGCCGGTGCGGCCTGCTCTGCAACAGCGGTGCCCCGGCCGGCCGGGGCGGGTCGGTGGCGGCCGACGCCTGGCCGGCGGAGGCGCCGACGGCCGAGGCGGCCGCCGCGGCCGATGAGCCCTTGAGGATGGATCTGCGGGAGATGGACATGAACGTCCTTTTTTCAGTGGGGGGTTGATAATCCGCGAACTGTAAATGATCACCGCCGAGGCAGTCCATGGCTCAGTTCACGGCATAACAAGAACCCCAACTTCCGTTTCCCGGGGGCGAGTCGGGCAACCGGGCTCAATTCCGCCCGTACGCCCACCCCGGCCGCTCCAGCACACGGCGGATGGCCGCCGCGAACCGGGACGGGGCCTCCACCGGAATGAAGTGCCCGGCGCCGGCCACCGATTCCACGCTGACATCGGCGAAGAAACCGGACAGCCGGTCGGACCAGGACCGGGGGAAGAGCGGATCGTGCTCCGGCCACAACACGGTGGCCGGCACCGCGATCCGGTCCCCGGCGCCGGGCGGCACCTCGCCCAGCGAGGCCGCCACCGCACCGGCGCCCGCCCGGTACCAGGCGATGGACGCGGAGAACGCACCCGGTGGCCCGTACACCGTGACCAGATGCTCCAGGGCGGCCTCGTCCAGGGTGAAGGACGGCCCCGACCAGTGGTTCCAGAAATGCCGCAGATAAGCGCGCAGCGCCACCGGATCGCCGTCCAGCAACTCCTCGGCCAGCGCCAGCTGGTGGAAGGACTGGTACCAGAACTCCCGCTGCGCCCGCGGCTGGAGGATCCGGTCGCCGATGCCGGGCAGCGGCGGCGCCACCACCAGCGCCCGCACCAGCCCGGGATGGTCCCGGGCCACCGCCTGGGCGATCCGGCTGCCGATGTCATAGCCCGCCAGCACCGGCCGGTCCAGGCCCAGTTCTTCGATCAGCCCGGCCACGCCGCGCGCCTGTGCCCGGGCGTCGTACTGCTGCTCGGGGTCGGCCGGGTGCCGGTCGGACGCGCCGAAGCCGCGCAGATCCGGCACCACCACCTCACAGCCGTCGCTCAGCAGGGGAAGGACCCGGCGGTAATCGGTGTGGTCACCGGGCCAGCCGTGCAGCAGCACCACCGGATCCCCGGAGCCCAGACGGTCATAGGCCAGCCGGAACCCGTCCACCGGTGCGCCGCGCTCCATCCGGACCTCCCGAACATGTCATGGGTGGGCATCAGCCTAGTGGCGCCTCGTTCCGCCCGGCCGCGAGGCGGGAGCTGCCGCGCGGGCGGGAACGCCGGTGGTGTGCCGGACCGAGCATGAAGTATGCGGTTCCGGGCCCGCGTTGGCGACACCCCGGAAGGTCATAACCCGACGTTATGACAACCGGTGGTAAAACCAGCCCACTTGAGGCTGGGCGAACCCCCCGGGCACCCTCTACGCTCACCCGCGTCCTGTGGTGGCGGGAGCACCACGCGACTCGGCACTGCCCCGTCATCTCCAGGAGGCAATCGATGCCCAAACGTCATAGACCGCTGCTGGTCGCCCTGGTGGCCGCGGCTCTCCTCACCCCGGGCACCGGGTTCGCCGCGCCCGGCCCCGGCCCGTCATCCGCCCAGCGCCAGCTGGCCGCCCTCGCCCGGCACGTCCGGCACAACACCACCGGCCACGCCAAGCCCGCCCGGGACACCGGCGACCCGGACGACCCGGTCGCCGGATCGCTCCAGTTCGCCGCCGCCCGTACCGCCCCCGCGGCCACCGTCTCCGGCGCCGCGCTCGCCGAAGGGGCCTCGGCCGGTGACCGGCTGCCGGTGCGCGGCGGCAACTGGACTGAGGTGACCAGCGGTTCGACCAACAGCGAGACCCCCGGCTACGCCGACCCCTCCTTCTCCGACTACGGCTCCGGCTGGGGCCTGGTGACCGGCCGGGCCTCCGCCCTGGCCACCGACGGGGCCTGGGTGTACGCCGGGTTCGCCGACGGCGGCGTCTGGACCTCCCACAACGCCGGCAAGAACTGGACGCCCCGGTTCCAGCACCAGTCGACCGCGTCCATCGGCGCGCTCTGGGTGAACCCCGCCGACCACTCCCTATGGGTGGGCACCGGCGAGGCCAACACCAGCGCCGACAACTACACCGGCCAGGGCGTCTACCGGTCCACCGACCACGGCCGGACCTTCCAACGCATCGGCCGGGACGAGCTGTTGAACGCCCAGGTGGCCACCCTGACCGCCAGCGGCGGCTATCTGTTCGCCGCCACCAGCCATGGGCTGTGGCGGCGTCCCCTGCACAGCCGTCCCCGGCAGCCGTGGGAATCGGTGCTCAGCCCGGACCCCAACCCGGACCACGACCCGATACGCACCTCCATCATCTCCAGCGTCACCGTCCGCCCCGGCAGCCATGGTGACACCGTGCTGGCCGCGCTGGGCTTCCGCAGCGGCACCCCCTACGACGGGCTCTACCTCTCCACCCGGGGCGGGGCGCCCGGCACCTTCCGCAAACTCACGCCCACCGGGCTCGACGCCACCGACATCGGCCGCACCAGCCTCGCCTACGCCCCCGACGGACAGTCGCTCTACGCCGTGGTGCAGTCACCGGCCTATGCCGCCGGCAAGCGCCCCGCGCCGCTGGCCTCCACCACGCTCAAGGGCGTCTACAAGTCGGCCAATGGCGACCCGGACGGTCCATGGACCCTGGTCGCGGACGCGGCGGTGCTCGGCAAGTCCGGCTCCGCGCAGGCCTTTCCCAGCGGCTACGAACCCGGCGTGGGCTCCTGGTACAACCAGTACCTCAAGGCCGACCCCAAGGACGCCCGGCACATCTACCTCGGCCTGGAGGAGATCTACGAGACCCGGGACGGCGGAGCGACCTGGCAGACCGTCGCCCCGTTCTGGAACTACACCCTGCCCTGCTACGGCACCGCCGCCGGCTGCCCGCCCACCGTGCACACCGACCAGCACGCCGCCGCCATCGCCGATGACGGCACCTTCTACGCGGGCAGCGACGGCGGCATCTGGTCCCGCCCGGCCACCGCGGCCGGCACCGCCGGCTGGCACGACCTCAACGCCGGGCTGCGCACGCTCCAGTACTTCTACGCCGGCGCGGGCCGCGACCCCAAGGGCGGCACCGCCCTGTGGGGCGGCCTGCAGGACAACGGCGGCACCCTGGTACCGGGCAACTCCCATCAGGTGATCCAGCCCTTCGCCGGGGACGGCGGCGATGTCATCGTGGACCCGGCCAATGCCGACCGCGCCGCGCTGGAATACACCTACGGCGACATCTCGGTGACCACCGTCGGCGGCCGCTCCGACGGCAAGGCGGCCGCCTTCCGGGAGATCAGCCCCAGCTGTCAGATCACCACCCCGGTGACGGTCTGCGACCCCAATATGCAGTTCATCGCGCCGTTCACCGCGGACCGCGGCGACCCCAACCGCTGGGTGATATCCGGCCGTTATGTCTGGGAGACCGCCAAGGGCTTTGACACGGTCTGCGCCAAGGACGCCGGAAGCTGTGACTGGAAGGCGGTCCATGACCTCGGCGCCACGGCCTCCACCACCGCCGTGGAGGCCAACAAGGGCGTGGACTATGTCGGTTGGTGTGGCCCCTGCGTCCCGTCCCAGGAGAACGGCAAGGGATTCAAGAGCGGTATCGCCACCAACTACGGCGGCAACTGGCATTCCGTCACCGCACCCGATCTCCCCAACCGCTACCTCACCCGACTGGTCAGCGACCCGGCCGACCCGGCGCATGTCTACGCCGTGTACGGGGCGTACTCCCGCAAGTGGATCCCCGGCGCCGGCACCGGGCACCTCTTCGAGTCCAGGGACGGCGGCGGCAGCTGGCGGGACATCAGCGGCAACCTCCCCGACCTGCCCGCCAACGCCCTGGTCATCGCCAAGGGCCGGCTGATCCTGGCCACCGACCACCTGGTCTACACCGCGGATATGCGCAGGCCGACGCACTGGGCCCGGCTGGGCTGTGACCTGCCCAGCTCGGTGGTCACCGACCTCACCCTCTACCCCTCCGGCGACACGGTGGTGGCCGCCACCCATGGGCGCGGACTGTGGAAGCTGAGCCTGGGCCGCTGACCCGCCCAGGCCCGGCGGCCGGGACGGCACTCGCCGCCCCGGCCGCCGCCAACCCTCCGTCGGACAGGCTCAGTTCTGGCTGAACCCGCTGAAGTCCGCCTCCCCACTGGTGCCCTCGCTGTGGGAGCTGGTGAAGACCCCCACGTCCTGGGCGCCGGCCGCCCGGGGAACGGTGGCCGAACCCACCTGGGTCCAGGTGCTCCCGTCCGTCGAGTAGTAGCCGGTGAACCGCGCCCCGTCCCGCACCAGTTTGAGCAGGCTCGGATAGGCGGCGGTGCCGGTGCCCTGGTTGGTCGGGGCGCTGTTGGCGTCCAGATGCCCGCTGCCGGTGCTGTCCCACTGCAGGACATAGCCCTTGCCCGGCGCCACGGCCAGGATCACATAGCCCGGCGAGGCATCCGGCCCGGTGATGTCATTGCGCACCATGATCCCGGCCTTGGCCCACTCACTGGTGGCGGCCTGGGCCATCACCTTGACGATCGTGGTGGAGCCGTCATGCTCCGCGCCCGGCCGGTAGACCGCGCTGTACTGGTCGGTGTGGTACCAGAGGTCGGCGCCCGCGCCGTCAACGGCCAGCCGGTCGCCCTGCGCGCCGAACACGGCGGTGGTGTTGGTAAAGGTCTTCCAGGGAGCCCGGACCGGAACGGCCAACTCCACGGAGTTGGGCGCGGTTTCCTTCACCGAACCACCCGGTCCCCGGAAGGAGACCGCGCCGCTCACCGTCACCCGGGTGATGGGGGCGGGCAGCGCGGCGGGGGCGGTCACCCGGAACCTGGCGGTCGCCTGGCGGCCGGCGGGAAGCCGGGGGAAGCGGGTGCCGGTGAGCGGGGCGACGGTCCAGCCGGCGGGGACGTCCACGCCCAGCCGGACATCCGTCGCGGCCTGCCCGCCGTCATTGGTGACGGTTGAGGTCACCGTGGCGGAGCTGCCGGCCGACCAGCCGGGCGCCGTGCTGTCCAGCACCAGATGCGGGGCGTACCGGCCGGGCGTGGCGGTGGGCGTCACCCGGAACAGCACGGTGCCATGGCCCGGGACCAGGGCCCTGATGGTGCCGGCGGTCTCGGTGGTGCGGTGCGCCCACAGGTCCCGCAGGGCATAGCCCCGGGCGGCGGGCAGCCCGGCGGCGGAGGCGGTGGTGGAGATCATCGTGGGGGTGGCGTTCTCATTGAACAGGGCCACCGCGACACTGCCGTCGGCCAGCGGTTTGGCCAGCACATCCCGGCCGCCGGTCATGCTCACCGATCTGCCCTGCTTGCCGAGCCGGTCCTGGTCGACCGCGATGACCTCCTTGTTGCCGTAGATCGCCAGGGTGGCGGGGCTCGCACGGCGCAGATCGGTGCCGGCGATCAGCGGGGCGGCCATCTCGGCCCAGAGCGAGAACTCGGTGCGGTCCTCGACCGGCGTCATGCCATTGCCGATCTCCAGCATGTCCGGGTCGTTCCAGGCGCCCGGGCCGGCCGCGTCGGCGAGCTTGACGTTCTGGTGGAAGATGCCCAGCATCCGCCCATAGGAGGCGTCGATGTCCCCGGTGGTGCGCCAGAGATTGCCCACCGGCCCGGCCCAGCTGGAGACGTTCTCCTCGCCCCAGTTGCAGAGGCTGTAGACGATCGGGCGGTGGGTGGCGGCCAGGGCGTCGCCCATGGCCTGGTAGCGCTGCCGGGCCGGCAGGCCCTGGTTGTAACAGTTGTCGTACTTGAGGTAGTCGACTCCCCAGGAGGCGAAGGACTGGGCGTCCTGCCGCTCATGGTGGAGGCTGCCGGGGTAGCCGGCACAGGTCATGGTGCCGGCGCTCTCATAGATGCCCAGTTGCAGTCCTCTGGAGTGGACATAGTCGGCCAGGCCCTTGATACCGTGCGGGAACTTCACCGGGTCCGGCACGAGTTCGCCCTTGGCGTTCCGGGACTTGGCCATCCAGCAGTCGTCGATGTTGACATGCCGGTACCCGGCGTCCCGCAGTCCGCTGGAGATCAGCTTGTCGGCGGTCTGCCGGACCAGTTGGTCACTGACCTCACAGCCGAAGGTGTTCCAGTCGTTCCAGCCCATGGGCGGGGTACGGGCCAGGTGGTTGTCGAGGGCGGCGGCGGGGGTGGCGGTGCGGGGGAGCGCGGTGAGGGGTGCCGCTGCCAGTACGGCCGTGATGAGCACGGCCCACGTCTTGCGCATCGGTTCTCCTGAGTCCGTTGTCCGTTGTCCGTGCGAGCGATGGCGAGCGATGGCGAACGGTGGGGCGGATGCGATGCCTTGCGCAGAGCGTGGAGAGCGAACCAAATCCAACAGACTTAGTCAATAGGGAACATGGTAGGTGGGGGCATCCCGACAGATTCGCACATGGTGTGGCCCGTTGGGACGGTCAGGACGGTCCGCGCCCCCGGAAGACGGCCCGGTACGAGTGGGGCGAAGTGCCGGTGTGGCGGGTGAAGTGCGCACGCAGCGCGGCGGACGAGCCAAAGCCCGCACGGTCCGCGATCCGCTCCACCGGCAACTCGGTGCTCTCCAGCAGCTGCTGGGCCCGGTGGATACGGGCACGCAGCAGCCACTGGAGGGGAGTGGTACCGGTCTGGGCACGGAAGTGACGATTGAGGCTGCGCACGCTGAGCCCGGCCTGGTCCGCGATGTCCGCCAGGCGGAGCGGGCGGTGGAGGTTCCGCTCCAGCCACTCCAACACCGCCTGCAGGGCCGCGGGATGGGCCGGCGGCCGGGGATGCTCGATGAACTGCGCCTGGCCCCCGTCCCGTTGCAGGGGCATCACCGTGCGCCGGGCGGTGGCGGCCGCCAGATCCGCGCCCAGGTCCTGGCGCACCAGATGGAGACAGAGATCGAGCCCGGCCGCCACCCCCGCCGAAGTGATCAGACTGCCATGGTCGATGAACAGCACGGCGGGATCGACCTCGATCCGCGGGTGCCGGCGGGCGAGTTCACCGGCGTACTGCCAGTGGGTGGTGGCCAGGCGGCCGTCCAGCAGACCCGTGGCGGCCAGGGTGAACGCACCGACGCACACCGAGGCCAGACGGGCCCCACGCGCCGCCGCCCGCCGCAAGGCCCCGAGCACCGCCCGGGACGGCGGGTCGAGGAAACCGGCGTGCCCCGGGATGACCACCGTGTCGGCCCGCTCCAGCGCGCCCAGACCGTGCGGCGCGCGCATCCGGAACGCCCCGTACTCGGCGGAGGTGGTGACCGAACGGCCCGGAGCGCACACCAGGACCTCGTAACACGGCGACCCTTGCGACCCTTGCGTCCCATTGGCACCGGCGGCCTGATTCGCGGTGCCGAAGACCTGGCCGGGGATGGACAGGTCAAAGGGAACGACGCCGTCCAGCGCCAGTACCGCCACCACAATCATGGCCAGAATCTAGCGCAGCCAGGCATTAGTGCCACTGTCCGGGGGTGGGACGAATGCGGAGGATCGACTCCATGACCGACTCCATGAAGACCGACTCCATGACCGGCAACCCGTCTGCCGATGACTTCGTCCTGCCGGACACGGACCTGGCCCGCCAGGCCCTGAGCTACGCCCGGCAACTGGAACCCGGCTTCATCTTCCGGCACAGCGTGCGCAGTTACCTCTTCGCTCGCTCACTCGCCGAACACCGCGGCCTGAAGCCCGGCACGGACTACGACGACGAACTGGTCTTCCTGGGCTGCGTCCTGCACGACCTGGGCCTGTCCGAACAGGGCAATGGCGACCAGCGGTTCGAGGTGGACGGCGCTGACCTGGCCGCCCGCTTCCTGCGCGACCACGGGGTGGGGGAGGGGAAGGTGGCGGTGGTGTGGGACGCGATCGTCCTGCACACCTCCGAGGGCATCACCGCCCGCAAGGGGCCGGAGATCGCGCTCACCCAGGCGGGCATTTCCGTCGATGTCCTGGGCGTGGACAAGGAGTTGCTGCCCGAGGGGTTCGCCGAGCGCGTCCATACCGCCTTCCCCCGGGAGAACCTCGCCTTCGCGATGACCGATCTGATCGCGCGGCAGGCCCTGGCCAACCCCGCCAAGGCCGGCCCGCTCGGCTTCCCCGGGCAGGTCCTGCGGCGCCATCTGCCGCATGGTGCGCTGCCCGACTGGTACGACCTGATCGCGGGGGCGGGGTGGGGTGACCGGCCTGCCGGTGTCTCCCCGGCCACCGCGGCCACCCCGGCCGCCCATGAACCCGGTCAACTGCCCGTGCTGCTGGAGCGGTTCCGGCGCGCCAGGGACGCGGCCGCCGTCAGCTCTCTCTACGAACCCGGGGCCGTGCTCGTCCCCGCCCCGGGCGGGAACGGGACCCTTGGCTCCTGCCGGATCCTTATCGCCGGCGATATCGCTCTGCTGGCCTCCGCCGACACCACCCAGGTGGCCCGGCGCCAGCCGGACGGCCGTTGGCTCTACACCATCGATCAGGGCCCGACCGCGGTGAACGCCGCATAGGCCGCCTCGTCGAAGAGAACGAAGCGGATCTCCCGCACCGCCGTAGGCGTCGCCCGCACCGTCTCCACGGCGATGCGGGCACCGTCGTCCATCGGCCAGCCGTAGATGCCGGTGGAGATGGCCGGGAAGGCGACGGTCTCGGCGCCCAACTCATCGGCCACCCGCAGTGATTCGCGGTAGCAGGAGGCCAGCAGGGCCGAGTGGTCCTCGTCATGGGTGAATCGGGGCCCGACGGTGTGGATCACCCACTGGGCGGGCAGCCGGCCCGCGGTGGTGGCCACCGCCTGCCCGGTGGGCAGGCCCTTGCCGTAGTGCCCGGCGCGCAACTCGCGGCAGGCGGCGAGGATCTCCGGACCGCCCTTGCGGTGAATGGCTCCGTCAACTCCGCCGCCGCCCAGGAGGGATGAGTTGGCGGCATTGACGATCGCATCCACATGCTGCTGGGTGATGTCGCCCCGGGCGAAGGTGATGGTGGCCATGGGCGCCATTATCGATTCCGGGCGCCGGATGGCGGCGGCAGCGTGACCGGTAGGGATGGCTGGTTTCCGCGCCCCCGCGCTCACTGCCCCACACGGGGCGCGGGGAGCTGCGCGGCCGGCCCAGGGCAGCACGCACCCGAAAGGTGTCAAACCGCCCGCACCGCCCGGTAGTCCGGCTGCCACATCGCGGCCCGGATCCGGTCGTCGATGTCCTCGCCAACGGGGGCCCCGGCCACCCGGTCCCGCACCGCCGCGCGGGCGACGGCCGCGCCCACGGCGGCGGAGGTCTCCCGCAGCCGGTGCATCGGCGGCAGGATCGCCGCACCCGGCTCGGTCGGATCGACCTGACCGGCAACCGCGTCGGCCGCGGCGGTGAGCATGCCATCGGTGATACGGGTGGCCCGGGCGACGATGGTGCCGAGGCCGAGTCCCGGGAACACCAGCGCGTTGTTGGCCTGCCCGATCCGATGGGTGACCTGTCCACGCGTCACCGGCGGGAACGGGCTGCCGGTGGCCACCAGGGCCCGGCCCTCGGTCCAGGCCAGCAGGTCGGCGGGGACGGCCTCGGCGAGCGGGGTGGGGTTGGACATCGGCAGGATGATCGGCCGGTGGACGGCCGCGGCCATCTCCCTGACAACGGACTCGGTGAAGGACCCGCCCTGGCCAGAGGTGCCGATCAGAATGGTCGGCCTGACCTGGTGCACCACCTCCGCCAAGGCGATGCCGCCGAGACCCGGATCGCGTCGCCACTCCGCCACCTCCCCGGCGGGACGGGCGTAGGAGACCTGGAAGTCTCGCAGGCCGGTCATGTCGTCGGTGAGCAGACCGGGCCGGTCCACACACCAGATCCGCCGGGTGGCCTCCGCCGCGGCCAGGCCGTCACGGACCAGCGCGTCACGCAGCTGGTCGGCGACCCCCACACCGGCGGTGCCCGCACCGAACACCACCACCCGGTGCTCCCGCAGCGGGGTGCCGCTCGCCCGTACCCCGGACAGCACCGCCGCCAGGTTCACCGCTCCGGTGCCCTGGATGTCGTCGTTGAAGGTCAGCACCCGGTCGCGGAACCGCGCCAGGACGCGGCGCGCGTTGCTCGGGCCGAAGTCCTCCCAGTGCAGCAGGGCGTCCGGGAAGAGGCGGTTGGCGGTCTCCACATATGCCTCAAGGAACGCGTCATAGCTGTCCCGGTCCACCCGTGGATGGCGGTTGCCCAGGTAGAGCGGATCGTCCTGCAACTCCTTGCGGCCGGTGCCCACATCGAGCATCACGGCGATGGTGCGGGCCGGGTCGATGCCGCCCGCGGCGGTGTACACCGCGAGCTTGCCCACCGAGATATTGATCCCGCCGACGCCCCAGTCGCCGATGCCCAGGATCGCCTCGCCGTCGGTGGCCACCAGCAGGTCCACCTCGTCCGGCCCCAGACCGGTGGCCAGCAGCGAGCGTTCGATGTCCGCCGGGGCGTCCACGCTCAGATAGACGCCGCGCGGGCGGCGGTACTCATAGCTGTAGCGCTCGATCGCGGTACCGACGGTCGGGGTGTAGACGATCGGCAGCATCTCCTCCAGGTGCTCGCTGATCAGCCGGTAGAAGAGCACCTCGTTTCGGTCGTGCAGGGCGGTGAGATGGACATGCTTGGCCAGGTCACTGGGCTGGACCCGGTACTGGGCGTAGACCCGCGCGGTCTGCTGCTCCAAGGTGAGCACCCGGGGCGGCAGCAGACCGATGAGACCGAGGGCCTGCCGCTCCTCGGTGGTGAAGGCGGTGCCCTTGTTGATCCGGGGATCGGTGAGCACGGCCCGGCCCCGGGCCGTGGTCTCCCAGTGCTGGTCCTGCGGGTTCCATCTGGTCGGTCCGGGGTTCATGGGGGTCTCCTCGGGCAGCGGCAGTGGCCTTGGGCAGAGCAGCACCATGACATTGATCGGTGCGGCGGGCGGGCGTGCCGCGCGGCGACGCCACCGGCCTTCCGCTCAGGCGGCGGGGTCGAGGGCGATGCCCGGCTGAGCATCGTCGAGCCGCCCGCGCTCCCGTACGGCCGTCTGGAACGGCGATGCCCCGGGCTGTGCGCCGCGGTGCGGTCACATACTGTTCCGACGGTACGCGAGCCCTCGCCAACTGGCTTGTCGGTCACATCCGTTGGCCGTCTCAGGTCTGGGCATCGCCGGCGGTCCCCGGTACGCCATGGGGAAGCGGAGTGGCGCCGAGTCACACATACCGTTCGCCCGGATGGCAGCGACGGCGGCGGGCGAGCTCGTCCGGCCGCAGCCACTCCACGCCGGTCCGTACCGAGTCCTCGGTGGTGCCGCCGAGCGCCACGGGCTCGTTGACGACGGTGGCCGCCGGGATGGTTGTCCTGGATGAACTCCCGCGGAACCAGCAGGCGTTCGGCCCGCACGCGCACACCGGTCTCCTTGAAGACCTCGCGCTCCGCTCCTGGCCGCCGCCTGGCGCACCTGGTTGGTCGCCATGGCCAGGGCCCGTGGGTCCTCGCGCCGGGCCACCCGGGGCCGGTGAAGAGCGCTCTGCGCGGAACCGCAGCGCCGCAGGACACGCACCCTAGGCGCCCGGAGCGGCCCGGCGCACCGGGTCTGCGGACTGCGCGGCGCGGGTGACCGCGAGCAGGGCCAGGTCGTCCGTGATGCCGCCACCCGTGTGCCGGACCACATCGCTCAGCAGGGCCTCCAGCAGCGCGTCCGGCTCGGCGAACTCCCACCCGGCCAGCCTGGCGACCGGGTCGTAGAAGGCCCCGGAACCGTCCCGCGCCTCGGTGAGGCCATCGGTGTACAGCAGCAGCGTCGCCCCCGCCGGGAACGGCACCCGGTCCACCCGGTCCATATCCGGACCCAGGTCCGCCAGCGCCAGGGGAAGCGCCGGCCCGGAGGGTTCCACGGCACGTACCTCACCCCGGCACAGCAGCAGCGGCGCCGGATGGCCGCGGTTGACCAGCCGCAGTTCGGCGACCGAGTGCGGGATCTCGGCGAGTACGGCGGTGACGAACCCCTCGACCCGCTCCACTCCGGTCCGCCGCTGCGACTCCCGACTCAGTGCCCGCTCCAGCCGGGCGGCGATCCGTACCAGGTCGGGTTCCTCCTCGGCCGCCTCCCGGAACACCCCCAGCGCCACATCGACCGTCTTCACCGCCTCCATCCCCTTGCCCCGGACGTCACCGATCAGGCAGCGCACACCGTGGGGGGTGTCCTGCACGGCGTACAGATCACCGCCGATCTGCGCGTCCGCCACGGCCGACTGGTAGCGCACCGCGATCCGCAGCGGCCCGATCACCGCGGGCGGCTGTGGCAGCACCGCACGCTGCACGGTGAGGGCGACCCGGCGCACGGACTGCAGCTGTACATCGCGGTAATGGATGAGGCGGTTGACCACCACCGCGAACGCCGACACCGTGGCCACCGCGGCCAGTTCGCTCAGCCCGCCGGAATCCGCGATGAACCCGAAGTGGGCGAGCAACGCCAGGTCGGCGGCGCAGGCACCGATACCGGCCAGCACGGTCGCCCGCAGTGACAGCAGCGCGGCGGCCGTCATCGGTGCCGCGGTGTAGAAGGCCTCGGCGCTGAAGTGCGGCGGAGTGTTGTAGTCGAGCAGGGCGCCGGCCACGAGCAACAACACCGGCAGCAGCTGGAGATGGCGCAGGAACCAGCCCGCAACGCCGGTGCGCCGCGCGCTCGGTCTCCTCACGTACCCGCTCCCGCTCTCCATGCCGCTTGGGCGGTGCTCCGGTGCTCACACCACGAGGCATGGGTAGCCGACATCCTCACCCGGGGACGCCGGGGCACGCGGACGGCTCGCCGTACCGCTCGCCTGTCCGGGCGCACGGCGGCTCGACCGAGCTCTCATGGGACGGGCCACTCCTCTCGCGGGCGCCACGCGTGAATTCGCCGCCGGCTGAGCCGGGTCCGCCGTCAGAGATTGGTGAGCTTCTCCTCCTTGAGGTCCTGGAGGATGTGGTCCGCACATACCGCGACGATCAGCAACAGGATTTCGTCCGGCTGGTGCAGGACATCCACGGTGTAGGTGTCACGGATGCTGAACCAGCGCCGGGAGATGTGCGCCAGGGTGGTCCCCTGGTGCTGGATGTCGAATTCGCGGTCCCAGAGATTGCCGATGATGGCGAGCCGCCGTCCGTCACTCAGCCGGACCGTGAACCGGTCCCGGAAGAGGGTGAAGGCCCGCTTGCTGACCCGCGCGACCACGGCGCCGTTCTGCTTGATGAGCAGGGTGTGATGGAAGGTCAGTGCCTTTTTGACGATCCCGGCGATGGGGCGGCCCTCGACGTCCACCACGGCGAAAGTGTTGCGCAGCCGGAACAGTTTCCGGTCCACGCGGTAGACCTTCTGCCGGTGCTCGGTCTCGATCCATGCCTCCTCATGAAAGGCGAGCATGCGGTCGCGCACCAGATAGCGCATAGGAGTTCCCCCGTTCTGCCAGGCCGTCGGCGCGGCCTCATGGCAGAGCGTAACGGCGCCGCCGTTGTGAGCCGAATAAGGGTCCGCCGTCGACTCCGGGGGGCGGCCCCGTCGCCAGGGGCGCGGGGCGCCGCACTTGGCGACCCGTCAGCGCCGCGCGCCGCCGGCCCGGCCCGCCGGGGCCGGGTCCGCTATCCTCCCGCCGTTTCCCCCACCACCCCCCGTCCACCCGCCCCAGTCAGGGAAGGAACAGACCTTGAACGACCGTTGTGCATCCGGCGCAGGACTCTCACGCCGGGCGATACTGCTCGGCGGAGCGGCGGCCGCGCTGCTCGGCGTACCCGCTTACGCCTCCGAAGCCGCAGCGGCGAACGAAGCCAAGCGCGACCGCTACATTCCGGTGCAACTGCTGAGCATCACGGACCTGCACGGCAATCTGCGCCCGCCGGGCAACGCCGATGGCCTGCTGCCGGACGACAAGGGAAGGCGTACGGTCCGCGTCGGAGGCGCCGCCTATATCGCCGCCCATGCCAGGCGACTGCGGTCCCGGACCAACTCCGTCTTCTTCTCGATCGGCGACAACATCAGCGGTGGCGAGCCGATGGACAACAAGATGCTCTCCGATGAGGGGCCGGCCGAGGTGATGAACAACCTCGGCCTGAGATTCTCCACGCTGGGGAACCATGAACTCGACTATGGCGCCGACTACTTCCTCAACCATATGGTCAGGGGAAAGCCGGTGGGAACCATCGGGCGTGACTCCACCTTCACCGACTCGACCGGGCGTCCGTACGCCGGTCTCACCATGCCCTACTACTCGGCCAATATCGTGCGCAGGGACACCGGCCGGACCATTCTCCCGCCCTACAACATCGAGCATGTGAAGGGCCCCGACGGCCGGTCCTACCCCATTGGCTTTATCCACCTCACCCTGCCCCACACACCGACCGGATCCAGCTCCTACAATCCCGAACTCCAGGGACTGGACGCGGTGGAGACGGCCAACCGCTATGCCAAGGACCTCAAGGCCCGGGGTGTCAGAGCCCTGGTGCTCTGTGTTCATGACGGCGCCACCCAGCACAACGGCGAGACGGCCCCCATCAATGGCTCGAAGGGGCTGGGCGGGCCCGCGCTCGACCTGGCGAAGGGGGCCGACCCGGATATCTGCGCCATCATCACCGGCCACTGGCACGCCTGGTTCAACGCCATGCTGCCGGATGCCCAGGGAGTTCCCCGGCCGTTTGTGGAAGCGGGCCATGCCGGACAGATCATCAACGAGATCAACCTGAAGATCGACCCCGCCACCGGAAAGGTGGTGCGTGAGCTGACCACCTCCACCAACCACCCGGTGACCCACGACATTTCGCCGGATCCGCATATCGAGCGCATTGTGGACTACTGGACCAAGCAGGGAAAGAAGCGGTCGGCGACGGTCGCCGGCCACCTCACCGGTGACTTCACCCGGGACCGCAATGCCCATGGCGAATCGACGCTGGGAGACCTGGGCGCCGACTTCCTGCTGTGGTCGGCGAACCGTCACCGCGGCGGGGCGGCGGACTTCGGCCTGTGCACCGCCTGGCCGCGCACCGGCTCCAATGCCTTTGACGGTGCCCTGCGTTACCGGAAGGGCAGTGGCCAAGGCGATGCCGACGGTGTGATCCTCTATGGCGAGGCATACGCCAACGTCGGATACGAAAACCCCGTTCTGACCGTCTCCCTCACCGGGGAACAGATTCGCCAGGCACTTGAACAGCAGTGGCAGGAGAACGCGGACGACATGGCCCCGCTGTCCTTCTCGGCGAATGTCAAGGCCACCTTTGACACGACCAGGCCCCTGGGCCAACGCGTCAGCCCCGAAAGCTTCCTGGTCAACGGCAGGCCGCTGGAGGCGAGTCGGACCTACCGGGTGGCGGGACTCGCCTACACCCTGATCGGAGTGGACGGATACAGCGCGCTGGCCGGCTTCACCGAACCGTTCCGCAATGGCCGGGACCACGAGGAGTTCATCGCCTATCTGCGCGCCAAGTCCCCGATCCGCCCGGCAAGTCGGAACCGGGTCACGCTGATAGCCCGCCCCGCCCACTCCTGACCGTTATGCGGCGCGCCCCTGCACTGCGGCACCCTTGGGGCGCGCCGCATGCCGGTGCCGGGCCCGGACCGCATGGGCTAGGTTGATCAACGAAACCGGCGTCCGGTCATGGGGGGCATTCATGGACGAGCAGATACCCGGGCCTGACGCCCAGACGATGGCAGTCGCGGAGCGGGAGCGGCTGGGCAGCTGGCGGCTGACGGCGGCGAATAGGAAGGGCCGCTTCCGGAAGACCTGGGGGGATGCCCGGCTCCATCTGTACGAGGAGGGGCTGATCGTCACCGACCCCGAGAGCGGTGAATGGGTGTACCGCTGGGAGTCGGTCAGCGTCCTGCAGAACCTGAGCACGCTCAACGGCGCGGTCAGGGACGCCGCGTACACCCTGATCGGCCCGGGCGGCGCCGCGCTGACGGTCGGGCGCGGCATCCATGGGGTGTTCGACAGCAAGCTCAAGGCCGCGGGCGTGACCTCGCATACGCGCGGCCCCTGGATCCTGCTGGAGAGTTCCTGGGGCCCGGAGATCCAGAAGGGTGTGCTGCGCACCCAGGGGGCGCCGGCGCTCGAACGGCTGGAAAGGGGCGAGACGCTGGCGTTCGGCCGGGTCTCCGTCGACCGGAACAGTGTGTCCTTCAAGGGCAAGACCGCACGGTGGGCGGAGATCGGTGAAGTCAGCGTCTCCAACGCCCTGGTGCGGTTCCGCGACACCCGGGGGCGCAGCCTCCTGGGTGGTGTCGACGTCCCCGAAGTTCCCAATCTCTACCTGCTGTTGGCCCTGGCGGACCGGCTGCGGGGCTGACGCCCTGGACCGGGCAAGCGGATGCATTCTCATGCGAAGCGTCCTATTTTTCCGAACCGCCGGTCATGCGCATAGAATGGTGATACCTCGCCTTATTGAGGGGGTCGTCCCATGTCCACAGGGACACTTCTAGCGATCATCATCCCCATAGTGGCGGTGGTGGCCCTGGCCCTGGTGGCGGCCGCGCTGGTGACCCGGCGCCGTCGTCTGCGTGAGCGCTTCGGCCCGGAGTACGAGCGGACCGTTGACGAGGCCGGTGGCCGGCGGGCCGGCGAGCGTGAGCTCAGGGCTCGCGAGAAGCGCCATGACTCGCTGGACATCAAACCGCTGCCCAGCAGCTCCCGGGACCGGTACGCCCGGGAGTGGACCGGTGTGCAGGAAGAGTTCGTGGACCAGCCGGAGGTAGCCGTCCACGATGCGGATCGTCTGGTGACCTCGCTGATGCATGAGCGCGGATATCCCACCGAGGGGTTCGAGCAGCAGCTCAAGGATCTGTCCGTCGAGCACGGCCGCACCCTTGAGCACTATCGCGCCGCTCATGAGGTGGAAACGCTCAGTACCGGACGCAAGGCCACCACCGAGCAGCTGCGGGGCGCCATGGTCCACTACCGCGCCCTCTTCGACGAGCTGCTGTCCAATGGCGGGCGGGCCAAGCACGCCCACGCCTGAATCATCCGCTGAACCCCGGCCGGAGCCCGTGGGGCGGCCGGGGCGGAGGAAGCCATGCGAAGCGACAACGACCTACCGGACCGCCAGGAGAGCGGCCTTTCCACCGATGACCTCGCCCAGGCTGCCGAGGAGCGGTCGGCAGGGGCCGGGGAAGAGGCGGAGGCGCAGCCCCCGGCCTACCCCGGCGAGGCCACCGAAGGGTTCGAAGGATTCGAGGAGCGGGGCGAGACCCGGGAACGCGAAACCGGCACTACGGAAGAGGAGGAGATGCCGAGCCTGCTGTCCCCGGAGGATGAGGAGGGATTCCACAAGCGCTGGCAGGAGATCCAGAGCACCTTTGTGGACGACCCGCGTAACGCCGTGCACGCCGCCGACTCACTGGTCGCCGACGTCATACAGACCCTGGCATCGACCTTTGCGCAGCACAAACACGACCTGGAAGGCCAGTGGAGCCAGGGCGAGCAGGTGGACACCGAGGAACTGCGCAAGGCCCTGCGGCGCTATCGGTCGTTCTTCAACCGCCTGCTGAGTACGTGACGGTGGGCCTGGGAGGGCCTGGGTTCATACAGTCGGCGCCTGGTGTCCGCCAGGCGCCGTTTCCCTGCGCGCCGGGCGCGGCAAGAGTGAGGTGGTGTCGCGTCAACTTCCCGTGTCCGCCGGGCCATTGGCGGTGGTGTCCGGGTCCCCGTGCCGGCCGATGAGCGTGGCGAAGGCATCGAGGGCGCGTTGCAGGCCGAAGGCGTAGGCGTGTTGGGGGTGGTAGGCGCTGCCGTGTGCGGCACCCGCCGCCGCGCCGACCCGGACGGCGGTGGGGTAGGTGTTCTCGTCCAGCACCCTGGCGAGAAGCGGGGCGTTCGCCGCCCACCACTGCTCGTCATTGACGGCGCTGTCGTGCTGGGCGGCGCGGGCCTCGGCGGCGGCGCGGGCACAGGTCTGCACAAAGGTGAGCAGATAAGTCAGGCAGTCGTCCATCTCAACATCGCTGAGGCCGAGGCCGTCGAGCGTGGACAGTTCGTGCTCGTACTTCGCCATCTGCCCCGGCCCCAGCGGAGGCCGGGCGGTGGAGACGGCCGCCGCCCAGGGGTGGCGTTCGAAGAGATCCCGGTTCTCCCCGGCGATGGCGGTGACGCGTTGCCGCCAGGGCTGCCCGGCGGTGTCCGTGCGGGGCATCCGGGCGTAGGCGGCGTCGAGCATGAGGTCCAGCAGCTCGGCCTTGCCGGGGACATAGGTGTACAGCGTCATCGGCACCACGCCGAGTTCCTGCGCGACCCGGCGCATGGTCACCGCGTCCAGGCCCTCGGAGTCGGCGATGGCGGTGGCCGCCTCGACGACCGCGTCGATGCTCAGCCCGCGTCGCGGTCCCCGGCGGCGGTCGGGAGTGGAGTCACGCCACAGCAGTTGCAGGGTGCGGGCCGGGTCGCCCGCGCTGGTTCGTTCGGTTGGCACGGGATCATCCTCTCGCATTTAATCTCCGTACTGTGTACAATGTACGGCGTACAGAGAAAATGATGGTCTGCTCCAACGTGCTCCCGGAGGAACTCCCATGAAGGTCACCTCTAGTGCTGTCTCGCTCAATGTCGACGATGTCCCCGCCTCCAGCGCCTTCCTCAGGGAGCACTTCGGGTTCCGCGAGGAGATGGCGGCCGATGGCTTTGCGTCCCTGACCCGCGATGACATCGGCCTCAATGTCGTCTTCCTGCGAAGGGGGCTGACGGTTCTGCCGGCCGACCAGCGGGAGGTGCACGCGGCCGGCCTGATCCTGGCCTTTGTCGTCGACGACCTCGAAGGCGAGCTGGCCCGGCTGCGCGCCGAGGGCGTCACGATCACCATGCCGCTGACGGCCGATGAGTGGGGCGAGCGCTCCTTCCAGGTCCGTGACCCCAACGGGGTCATCGTCCAGCTGGTCGACTGGAACGGACCGGCCGGCCACTGAGCGGGCCCGGGTCGGACCCGGGTTCAACCACCTCTCGTTGACCGCCAGTTGATCAACTATGTTCGCCAGGCTGTTGTCCGCGACTGCTCCTGGAGGCCGAACGATCGTGACGGATCAGCGGGTTGTCATTGTCACCGGTGGCGGCACCGGCATCGGCGCCGCCACCGCCCGGCTGTTGCGGTAGGCCGGCCACCATGTGGTCGTCTCCGGACGGCGGCCCGAGCCGCTGCACCGAATCGCCGAGGAGGCCGGGGCTCTCGCACACCCCGCCGACACCGGTGACCCCGGCGAGGTCGAGGCCCTGGCCGAGGCGGCACTGCTCCAGCTATGCCGCTCCCTCGCCGTTGACTACGGCGCGCAGGAGCTGCGCGCCAACACCGTCTGCCCCAGCTGGGTGCGCGATGGACGCCTACCGCGAGGGTGACGAGTACGTGGTGGCCTTCGACCTGCCGGGCGTCAGTCCGGAGGCGATCGACATCGACGTCGAGCGCCAACTCCCCACCGGCTAAGCGTTGTTGTTCGGCCGCGCCGAACTCACCCAGGCGGCCTGAAGGCGCGCCTCGAAGCCTTGATGCCGGTCGGCTTCCCTCGCCGGCGGCCGGCGTTGCCCGCCTGCCGACCGGCGTTGTGATCAGGCCGTGGTCTTCGGCTGTGACTCGCCGCTCTGGGCGCGCAGATGCTCGTTGATACGCCGGGCTTCTTCGAGCTGGTCTTCGAGGATGACGATGCGGCAGGCGGCCTCGACGGGAGTGCCCTGGTCGACGAGTTCGCGGGCACGGGCGGCGATGCGCAACTGGTAGCGGGAATAGCGGCGGTGCCCGCCTTCGGAGCGCAGCGGGGTGATCAGGCGGTGTTCGCCCAGGGTGCGGAGGAAGGCGGGGGTGGTGCCGAGCATCTCGGCGGCCCGGCCCATCGTGTAGGCGGGGTAGTCGTCGTCATCGAGATTGTCGACGGGACGGGAACTGCCAGGGGGCATAGACCTCTTCTTCCAGGGGGCGCGTCGGGGGGCCCGGGCGCCAGTACTGGCGCCCGGGCCCCGAGCTTTCAACACCATCTACCGGCAACCCGTGCCGGCCTTCTTTGTCCGCAGGTTCCGCCTGGGAGGGCGGGGCTGCGGGGATCGCGATGCGTGACCGGGGACCACCTTCCAATCCGGGGCCTGCGGTACCCGGGCGGACTTCTTCCGCGCCCGGGCGATCCTGATGGCGCTCTGCTCCTTACCTTCGGTTACTCGGTTGTACTGCTGGATACCGCGGGTACTGCCCGCGACCCCTGAGGGCCGCGTCCTGCTTGACCTGTACGCACGGCAGTTCGTGTCTGCCGTACCTCAACGACTTCCGAGATACAGCGAAACAGTAACCCCGTGACGGGTCATTGTCTACTGTCGCCACGATAGATTTTCTTGCAAGTCCACGCGTGGAGTTCTGCCCCCAATACACCCGGAAGAGTGCTGTCCCGGGTTGAACCCCCGCCAGTCGGGCACACGCTGAGCCTGGAGGCACAACCGCAGGGCGAGGTGACAGCACATGACCGACACCGAGACGACACACCCGCACGCCCCCAGGGTCCCTGTGGTCGTGGAAGGCGACAGCCCCGCCGGTATCGCTCACGCCCGTGACGTCGCCCGCGCCTTCGTCGAGGGGCTGGACCCGGCAGCAGCGGCCGGGACAGCAGAAACCCTCGCTCTCGTGGTCTCCGAACTCACCACCAACGCCCTGCGCCACGGCGGCGGCCGATACACCCTCGAGCTCACCTTCACCGCCGAGGCGGTGAACGCCGCCGTCAGCGACCTCAATCCCGCACCCCCGCGGGAACGTGCCCCCGACCTCAACGGTGGCGCCGGCGGGTTCGGCTGGCCCATGGTCCGCCGCCTCACCAGCAAGGTGACCATCGCCCCCGGCCCTGGTCGGGGCAAGACCATCCACGTCCGCCTCCCACGGCGACCCAGGCGCCAGGAAACTCCCGCCCCGCAGAACTCCTCCGGCTATGGGCCCCTCACCTGCGCGGTCACTATTCAAGGATGACGGCAGGCTGACGACGACGGCCTCTGTCGCCGGGTGGGGATCAAAGCGCCGTCACCACACGAGTTGCGGCGCGGCCGGAGGGTGCGCGTGTCGCATTCTCCAACGCGCCTGGCCGACCGAAGCTCACGCCGGGCGTTCAGTGCACGCCGCGGCAGATCGGGTCGGCGCAGCCGCCCAGTTCAAAGGAACCGGCGGCGCGCCCTGCCGCTTCGCCCGGCCGAGCCTGCTTGGCGTCGCCTCCCAAGGAAGGCATCCCCTGCCGGCCAGTCCCCGGCCGGCCAAACGACCACCGCCGCGACCGGGATGTGAGCGGCACAAGCGGACGCACAAGAGCCGTCCAGAGGGCCTACGGCACCCAGCCGCGCTCATCACTCATCGAGCAAGGTCATCCATGGCCCCTTTGGGCTCGCCGGTTTCACATCCCCTGGCTTCAGATGTGCACCGCCCCGCGACTGCTGGCGACGCCCCACCTCGGCTATGTCGCCCGCAGCAACTACGAGACGTACTACGGCCAGGCCATCGAGAACATCCAGGCATTCCTGGCGGGCTCACCCATCCGCCGCCTCGGCTGAAACCGCACCACCCGGCAGGGCGCCGCCGACTCCGTCGGGCCTGGCGGGACCGGCGCCCGGCCGGACCGGTCCGGAGTGGTGTCACTGCCTCGCGGGGGCCGGAGGTCGTGGTTATCGTTGCCGGTGTTGTGCCATCGCTCGGTGGCATGGGCGAAGCCCGCCGCCATGGGCATGGCGACGGGCTTCCTGTGAGGAACAGCCTTGCTGTGTTGTCCCCGCCGGCTATCACCCGGCGGGGGTCACAGCGTGTGCCTCATCTCCAGCCACCACTTGGCGACTGCTCCGGCGACCGCCGCGGCGACGGCGGTGGTCAGCCGGAGGAGCCAGTCGAGGCCGGCCCTGGTGAGGAGGGCACGACTGCTCTTCTCCTGTGCGTGACGGCCCATGATCGTGCCGTTCTTCCGGGTGGGCGGGTGCCCACGTGGCCGGGCTTCCGGTCGGAGAGCCCGGCCACGGGTGCGGCTGGTCCTGGCGTGCCAGGTTTCGCGCCCCAGTCGGGTTCGCCGAGGAGGAGGCCGGCTGCGGTGAGCGCCCCGGATGGATACGTCCATGGGGTCACTAATCGGACTTTACCGACGATTGGGTGTCAGTTGTCGGAGGTGCGCTGGGGATTGAGGGCCTTGTGCCGGAATGCAGCAGTGCCGGGGGCCGCGGTGCGGCTGTTTTATGCGGCTCTGCCGCACGGCCTGGAGCGGCGGCGGAGACCGGCCGAATCGCGCGGGTGCATGCGCCCGGCCGCTGCCATGATCGACGGCATGAAGGTGCTTGGCGTCGGGGCGACGGGAACGATCGGCAGCGCCGTCGCCGGGGCGCTGGAGGCGCGGCACGAGGTGGTGGACGACGAGATATCCGCCGGTCTGCGGGGCAAGTTGCCGGGGCAGGTCGCACTGGCCCGGCGGGCCGTGCACCACCTGCGGGACGGGGGCTCCATCGCCTTGACCGGAGCACCTTCTCCGCACCCATGAGAGGCGGGTCCCCGGGGGCGCTGATCAATGCCGGACTGGAAGGCTTCGTCCGCAATGCGGCCGGTGAACTGCCGCGAGGACTGCGCATCAATGTCATCGGTCCCGGCTGGATCAAGGAGACCCTGGAGGGCATGGGTGCCGACGCGGTGGACGGCACGCCCGTGACCGAGGTGGCCGGGGCGTATATGGCGGCGGTGGAAGGCGCGATGCAGGGCCGGTCGATATGCCCCTGATGTCACCGTGATCCTTCATCGACCTGGTTCCGGTGGCCCCCGCCGCAATGCGGTACGCGGGGGCCCCGGGATTGGATTTGGGCAAGGGCGGGCTGATCGGGTAATCTTTTGCCTGTCGCCGGGAAATCGGCACAAAACACTTGGGGCTATAGCTCAGTTGGTAGAGCGCCTGCATGGCATGCAGGAGGTCAGGAGTTCAATTCTCCTTAGCTCCACTGGACAATGAGGGCCGTTTCTTGGTGAAACGGCCCTCATTTTTCATTCCCCCGATGAATGCGGGGAGTTGGCCGACGACAGAGTTTCTCGCCGTAGCGGCTGGGCTCAGCCCAGCTCGGCGAGTTGGGCGACGGCCGGCGCCATGCCGTCGATCCAGGCGGCCGGGGAGCCGGTGGTCGGGGTGACGATGGCGGTGTGCACACCGAGCTCGGCGTAGCCGGCCATCCGCCGCACAAACTCATCGCGCGTTTCCGGCCCCGGCCGTGGATCGCCGACGGTGATTGTCTTGCGGATCTCGTCGTAGTTCCGGCCGGCATCGTCGCAATGCCGTCGCAGGACATCGAGCTTATGACTGACCTCTTCGGGCGAGGAGGCGAACAGATTGCACGCGTCGCCGTACCGTGCCACCAGCCGCAGCGTCTTGCGCTCCCCGCCGCCGCCGATGAGGATTTTGGGCCGGCTGATTGGCTGTGGTGAGCAGAGCGTCTCGGCCAGTTGATAGTGCTTGCCCTGGAACGGACCGTTGTTGTCCGGGTCCCACATCTGCCCACAGATGCGCAGGGATTCTTCCAGCAGTTCGAACCGTTCGGCGAGCGGCGGGAAGGGCACGCCGAGTCCCTGGTGCTCGCGTTCGTACCACGCGGCGCCGATGCCCAGCACCGCCCGGCCGCCGGACAGTACGTCGAGGGTGGTGACGATCTTGGCGAGCAGGCCCGGGTGCCGGTAGGTCACGCCGGTGACCAGGAGACCGAGGTCGATCCTGGAGGTGTGGGCGGCCAGATAGCCGAGCGTGGTGTAGCCCTCCAGCATGGCGGCCTCCGCCGGAAGGCCGATCGGCTCGATCTGGAAGTAGTGGTCCATAAAGGACAGCCAGCTCGCCCCGGCCTCCTCGGCGGCGGTACCCACCCGGGCCAGCTCACCGGCGATGGCGGTGGTCCCGCCGTCGATATCGAAGATGGGGATGTGAAGACCCAGTTCCATGGCGCGATGTCCTCTCACGATGGGGCGGAGGGGCGGAAACGTCATGCTGACTATGCCCCGTGTGGCGCCGTACCGGTCGTCCGTGTGGTGAGTGGTCCGGCAGGGGCCCACCGCGTTCAGCCGGACGCCGGCCGGCGCGAAGGTGTGGGAGTGGGCCGGTTGACGCCTCGCCGGTCCCGCTGCCGGACTGGGGGCCGGACTGGCCGTCCAGTCAAGTGGCGAGCCGGCGGTGGCGGTCGCCGTCCGGTCCGTCTGCTGCCGCACCCGGCATCATCGGGTGGGAAGTTGGCGTGGCCGCCCGCCGGCTCATCGCTCCGCGGCAGGGAGGCGGCGGCGCACGACGCACCAGCGCCTGCGCGCGTCAACTCGCCTGCCGGCCCGGCCCGCACGAACCAGTGCCGGAACGGACTTGGGCATGCGGCCCGGACCGGTCGCCGTTTGCGGCCCCGGCCGCCTCCTCGCCCGGTCCGAGGCGGCGGACACCCGGCACCGCCGCGGTGCCCGCGCAGGCGAGTGCCACCAGGGCAGCCGTGGCCAGGAGCGGCGCGCCGCTGCCCCAGGCATGGGCAGCCAGCGGCGCCAGCGTGTAGCCGAGCGGGGCGGCCGCCAGTGAGAGCAGCCAGTCGTAGGAGGTGACCCGCGCCAACACCTGGGCGGGAAAGCGCTGTTGCACCACCGTCTGCCACACCGGGCTGAGGAAGCCGAGCCCGGTCATCGCGAGGGCGTACGCGGTGACGGTCACCGGCGCCGGTGCCGCGGTGGCGAGGGCGAGCAGGGGCAGCGCGTAGAGGGCGAGGCCCAGGTTGGCCAGCAGCACCGGGCGGTTGGGCCGCACCCGGCCGGCGATCAGTGAACCGGCCAGCACCCCGGCGGCTCCGGCCTGGGTCATCGCGATCCACACGCCGTCCCCGCCCAGCCGCCGGCTGGCGATCAGCGGGCCGAGGGTGAGCAGGACGGCATGGGCGCCGTTCCAGACCGCATGGCCGATCAGGCTGGTCCAGTACCAGTCCTGGGAGCGCACCTCGCCCCAGCCCTCGGTCAAGTCGGCGAGCAGCGGGCGGCGTTGGGCCGGGGTGTGCCGGACGGTGAGCCGGGTCAGCAGTGCGGCGCTGATCATAAAGGAGGCGCCGTCCAGGATGAATGCCCATCCCGCCCCCGCCGTGTAGACCAGCACCCCGGCCAGGGCGGGGCCGCCCAGCCGGGCCGCGTTGCCGGCGGAGGCCAGCAGTGCGTTCGCCCGCATCCGGTGCGGCCCCTCGACGGTGGCCGCCACCAGTGGGGTGGCGGTCGGCATGGCGAAGGCGGAGGCGATGCCGCCGACCGCCTCGGCCACGGCGATATGCGCCAGCCGTGGCTGCCCGCCGATCAGTTCGACGCCGACAAGGAGCTGTGCGACGGCCCGGACCAGATCGGTGACCAAGGCCACCACCCGGGGGTTGAAGCGGTCCCCGACCACGCCACCGAGCGGCAGCAGGAGCAGCCGGGGCACCATCGCGCAGCCCAGCACCAGGGCGAGTGCCCCGGATGAGCCGGTGGCCCGGGTGATCGCGATGGCGAGCGCGGCGGGAACCACCGCGTCGCCGAGGGTGGAGACGGTACGGCCGACGATGAGCAGCCGGAAGTCCGGGAGCTTCAAAGGGTGTTGGGTCACTCGCAGCACTGTATTTCGGCGCCGAAATTTCGGCAACGAAATATTCGATGCCGACCGACCCGGCTTTAGACTCCTGATATGAAGCACCCCGAACCCCGGCCGGACGAGCCACACGACTCGATCGACGACCACGTCAAGCGCTGGCTGCCGGTCCTGCCCCACCTCGACCCGGACATCGAGGGCGCCGTCACCCGCATGAGCAAGCTCAGCCGCCATCTGGTCCGGGTGCGTGAGCAGGGCGTCGCCGACTACGGCCTGCAGAAGCACGAGTTCGACACCCTGCATGTGCTGGCCGGCCGAGGCGGCCGCGCCACGCCCACCGAATTGCGCGAAGACCTCGGCCTGGCACCCGCCTCGGTCACCGGCCGTCTGGAGGCCCTGGAACAGCGGGAGTTCGTGGTCCGTACCCCCTCCACCGAGGACCGCCGCCGGGTGGACGTCGAGCTTACCGAAGCCGGCCGGGCGGCCTGGCGCTCGGCGCTGGACGTGGTCGGCCGCGAGGAACACCGGCTGCTCGGCGTCCTGACACCCGATGAGCGCCGGCAGCTCTCCGATCTGCTGCGCCGGGTGCTCCTCGCCCAGGAGGCTCAGGCGCGGCCGGCTTCCCCGGGCGAAACGGCCGGCCGGTAACGGGAAGAAGAGGGGTTCAGGCGGCCGGTGAGCGCCAGGAAGGCGACGAACGCGCCCATGGCGATCCAGCCGGGCCAACCCGCCAGCCCCATGTGCAGGGGGTCCAGCGTGGCGTCCGGATCGGCGAACTCCTTGACCATCCGCACACTCACCGAGCTCACAAAGGCATGGCCCAGAACGGCGGGCACAACGGAGCCGGAGCGCAGCCGCAGCCAGGTGAAGACCGGCAGAATCAGCGTGCAGCTCAACAGCATGGCCGGCACCGAGACATACCAGGGGCGCCCGGGATACTGCCCGCCCATCAGCAGCGTGGGCAGGTGCCACAGCGCGAAGGCCGCTCCCGTGAGCAGATACGCCCGTACCGTACCGGTCCGTCCGCCTTCCCGTAGCAGACGTGGGAACAGATAGCCCTGCCAGCCCAGTTCCTCGCCGAAGAACAGCGGCACCGACACCAGCATGTTCAGCAGCGCCCCGGCCGCCCACCCGCCCAGTCCGCTCACCCGCATCCCGTCGTAGGGATACCGGCCGGCCAGGGCGGCGATGACAAGAGCGGCGCCGGTGAGACCGGCGGGCACCGCCACCGCAGGCAGGCATACCCGCAAGGCGCGCCACCAGGGCCTGGGCAACCGCAGGGCGAGGGCGTCCCGCAGCCGGCCGCCCCGTTCGACGTACCGGATGGCGCACATCGCGGCGAGCGCCGGAGCGAACATCGCGGCCGCGATGCACGCCTGCTCCAGCGGGCCGGCTCCCTCCCGGGCGCTGCCGCGTTGATAGCCGCCGGCCAGGAGTGGTGACATGGCCAGCCACATACCGGCATTGGCCAGGGCCAGATAGACCAGCAGGCTACGACGGCGGGATAAGGGTGTCAGGGGTCGCAGGGGGCTCAGAGACCCCGTGGAGAGTGCCATGCGGGGAGAGTACGGACGGGGGCGAGTGGTGGGGAATGCGGCCAACACCCCTTGGCGAACTGGGGATTTCCCTACCAGGTTCAGGAATGCTTCGGGGGGTCGGCCAGGTCTGGGCGGTGGGCTCGGCGGGTGCGTCGCAATGGGAGGGCGGTTCGGGGCGTGGTGCCGGCCCGGCAGGTGTCGGAGGCCCGAGCGGCCGCCGGAGCCGCGGCGGACCGCGCTGCTGACGGAGCCGGTGGTGCGCCGGCTGGAGGCGCAGGCGGTCGACGACGCCTTGGACCTGTTCGCGGTGCTGAGGCGTTGGGGGAGGCCGTGCCGCGTACGTCGGTCTCCTCGGCGGTCGCGACGGTGGAGGCCCTGGAGCCCGACGACGACGGGTCCGCCGAAGCCGCGATGCGGGAGAAGCTCGCCCTGCGCTACAACACCGTGCGCCCGTTCCTGTCACTGCTGGGCGAGTCGGACGCGCTGGATGCCGCCCCGGCCGGGCGGCGCATGGTGAAGGCGGTGCGCCGCCTGCCCGCGCTCTCTCGACGCAGGGTCAAGGACCGGCCGCTGCTGCCCCGCGAGGTCGACGCCGAGCTGGTCACGGTGATGTGGAAGCGCGCGGTTTTCTCCAACACCAACCTGCCGCAGGGCTCGGTCGACCGGGACGCGTACGTGGTGTGCGTCCTGGAGCAGCTGCACCGCGCCCTGAACCGGCGTGATGTGTTCGCCGCCCCGTCCAACCGGTGGGCCGACCCGCGCGCGAGGCTTCTGGACGGGCCGCGGTGGGAAGCGATGCGTGGGGACGTGCTCGCGGGCCTGTCCCTGGCCGAGGACGCCGACGGGGGAACGGGTATCCAGCTGCTTGTTGCCGGGAAGCTCCAGCCGGTGACGGCTTCGACGGCCGCGTTCTGCCTGCGTGCCTGGGCCAGTGCCCACCTCAGAGCCTTGCGCGCGGATTCGGAGCCGTCGGCTCCCACCACGATTCTCGCGGTCGGCCCGTCCTTTTCGGCCATGGTCCGTGTCCTGGACGCCGTGCTCACCCGGGGCTCGGCCGTAGTGCCTGCTGGTGATTCCCGGCTCCTCACGGCCGCTCCGCCAACCGACGGCCCGGCCGGTGGCAGGTGCTGCGGCCAGGAGTGGCTGGGGGCTCCCGATGTCGCGATGATGGGCACAACGGCCGACGCTTGGCCGTGGCGGCAACGCCGTCCCCCACACAACGCGACCACCTGTGGGATCGCGCTGGTGCGAGGAGTCTGTGCGTCCCTCACTGCCGCAGCCGAGGAGGCGCTGTGAAGGAGTACCCCCCGATCGCGGACCACGGTATCGTCGGCGACCTGCAGACGGCGGCGCTGATCGCCGCCGACGGCACCGTGGACTGGTGGTGCACACCCCGGTTCGATGCCCCCAGCGTGTTCGCCTCGCTGCTCGACAGCGACCGCGGAGGCCATTGCCGTCTCGCGGCCGATGTCGGAGACGACGCGACCGTCCGCCAGCTCTACCTACCCGACACCGCGATCCTCATCACCCGTTTCATGGCATCGAGCGGTGTCGGGGAGGTCGTCGACTTCATGCCTCCCGATCCGTCGACGACACCGTCGACACGACACCGGCTGATCCGGGCCGTGCGGGTGGTGCGCGGCAGCATGCCCTTCGAGCTGATCTGCCAGCCACGTTTCGACTACGGCCGCGCATCGCACGACCTCACCCGCCTGGACGACGGATCGATGCTGTTCCGCGGTCCCGGCACGGACCTGCACCTGCAGGTCACCGCGCCGATCACCTTGCATCCGGACGGCACCGACGTCTCCGCCCGTTTCACCCTGCAGGCGGGGGAACGGGCCGCGGTCGTCCTCACCAGCGAAACCGGTACAGCGGAGGCGCTCAGTGGGCGTCCCGGCGGTGTCACACCCTCCGTCGAGGCGGTCCGGGACGCTTTCGAGGAGTGCAGTGCGTTCTGGCTGAACTGGCTGCGGGGCTCCCGCTACCGCGGCCGCTGGCACGAGAGGGTCGCCCGTTCCGCCATCACGCTCAAGCTCCTTACCTACGCCCCCACGGGCGCCCTGATCGCCGCAGCGACCATGGGGCTGCCCGAGCAGATCGGCGGGGAACGAAACTGGGACTACCGCTACACCTGGGTCCGCGACGCCTCCCTGTCGGTCCGGTCCCTGGTCGACCTCGGCTTCACCGCGGAGGCGAACGCCTTCCGCCGTTGGCTGCGCGAGCGCCTCGACGCAGGCGGCACCGCCTCCGGCGAACCGCTGCAGATCATGTACCGCGTCGACGGCGAACCACACCTGACCGAGGAGGTGCTCGACCACCTGGAGGGCTACTGCCGCTCCGCCCCGGTACGGGCCGGAAACGCGGCCGCCGACCAGATCCAGCTCGACATCTATGGTGAGGCCGCCTACGCCTTCGCCCAGGCCGAGGACATCGGCGGCCTGGGCGGCTGGCGCGCCTTCGCACGCGTCATCGACTGGCTCGCAGAGAACTGGGACCGGCCCGACGAGGGCATCTGGGAGACCCGCGGAGGACGCCAGAACTTCACCTACAGCCGCCTGATGACCTGGGTCGCCTTCGACCGCGCCGCCAAACTGGCCACCGCCCACTCCCGCCCCGGCGACCTCACCCGCTGGCTCGGCGCACGCGACGCCGTCCTGCAGCAGATCGTCGAACACGGCTGGAACGAAGAACGCCGGGCGTTCGTCCAGCACTACGACACCGACGTCCTCGACGCCTCCCTGCTCCTGATGCCCAAGGTCGGCTTCCTCACTCCCACCGACCCCGACTGGCTGACCACCCTCGACGCCATGGACGAAGAACTGGTCAGCGACAGCCTCGTCTACCGCTACGACCCCGCTGCCTCCCCCGACGGCCTGCGCGGCTCCGAGGGCACCTTCAACCTGTGCAGCTTCCTGTATGTGGAGGCACTCGCCCGGGCGGGACGCCTCACCCAGGCCCGCTATGCCTTCTCCAAGATGCTCACCTACGCCAACCACGTCGGCCTGTTTGCTGAAGAAATCGGCCCTTCCGGTGAGCAGCTGGGCAACTTCCCTCAAGCCTTCACCCATTTGGCCCTGATCGATGCTGCCCTCGCCCTGGACGAAGGGCTCGACCGCGCCGAGGGCATGGCCGGCTGACGGTGCACACGGCGCGGGTTACTGCCGTGGCGCCGTCCTGGCTTCGGCGGCGGGCGGTCGGCCGGCGCGCGGCAGCAGAGCCGCGGCGGTCAACCCGCCTACGCCGACGACCGCGAGCGCCGCCAGCGCCGTCGCGTACGCGCCCTTGCTGAGTCCTGCCACCAGGATCGTGCCCGCCACGGCCGTGCCGAGCGAGGAGCCGAGATTGGAGATGCTGCGCGACAGGCCGGAGATCTCGCCCTGCTGCGTTTCGGGGAAGCACGACTGGACCACGTTCACCGACGGGGTGAGCATCACCCCCAGGCCCAGGCCGATCAGCAACAGGCCGGGGGCGAACGCCCAGGCGCCGGGCTTCCAGGCGACCAGCGCCAACAACACGGCGATGCCGGCGATCGTCACGACGAAGCCCGCCATGATGAGGGTTCGCTGGGCACGGCGCCGGGCCAGTTTCTCGGCGGCCAGCGAGGAAGCGAGGATGCCCAGGGTCGCGGCGGTGAAGATGACGCCGGTTTCGATCGCGTCGTAGCCGCGGACGACCTGCAGGTAGGCGGCGACGGTGAACGAGACGCCCATCAGCATCAGCCACTGTGTGTTCTGGGTGACCAGGCCGAGATTGGAGGTGCGGTTGCGGAACAGATCCGTCGACAGCAGCGCCTCCCGGCCGGCGCGCTCGCGGCCGCGCACCCAGGCGAAGAAGCCGGCCAGCACCAGCGCACCGGCCAGCAGCAGGCCCAGCGCCAGCCAGCCGTTGTTGTCGACGGCCAGGATGCCGGTCACCAGCAGCACCAGGCCCGCCGCCGACAGCAGCGCCCCGACCGTGTCGAAGGGCCGGGCGGGGTCGGGCGGCAGCGGATCGGTGATTTTGCGGCTGAGCACCACGATCACCACGATCACCAGCGCCTGGAACACGAACGCGGCCCGCCAGCTGATCGCGCTCGTGATCAGCCCGCCGATCAGCGGACCGGCGGCCGCCCCGACCCCGCCCATCGCCATGATCGCGCCGAACGCGCGCGCCCGGGACGCCGTGTCGGTGAACATCAGGGTGGTCAGGATGTAGACCGGCGGGATCAGCAGGGCCGTACCCACACCCTCCAGAATCGAGTTCCCGAGGATCAGCATGCCCAGCCCTGGCGCGGCCGCACTGAGCACCGCCCCGACCCCGTAGACCACGAGCCCCGCCAGCAGGCAGCGCTTGCGTCCCCATTTGTCGGTCAGCTTGCCGCCCGGGATCATCAGCGAGGCCATCACCAGCAGGAAGATCGTGATCGTGATCTGTACACCCTGCACAGTGGTGTCCAGGTCCTCGCTGATGTCGTTGATCATCACGTTCATGTTCGAGCCGGCGAAGCTGCAGATGAACTGTGCCAATGCCAGCGGAGCAAGTACCCGCCGTGCCCCCGCCTCCGCCGCCTCTGCCATGCCGCTACCTGCCCATCCACCACGTCCGGTGTACCGAGAATGCTGTCCACAACAGCCCGGCGCTGACGAAATGCAACCGCAGCGACGACCGTCGCATGGCCAACCTCCCTCGGCCTGAAGGCGCGCAGCAGTACTCGGGGAACCGGCCGACGGGCCGGACCTCCTCGTCGCCGAACCGCTCGTCCGCACCGAAATCAAGATCGGATACGCCCGTGTCTCCACCGGCGGCCAGAAGCTCGAACGGCAGATCGGCACACTCACCGCCGCCGGGTGCCGGAAGATCTTCGCGGACAAGAAATCCGGCAAGAACGCCCTCCGCCCCGAGCTGAAGGCGTGCCACGCCTTCCTCGACACCGGCGACACCCTCGTAGTCCCCTCGCTCGACCGCTACGGCCGCAGCCTCCAGGACCTCATCAACATGGTCGCCGAACTCCGCGACCGCGGCATCGGCTTCACCTCGCTCCACGAGAACCTGGACACCACCACCCCCGGCGGCCGGCTCGTCTTCCACGTCTTCGCCGCCCTCGCGGAGTTCATTCGCGAACTCATCGTCATCGGCACCAACGAGGGCCTGGCCGCCGCCCGCGCCCGCGGCCGCATCGGCGGACGCCCCACCGTCGCCACCGAGGAAGTCATCAAGGCCGCCCGCGACCTGCTGCCCGGCCTCGGCCGCTCCATCACCTCGATCGCCAAGCTGCTCGGCGTCTCCCCCGGCACCCTCTACAACTCCGATGTCTCGTTCTGATCGTTCCGCCGGCGCCCGACTCCGAGCCGTACGGGCATGGTTGGCGCAGGGCAGCGGCCAACCACCCGTACAACAAGGAGACTTGGCCCGGAGCGAGGCGTCCGAAGCCGGCTACCGCTGGGCGGGCTCCTCGGTGCGGAAGTAGTGGCCCTCCTCGACATCGGCGATGAGCCCCTGCTGGGCCGGCTGCCACCCCATCAGTTCACGGGTCCGCGCGCTGGAGGTGGGAACGTCGGCGGAGAGCAGGGTCCCCAGCCAGCCGAAGTGGTCAACCGCGTCCTCGGCGGACACGGAGACCGCCGGCAGGCCGAGTTGCCGTCCGATCGCCTCGGCCAGGGTCCGGACTGGTATGCCCTCCTCGGCCATGCCATGCAGGATGGATCCGGCGGGAGCCTTCTCCAGAGCCAGCCGGTACAACCGCGCGGCATCGAGCCGGTGCACGCTGCACCAGCGGTTGGTTCCCTCGCCGATGTAGCCGGAGACGCCCTTGTCGCGGGCGATGCCGATCAGGGCTGGGACGAACGCGCGGTCCCCTTCGCCGTGCACCGACGGGGGCAGCCGCAGCACGGACGAGCGGACGCCGCGCTCGGCCAGCGCGATCGTGGCCTGGGCGCTGGGGGCTCGAAGCGAGGTGATCGAGTCGGGGTCGGGTGTGTCCAGTTCGGTCGCCACACCTCCACCGGCGATCGCAATCGTTCCACTGGTGACGACCAGGGGCTTGCCGGAGCCCTCGAGCGCGGCACCGAGCGTCTCGATGGCGCGCATATCGGTGCGTGCCGCGTTCTCGTACTGGGTGAAGTCATGGATGAACGCGAGGTGGATGACCCCGTCCGCCGCGGCGGCGCCGGCCCGCAGGCTGTCGAGGTCCTCGAGGGAGCCGCGATGTACCTCGGCTCCGGCGGCGGCCAGGGCGTCGGCCGAGGCATCCGAACGCGCCAGACCGACGACTTGGTGGCCGGCGCCGATGAGTTCGGGGACGACGGCGGAACCGATAAAGCCGGAGGCGCCGGTGACGAAAACACGCATAAGAGCACTCCTGTGGTCAAGGGGCGGCCACCGCTGTCGCAGGGCCTGCCGAGGAGGTCGATGTCAGTGACTGACGTCAAGCTAGCACTGATGTCATGCGCTGTCATCAAGTAGGATTCCGGCATGGGGCGATGGGAGCCGAACGCACGCGGCAGACTCGAGCAGGCGGCACTGGAGCTCTATGCCGAGCGGGGGTACGAACAGACCACCGTCGCGGAGATCGCCAAGCGCGCGGGGCTGACGGAGCGGACCTACTTCCGGCACTTCGCCGACAAGCGCGAGGTGCTGTTCGCGGGCGCGGCCGCGTTGCGGGAGCTCCTGGTGACCACCGTCGCGGACGCACCGGCCGACGCGACGCCGATCGACGCGGTGGCGGCGGCACTTGACGCCGTCGCCGGGATGATCGGGGGACGGCGCGAGGGCGCCCGTCAGCGTCAGTCGGTCATCGTCGCCAACGCGGAACTCCGGGAACGCGAGCTGATCAAGCTTGCCGCACTGTCGGCAGGGCTCGCCGAGGCCCTGCGAGGGCGCGGGGTCGGCGAGCCGGCCGCGAGTCTGGCCGCGGAGGCGGGAATCGCCGTGTTCAAGGTCTCGTTCGAGCAGTGGATCGGCGAAGCCCGGGACAGGGAACTACCCGAAATCATCCGGCAGTTGCTGGATGAGCTCAAAGCGGTGACCGCCGGGCGGTGAGTGTTCCGGCCGGGACCGCGGCGGAACGGCCAACCCCCGCGGCAGGTCTCAGCGCGGCGGAATGTGCGCCCGGAACTTCTTGGCCAGGTCCGCGCCCCGGATGACGCCGCCCGTGTGGTAGGTCAGGCCCCAGGCGTCGATGGCCGAGCCATCGGCGAAGACACACATGTCATGCAGATGATCGCGGTCGACCGGGTCGCCCTGCCTGATCCACCCGCCGACGTCGCTCTTACGGTTGCCGAACTGAGTGGTCCCGCCGATGAAAGCGCAGTACGCGGCGGACGGATTGCCCTGCGGATGCTGCGGCAGCGGAGGCTTGCGGACGTAGGCGAGAGCGGCGAGCGTCGGCAGATCGGCGGCGAGCGTATCCGTGGGAAGCACCAGCCGGCTGTGGTCCTTGGCCTGGAACCGGCAGAGTTCCCGCACACCGCCGAGCGGAGTGAGCCCGCGGCCGGAGTCGTAGTAGGCCCGGTAGACCGCCGCCTGGCCGCCATGGCCGGTACACCAGGCGGCCGCGGTGCGCGGATGTGACGTGCCGGGGCTGGCGCTGGCCTGAGCGGTCACCAGGGCGGCCGTGGCGACGGTGACCAGGGATAAGGCGATGGCGCGCTTGCGCATAAGGATGCCTCCCGTGAAAGTCGGGAGACACAGTCTCGATGCGCGTATGTGTAGGCGTCAACGGCGCCCGGCCAACGCTCCGTGTGGCCTTCGTCCCTGTCGGTCACCCTCCGGGCCGCTGCGCCCAGGGCGCGTCCGGAGAGCCACTTCCCGCTGCCCAGCAAGGGATTCCGCGCCGCTGCTGCGGGTGCGGCACGGCCGCCACCCGCCCTAGCATGGAGATCCGAGGGCAGGAAGCGACAGCAGATTTCCGGAAGGAAGAGCCATGTCCTCCAACCGCCCACCCGACTTCGAGCACGCCATCCACACGGCGAACATCTGGCTGAAGTCGGTAGCCGAAGCCATGGGAACCGCAGACCGCAGCGCGGCTCATCGGGCGCTGCGGGCCTGGCTGCACACGGTGCGCGACCGGCTCACCGTCGATGTGGCCGCCCATCTCGCCGCCCAGCTCCCCGAGTTGCTCCGGGGCCTCTACTACGACGGCTGGGACCCGAGCATTGTGCCGGTCAAATACGACCGTGACGCCTATGTGATCCGCTTCGCCCAGGAGGCGAAGGTCACCGCCGAGGAGGTGCCAGAGGTGACCGGCGCGGTCACCGCCGCGCTGGCCCGCCAGATGTCCCCGGGCCAAATGGACTCGGTGCTCCAGGAGTTGCCGCAGGACATCCGCGCCTTCTTCCTGCAGCCGGTCGCCTGAGGGCGCCGGCGGCCCGGGTACCGCACGGGCAGGAATGGGCCATGCCGGACCCGGAATCAGCCAGGGCCGGCCGGGCCGGGCGCGCCGGTGCGGTGGACGGTGCCAGGCTGAGGTGTCGTTCACCGCGCAGGTGAGCCGAACACCCGACAGCAGTGCGATCCGGCGGCCACCGGGCCCCTCACCTGGAGACAACGACGCAGTGACGGACAGGACGGCGGCGCAGCCGGACGGCGTGTGCCCGCCCTCACCACGCCATAGGGGCGCCGAGCTCACCCTGCGCCACCACTGGATGCTCGATCCCGGCCGAGTGCATCTGAACCATGGCTCCTTCGGGGCGGTGCCGCGCGAAACACTCGCCCATCAGCAGGAGTTGCGCGAGGAGATGGAACGGGATCCCGTCGAATGGTTCCAGCGGCTGCCCGGACGGGTCGCGGCGGCCCGGCGCCAGGTGGCCCGGCTGCTGGGCGCCCCCGAAGCGGCCACTGCCTTTGTGGCCAATGCCAGCGCGGGCGTGACCGTTGTCCTCCAAGCCCTTGAACTGCCGCTGGGCAGCCGCATCGTGATCACCGACCATCTCTATGGGGCGGTCACCATGGCGGTGCACCGCGCCGCCGCACGCCGCGGTGCCGATGTCGAAACCGTGCACCTCCCACTCCACTGGCCCTTGCGGGACATCGCGGAGCGCATGGTGGCCGCCCTGGACGCGCGTACCCGCCTTGTGGTCGTCGACCAGATCTCGTCGGCCACGGCCCGGCTGTTCCCGGTGGCCGAAATCGCCGAGGCCTGCCGGGCGCGCGGCATCCCGCTCCTGGTGGACGGAGCCCATGCACCCGGCATGCTGGCACACCCCCTGGCCGGGCTGCACGGCACCTACTGGGTGGGCAACCTGCACAAATGGACCTGCGCACCGCGCGGCAGCGCGGTCCTGGTCGCCGACCCGGCCGACCCGGACGAACGCCGGCGACTCCACCCGCCGATCGACTCCTGGGGAACCCCGGACGCCTATCCGGAGCGCTTCGACCAGCAGGGCACCCAGGACCTCACCGCCTGGCTCGCCGCCCCGCACGCCCCGTCCCTGATCGAGCAGCTCCATGGCTGGACCGCCGCCCGCCGCTTTATGGCCGGCCTCGCCGAGCACGGCCAGCGCATCATCGCCGAGCGCTGGGGAGCGGACCTCGGCGAGGTGCGGACGGCACCCGCCCCTGCCATGCGGCTGGTCCCGCTGCCCCCGGGCCATGCCACCGACCAGGACTCCGCCCATGCCCTCCAGCAGGTGATCTCCAGCCGGTACGGCTGTGCCACCGCCATCACCACCTGGCACGGCCGGGGCTTCCTGCGCCTGTCCGCGCACCTCTACAACGCCCCTGCGGACTATGAGCATTTGGCCGAGCGCTGTGCGGAACTCTTCGGCTGAGGCGATCGACCTCGGCGGTGACACCGACACCGTGGCAGCGGTCACCGGCGGTCCTGCCGGGGCCTATTACGGACCGGACGCCATTCCGGCTCGCTGGACCGGGCCACTTCATGTCCCCCTGCCGGGATTCAACGGCCGGGTGCTGCGGCTGCCGGAACTCCTCGGCCTCGCTGACCGGCTGACGGACCGGGCCATGCACACCCGTTAGCATACGGCGTGGAAGACAAGCCGGTGAGCCGGCCGACATTCGGGGCAACTTCGCTGCCCGGGGGAGGATTTGGCGCTATGCCGTCCATGGCGTCCGATGAACGCTGGGTGATCGCCGGTCTCGGAAACCCGGGACCGTGGTTCCGGAAGACACGGCACAACGCCGGATTTCTGGTCGTCGACCGCCTTGCCGAGCGTTATGGAGTGGCGTTCAAGTGGTACGGGACCCAATGCCGTCTGGCCGAGATCGAGGTCGACGGCCGGCGGGTGATCCTGGCCAAGCCGCAGCGTTTTATGAATCTTTCGGGAAATCCCGTGGCCGCCGTCATGCGTGCCCATGACGTTCCGGCGGAGCGCCTCCTCGTGGTGCACGATGAACTGGCCTTCGCGTTCGGTGCCGTCCGGATGAAGCGTGGCGGTGGCGCGGGTGGGCACAATGGGCTGCGCTCGGTGAGCGAGGCCCTGGGAAATCAGCACTACGCCCGGATTCGCTTCGGCATCGGACGCCCGCCAAAGGGGCAGACCATCGGGAAGTTTGTCATGCGGAGATTCTCGGAGTCCGAGCAGTCGGGAATGCCGGCGCTGCTGGACCGTTGTGCGGATATCGCCGAGGCATGTGTGGTGCATGGTCTGGACAAGGCGCAGACCGAACTCCACACCGCGTAGGCGCGCAGAGCGTCCTGCCGTCCAGCGCGATCCGCCGGTTACCCTCGCGGGATGACGATGCACAAGACCGCCCAGGTGAGCATTGACGCGATGATCGACGACCTCAGGGCACTCGTCGAAACGGAGTCGCCATCGCACCATCCCGGCGCCTTGAGGGCATCGGCCCATGCGGTGGCCGCTGTTGTCGAGCGCCGGCTCGGCGGGCGGGCCGTGCTGGTGGAGAGCGAGGCCGGGCCGCATGTCCACTGGGCGGCTGGTGGCGATCCCAAAGTGCTGATCCTGGGTCACCATGACACGGTGTTTCCGCTCGGCACCCTGGCACGCCGTCCGTTCAAGGCCGAAGACGGACGGGCGACCGGGCCCGGCGTCTTCGACATGCTGGGCGGTCTGGTGCAGGCCGTTCATGGTCTGGCGACGCTCGATGACCGGTCGGGCGTCGAGATCCTGGTGACCGCCGATGAAGAAGTCGGTTCGCATTCCTCCCGAACTCTCATTGAGGAACGGGCGCTTGCGTGCGGTGCCGTGCTGGTGGTCGAGGGTGCCGCTGACGGCGGCGCCCTGAAGACCGGCCGCAAGGGCTGTGGCACATTCCAGGTCTCCATCAAGGGCCGCGCCTCGCACGCGGGTCTGGAACCCGAGGCCGGCGTCAACGCCCTGATCGAAGCGGCGCACCAGGTAGTGGACATCGCGTCACTCGGCCGGCCCGGTATCGGCACGACCGTCACCCCGACCGTTGCGTCCGCGGGCACGCAGAGCAATGTCGTTCCCGCGGAAGCGACCGTTGTCGTCGATGTCCGGGTGGAATCGGCCGGCGAGAAGGAACGGATCGAGTCCGCGTTCGCGGCGCTGGCTCCGCATCTGGAGGGGGCGGAGATCACGGTTGACGGTAGCATCCATCGTCCCCCGATGCCGGAGTCGGCTTCGGCCGAACTCATGGCTGTCGCCGAGCAGTTGATGCCGGGACTCGAAGGCACGGCGGTAGGCGGCGGAAGTGACGGCAATTTCACGGCCGCACTGGGAGTGCCGACACTCGATGGTCTGGGAGCGGTCGGCGGCGGCGCCCACGCCGACCATGAGTATGTGCTGATCGACGCCATGGCGGAGCGGGCCCGTCTTGTCGCGGGGCTGGTGAACGCGATTCAAACCGCATAAGGAATGAACACGGGTGCACCGGCCCGCCGCCGAGCGTATCCGCCCGGCGGCGGGCCGGGCGGGTGCCCGGCGGACTTCCCGTTACTTGTACCAGTAGCGGACGCCGTGGTGGCGGGAGCAAGTCCCGCTGAACCGGGCGCTGTAGGAGTAGGTCTTGTCCTTGCACTGCGCGGTGGCGCCGCGTGGGTGCGGGCTTCCGGCCTTGCAGACTCCGGTGGTGTGGTGGGCGCAATGCGGCCTGGCCGCCTGGGCGTTGACCGCCGTGGCGGTGGTCGCTATCAGCATTCCGGCGGTGATCAGACCCACTGCGGTGCTGCGGACCGCGGTCAGCATGGGAATCCCCTTCCTGTTGTGATCAGTGAGAGGGATGCTGGCGTTGGCGCAGGGCCGGCCGCAGTGGTTTTCCGGGGTGGTTACCGAGTCGGGACAATGGGGAGCCGGCCGCGCCCAAGGACCCCGTGCCGGCAGGGCCGGTCAGGATGCGATGGACAGGACGATCTTTCCGGTGGTGCGGCCCCGCTCGCCCAGCCGGTGGGCCCCGGCGGCGTCCTCCAGGGGGAACACATTCTCCGCGATCACCCGCAGGCGTCCGTCCTCGACCAGCTCGGTGATCTCGCGCAGGCCCTGCTGATCCGGCTCGACGAGCATAAACACCGCCCGGACACCGGCCGCCTCGGCCTCGGCACGGGGGAAGGTCCCGTCCAGCGGCAGGATCGAGACCAAGGTGCCGCCCGGACGAAGGGTGCGCAGGGAGCGGGACCAGTTGGCGCCGCCGATGGGGTCCACCACAACGTCCATGTCACGGACCGTCTCGGCGACGTCCTGGCTGCGGTAGTCGACGACCTCGTCCGCGCCGAGCGAGCGCAACAGATCGTGCTTGGCGGCGCTGGCCGTGCCAACCACCCACGCCCCACGGTCCTTGGCGATCTGCACGGCCAGATGACCGACCCCGCCGGCGGCGGCGTGGATCAGCACGCGCTGCCCGGGCCGCACATCGGCGGTGTCCACCAGGGCCTGCCACGCGGTGAGCGCCGCCAGCGGCAGGGCGGCCGACTCGATATGGGTCAGCCCCTGGGGACGGCGCGCGAAGTGGCGGGTGGGCGCGGCGACATACTCGGCGTAGGCGCCTGCCGGATGCGGGAAGCGCGGCATCCCGTACACCTCGTCGCCGGGCTGAAAGAGGGTCACGCCGTCACCGACGGCCGCCACCACGCCGGAAACGTCATAACCGAGGGTAAAGGGAGGCTTGACGCCGGTGGCGAACTCACCGCGGGAACGGGTCTTCCAGTCAGCCGGGTTGACCCCGGCCGCATGCACCCGGACCAGCACCTCGCCCCTGGCCGGCTCCGGACGCCGCGTCTCGGTCAGCTTGAGGACTTCGGGGGCTCCGGCGGCGTCCTGGGAAATGGCGCGCATGGTGGTGGGGAGGTGGGTGGTGGCCTGGGACATGCTGAGGTTCTCTTTCCGAGGGCGTGTTGTGGTCAGGGGTGTTGGGGTGGGGTCCGGCCGGCTGTCCGGCATGTCCTCAGATTGCCGTGGGGGACAGGCCCCCAGTGGTGGCGCTCCGGCCAGATGGTGAAAGGATCTGGCCATGCACCATGTTGGCGTCCTGGCCCTGGACGGCGTCTTCCCCTTTGAACTCGGCATCCCGGCCCGGATCTTCGGTGCCGCCCGCGATCAAGAGGGCCGTCCCCTCTACACCGTGACCACCTGCAGCCTGGACGGCGGCCCCGTCCGCTCCGAGGCCGACTACGACCTTGCCGTCTCCCATGACGCCACCCTGCTGGGCACCGTCGACACCGTGGTCATCCCGCCCTCCCGTGCCCTCGGCCCGATCCGGGAGGAAGGCCGCCTGCCGGACGCCCTGCGCGAGGCCCTGGCCGCCATCCGGCCCGGCACACGCATCGTCGGCATCTGCACCGCGACCTATGTCCTGGCCGCGGCCGGACTCCTCGACCATCGGCCCGCCACCACGCACTGGCGCGAGGCCGACCGCCTCCAGCGGATGTTCACCACGACCCGTATCGACCCCGATGTCCTGTTCGTCGACGACGGCGACATCCTCACCTCCGCCGGGGTGGCCGCCGGTATCGATCTCTGCCTGCACCTGGTACGCCGTGACCACGGCAGCCGGATCGCCAATGATGTGGCCCGCTCCTGCATCGTCCCGCCCTGGCGCGACGGCGGCCAGGCCCAGTACATCCAGCGCCCGGTCCCCGGCCCGACCGCCTCCGGCACCGCCGCCGCCCAGGCATGGGCCATGGAACGCCTCGCCGAACCGCTTACGCTCGCCGACCTCGCCGCGCACGCCCATATGAGCGTCCGCACCTTCTCCCGCCGCTTCCGCGAGGAAACCGGCACCACGCCCAGCCAGTGGCTCGTCCGCCAGCGCGTCGACCTGGCCCGCAACTACCTGGAGACCACCGACTGGCCGGTCGACCTGGTCGCCGCCCGCTCCGGCCTCGGCACCGGCGCCTCCCTGCGGCAGCATCTGCACGCCGCCATCGGCGTCAGCCCCCAGCACTACCGCCGGACTTTCCGTCCCACGGCGGGAGCAGCCGCTGGGTGATCACCCGACGGCCGTCCGACGCCCGCGCCGCACGGTGCGCGTGGCGCCGGACCGAGGTCAGCCACCTGCCGGCCTCAACCGCCGCCGCGCGTCCGCGGCATGCCGGCCGCGCAACCCTGCCCCGCCGCCTTCGCCAAGGCGGCGTCCAGGTAGTCGAGCACCATGCCGGCGCTGGACCGGGTCCGGGCGTCTTCGCTGACACACAGGGGTTTGATCAGATGCCTGGCGGCCTCTATGACCCCGACGGGGACGGAGACTTCCCGGAACGGGGCCAGGGCGAGGGACGCCTGCTCGCCGGGCTCGGCCGTCCCGGCCGGCACCGCCGGGGGAATGACGGCGCGGACGCCATTGCCGACCAGGGGGCGGCTGGGGGGTGAGGTGGTCACCGGTGAAGTGTCCCGCACGGCGTCGAACGGGTCGCCTGCGGGCCGGACTTCGTCCTCCTGCCCCGACGAACGGGGCCCGGTGACGCCTGATCTCCGGCCCCTGCGCGTTTCATCCGGAGGCCGCACCCGGGCCGCCGCACAGGAAGGCCGTTCAACGCGGCGTGGAGAACAGACCGTTGAGCTCCGCGGAGGGAATGCCATCGGCGAGTGAGTGATAGCCGCCGGTACCGTACAGCTCCTGTGCCGCACGGCGGGCGGCGGCGAAGGCGGCCCGTGCCACGCCCGCTCCCAGACTGACCCTCGCCACACCGAGGGCGCCCAGCCCGGCGACGTCCGGTGCGCCGGGGCCCGCCATGATGTTCAACGGCACGGAGATGTCCGCCGCCAGAGCGGTGATGGTGGCGGAGTCGGTGACACCGGGGACGAAGATGCCGTCCGCGCCGGCGTCCACATAGACGCGTGCCCGCTCCAGGGTCTCCTTGAACCGGGTGGCCGGGTCGCCGAGGCCCAATCGGTAGGTGTCCGTACGGGCGTTGAGGAAGAGCCGCACGCCCGCCCGCTCCGCCACGCCCCGGGCCGCCGTCAACCGGGCCGCCAGTTCGGCGGGCGGCCGGTTGCCGTCCTCGATGTTGACGCCCACCGCGCCCGCCTCGAGCACCCCGGCCACGGTCTCGGCGACACCGGCCGCGTCCTGCCCGTACCCGCCCTCGATATCGGCGGTGACCGGCACGGAAACGGCTGTGGTGATCCGGGAGATGAGATTCAGCGCCTGGTCGCGCGCCAGGGTGTCCCCATCCGGCGAGCCCAGCGACCAGGCCACGCCGGCGCTGGTGGTGGCTATCGCGGGTGCGCCCGCGGCCTCGATCACCAGGGCGCTCGCCACATCCCAGGCGTTGGCCAGGGCGAGGGGGTGGGTGGGGGTGTGAAGGGAATGGAACAGGCGGGCCCGGTCGGTCTGTGTGGAAGTCATGCGGTGAGTCAACCAGCGGCGGGGGCGGTTGTCCGGCAGGAATTCGACAATCCGGCATGAATGCCGGCCGGGGGAGCCCGGGTTGAGCACGGTCACCGGGACGAGCCGCCGTGTGGCTCAGCCCTGCACCCCGGGAGCGGTCAGCTGCGCCACCGTGGCGGTCGTCAGCTCGGTGGCGAGGACACTGCGCTCCAACGGCAGCAGGCGGTGGGCCTTGCAGTGCTGGGTCGGCAGCATCGCGTACTCCTCCCCGAGCATCCGGGTCCAGGACGAGTCGAACCGCACCCGGGCGATGAGATCCCGTGCCCGGTCGGAGATGATCGATGACCCGAGGAGCCAGAGACCTGGGCCGCGCCCCGTCCCCGGAGGGTCGAAGGCCAGGTGCAGCAGTCCCGCCGAATGTCCCCGGGGACCACGCAGCCGGTGCCAGCCGATCCGTCCGTACCGGTCGATCCGGCCGAACGTACCCGTCCCCGCCTGGGCCGTGCCGAGCAGCACCACCCAGATGCCGCCGGGCCCGCTGATCAGCCCGACGGGTGTCCTGCCATGGTCCACCGGAATCGGGATCTGTGCCGTACGCCCGCTCCTTGGATCGATGCGCAGCACCGAACTCGCGCTGTCCTGGCTGACATAGAAGTCCCCGCTGACCGGGTGCCGGGCGGCGAAGATGGGCTGCGGCCTCGCCCCGAAGAGCCGGTAGCGCGCCGGACGCGTATGGTCCAGGGCCAGGACCTGATCGCTTCCCTTCAATGTCACCCACAGCACATCGCCGTGCTCACTGATGTAGTGCGGCCCACGGCCGCCGCCGGGAATGCGGATCTCCCGCTCCACCCGTGGTGCGGCGTCGAGCGCGTCCGCCCGTGGATCCACCAGGAGCAGCCGGTCACCGCCCTCGTGGGTGGCCCAGATCCTTCCGGGGTGACGTGAGGAGACCGCCAGGCCGTGCAGCATCGCGTCCGGCGGCCCGAGGGGAAACGCCTTGGCGGCCCATATCCGCTCGGTGCGCGGGTCCAGACGCAGCTTCACCAGATGGCTGTTGGACATCTGGGACACCAACGCCATGGGTCGGCCGGGCAGTTTGACGATCTCATGTGTCTCGGCGGCGAACGGCAGCCGGTACTCCACCACCGGCCGCCGGCTGGGCATCCGTTCACGGTCCGGACTGGCCGCCGCTCGCTCCGGCGTCCCGGACAGCGCCCCGGTCAGGGTGAGGCTGCCCAGCGCGAGCAGTCGGCTCTGGAAGGTGCGGCGGTCCATGCGGCTCCCCCTAGCGCGCGCAGGGTCACGTCGACACATCCATGGAAGCGGTAGGGCCCGATGACAAGATGGCGGATTCGGCGGATTCATTCCTGTGGGCGATGAGAGTGACCCGGGAACCGTCGGCCGCCCGGATGCGTTGAGGCAGTGACGCAGCAGAAGCGCGCAAGAAGCGCAACAGTTCAGGAGGACATCGATGGGCGTGGCCCTAACCAAGGGCGGCAATGTGTCGCTGTCCAAGCAGGCGCATGGTCTGACCGCCGTGACGGTCGGGCTCGGCTGGCAGGTCGGGGCCGGGGCCGGCGGCGGCTTTGACCTCGACGCCAGCGCACTGCTGTGTGGTGCGAGCGGCAAGGTGCTCTCCGACCAGCACTTCGTCTTCTTCAACAACCTCCGCAGCCCGGACGGTTCGGTGGTCCATACCGGCAGTGGTGGCGCCGGCGGCACCGGCGGGGACAATGAGCAGATCCAGGTCGAGCTCGCCCGGGTGCCCGCCGAGGTGACCCGGATCGTCTTTCCGGTCTCCATCTACGAGGCCGCCCAGCGCGGGCAGAGCTTCGGGCAACTCGCCGGTGCCCATATCCGCGTGATGGACCAGCACGGCGGCACCGAGCTGGCCCGCTACGACCTCAAGGGCGAAGCCGCCGCCGAGACCGCGATGGTCTTCGGGGAGCTGTACCGCCACGGCGCCGAGTGGAAGTTCCGTGCGATAGGCCAGGGGTATGCCTCGGGACTCGCCGGGATCGCCACCGACTACGGCGTGGACGTCCTACGGGAGAGCACGCCGCCGCCGGCAGTGGTACCCCCGGCCATCGCGCCCATGGCCGCGTCCGCCGCGCCGGTTCCTCCCGTGCCCGTACCGCCGGCACCCACGCTGGTGTCCGCTCCCACGATGGCCGCCGCTCCGGCGCCGTACCCGGCGCAGCAGAGCCCGGTGGGCGGCCCTCCGCCGTGCTTCTTCGATCCCGCCCACGGCCCGGGTGCGGAGTCGGCGGTCTGGTCGCCGCAGTGGGGCCTGTCCCGCCCGATCGAGGCCTGCCCCAGCTGTGCGCAGCGGGTCCGGACCACCACGCCGCCGTTCTACTCCCCTCCCCAGGCGGGCCACCCGCAGCCGGTGCAGCAGGGCTACCAGCCCGCGCCGCAGGGTTACCCGCAGCAGCCGGCCCCCGGGCAGCCCCAGCAGGGCCGCCGCTTCGGCACGGGCGCACTTCTCGGCGCCGGTGCGGCCGGCCTGGTGGGTGGCGCGTTGCTGGATGAGGCGCTGAGCGACGACTAGCGCCTATGTGATGTCGTGATCAACCTTGCCGATCCGGATCCGTCCGGAAGGCGGATCCGGTAGGCAGGCGATCGTGACACGCAGGCAACTCACCGAAGAACAGTGGCAGTTGATCGAGCCGTTCTCGCCGATGTGCGAGTACGGTCCGTGCTCCAGGGGCACTGCCTGCGCCGCTGCCGCAGCGAGGGCGGCCGAACCCGGCATGCGCGGTATCGCCCTCCGTCCGGCAACTAGGACAGCTGCTGACCGCCATGGCCTCTAGCGTTGTTCTCGACCGACCGAGAAGACGAAACAACAACGGAGGGCGGAGCCATGACCGTCGACAAGCCGACCACCCAGGATGCGACCCAGGCGCCGGCTGCCACCGGTGAGCGCGCCGACCTGTTGGAAATGCTGGGCAAGCAACGGCACTTCCTGCGCTTCACCACCCGCGACCTCACCGACGAGCAGGCGGGGCGGCGGACCACGGCCAGCGAACTGTGCCTGGGCGGCCTGATCAAGCACGTTACCGAGGTCGAGCGGCGGTGGACGGCCTTCCTGCTGGAAGGCCCGTCGGCCATGGGGGACTTCACCGCCATGACCGAGGCGGACCTGGCCCGGTGGGCGGACGGGTTCCGGATGCTGCCCGGCGAGACGCTGGCCGGAGTGCTGGCCGAGTACGAGGAAGTGGCCCGGCACACCGATGAGCTGGTCGCCGCACTGCCCGACCTGGGCGCCACCCAGCCGCTGCCGAAGGCGCCGTGGTTCGAGGCCGGCGCGCAGTGGTCGGCCCGCCGGGTGCTGATGCACATCGTCGCCGAGACCGCCCAGCACGCCGGGCACGCCGACATCATCCGGGAGTCCTTGGACGGCGCCAAAAGCATGGGCTGACCAGCGGCAGCCCCGGCGGCGGAAAACCCTTGGCGATGGTGGCACCCGCTCTCCTAGAGTGATCGGCGTCCAGGTGCGAAGGCAGGACCTACTTCGACTCATAATCGGGAGGCCGCGGGTTCGAATCCCGCCGCCGGCACTCAGGCCGGTGTAGCTCAGGGGATAGAGCACCTTGTCGGTTCCGCCGCCTCGACCTCTGGACGGTAGTGATACGCACCTCCCGGTGCGCGGACCACGGCTACTTCGTTGCGATCGAATCCCATGCCGTGGTCGCTCTGAACTCGGGAGGCGCGGCATCGGGGCGTCCGGTGCGCAGCTGACGGTTACTTCGGGGAACGGCAGGCCGCGGGTTCAAATCCCGTCCCAGCCATGGCTGGTGTAGCTCAGCCCGGTAGAGCGGCTGTTGTGTATGTACCGTCATCGATCTTGGTCTCGGACGCCCCGCGCCGTGCTTCCCCTGCGAATTGGGGGAATTACTGTGGCACGCTTCAACGCCCGCGCGCCCAAGGCGGCCCGTCCCGCCTCGCCCGTGACCACCACCGGGCGCACCCGTACCCACCTCGGTGGCCAGGGGCACCGACGGGACGACCGTTCCGAGCTGTTCCTGCTCGCCGTCGCCAACTTCGTTTCCCAGCAGACCCATCACGAGAGCGCGGCCGCTCGTGACGACCGGTTCGCCGCGCTTGTCCGCGAGCTGGCGGTCCAGGACGCCGCCTGGACCGCCGGCCTGCTGGGATGGCTGCGCGGCGACGGCGGGATGCGCACCGCCTCCCTGGTCGGTGCCGCCGAGTACGTCAAGGCCCGGCTGGACGCCGGTGCCACGGACGGCCCGTCCAACCGCCAGGTCATCGACTCCGTGCTGCGCCGCGCCGACGAGCCCGGTGAGATGCTGGCGTACTGGACCTCCGCCTACGGCCGGAACGTCCCCAAGCCGGTGAAGCGGGGCATCGCCGATGCCGTACGGCGCCTGTACACCGGACGCAACCTGCTCAAGTACGACACCGCTTCCAAGGGCTACCGCTTCGGTGACGTCCTCAACCTGGTCCACCCCACGCCCGACCCGGACAAGCCGTGGCAGGGCGAGCTGTTCCGGTACGCCCTGGACCGCCGCCATCGCCCGGACACCGCCCAGCCGCCGGCCTCCGACCGCATCCTCACCGCACACCGTGCGCTGATGGCGGTGCCCGTCGGGGAACGCCGAGCCCTGGTCACCGGGCCGGGTGGCGCCGAGCGGCTGGCCGAGGCGGGCATGACCTGGGAGGCGCTGGCGGGCTGGCTGCAGGGCCCGATGGACGCGGCGGCCTGGGAGGCCGTCATCCCCGCCATGGGCACCATGGCCCTGGTCCGCAATCTGCGGAACTTCGACGAGTCCGGCGTCGGTGACCAGACCGCCCGGCAGGTGGCCGCCCGGATAGCCGACCCGGCGGAGGTCGCCCGGTCCCGGCAGTTCCCCTTCCGGTACCTGGCCGCCTATCAGCACGCCCCGTCGCTGCGCTGGGCCTATCCGCTGGAACAGGCCCTCGGCCACTCGCTGGGCAATGTGCCCGCGCTGCCCGGCCGGACCCTGATCCTGGTCGACCGCTCCGGCTCCATGTGGTCGCCGCTGTCCGACCGGTCCCAGCTCAACCGCGCCGACGCCGCCGCCGTCTTCGGTACCGCCGTGGCGATGCGCGCGGCCCAGGCGGACCTCGTCGAGTTCGGCACCTCCAGCGCGCCCGTGAGCTACCGCAGGGGCGAGTCCGTGCTCAAGGTGCTGGAGCGCTTCGGGAACCTCGGCGGCACCGACACCACCGAGGCCGTACGCCGCCACTACCGCGGCCACGACCGGGTCCTGATCGTCACCGACGAACAGGCCGCCCACCACTACGCGGGCGACCCGACCGAGCAGGTCCCGGCCGATATCCCGGTCTACACCTGGAACCTGGCCGGCTACCGGCCCGGCCACGGCCCGTCGGGATCCGCCAACCGGCACACCTTCGGCGGGCTCGGCGACGCGGCGTTCCGGATGGTGCCGCTGCTGGAAAGCGGCCGGGACGCCCGCTGGCCCTGGGAGGAGTGAGCGAGATCAGGAGTGCACCGCCGGATCGATGGATGGACTGTCAGACCCCCTCTCTAGCATGGCGGGCATGAGGGGATCGCAAGACAGTTCGGCCACCCAAGCGGTGCGCACCATCCTCGCCTCGTCCCGGACGGGGGAGGGAGAAGAAGCCCGGGGCGCGGGAAGTGCCGCGCTCCGGGCGCTGGAGGAGGCCCGCCCGGCGCGCACGGTCGCGGCGCGCATCGCCACGGCGGGCGGAGCCGACGGGGAAGTGGCCCGCCGGCTCCAGGAGTTGGTGGAGCAGCGGCTCGGTGACCACGCCGGGCGGTGGCTCGGCGTGCATGACGCGCTGGCCGGCTACCGGGGCACCCTGCCCGCACTGCTCGCCGACGCACCGCAGCCGGCGGCGCCGGCCGCTTCGGGTGAGGTCCGCTCGCCCGTACCCCGGAGCGTGCATGACACCTTCGCCCTCCTGCTGGAACACGCCCGGCCCCGGCAGGCGGCCCGCGCCCTGACCGTGCTGCCGGACCGTACGGTGCAGGGGCTGCTCGCCGGCGGAGCGCTGCCCGGGCCGGCCCTGGTCACCGCCGTCACCGAGCACGGCGACTCCCGCACCCGCACCGCCCTGGCCCGTCACCCACGTCTGGACACAAGGGTGCTGGCCCGGCTGCTGGAGGTGGGGGACGCCCGGGTCGGGGCCGCCGTCTACCGCAACCCGCGCGCCACCCAGTCCCTGCGCCGCACCCTTGCGCACCGGCTCGACTCGGCGCCGATGGATCAGGCCCTGCGCGCCGAACTCACCGACCCCGGCGGCGACTTGCCGCGCACCTGGCTCGCGCCGCTGCTCGGCTCGGGCGATCCCACGCTGGTGGCCAGGGCGCTGAGCCTGGGCGTCCGGGGCGTCGCCCAGCAGTATGCGCTGGTCCGGGTGTGGGAGCGCGGGGGAGCCGAGGCACTGCGCGGCCTGCTCGGCGACCCGGCCGTCACCCGGCACCTGAGCCCGCGCGTCCGCACCGAGGTCACCGATGCCCTGGCCGAGGACGGCGGTTCCGGCGATGCGCTGCGCCGGCTGCGCGAGCGGTGCGAGCCCTATGCGGACCCCGCGCGGCTGCCGAGCCTGCTGGCCGTCACCCGGGGCACCAGCAGCCTGCGCGACCTGCTGTCCGAGCCCTATGTCCACGATCTGCGCGCGCTCTGCGAGGCGCATGTCAAGAGCCCGTTTATGCCTGTGGCGAGCGAGGAACTGGCCCGCCATGAGGAAGCGAGTGACGCCCAGCGGCTGGCGTTCAGGCTGAGCGTCCTCAACGAGCCCTGGCGTCCGGACGGTCGGCGGGCCGGGAATGTCACTCAGCCTGAACGGCGCCTGGCCGAGGAGGAGCTGGACGAGTACGCCGGATGGTGGGCGGAGGGCATGGTCCGGGCCGGGCTGCTCGACCCGGTCGAGCTGATCCGTACCGCTCGGCCGTCCGGCCCGGCGCTGAGCGCGCTCGCCCTGCTCGCCGAGCGGGGCCTGCTCACCGCCACCGCCGTGGCGGAGCTGCGCTCGCTGACCGACACCCACCTCGGCGAACGCCCCGAGAGCTGGGCCGCGTTGGAGCGACTGCTGCCCGCCCACCGGGGAAATCTGCGGGAGTTGATCAGCCAGGCGGGCCAGGCGGCCCAAGCGAGTCAGGCGGGCCCGGCCGGGGCCGAACCGGCCGGGGACCAGGAGGGCGCCGCGCGCACCGGTGCGGAGCAGCAGGAACGGGCCGAGCCGCCGCAGGCCCCGCGCAACTCCCTTGAGCGGGCTGCCCTCGCCGCCCTTGACCTCCTCCGCTCCCTCGCGCCCGCCGACGCCCCGCTCCCCACCGACCACGGAGTCCTGGCCTTCCTCGCCCGGCACAGCTGGGACAAGGCCCCCGGCCTGACCACCCCGCCATGGCTGGTCCAGGCGTGTGCGGACCAGGGCGTGGAGCCCGCGGACGCCCGCCCCTGGCACACCGCCCCCACCCTCGCGGAGGTATGGGCGAAGCCCCCGCAGAGCTGCGGCTCCAGCGCCACGCTCACCGAACTCGCCTACACCCAGGGCATCCTGCCCGCGGACGAATTGCTCGCCTTCCTGCCGGCCCGCCGCATGCTGCTGCCGCACTATGACTGGCGCCGGCTCGCGTTCGCCGGAGCCTGGCGGGCCGCCCTCGCCCGCCGGCTGCGCGCCGAACTCGGCGCCGACCCCGACGCCTGGCTCCAACTGGCTGAGACGGCATGGGCGGCAGCCGGTGACCCCGGCGCCGACCGCGGTACGGGCGGGCCCAGCTGGCTGGAACTGCTCTCCCTGGCCCGGTCCATGACCAGGGCCGGTGAGGCGGCCGCCAACGGCTACCGGCCACTGGAGGAATCGGCGTCAAGCTCGTTCACGCGGCGCCCGGGCACCCCCGACCAGGCACTTGGACTCCTGGAACGCGGCAACCACCTGTGGGCCTGGCCGGTGGGCACCCTGCTGTGCCTGGCCGACGCCGATACCGTCGACGCCATCTTGCCCCGGCTCGGCCCCGACGGCCCCTGGCTGCTCGCCGCGTATCTGCTGCGCCATGACCACACCCCCCGCCTGGTCTTCGACCGCCTGCTCGCGGGCCGCGACCCGCACGCCCTGCGGATCCTCGCCCTGCAGTCCCGGTGGCTGGAGGACGGCCTGGTGGAACGGCTGGCCGAACTGGACGATCCCGAGGTGGACTTGGCACTGCTGCGGCAGGGTGGCAACCCGCACCTCGCCCGCCGGATCGTGGCCCGCACCCGGCGCTCCGGCAGCGCGGCCGGACCGGTCGCGGCGCAGGTGCTGGCAGAATTGCGGGCCGAGCCCTCCGCAAGGCCCATCGGCGGCCTGCACTGGCTGTGCTCGGCCGAACCGGACCTGATCGAGGAGATTTTCGCCCGGAAGGGCACCGAACTGGGCCTTGTCCACCAGATCCTCGGCTGTTTGCACTTGCTGGAGCACGGTGGAGCGCACCGGCTCACCGCGCTCATCGGGCGCGACCTGCTCGGCCAGGCCGCCACCAAGCTGTGTGTCAAGGCGCTGGCCGCCAAGGACCCGGCGGCCGTGATCCGCGCCCGGCTCGACCGCGAACTGGCCCCGGACAAGCTGGTCAAAAAGGTGCGCCGGGCCCAAGCCCCCTGGCAGGTGAGGAGCGCCGTGGAGGCGGTCCCGGTCGGTGCCGACTGGCAGGCGCTGGAAGCCGCCCACCAGGAGGAACCGCTGCCGCACTGGGAGCAGTTGGTCAAACTGCCCGATGCCCCCGCCGAACTCCTGCTGCGCCACGCGGCGTTGGTGCGCGAGCCGGGGCCGAACGGTCTGGCCCAGGGCGCCTGCCTCACCCGGGCCCGGGCCCGGCACGGCCTGGCCGGCCTGTACCACTGCGCGCCGGTCACCCAGCTCGACGGCCTGCTCGACTCGGGCATACTCACCGGATCCGACCTGCTGCACCTGGCCGCCCCGGCCGCCCTGATGCTCGCCTACCTCGGCAGCGCCGCGCGCCGCACGGACGCCCCGGCCGAGGCGGGCGCCGCATTGACGGAACTCGCCGGTCTTGTCCGTGCCCGGCTCGGGACCGACGCGGCGGCCTGGACGCGGGTGACCAACCGGCTGACGGGTCGTGATCCGCAATGGGAACCCATGTCCCCGGTGGCCCTGTTGCTGTCCTGAGCCGGGCCGCCCCGGCAGCGGCCGCACGGTCCGGGCGAGGGGCGGGCGAGCGCGTCCGAAGGTGCGCACAGCGCCGCCCAGGCCGCCGCGCGGGCTGCCGCGGCCTGCGCGCGAACGGGGCACCTGCCGCCAAGTGCCCCGTCCACGCAGGCGCCCGGCGCCGTCACTCACCCCCGCCGGGCCCTGCCCGTCCAGACCGCCCCGGCGCTGGCCGCCACCACCAGGGCGATCGCCAGGCATTGCAGGGCCGACAGGGCCTGTCCCAGTACCAGGAACCCGGCCAGCGCCGCCAGCGCCGGGGCCAGGCTCATCAGCACCGCGAAGGTCGCCGCGGGCAGACGGCGCAGGGCCAGCAGCTCCAGCGCGTACGGCACTCCCGAGGACAGCAGTGCCACGACCGCCCCCAGCCCCAGCACCTCCGGCTGGAGCAGCCTGGCGCCCGCGGAGGCGACACCCACTGGCAGGCTCACCAGCGCCGCCACGGCCATCGCCACCGCCAGGCCGTCCAACCGCGGAAAGCGGGCACCGGCCCGGGAGTTGAAGACGATATACGCCGCCCACATGGCGCCCGCGCCGAGTGCGAAGGCGGCGCCCGCCGGGTTGAGCCGGCCGAGGCCGTCCTGCCCGAGCAGGAAGACACCCACGATCGCCAGGCCGGCCCACACCAGGCTCACCGCCCGGCGCGCGGCCACCACCGACAGCAGCAGCGGTCCCAGGACCTCCAGGGTCACCGCCGGACCCAGCGCCATCCGGTCGATCGCCTGGTAGAAGAGGAGGTTCATGCCGCCGAGCGCCAGCCCGAAGGCGCCCGCGACGGCCCAGTCCGTACGGCTGTGGCCGCGCAGCCGGGGACGGCAGACGGCCCACAGCAGTACGGCCGCGATCGTCACCCGCAGCGCCACCACCCCCAGCGCCCCGGCGCGCGGGAAGAGCAGGGCGGCCACGGCGGAGCCGAACTGGACCGAGACGGTACCAGTCAGCACCAGCCCGATGCCGCCGAGGCTGCCGACGCCGGCGGGTGCGGACGCGGTACGGATCCGGGCAGCCGCCGGGGTGCTGGGCGCGGCAGCGGATCCCGTTCCCGCGGCTGCCGGCTGAGAGCTCGTAGGTGTCATGCCCCTCACGCTAGAAGGCCGTCGACGCCACGTGAAATGCCGTATCGCACAGCGGTTATGCTCATCAGGCATGACCATGGAACTGCGCCATCTGCGGGCCTTCCTCGCCATAGCCGAGGCCGGCACCATCACGCGCGCCGCGGCCCGGCTGCACCTCGGCCAGCCCGCCCTCTCCCGTACGCTGCGTCAGCTGGAGACCCATCTCGGCGTCCGGCTGATCGACCGCTCCACCCACCACCTGGAGCTCACGGCGGCGGGCCGTATGTTCCGCGACCGGGCGGCCGCCGCGCTGGCCGCCGTGGACACCGCCCTCGACCCCCGCGCACTGACCGCTCTGCCGCTGCGCCTCGGGCACCCCTGGGCCGGGCTGGGGGACCACACCATCCCGCTGCTGCGCCGCTGGGACGAGGAACACCCCGAGGTGCCACTGGAGTTGCGCCGCATCGACGACCGCATGGCCGGGCTCACCCAGGGCAAGGTCGATGTGGCGCTGCTGCGCGGAGCGGTGACGGCGCCCGGGCTGGTGACGGAACCGCTGCTGGCGGAGGACCGGGTGGCGGTGGTGCCCTCCGGCAGCGAGCTCGCCAACCGTGCTGCCCTCACCCTGGCGGATCTCGCGCCGTGGCCGCTCGCCCTGAACACGGTGGCGGGCACGACCACCTTGGACCTCTGGCCCGCCGGCGCGCGCCCCATGGCGACGATCGAGGTCACCAACACGGACGAGTGGCTTACGGCCATCGCCGTAGGCCGGGCCGTGGGCGTCTCGACCTCGGCCACGCCCCGCCTGCACAAGCATCCCGCGATCGCCTACCGCCCACTGACCGACGCCCCATCGGTGCCCCTGCTGCTGGCCTGGCGCCGCGGCCCGTTGACCCACCCGGCGATCCCGGCCCTGATCCGCCTGGCCCGGGAGGTGGTCGCGGGGCGTTGAAGGAAGGCCGGCCCCGCCACCCCCAACGAGCCTCAGGGATCGCTCCGGTGCGACGCGTGGGCTCCCTCGGCCCGCGTCGCGCGGTCGAAGAATTCGACCAGTTCCTCCGCGCACTCGCCGGGGTCGATGCCCGCCGACAGCGGTTCATAGACGCCATCGAGCGACGCCCGCAGGACCGCCGCCATGATCCGCGGGTTGCCGCTCCGGAATTCTCCGGCGCGCCGGCCATGGGCGAACAGGTCGGACAGCCGGTCCAGTGACTCGGCATGGTGACGTTCCCAGGCGTGGCCGCCATTGAGGATGATCTGCTGGAGCGCCCGCATCTGGTCCAGGTGCCCTGCCATAAACGTCACATTCGCCCGGATCAGGGCCGCGAGTTTCGCACGAGCGCCGCTCGCGGCATCGAGGGCGGGCCGTATGGCGGCTTCCGCGTCGGCGACAACGCGCTCGGCGACGGCTTCGAACAGTGCGTCCTTGTCGGAGAAGTGGTAAGTGATCAGCCGCTTGCTGCTGAGACCGGCCTGCGCACAGATGGCTTCGAAGGTGGTGGCCTGGTAGCCGCGTTCGGCCAGCACGGCGATCGCGGCCCGGGCGATCTGCTCCTTGCGGGCCGCGGTCGCCTGCCGGCGGGGCGTCGCGCTCATCGCGCCGCGCCACCCGCCTTGGCGAAGGCCTGCCGTACGGGATGACTGCCCACCATGAACGCGGCCCTGAGGAGCAGAAGTCCGATCACGGCTTGTTCGGCCTTCATCCACAGCGGGAAGCCGTCATGCGGCAAGGCGATGACCCATACGGCGGCGCTGCCCCCGACCACGGCGGCGACGCCCAAGGAGGCGACCGAGACGGCCAGTGTGATGGCGAAGAGGACACGAAGGCGGTCATGCATTTCTTTATCCACGCGGATAAATTTATCCGTATGGATAAGACGCTGCGAGGCCGAAACCCGACCGGCTGCCGTCAGTCGCCGGCCGGCACCGCTGAGGAATGGTGGTTGAGGATGAGCCACCGGCCACCGCGCCGCTCGTAGACATAGGTGTAGCGGGCGTTGGTCCTGGAGACGGTGCCGCTGTTCTTGTCGGTCAGAGTGAACTGGTAGAGGCCGGTGTCGACGGCATGGCAGGGGTCCAGGATGGTGATGTACCGCTTCTGGATCCGGCCCGAGGGCTTGCTTTCGAGGAAGTGCTGGAAGTAGTCGACGATCGCGGCCCGGTTGGTGCGGATCCTGGACGACACGGTCGGCAGCAGCACGGCATTGGGGGCGTAGAGATCCGCCACGCGGCGTGCGTCACCCTTGGCCAGTGTGGCGTTCCAGCGGTTGAACAAGCCTGCGATCTGGTTCTTTGTGGGCGGCTTCGAGGTCGCCGCGGTGGCTGCGATGGCCGCGTGTGCGGCCGGGGTATGGGCGTGGTCGGGGTGCGCGGCCCCCGCGCCGGCGAAGAGCACGGCGGTGCAGGTGACGGCGACTCCCGCGGAAAACGCGCGTCTCATCGGTACCTCCCACGTTCTGACGGCTGTGCGTAGGCATCCGAGACAGAGCCTCACCCATGGCGTGCGGTTCGGCACGCCGGGCGCAGCCATGGGTGGGTGCCGCGCGGCCGCCGCGAGGCCGGCCCGGATCCATCCCCCTGGCTGGGCCCCGGACAGGTGGTACGGGTGCGGACACGGCGCCCTTCATCGGCGCGTGCCGTCAACTCCGCGACTACCGCAACCTTTTCATGCCCCCGGGTGTCTTACTGGATGTAACTCCCGTTGAGGGAGATTAGGGTTGGAGGGGGAAGAATAGTGATCAACCTGACTATGCGTCGCACATTCGCTGCTGGCGCGGTCACCCTGCTGGCCGGGGCGGGCGCGCTGGCGGCGGCCGAACCGGCCGGTGCCGAACCGGTGGCTCATCCTTCGGTGGTGACCGCTTCCGTCGCACCCTCGCCGAAGGGGAAGGTGATCGCCAGGGAGCCGCTGTCGATCAGGGAGCGGCCGACGACCGCTGCCCGGTATCTGGGCGCGGTCAAGCCCGGTTCGGTGATCGAGCTGTCCTGCAAGAAGCATGGGCAGACGGTGCAGGGCAACGACATCTGGTACCTGCTGGCGAGCAAGCCGGGGTATGTCTCGGCGCGGTATGTGAAGAACCTGACGCCGGTCCCGCTCTGCAAGAAGTAGGCCCGAATATCCCCAGGGCCAGGCGGACTTGGCTCTGGGGACGCCATCGCTGCAGGAAAAGACCATGGCCGCGGCTGGCCGGAACCGGGCTTGTCCGCGATCGGCCCGCCTGGTGAGGTGACCATCGTGTCAGTGGACAACTCACCTGCTACCGGCGGCCGGAGCATGGTCACGCTGGACGACTATCGTGCGGCGGCACGCCCGTTGGTCGAGCCTTCGGCATGGGACTACATCGACGGCGGCAGCGGCGACGAGACCACCCTGCGTGAGAACCTGACCGGCTACCGCCGCTACCGGCTGCGTCCCCGCGTGCTTGTCGATGTCTCCCGCTGCGAGATGCGCACCACCTTGCTCGGGGCCCCGGTCGCCCTGCCCATTGGCGTCGCCCCCACCGCCTTCCATGGGCTGGTCACCCCCGAAGCCGAGCCGGCCTGCGCCCGCGGTGCGGGAGAGATGGGTGCGCTGATGGTGGTCAGTACCTTCGCCACCACGCGACTGGAGGACATCGCACGGGCGGCGCGGGGACCGCTGTGGATGCAGCTCTATGTCTTCCGGGACCGCGCCACCAGCGAGGACCTGGTCAAGCGGGCCGAGGCGGCCGGATACCAGGCGCTGGTCATCACCGTGGACGCCCCGGTCCAGGCCCGACGGGCGCGCGACCTGCGCAATGCCTTCGCCCTGCCCCCGGGACTGGCACCGGCGAACTTCCCCGAAGCCCCCGCCGACGGGTCGCCGACGGAGCTGGCCGCGCGGGTGGCCCGGCGCATCGACCCCGCCTTCACCTGGGACGACCTGGCCTGGTTGCGTTCGCTGACCCGGCTCCCCCTCGTGCTCAAGGGCGTACTGACGGCCGAGGACGCGGCGCGTGCCGCGGAGCTCGGAGTGGCCGCGATGGTGGTGTCCAACCACGGCGGCCGCCAGCTGGACGGCTCGGTCACCGCGCTTGAAGCGCTGCCGGAGGTGGTTTCGGCCGTCGCGGGACGCTGCGAGGTCCTGATCGACGGAGGCATCCGCCGCGGCTCGGACGTGCTGATCGCCCTCGCCCTGGGTGCCCGCGCGGTACTGGTGGGCCGACCCGTGCTGTGGGGCATGGCCGTCGCAGGCGCCGAAGGCGCCCGGGATGTGCTGTCGATCCTGAGCGCCGAGCTGGAGACCGCCATGGCGCTCAGCGGACGCCCGGACCTCGCATCCGTGGACGGGAGCCTATTGCGTCCGGCAGGCCCCGGAGTCGAGTAGCGGTTGGTGGGCGGTGGGTGAGTTCGGGGGGTGTGGGGTGTGAGCCCGCCCATGAGACCTGGCTCACTTACGAGTCTCTTTAGTGATAA
>NZ_JBIUAW010000022.1:0-9907 GCF_044593195.1 Streptomyces sp. NPDC052396
ATGGGGGACCGTGTGGGAGAGTAGGACGCCGCCGAACAATTATTAGCCGTAAGGCCGGTCCAGGATATGGATCGGCCTTACGGCATTTTTGCGTTCAGGGGCGGTTGTGGTTGGTGCCGCTCTCCGCTCTCCGGGACGCGGGCGGACAGATGGTGTGCCGTCCCGCGTCCCAGGAGGCCGGAGAGAGACTCAGGCGGGTTGCTGCTCTTCGCGGCCGGCCCGTATAAGTTCAAGATCAAGAGATTCCCGGCGAATGCGCTGGTCGACATAGAGCAGCACCGTGACGCCGGCCATGACCGGCAGGGTGAGAGTGGAGCTGATGGTCGCGCCGATGCCGGAAATGATGAGCGAAGTCCAGGTCAGCTGGTCGGTCGGCTCGACGGATCCGGAGGCAATGGTCTGGACAATGGTGATCGGAATGTTGATCACCGTGGTTGCCGCCATGGCGACAAGAACGCCGAGCAGCTGAATGCCGAGAATGCGCCACCAGGATTCCCGGACCAGTTTCGCGGAACGCCGCATGGCGGAGAGAACACTCTGCTTTTCCAGCATCAGTGCCGGAGTCGCCAGCGAATAACGTACCCAGATCCACACCATTGCCGCCGTGCCGGCGAGGGCCCCGAGGGCCATCAGCAGTCCGGCGAGCGTACCGGCCCCGGCCGCGTAGAGCACCAGGCCCGGCACCAGACCCACGCACAGTGCGGCCGACATCATGAGCGGGACCAGGCAGAGCAGGCCGCCCATGCGCAGCAGCTGGGGACGGGCGTTTCGCCAGGCCTCGGCGATGGAGGCGGGGCGGCCGAGGACGGCCCTGCTGACGACCACGGTCAGCATGGCGGTGGCGACGATCGAGCCGATCAGGCCGAGGGCCGCGGAGACGGCCAGGGTGCCGATGCTGCTGCCCATGGCGTCCAGGATTTCCCTGGGCGTCGCGGAATCCTTGAGGCTCTCCACGTCGACGGCGTCGCCGAACCAGAGGCCAGTGGCTATGGTCGACAGCGTCTGGGTGACCACGGCCAGGCAGGCCGAAATGGCCAGGGCCGTGCGCCAGTAGCGGCGCGTGGTGTTGATCGCGCCCTGCACGATCTCACCGACGGCCAGCGGGCGCAGCGGGATCACACCCGGCTGCGGGGCCTGCGGCGGCGGGGGTGTCCAGGGCCCCCAGCCCGGCCATCCACCGGGGCCCGGTCGGCCGCCGCCGTATCCGCCATGGCCGCCAGGGGGCGGTCCTCCCCAGGGCGGTCCCGCAGTGGGTCCCCACTGGTGCCCGGGCGGCTGCTGGTGAGCCCACTGGGAGGCGTGCGCGGCCTGGTCCGTCCCTGGGGTTTCCTCCGTGGGTTGTGCGTCGCTCACCTCGGCGGGGTGCTGCGGGGCGGCATCCGGTTGCTCTTCGGGCCGGGGGGATCCGGGCGAGTTCCGGCCCGGAAAGTCGTTCATGGTCTGTCGCTCCTTCGGGGCCCGTGTGCCGGTGCGGCGGCCGGGCCTTTGCCGGACATCGTGTCACGCTGCCCTTCGCCGGCCCGGGCTCGTAAGGAGGAGAGGGCGCGAGGGGCCCTTCAAACCTGGTTGCCCGCGCGGCAGACTGGACTAATGGCCGATCACTACGCGCTGTCCGAGGACGCCGTCGATTGCTCCGCCGTCACAGCACTGCGCTGGGACGAGCCACCCGAGGGGCCCGTGGTCGTGTTGCTGGATCAACGGCGCCTGCCCGCGCGGGAAGTCGAGCTGGTCTGTACGGACGTTCCGGCGCTGGTGGAGGCGATACGGACGCTGGCGGTGCGCGGTGCGCCGCTGCTGGGCATCGCCGGGGCCTATGGGGTGGCGCTGGCGGCCGTCCGCGGCTTTGACGCGGAGGAGGCGGCCGGGATGCTGGCCGGTGCCCGGCCCACCGCGGTCAACCTGGCGTATGGCGTGCGGCGCGCGCTGGCCGCGTACCGCGGGGCCATGGCGGGCGGGGAAACCGCCGAGCGGGCCGCCGAGGCGGCGCTCGCCGAGGCGCGGGCGCTGCACCGCGAGGATGCCGAGGCCAGTACCCGGATGGCGGCGCACGGTCTGGCGCTGCTGGGGGAGCTGGCGCCGGGCGGGGGCTATCAGCTGCTGACCCACTGCAACACCGGGGCGCTGGTGTCGGGTGGCGAGGGCACGGCCTTCGCGGTGGCCGCGGCCGCGCACCGAGCCGGGGAGCTGCGCCGGCTGTGGGTGGACGAGACCCGGCCGCTGCTGCAGGGCGCCCGGCTGACCGCCTATGAGGCGTCCCGGGCGGGGATGGCGTACACCCTTCTGGCGGACAACGCCGCCGGTTCGCTGTTCGCCGCCGGTGAGGTGGACGCGGTGCTGATCGGGGCGGACCGGGTGACGGCCGACGGTTCGGTGGCCAACAAGGTGGGCAGCTATCCGCTGGCCGTGCTGGCCCGCTATCACCATGTTCCCTTTGTGGTGGTGGCCCCCGGCACCACGGTGGATTTCGGCACGCCCGACGGCTCCGGTGTGGAAGTGGAGCAGCGGCCCGGGCATGAGGTGACGGAATTCGCCGTGCCGGGCGACTCGGGAGCGCTTCCTTCGGTGCCGGTGGCGCCGTTGGGGACGCAGGTCTACAACCCTGCGTTCGATGTCACACCGCCGGAGCTGGTGACCGCGATTGTCACGGAAAACGGTGTTGTTTCACCCGTGACCAAGGCGGGATTGGCGGAGCTGTGTGACAGGTCACGATCGGGTAATGGGATGATGTCGATATGAAGGGACGCGTCCTTGTCGTCGACGACGACACCGCACTGGCCGAGATGCTCGGAATTGTGCTGCGTGGTGAGGGTTTCGAGCCGTCGTTTGTAGCCGATGGCGACAAGGCACTTGCCGCTTTCCGTGAGACCAAACCGGATCTGGTGCTGCTCGATCTGATGTTGCCCGGCCGGGACGGTATCGAGGTGTGCCGGCTGATCCGTGGCGAGTCCGGGGTGCCGATCGTGATGCTCACCGCGAAGAGCGACACGGTGGATGTGGTGGTCGGCCTGGAGTCCGGTGCGGACGACTACATCGTCAAGCCGTTCAAGCCCAAGGAGCTGGTGGCCCGTATCCGGGCGCGGCTGCGCAGGTCGGAGGAGCCGGCCCCGGAGCAGCTGACCATCGGCGACCTGGTCATCGATGTGGCGGGGCACTCGGTCAAGCGCGACGGACAGTCCATCGCCCTGACGCCGCTGGAGTTCGACCTCCTGGTGGCGCTGGCGCGCAAGCCCTGGCAGGTGTTCACCCGTGAGGTGCTGCTGGAGCAGGTGTGGGGCTACCGGCACGCGGCGGACACCCGGCTGGTGAATGTGCATGTGCAGCGGCTGCGCTCCAAGGTGGAGAAGGACCCCGAGCGCCCGGAGATCGTGGTGACCGTGCGCGGCGTGGGTTACAAGGCCGGGCCCAGCTGAGATGAGATCAGGCGGTGCCGCTCCGGAGCGCGGCGCGGGGCGGCCCGTGGAGACGGCGGGTGGCATATCGCTGCTGCGGCGGCTGTGGCGGGCGGGGCGGCTGTTGCCTGAAGGGGCTGCCACGGCGCCCGTCCATCCGTTGCTCAGGCTCTATATGCGCTGGGTGCGGCGTCCGCTGCGGCCCGCGATGCGGCTGTGGGTGCGCAATATCCAGCTCCGGGTGGTCGCCACCACGCTGCTGATGTCCATCGCGGTGGTGCTGGTGCTGGGCGTGGTGGTCATCGGGCAGGTGCGCAACGGCCTGCTGGAGGCCAAGCGGAATGCCGCCCAGAGCCAGGCCGAGGGCGGATTCCAGGCGGCCCGGGCGGCCGCCGATCCCGGTGCCGCCGGTGCCGACGGCCGTGGCCAGGACGGTTCGCAGACCGGTGGCCGGGGCAATCCGGATGCCGGGGCCTGGCTGACCGGGCTGGTGCAGCAGTTGGCCAGTGGCGGTCAGGGCGTGTACTACGTGGTGGCGCTGACCACCGGTGCCGGCGATGCCGCCCATGTGGGCACCCGGGGCCCGCGGGCCTCCGGTGACATCGATCCCGAGCGCAGCGTGCCCGCCGATCTGCGCCGGAAGCTGGACGGCACCCGCACCGGTGCCTTCGAGGAACCCACTCTGATCAAGCGCAGCGCCTCCGACGAGGGGGAGCCCGCGCTGGTGATCGGCAAGTGGCTCTATGACGTGGACGGCACGGGCTATCAGCTGTACTACCTCTTCCCCTTCACCCAGGAGGAGAAGTCGCTGAGCCTGATCAAGGGCACCCTGGCGACCGCCGGGGTGTTCCTGGTGGTGCTGCTGGGGGCCATCGCCTGGCTGGTGGTGCGGCAGATCGTCACCCCGGTGCGGATGGCGGCCGGTATCGCCGAGCGGCTGGCGGCGGGGGTGCTCCAGGAGCGGATGAAGGTCACCGGCGAGGATGACATCGCCCGGCTGGGAGAGTCCTTCAACAAGATGGCGCAGAACCTCCAGGTGAAGATCCAGCAGCTGGAGGAGCTGTCGCGGATGCAGCGCAGGTTTGTCTCGGATGTCTCGCATGAGCTGCGGACGCCGCTGACCACGGTGCGGATGGCGGCCGAGGTGATCCATGAGGCCCGGGACGACTTCGACCCGGTGACCGCCCGTTCCGCGGAGCTGCTGTTCGGGCAGGTGGACCGATTTGAGTCGCTGCTGGCCGACCTGCTGGAGATCAGCCGGTTCGACGCCGGTGCGGCGGCGCTGGAGGCCGAGCCGATAGATCTGCGTGATGTGGTCAAGCGGGTGGTGGACGCGGCGCTGCCGCTCGCCGAGCGCAAGGGCAGCCGGCTGCTGGTGCGGGGCGACGGGAAGCCGGTGACCGCCGAGGTGGATCCCCGGCGGGTGGAGCGGGTGCTGCGGAATCTGGTGGTCAACGCGGTGGAGCACGGCGAGGGCCGGGATGTGGTGGTACGGCTGGCGGCGGCCGGCGGCGCGGTGGCGGTGGCGGTCCGGGACTATGGCGTGGGCCTGAAGCCCGGTGAGGCGACCCGGGTGTTCAACCGCTTCTGGCGGGCTGATCCGGCCCGGGCCCGGACCACCGGCGGCACCGGCCTGGGCCTGTCCATCGCGGTGGAGGACGCCCGGTTGCACGGCGGCTGGCTGCAGGCCTGGGGCGAGCCGGGCGGCGGCTCCCAGTTCCGGCTGACGCTGCCGGCCACCGCGGGCGGTGTGCTGCGTGGTTCGCCGATACCGCTGGAGCCGGACGACTCCCGGCGCAAGCGCGGGCTGAACGAGGCCGGGGTGCCGCTGTCCGCGGCCGGCCGGGGAGCGCCGGTGCCGCCGCAGACGAGGACGCCGGTGCGGCCGTCCCCGCCCCCGGTGGTGGACCCGGCGGCCCTGCCGGGCAGCGGTGCGCGCGTGGTGGCGCGCCCGGCGCGCGGTGAGGATCCGGTGGACGAGGCGCGGGACGGGGGGCGGCGATGAGGAACCGCGACCGCGGCCGTGGCCGTTTCGCCCTGCTCGCCCTGGTGGCGGGCGGAGCGCTGCTCGCCGGGTGCGCCTCCATGCCGGAGAGCGGGGAGGTCACCTCGGTGGACTCCTCCCAGCATGCGGACGCCGACTCCCAGGTGCGGGTCTACGGGGTGCCGCCGCGCCGGAACGAGCGGCCCGAGGACCTGGTCAACGGCTTTCTGGAGGCGACCACCAGCGACGACCCGGACTACGCCACGGCCCGGATGTACCTGGCCAAGTCGGCCCGGCAGCAGTGGAATCCATCGGCCTCCACCACCATCCTCACCGAGATGCCCAAGGTGCGGCGGGAGCGTTCCGGCGACCGGGAGTCGGGGCTGCTCATCACCCTCACGGGGAAGCAGCTGGCGCGAGTTGACGACAAGCATGCCTACAAGCCGGATGAGCGCCCCTTCCAGACCGGGATCCACCTGGCCCAGGAGGGCGGCGAGTGGCGCATCGACTCCCCGCCGCCCGGGCTTGTGCTGGGGGTCTCCGACTTCCAGCGCATCTACCGCTCGGTCAACAAGTTCTATTTCGCCGAACTCGGCGCCGGGGGCGACGGGCAGAGCCGGGACGTCCTGGTGGCCGACCCGGTCTATCTGCGCAGGCGGATAGACCCGGTGACCTCCACGGTGAACGCGCTGCTGGACGGCCCGACCACTTGGCTGGACCCGGCGGTGGCCACCGCCTTCCCGCCGCATACCCGGCTGAAGGGCAACCGGCTGTCGCTGGACGACTCCAACGCGCTCAAGGTCCGGCTGGACTTCGACGGCCGTGGGGCCGGCCAGGAGCAGTGTCTGCGCATGGCGGCCCAACTCCTCTACACCGCCCAGGAGTCGGCCCGGGTGAACAGTGTGACGGTGCAGAACGGCACCGGCCGCGAGCTGTGCCGCCTCGACCGGGACGAGGCCAAGTACTACGCGCCGGAGCGGATCGCGGGCCGTCCGGACCGGGTGTACTTCATTGACGGGCACCACCGGCTGGTGAGCCTGGCGGACGGCGATGAGGAACCGCGCCGGGTGCCGGGGCCGTTCGGCGCGGACGGCGTGGCCCCCCTGCGCTCGGTGGCCGTGGACCGTGCCGAGCGCCGGGCGGCGGGCGTCTCGGCCAATGGGCAGACGCTGCACATCACCGAGCTGACGCCGGGCGCCTCGGCGGGCGAGGCGCGGCTGACCGTGCACGGCGGCCCCAAGGCGGGGCTGTCCCAGCCCAGTTGGGATGGCATGGGCGATCTGTGGGTCGCCGACCAGGACCCGGACCGTCCCCGGCTGCTGCGGCTGCCGGGCGGGACCGGCAGTCCCGAGGAGGTGCCGCTGCCCTCGCTGGGCGGCGGCCGGATCAGCGGGGTACGGGTGGCGGCGGACGGGGTGCGGATCGCCCTGCTGATCACCAAGGGCGACCGTACGGCGCTGTGGCTGGGCCGGGTGGACCGGCACGGCGGCGGCTCCAAGCCCGTCGAGCTGTCGGTGGCGGACCTGCGCGCGGTGGCGCCCCGGCTGGTGGATGTGGATGGCGTCTCCTGGGCGGGCGGCAGCCGGCTGCTGGTCGCCGGCAGTGAGCAAGGCGGCCTGCCGCAGCTGCAGTTCGTGGAGACGGACGGTTCCACCTCGAACTCCTCCACGCTGCCCGGGATCACGGGGGTGGGCGGGGTGGCCGCGCCGGACACCCCCGGAAAGGCCCAGGCCCTGCTGGCCGAGCGGGACGGCGGACTGGTGCGGCTGCTGCCGGACACCAACTGGAAGCCGGTGCCGGGGGAGGGTTCGGCACCCGTCTATCCGGGTTGACGCTTCGGTTGACGCGGGCCCTGCCAAGTGGCCGCTCGCTACCCAGAGTTATCCACAGGGGTGGCGCGGTCCGGGGACAGACGGAAGACTTGCCCCCATGCGCGGATGGCTGCGAGAGATCACCGGCCTGGTGCTGCCGGCCGAGTGCGTGGGGTGCGGGGCGGCGCACACCCTGCTGTGCGCGGACTGCCGTGCCGAGCTCGCCGGGCGCCCGGCCTGGCGCGCCTGGCCGGATCCGGTGCCGGAGGGGCTGCCGCCGGTGTACACCGCCGCCTGGTACACGGGCCCGGTGCGCCAGGCCCTGCTCGCCCACAAGGAACGGGGAGCGCTGACCCTGGCGGAGCCTCTGGGCGGCGCGCTGGCGGGCGCGGTGCGCAGGGCCGGTGGCACAGGCGCGGGAAGGGGCGCACGGGGCTGTGAGGGGCCCCTGGTGCTCGTCCCGGTGCCTTCCGCGCGGAGTGCGGTGGCCAGACGGGGGCAGGATGCCGGGCGGCGGCTGGCCCGGGCGGCGGCCCGGACGCTGTGCCGGGGCGGGGTGCCGGCCCGGGTGGCGCCGGTGCTGGCCCACCGGCGCGCGGTGGCCGACCAGGCCGGGCTGGACGCCCGGCAGCGGCGGGCCAATGTGGCGGGCGCCCTGTCCATGTCCCGGAACGCGGGCCGCCACTGGCCCGGGAGCGGGGCGGTGGTGCTGGTGGACGATCTGATGACCACCGGGTCCTCGCTGCTGGAGGCGGCGCGGACGCTCCGGGCGGCGGGCCGCCCGGTGGCGGGGGCGGCGGTGGTCGCGGTAACGCCCCGCGAGGGTCCGGCCGCACCTGGTTTCCGGCGTCAACCGGAACTGACCGGTAACCGCCATCGTTCCTGATGGAAACGGTGGTGGAACACCTGAATGGAGGTACACCGCGGTAAGGGGTACCGACAGGCTTCCGGGCGAGATATGTTCGGTTGTGAGGAATGGCAGAGGCTATGCCTCATATCTCCGAATGGCGCGTTTCAGGTGCCGTCGAAGAAGCTGGGAACGGTGGGATGTAGATCTTGCCGTTGGGGGAGGAGGAGGTGAAACCGCCGTGTCGGTGGCCTCGGGTATCCCCGGGGTCTGATGCAAGAGGGATGCGCTTCGCACCTTCGGCGGAGCCATCCGGGAACGGAGTTCTGCGTGGACATCGTCGTCAAGGGCCGCAAGACAGAGGTGCCCGACCGCTTCCGCAATCACGTGGTCGAGAAGCTGAAGCTGGACAAGATCCAGAAGCTCGACGGCAAGGTGATCAGCCTCGACGTGGAGGTGTCCAAGGAGCCCAACCCCAGGCAGGCCGACCGCTCGGACCGAGTGGAGATCACGGTGCGCGGCCGCGGGCCGGTGATCCGGGCGGAAGCCGCAGCGAAGGATCCGTACGCCGCCCTGGACTTGGCAACGGCCAAGCTGGAGGCGCGGCTGCGCAAGCAACACGACAAGCGCCTCTCCCGCCGGAACAACGGACGCGTTCCGGCAGGCCTGGTGGCGCTCACCGCCGGAGGGGCGGAGCTGAACGCCAGTGGGGAGTTCACCGCCGATGAGGGGGCGGACAAGGTCCCGACGACCCGCATGGGATCGCTGGAGATCCAGGGCGAGGGCCCGGTCGTGGTCCGGGAGAAGACGCACACCGCCGCTCCCATGACGCTCGACCAGGCGCTCTACGAAATGGAGTTGGTCGGCCACGACTTCTATCTGTTCGTCGACTCCGACACCAAGATGGCCAGTGTCGTCTACCGGCGGCACGGCTATGACTACGGCGTCATCCACCTCAATCCGGATCCGTTCGCCGAGGAGGTGCCCGGCGGTGCGGGCGGAGCGCTCGGCGGCTGAGTCGTAGCCACTCACGGTGACGGTGCCCCGGAGTTTCCGAGGAGCCTCCGGGGCGCCGTCGTGCGAGCGCGGAAGCCCCCGCCCGATCGTCCGGCATGAAATCATGGCCGGGCGTCCAACGGCCGGTCATCGCGGACCGGTTGAAGCGGAAGCAGCACTCAGACCGCGAGGGGCCATGGCCTTCAGGGGGAGGAACGATGGCGAACAGGTTCGGACCCGTGACCGGTCCGGTCGAGGACGACGGCGACGGCGCCTGCGCGGAACCGGGTGCGACGGCGGCCGGGGAACCGATCCGGGTCCTGGTCGTGGACGACCACGCGCTCTTCCGGCGCGGGCTGGAGATCGTGCTGGCCCAGGAGGAGGACATCCTGGTGGTCGGCGAGGCCGGGGACGGGGCGGAGGCGGTGGACAAGGCCGCCGACCTGCTGCCCGACATCGTGCTGATGGATGTCCGGATGCCCAAGCGCGGCGGCATCGAGGCCTGCACCTCCATCAAGGAGGTGGCCCCCAGCGCCAAGATCATCATGCTGACGATCAGCGATGAGGAGGCCGACCTCTATGACGCGATCAAGGCGGGGGCGACCGGCTATCTGCTGAAGGAGATCTCCACCGACGAGGTGGCCACCGCCATCCGGGCGGTCGCCGACGGCCAGTCGCAGATCAGCCCGTCCATGGCCTCCAAGCTGCTCACCGAGTTCAAGTCGATGATCCAGCGCACGGACGAACGCCGCCTGGTCCCCGCTCCCCGGCTCACCGACCGCGAGCTGGAGGTGCTGAAGCTGGTCGCCACCGGGATGAACAACCGCGACATCGCCAAGGAGTTGTTCATCAGCGAGAACACGGTGAAGAACCATGTGCG
>NZ_JBIUAW010000022.1:10000-62597 GCF_044593195.1 Streptomyces sp. NPDC052396
ATGTGCGCAACATCCTGGAGAAGTTGCAGTTGCACTCCAGGATGGAGGCGGTGGTGTACGCGATGCGGGAGAAGATTCTGGAGATCCGCTGAGTCGGGCTTGCCCCGGTGCCGCCACCGGCTGGGGGTCCGGGGGTTATCCCCCGGGAGTTGGCAGTATCAGCGAGAACACGGTGAAGAACCATGTGCGCAACATCCTGGAGAAGTTGCAGTTGCACTCCAGGATGGAGGCGGTGGTGTACGCGATGCGGGAGAAGATTCTGGAGATCCGCTGAGTCGGGCCCGGACCGGCTCAGTCAAGGGCGTTGACCAGCGCGGCGGCCAGCCGGGCGTCGTCGCAGCGCTCGACGCGGACCGAGTCGCAGCCCACCCACTCGGCCGCCTCGCGCAGCGCCCGGGCCATCGGGGCCACGGCCTTGGCGCCGTCCAGCGAGACCTGGCGGGCGACCAGGGTGCCGCCCTCCCGTGCCGGATCCACCCGGCCGGCCAGCCGGCCGCCGGTCAGCAGTGGCATGGCGAAGTACCCGTGTATCCGCTTGGGCTTGGGCACATACGCCTCCAGGCGGTGGGTGAAGCCGAAGATCCGCTCGGTGCGCGGCCGGTCCCAGATCAGTGAGTCAAAGGGCGAGAGCAGGGTGGTGCGGTGCCGCCCCCGGGGCTCGTCCGCCAGTGCCGCCGGGTCCGCCCAGGCCGGCTTCTGCCAGCCCGCCACCCGCACCGGCACCAGCCCGGTGTCCCCGATGACCGCGTCCACCTGCTCTCCCTTGAGCCGGTGGTAGTCCGCGAGGTCGGCCCGGGTGGCCACGCCCAGCGCCGCTCCGGCCTGGGCCACCAGGCGCCGTATGCACTCGGTGTCGTCCAGGTCGTCATGGCAGAGAGGATCCGGCACGGCGCGCTCCGCCAGGTCGTACACCCGCTTCCAGCCGCGCCGTTCGGCGCAGACCACCTGGCCGGTGTCCAGCAGCCACTCCACCGCGATCTTGGTCTCGGACCAGTCGTACCAGGGGCCGCCGTTCTTGGCGCCGCCCAACTCCGTTGCGGTCAGCGGGCCTTCGGTGCGGAGCCGGTCCAGGACCGCGGCACACCAGCGCTCGGGGTCCGACAGCTGGTGCCAGCGGTAGCCGCGGGCCCGGAAGGCCCGTCTCCGGAAGGCGAACAGCGGCCACTCCTCGATGGGGAGCACACAGGCGGCGTGCGACCAGTACTCGAAGCCATGCGGCGCGCCCGTGCCGGACGGACTCCAGTACGCCGCCTCCACGGCGGAGCGGCCGACCGCGCCCAGCCGTGCGTAGGGCACCAGTTCATGGGAACGGGCCAGCACCGAGATGGTGTCCAGCTGCACCGCCCCCAGGCGCCGCAGCATCCCCCGCACCCCGGACCGCCGGTCGGGCGCGCCCAGCAGGCCCTGGGCGCGCAGCGCCAGGCGTCTGGCCTCGTCGGCGGAGAGCTCGACGGTGGGCGGGGCGGTGGGCGGGGCGGTGGCCGTACGGCCCCGGGCAGCGGCGGCGGTAGTCATGCCCGCACTCTAGGACCGGGCACTGACAACGCCCGGGCCCGTGGCGGAAGTTGTCCCGCGGTTATCCCGCGTACGGAACGTAGGGCGTCTTGGACGGCAGCCCGAGGTCCCCGGGCAGCAGTGCCGCCCGCCAGGCGTCGTGGCGGACGCCGCCGTGCACGATCAAGGCCCGTACCAGGCCCTCCATCCGGAAGCCGAGCCGGAGCGCGACCTGGCGGGAGGGCTCGTTGCCGGCCTGGGCCACCCACTCCAGCCGCTCCACGCCCAGGTCCTCGAACGCCCAGCGGGCCGCCTCCCGCGCCGCCTCCACCGTGTAGCCGTGGCCTCGGGCCTCACGGGCCGTCCAGTAGCCGATCTCGGCCTGCCGTTCGGGGGCTTCCAGCTGCAGCCGTACCAGGCACATCACCCCGGTGAGACGGTTGTCGTCCCGGGTGAAGACGCCAAAGGTGTAGGCGGTGTCCTCGCGCCAGTACCGGGGGCAGGTCTCCTCGATATAGACCCGGGCGTCCTCATGGGTGTAGGGCGAGGGCACCGGGGTGTACCGGGGGATCTCGGGATCCTGGCAGGCGGCGTGCACGGCGGGAATGTCGGCCGGGGTCAGCGGGCGCAGCAGCAGGCGTTCGGTACGGAGGGATATCGGTTCCATGCGCGGAGTCTGAACGGTCGGCCGGGCGGGAAGCGAACCGATAACGGCCCGGGCGGCCATTCCGGGGGAATCTCACAGCTCCGGGGAGCCGCACGGCGCCGGGGGAAACTCGCGGCGGCGCGGGAATGGCGGCGGGTGAATGACCCCGGCCGCGACAACAATGCGCCGTGGAATTACCCCGGTCGGGCACTTCAGCCGGGCCCGGCTCGTTGATCCGGCGGGTGATACCCGGTCTCCGGGACGACGGACCTCCCGGGGTGGCGGGGTCCTCGCTTACGATGGCCGTTGCGGCGGGGACTGTCCCGTCGTGCCCGCGCACCTTCTCCCCTGCCCGGGGCGGGGGAGCCCAGTGCCAGGCCCGACCGGCAAGGAGTCAGCCTACGTGTCCGTCTTCGGCAAGATCATGCGTGCAGGAGAAGGCAAGATCCTGCGCAAGCTGCACCGCATCGCGGACCAGGTCAATTCCATCGAAGAGGACTTCGTCAACCTCTCCGACGCCGAGCTGCGTGCCCTGACCGAGGAGTACAAGCAGCGCTACGCCGACGGCGAGAGCCTGGATGACCTGCTGCCCGAGGCATTCGCCACCGTCCGTGAGGCCGCCAAGCGCGTGCTGGGCCAGCGCCACTACGATGTGCAGCTGATGGGCGGTGCCGCGCTGCACCTGGGCTATGTGGCGGAGATGAAGACCGGTGAGGGCAAGACCCTGGTCGGCACCCTGCCCGCCTATCTGAACGCGCTGTCCGGCAAGGGCGTCCACCTGATCACGGTCAATGACTATCTCGCCGAGCGTGACTCGGAGTTGATGGGCCGGGTGCACCGCTTCCTGGGCCTGACGGTCGGCTGCATCCTCGCCAATATGACCCCGGCGCAGCGCCGTGAGCAGTACGGCTGCGACATCACCTATGGCACCAACAACGAGTTCGGCTTCGACTACCTGCGCGACAACATGGCGTGGTCGCAGGACGAGCTGGTGCAGCGAGGCCACAACTTCGCGGTGGTCGACGAGGTCGACTCCATCCTGGTGGACGAGGCCCGTACCCCGCTGATCATCTCCGGCCCGGCCGACCAGGCCACCAAGTGGTACGGCGACTTCGCCAAGCTGGTGCAGCGGCTCAAGCGCGGTGAGCCGGCCGAGCCGCAGAAGGGCATCGAGGAGACCGGCGACTACGACGTCGACGAGAAGAAGCGCACCGTGGCCATCCACGAGGCCGGCGTCGGCAAGGTCGAGGACTGGCTGGGCATCGACAACCTCTATGAGTCGGTCAACACCCCGCTGGTGGGCTACCTCAACAACGCCATCAAGGCCAAGGAGCTCTTCAAGAAGGACAAGGACTACGTCGTCATGGACGGCGAAGTCATGATCGTCGACGAGCACACCGGCCGCATCCTGGCCGGCCGCCGCTACAACGAGGGCATGCACCAGGCGATCGAGGCGAAGGAAGGGGTGGACATCAAGGACGAGAACCAGACCCTCGCCACCATCACCCTGCAGAACTTCTTCCGCCTCTACAGCAAGCTCTCCGGCATGACCGGTACGGCGATGACCGAGGCCGCCGAGTTCCACCAGATCTACAAGCTCGGTGTGGTGCCGATCCCCACCAACAAGCCGATGGTCCGCAAGGACCAGTCGGACCTGATCTACCGCACCGAGGTCGCCAAGTTCGACGCGGTGGTCGAGGACATCGCGGAGAAGCACGAGAAGGGCCAGCCGATCCTGGTCGGCACCACCTCGGTGGAGAAGTCGGAGTACCTCTCCCAGCAGCTGGCCAAGCGCGGCATTCCGCACGAGGTGCTCAACGCCAAGCACCATGAGCGCGAGGCACAGATCGTCGCCCAGGCCGGCCGCAGGGGCGCCGTCACGGTGGCCACCAACATGGCCGGCCGTGGTACGGACATCAAGCTCGGCGGCAACCCGGAGGACCTGGCCGAGGCCGAGCTGCGCCAGCGCGGCCTGGACCCGGAGGAGCACATCGAGGAGTGGGCGGCCGCGCTGCCCGCCGCCCTGGAGAAGGCCGAGGCCTCGGTCAAGGCGGAGAACGAGGAGGTCAAGTCGCTCGGCGGGCTCTATGTGCTGGGCACCGAGCGGCATGAGTCGCGGCGCATCGACAACCAGCTGCGCGGCCGCTCCGGCCGTCAGGGCGACCCGGGCGAGTCCCGCTTCTACCTGTCGCTGGGCGATGACCTGATGCGGCTGTTCAAGGCGCAGATGGTCGAGCGTGTGATGGCCATGGCCAACGTTCCCGACGATGTGCCGATCGAGAACAAGATGGTCACCCGGGCCATCGCCTCCGCCCAGTCGCAGGTCGAGCAGCAGAACTTCGAGACCCGTAAGAACGTCCTGAAGTACGACGAGGTCCTCAACCGGCAGCGCGAGGTCATCTACGGCGAGCGGCGCCGCGTCCTGGAGGGCGAGGACCTGCACGAGCAGGTCCAGCACTTCATGGACGACACCATCGACGCCTATGTCCAGGCGGAGACGGTCGAGGGCTTCGCCGAGGAGTGGGACCTGGAGCGGCTGTGGGGCGCCTTCAAGCAGCTCTACCCGGTGAAGGTCACCATCGAGGAGCTGGAGGAGGCGGCCGGCGACCGGGCCGGTCTGACCGCCGAGTTCATCAGCGAGTCCGTCAAGGACGACATCCGCGAGCAGTACGCCGCCCGCGAGGAGCAGCTCGGCTCGGACATCATGCGGGAGCTGGAGCGCCGGGTGGTGCTCTCGGTGCTGGACCGCAAGTGGCGTGAGCACCTCTATGAGATGGACTACCTCCAGGAGGGCATCGGCCTGCGGGCGATGGCCCAGAAGGACCCGCTGGTGGAGTACCAGCGCGAGGGCTTCGACATGTTCCAGGCCATGATGGAGGGCATCAAGGAGGAGTCGGTCGGCTACCTGTTCAACCTGGAGGTCCAGGTCGACCAGCAGCTGGAGGAGGTGCCGGTCGAGGACGAGGTCCCGGCCAAGGCGGACACCGTGCCGGCCGCCCGCCCGGAGATCCGCGCCAAGGGCCTGGACGCCCCGCAGCGGCCGGACCGGATGCACTTCTCCGCCCCCACCGTGGACGGCGAGGCCGGTCTGGACGAGCGTGACTTCGCCGACGCGGACGCGGTGTCCGGATCGGACGGGATGACCCGGGCCGAGCGCCGCAAGGCGCAGAAGAACGGCGGCGGCCGCCGCCGCAAGAAGTAGCCGGAGGCCGACTGGCCCTGACGGTGGCGGGACACCCCGGGTGTCCCGCCACCGTCGTTTTTCCCCGGGCGCCTCAGGCATGTACGCCGCCCAGTTCCACGGCGGCGCAGCGCCAGCGCTGGTCGGGGCAGCGCTCCAGGCGGAAGGCCAGGGCGTGCAGCCGGTCGCCGGCCAGGATCCGGGCGTAGGCCTCGATCACCCCGGGCCGGGGCTGGAACTCTCCGCACCGCTGCACCACCGGGGTGCGTCCGCCGGGCGGGGCCGGGCGCAGGGGCGCCCCGGGCGCCAGCGCGGCGAGGTGTTCATAGGCGGTGGGCAGGGTGTGGCCCAGCAGGCTGTGCACCGGGCGCTGTCCGCTGAGGGCGAGCAGCAGCTGGTCGGCGAACCAGTAGCGGGGGATCCGGGCGCGGGCCCGGTGCCGGGCGGTGGCGTCCGGGCCGGGACGGCGGGAATCGGTGCGCCGTGGTGGTGCCGTGCGGTGGCCGGTGGGTCCGGTGGTCCTGTGCAACGCTGATCGCCCCCTTGGAGTGGGCTGATCTTCTATCGGCGGTGCCGGGGGGCGACAAGGGTGTCCGGGGCGGCCGGGGTGGCGCCGGAGATTCACCTATCCGGGGGAAGCGGTGCTGTTCAGCGGGCGGGTGGCGGAGGCGCGCGGTGCGCCGCCGGTCCGGCCGGTGATCACTTCGAAGGGGGACTCGCCCCTTATCCTGGCAGCACATCAGGTCACTCCTCAGGAAAGCGGCGGTCATGCGCGTCTATGTCCCCCTGACCCTCCCCGGTCTCGCCGAGGCGCACCAGGCGGGTGAGCTGGGCCCCGCTCCGCTGGACGCCTATGCCGTCACCCCCGCGCTGCGCGAGTGGTACCTCTCGGACGATGTCGAGGAGCTGGAGTACGCGGCGCTGGGCCTCGCCGCCCAGGGCTCGCTGCGGCTGCTGGCCGGCGATGCGGCGGCGCCGCGCCGCCGGGTGGTGGTGGCGGTGGACGTGGCCGAGAGCGCCGTCACCCCGTGCCAGGACTCCGGTGCGGACCAGGCGGAGCCGGCCGCGGTCCGTCTCGCCGGTGCGGTGCGGCTGGCCAAGGCGGCGTCGGTGCATGTGGACGCGGATGACGCCGAGGCGGATGTGGCGGCGGCCGCGGCCGCGCTGGACGCCGCCGAACAGGGCGACGAGGACGCCCGGTTCACCGTGGACGGCGCCGACGACCATGAACTGATGTGGTTCGCGGTGCAGGAGATTCCCAACCTGATCTGACCGCGGAAGGCCGCCCGGTCCTGCCCGGGGCGTTGTCGGTGCCTGCCGCTACGGTCATGCCATGACACAGCACGGGGCGCACATCGTCTGGGACTGGAACGGCACACTGCTGCACGACGTCGACGCGGTGATGGCGGCGACCAATGCCTCCTTCGCGGAGATCGGCCTGCCGCCGATCACTCTGGAGCGCTACCGGGAGCTGTACTGCGTGCCGGTGCCCCGGTTCTACGAGCGGCTGCTGGGGCGGCTGCCCACCGGTGCCGAGTGGCAGCGGATGGACGAGGCGTTCCACCGCCACTACTGGGCGCACGCCGCCGATGCCGGTCTGGCCGAGGGGGCCAGAGCGCTGCTGGCCGAGTGGCAGGAGGCCGGGCGCACCCAGTCGCTGTGCTCGCTGGCCCCGCACGACCGGCTGCTCCCGCTGCTGCGCACCCATGGCATAGAGCGGCACTTCATACGGGTGGACGGACGCACCGGCCCCAGTGACACCGGCAAGGCCGAGCAGATGGCCCGCCATCTGGCCGCGCTCGCCGGGGTCCGTCCGGAGCGGGTGGTGGTCATCGGGGACGCGGTGGACGACGCGGTCGCGGCGGCCCACGCCGGCGCCCGGGCGGTGCTCTACACCGGCGGGTCGCACAGCCGGGCCAGCCTGGAGGCGGCGGGCGTGCCGGTGGTGGACAGTCTGGCCGCCGCCGTACGGGAGGCCGGCCGGCTGGTGGCCCGTACCGCCGGTTGATCTGGGGCGGACATCACACTCCCGGAGACCTCCGGGGCCGCGATTGGCGATAGCCTTACGGGGTGATCAGCGCAATACCCAGCAGGGGCGATGACGCCTCTGTCCCACACCCGCTGCGCCACAGCGCGCGGGCGGTCGCTGGTCCGTCTATGAACCGGGTGCGGCCGTTCCTCCTGACGCCGCCGCTGCTCCTGACGGAGAATTGCCCGGTGGAGATCCCTTCCGGCATGCCGTCGAAGACGACCGGTCGACCCGGGTCCCGGCGTGATGCCTTCACCACCTATGTCACGCAACGGCGCGCGACAGGAGCCAGAGGACATGCAGACCAAGCTGGACGAAGCCAAGGCCGAACTGCTCGAGCGGGCGGCCCGCGTCGCTGAGAACGAGAACGGGCTCGACCAGGAAACCCTGATCGCCTACCTCCAGCGCTACTACCTGCACACCGCGCCCGAGGACCTGGCCGGCCGCGATCCGGTCGACGTCTTCGGCGCCGCGCTCTCGCACTACCGCCTGGCCGAGCAGCGGCCGCAGGGCACCGCCAACGTACGGGTGCACACCCCCACCGTCGAGGAGAACGGCTGGACCTCCAGCCACTCGGTGGTCGAGGTGGTCACCGACGACATGCCCTTCCTGGTGGACTCGGTCACCAATGAGCTCTCCCGGCAGAACCGCGGCATCCACCTGGTGATCCACCCCCAGGTGGTGGTCCGCCGCGATGTCACCGGGCGGCTGCTGGAGGTCCTCGGCTCGTCCTGCAACGCCCATGGCGCCGGCAAGGACACCGAGCTGCCGCATGACGCGCTGGTCGAGTCCTGGATCCATGTGGAGACCGACCGGGAGACCGACCGCGAGGACCTCAAGCAGATCGCCGCCGACCTGCGCCGGGTGCTGTCCGACGTCCGCGAGGCGGTCGAGGACTGGGGCAAGATGCGCGATGCCGCGCTGCGCATCGCCGACGGCCTGCCCGCCGAGCCGGTCCCCGGCGACCTGCCGGCCAACGAGGTCGAAGAGGCCCGTGAGCTGCTGCGCTGGCTGTCCGCCGACCACTTCACCTTCCTCGGCTACCGCGAGTACGAGCTGACCAAGGTCCCGGTGGACGGCGGCGAGGAGGATGTGCTCACCGCGATGCCCGGCACCGGCCTGGGCATCCTGCGCTCCGACCCCACCCACACCGCGAACGGCCACCATGAGGGGCACCACGCCCCGCTGCCCCGCCCGGCCTCGTCGTCCTTCAGCCGGCTGCCGGCCGATGCCCGGGCCAAGGCCCGGGAGCACAAGCTGCTGGTGCTCACCAAGGCCAACAGCCGGGCCACCGTGCACCGCCCCTCCTACCTCGACTATGTAGGGGTCAAGAAGTTCGACGCCGAGGGCAATGTCACCGGCGAGCGCCGCTTCCTGGGCCTGTTCTCCTCGGCCGCCTACACCGAGTCGGTGCGCCGGGTCCCGGTGATCCGCCGCAAGGTCGCCAAGGTGCTGGCCGACGCCGGGTTCACCCCCGACAGCCACGACGGCCGCGACCTGCTCCAGATCCTGGAGACCTACCCGCGCGACGAGCTGTTCCAGATCCCGGCCGACCAGCTGCGGACCATCGCCACCAGCGTGCTCTACCTCCAGGAGCGCCGCCGGCTGCGGCTGTACCTGCGCCGTGACGAATACGGCCGCTACTACTCCGCCCTGGTCTACCTGCCGCGCGACCGCTACACCACGGCCGTCCGGCTGCGCCTGATCGACATCCTCAAGGAGGAACTGGGCGGCAGCAGCGTCGACTTCACCGCCTGGAACACCGAATCGGTGCTCTCCCGGCTGCACTTCGTGGTCCGGGTGGAGCCCGGCGCCACCCTGCGCGACCTCACCGACGCCGATATGGAGCGCATCGAGGTCCGTCTGGTGGAGGCCGCCCGCTCCTGGGCCGACGGCTTCGCCGAGACGCTCACCGCCGAGGTCGGCGAGGAGCGCGCCGCGGAGCTGCTGCGCCGCTACGCGCATGGCTTCCCGGAGGGCTACAAGGCCGACCACAGCCCCCGGGCCGCCGTCTCCGACCTGGGTCACCTGGAGAAGCTGACCACGGCCGGCGGCGACCGCGACTTCGACTTCAGCCTCTATGAGCCGGTCGGCGCGGCCCCCGGCGAGCGCCGCTTCAAGATCTACCGCACCGGTGAGCCGGTCTCCCTGTCCACCGTGCTGCCGGTGCTCCAGCGGCTGGGCGTGGAGGTCGTCGACGAGCGTCCCTACGAGCTGCGCTGCGCGGACCGGACCACCGCCTGGATCTACGACTTCGGCCTGCGGCTGCCCGAGCAGGTCATGGGCGAGGACGCCAGAGTCCGTTTCCAGGAGGCCTTCGCGGCCGTGTGGACCGGCCGGGCGGAGAACGACAACTTCAACAAGCTGGTGCTGCTGGCCGGTCTGGACTGGCGCCAGGCGATGGTGCTGCGGGCCTACGCCAAGTACCTGCGCCAGGCCGGCACCACCTTCAGCCAGGCGTATATGGAGGACACCCTCAGCGGCAATGTCCACATCACCCGGCTGCTGGTGAACCTCTTCGAGGCCCGGATGTCCCCGTCCCTGCAGCGGGCCGGCCTGGAGCTGATCGAGGGCCTGCTGGAGGAGCTGGACGGCGCCCTGGACCAGGTGGCCAGCCTGGACGAGGACCGCATCCTGCGCGCCTTCCTCACCGTCATCAAGGCCACCCTGCGCACCAATCACTTCCAGCGTGACGCGGCGGGCGAGCCCCACGGCTACCTGTCGATCAAGCTGGACCCGCAGGCCATCCCCGACCTGCCGGCGCCGCGCCCGGCCTTTGAGATCTGGGTCTACTCGCCGCGGGTGGAGGGTGTGCACCTGCGCTTCGGCAAGGTCGCCCGAGGCGGTCTGCGCTGGTCCGACCGGCGCGAGGACTTCCGCACCGAGATCCTGGGCCTGGTCAAGGCGCAGATGGTGAAGAACACGGTGATCGTGCCGGTGGGCGCCAAGGGCGGCTTCGTCGGCAAGCGGCTGCCCGACCCCTCGGTGGACCGGGACGCCTGGCTGGCCGAGGGCATCGCCTCCTACAAGACCTTTATCTCCGGTCTGCTGGACATCACCGACAACATGGTCGGCGGCGAGGTGGTGCCGCCCAAGGACGTGGTCCGCCACGACGAGGACGACACCTACCTGGTGGTCGCCGCGGACAAGGGCACCGCCACCTTCTCCGACATCGCCAACGAGGTCGCCGAGTCCTACGGCTTCTGGCTGGGCGACGCCTTCGCCTCCGGCGGCTCGGCCGGCTACGACCACAAGGGCATGGGCATCACCGCCCGCGGCGCCTGGGAGTCGGTCAAGCGGCACTTCCGCGAGCTGGGCCACAACACCCAGACCGAGGACTTCACCGTGGTCGGCGTCGGCGACATGTCCGGCGACGTCTTCGGCAACGGCATGCTGCTCTCCGAGCACATCCGCCTGGTCGCCGCCTTCGACCACCGGCACATCTTCCTGGACCCCACCCCGGACGCCGCCACCTCCTACGCCGAGCGCCGGCGCCTGTTCGAGCTGCCCCGCTCGTCCTGGGCCGACTACGACACCTCGCTGCTGTCGGCGGGCGGCGGTGTGCACCCGCGTACCGCCAAGTCCATCCCGGTCAACGCCCATGTGCGCAACGCGCTGGGCATCGAGCCGGGCATCACCAAGCTGACGCCCGCCGAGCTGATGAAGGCCATCCTGCGGGCCCCGGTGGACCTGCTGTGGAACGGCGGCATCGGCACCTATGTCAAGGCCGCCGGCGAGTCGCACGCCGACGTCGGTGACAAGGCCAATGACGCGATCCGGGTGGACGGCCAGGACCTGCGGGTCAAGGTGGTCGGCGAGGGCGGCAACCTGGGCCTGACCCAGCTCGGCCGGATCGAGTTCGCGCTCACGGGCGGCAAGGTCAACACCGACGCCATCGACAACAGCGCCGGTGTGGACACCTCCGACCACGAGGTGAACATCAAGATCCTGCTCAACGGCCTGGTCTCGGACGGCGATATGACCGTCAAGCAGCGCAACAAGCTGCTGGCCGAAATGACCGACGAGGTCGGCGAGTTGGTGCTGCGCAACAACTACGCGCAGAACGTGGCACTGACCAACGCCGTCGCCCAGGCGCCGAGTCTGCTGCACGCGCACCAGCGGATCATGCGCCGGCTGGTCCGTGAGGGACACCTGGACCGCGCCCTGGAGTTCCTGCCCACCGACCGGCAGATCCGGGAGCGGCTGAACGCCGGCCGCGGGCTGACCCAGCCCGAACTGGCCGTGCTGCTCGCCTACATCAAGATCACCACCAGCGAGGAGCTGCTCGCCACCGAGCTGCCGGACGACCCGTATCTGCAGCGGCTGCTGTACGCCTACTTCCCGCAGGCGCTGCGCCGTTCCTACGGCGAGCAGATCGACAACCACGCGCTGCGCCGCGAGATCGTCACCACCGTGCTGGTCAACGACACCGTCAACAGCGGTGGTTCGACCTTCCTGCACCGGCTCCGCGAGGAGACCGGGGCCTCGCTGGAGGAGATCGTCCGGGCGCAGGCCGCGTCCCGCGAGATCTTCGGCCTGTCCGAGGTCTGGGACGCCGTGGAGGCGCTGGACAACGAGGTCGCGGCCGATGTGCAGACCCGTATCCGGCTGCACTCGCGGCGCCTGGTCGAGCGCGGCACCCGCTGGCTGCTGAACAACCGCCCGCAGCCGCTGCAGCTGGCCGAGACCATCGAGTTCTTCCGGGATGGCGTGGCCGCGGTCTGGGCCGAGCTGCCCAAGCTGCTGCGCGGTGCGGACATCGAGTGGTGGCAGGCCATTCACGACGAGCTCACCGAGGCCGGGGTGCCCGGCGAACTGGCGGTGCGGGTGGCGGGCTTCTCGGCCGTCTTCCCGGCGCTGGACGTGGTGGCCATCGCCGACCGCACCGGCAAGGACCCGCTGTTCGTGGCGGAGGTCTACTACGACCTCGGCGACCGGCTGCACATCAGCCAGCTGATGGACAAGATCATCGAGCTGCCCCGGGCGGACCGCTGGCAGTCCATGGCCCGTGCCGCCATCCGCGAGGACCTCTACGCCTGCCACCAGGCGCTGACCGCCGACATCCTCTCGGTGGGCAATGGCACCTCGACACCCGAGCAGCGCTTCACCGCCTGGGAGGAGCGCAACGCCGCCATCCTGACCCGGGCCCGCACCACGCTGGACGACATCCGCAGCTCGGACTCGTTCGACCTGGCCAACCTGTCGGTGGCCATGCGGACCATGCGCACCCTGCTGCGCAGCCACGGCTGAGGGTGAGCTGAGCGGCGGCTGAAAGGCGGCCGAAAGGGGCGGTCCCACCGGGACCGCCCCTTTCTTCATGCTCCCGTTTCCCCGGCTTCCGCCGGCGTTGGCGAGCCGGCTGCCCATGGGTGCTGGGCTGGGGCCGGTCCCTACGGTGGAGGTGCGGTGGTCTCCGGTTGGTACGCGGCGGTGCCGGCTTCCGGCACGGGTGTGCCGTGCAGCGGGTGACCGGGCAGCGCCCGGAAGACCCAGGCCCGGTAGGACCAGAAGCGGAACAGGGTGGCCGTGCCGATGCCCAGGAACTTGAAGAGGTTGCTCTGGAACGGGGCGTCCCAGCCGAACCCGTAGGTGGCGATGTAGAGCACCCCGTTCTCGATCACCAGGCCGACGCAGCTGAACCCGGCGAACAGCAGCACCTCCCGGCTGCGGTGGCTGCGGTCGCGGTCCGGGTAAGTGAAGTAGCGCAGCCCCAGGTAGTTGAAGGCGATGGCGAAGCTGGTGGCGATCACGCTGCAGCGGACCACCGGCAGGCCGGTGATCCCCCGGCAGAGGTTGAAGAACCCCAGGTTGACGAAGATGCCCAGCACACCCACCGTGCCGAACTTCGCGAATTCCCGCCCCAGCGCCAGCAGCCTCGCCGGGCCGCGCGGACGCCTTCCCCCGGGCGTCCTCTTGGTCTTCACCGGTCGCAAGGGCATCTCCCGAAACGGTCGCCACGCATAGCGGACATTGCACGCAGACAGCCGATTGTAGTGTAATTTGCCGCGAAAACTAACGCAGTGCGACGGCGAGACGACCAAGCGCGAGGACAGTGGCATGACAGAGGCGGTACTGCTCGTCGGCGGCAAGGGAACCCGGCTCCAGCCGCTCACCCTCAACACCCCCAAGCCCATGGTCCCGGCCGCTGGAGTGCCCTTCCTCGCCCACCAGCTGGCCCGGGCCGCGGCGGCCGGGGTGGACCATGTGGTGCTGGCCACCTCCTACCTCGCCGAGGTCTTCGAGCCGTACTTCGGCGACGGCTCCGCGCACGGCCTGCGGCTGACCTATGTGACCGAGGACGTGCCGCTGGGCACCGGCGGAGCCATCCGGGGTGCCGCCCCGGCGCTGCGCTCCCGCCCCGGCGACCCGGTCCTGGTGTTCAACGGCGACATCCTCAGCGGCCTGGACATCCGCCGGCTGCTGCGGCGGCACCAACGAGCCCGGGCCGAAGTCACCCTGCATCTCACCCGGGTTCCCGACCCCCGGGGCTTCGGCCTGGTCCCCACCGACCCCGGCGGCCGGGTGCTGGCCTTCACCGAGAAGCCGCAGCACCCGGACCAGATCATCACCGACCAGATCAACGCCGGCGCCTATGTCTTCCGCCGCGAGATCATCGACGCCATCCCCGAGGGCCGGGAGGTCTCGGTGGAACGGGAGACCTTCCCCGGCCTGCTGGCCGCCGGTGCCCATCTGCACGGGGTGGTGGACGCCTCCTACTGGCTGGACCTGGGCCGCCCGGCCTCCTTTGTCCAGGCCTCCGCCGACCTGGTGCGCGGCGTGGTCCGCTCCCCGGCGGTGCCCGGCGAGCCCGGCGAACACCTGGTGCTGCCCGGCGCCCAGGTGGAGCCCGGCGCCCGGCTCGGCGGCGGCACCGTGGTGGGCCGGGGCGCCCATATCGCCGCCGGCACCGACATCGAGGGCTCGGTGGTGCTGGACGGCGCCCGGGTCGAGGAGGGCGCCCGGGTACGCGCCTCCATGATCGGCAACGGTGCCCGGGTCGGCCCGCGCACCGTGCTCGATGGTGCCGTGGTGGGCGACCATGCTCAGGTCGGGGCCGACAACGAATTGCGCGAGGGGGCCAGAGTGTGGTGCGCGACCGTCATCCCCGACGCCGCCATCCGCTTCTCCGCCGTCTGACCGCATCCGATGGCGCCACCACCTGCCGGACCACGATGACGAGGGACAGCCCATGAGCCTTCCGCACACCTCCGCCGTCAGCACACCACTGCCCACCGAGTGGGGCCGCACCGCGATGACCGTGGTGATGCCCACCTACAACGAGGCGGACAACCTGCCCCTGATGGCCGAGGCCCTGCTGGCCCTGCCGCTGGAGGGGCTGCGCCTGCTGGTGGTGGACGACAACAGCCCCGATGGCACCGGCGAGGTGGCGGAGCAACTGGCCGAGAAGTACGAGGAGTCCGGGCGCCGCCGGGTGAGCGTGCTGCACCGCACCACCAAGGAGGGCCTGGGCCGTGCCTACGCGGCCGGCATGGCCCGGGCGGTGGCCGACGGCGCCGCCTATGTGCTGCAGATGGACGCCGACGGCAGTCACCCGGTCGCCAAGGTGCCCGAACTGCTCGGCGTGGCCCTGGCCACCGGCGCCGATGTGGTGGTCGGCAGCCGCTATGTCCCCGGCGGCACCCTCTCCGCCTCCTGGGGCCTGCACCGCAGACTGCTCTCCCGCTGGGCCAATGTGTACGCGGGAACGATTCTCGGCACCCGGCTGCGCGACATCACCGGCGGCTTCAACCTGTGGAGCGCCGCCGCCCTGCGCGAACTGGACCTGGACACCGTGGACAGCGCGGGCTACAGCTTCCAGGTCGAGACCAAATACCGTGCGGTGCGGGCCGGTTGCACGGTGGTGGAGGTGCCCATCCACTTCGAGGACCGGACCGTGGGCGAGTCCAAGATGAACCTGGCGGTGCAACTGGAATCGGCCGCTGTCCCGCTGCGCCTGCGCGCGCGGCGGCTGCGCACCAAGGCCCCGGCCCGTACCCGCCATGGCAGAGGCCCGCGCTGACCGCCGCGCCATGAGCAGCGAAGCCGCCTCCCGCATCCCCGCCGCCGGCCTGTCGTACCGGGTGGTGCCGGTGGCCGCCGGAGCGGCGGTCGGGCTGCTGCTGCTGATGGCGCTGCGGCTGCCCTGGGCCGGGGACCTCGGCATGCATGCCGCCGTCCTGGAACGGCTGCGCACCGACCTGGCCCACCCGGGCAACCCACTGGTGGACGCGGACACCCCCAGCCCCTACTACTCGCCCTGGATGGTGCTGCTGGCCCTGCTCGCCGCGCTGACCGGCTGGGGCACCTTCACCGTGCTCCGCCTGGCCGCGCTGGCCGGTCTGCTGCTGCTGGTCACCGGGGTACGGGCGCTGGTGCGCACCCTCACCCCGCACCGCGCGGCGTTCCCGCTGGCGCTGTTGTGCCTGCTGCTGCTCCAGGGAGTGCGGCTGTTCGCCTGGAGCGGGGTGCCCTCCCTCACCTCGCTGGCGCTGACCCTCGCCTATCCCAGCACTCTCGCCCTGGGGCTGACCCTGCACCTGTGGGCCCTGACCCGCCGGGCGCTGCGGGCGAGCCGGCGGACGCCCGCGTTCGCCGGGCTGGGGCTGCTGTCGGCCGCCGTGCTGCTGTGTCACCAGTTCACCGGCGCGGTGGCCGCGCTGGGCCTGGCCGCCCTGCTGCTGGGCGAGCGGCCCCGGCCGACTCCACGGCTGTGGGCCCGGGTCGGCGTGGCGGCCGGGGTGGCGCTGCTGCCGCTGCTCGCCTGGCCCTACTACCCCTTCTTCGCGCTGACCGGCGCGCCGGGCCTGGACGGCATCCACCAGCCGCTCTACTCCCATCTCATCGGAAAGTTCGGCCTGTTGGCGCCGGGTGTGGCGGCGCTGGTGGCACGGCTGCGGCGGGACCGCCGCGACCCGCTGGTGCTGATGTTCGCCCTGGGCCTGGCCGCCTTCACGGCCGGCGGGCTGAGCGGCCACTGGGCCTGGGGCCGGGTGCTGCCCGCCGCACTGGTCCCCGCCCAGCTGGCGCTGGCCGTGGAGACCGCCGAGGCCACCGGCGCCCGGCGCCGGGTGCTGGGCGCGGTGACCGCGGCGGCCCTGCTGGCCGGCGCCTGGGCGCAGGCCGGGGTGCTGTCCTATGTGCTGCCCCGGCGGGCCGCGGCCGCGGTGCGCCACCGGGTGCCCACGGTGACCCTGTGGCCGGGCATGGGCTGGGCGGCGGACCGGGTACCGGCCGGGGCGACGGTGCTCACCGACGACTACTACGCGCTGCGGATGCTGCCCGCCTACGGCCCGTACACCGTCGCCCCCGCCTACCCCGATGTGTTCCTGCCCGACGAGCGGCGGCGCCGGGAGGCCACCCGCCGCTACTACGCCCCGGCCACCACCCGGGCCGGCCGGCTCGGCGTCCTCAGGGAGTACGGCGTGCGATGGGTGCTCCAGCGGAACGGCGGGCCCGGCCTGCCGGCCGGCGACCCGGCGCTGCGGACACGGGCCCACGGGCCCGGCGGGCTGGCGCTGCTGGAGGTGACCGGCCGGTGACCCAACCCCTCGCGGACCGGGACGAGTTCGGCCGCTGGCTCGGCGGGCGCGCCTCCTGGCCGGTGCTCTGCGGAGCGCTGCTGATCTATCTGCTGAGCGCGGGCCGGGTGCTGGGCGACGACCGCACCGGGATCGACAACGCGGTGGTGGTGCGCGCCGCCCACACCCTGCTGGACGGTGGATCGCCGTACGCGGACCGGCGGTTCCTCTATCCGCCGGGCGCGGTGTTCATGGCCGTCCCCCAAGTTCCGCTGGGTACCCGGACCTTGTTCTATGCGGCCCCCGCGGTCACCGCCCTGCTGGTGCTGGCCGGGGCGCTGCTGGCGCTGCGGATCTTCCAGGTGCGGGCGGACAGCAGGCTGGCCGCCGCGCTGGCCGTGGGACTGGCCTTCTCGCTGCCCTTCCAGAGCATGGTCCACCTGGGCAACTGGACCTGCGCCTCGGTGGTCGCCTTCCCCGGCGCCCTGCTGCTGGCCCGGAGCGGGCGCTGGACGGCGGCCGGCGCGGCGGTCGGCGCGGCGCTGGCGCTCAAACCGATGCTGGTGCCGCTGCTGCTGCTGTTCGCCTTCGCCCGGCGGTGGCGGGCACTGGCGGTGGCGTTGGCGGTGCCGGTCGCGGTGTCCCTGCCGGCCGCGCTGGCCATGCCCCGGCCGGGGCTGTTCCTCACCAAGACGCTGCCCTTCCTGCTGCACGGCCAGGACGCCTACGCCCGGCCCTTTGACGCCTCCTGGCCCGCCGTGCTGGCCCGCCTCGGCGTCGGACAGCCCTATGCGCTGCTGCTGGCGGTGCCGCCGGCGGCGGCCGCGCTCTGCTTCGCCCGGCTGCGCTGGCGGGGCCGGGGCGAGGAGGGCGTGCGGCTGGTGGAGTGCGCCGCGCTGCTGATGCTGGCCGCCTTCCTGGCCTCCCGGCCCGCCTTTCTGCACTACGCGCTGGTGGTGCTGCCCTCGCTGGCCGCCTCGGCGGTGGCCCGGGGGGCGGCGGTGCGCTCGGTGTGGTTCTGGATGGCGCTGCTGCCCCAGCTGTCCGGAGTGCCCTGGCCCGAGCTGGGCAGCGCCCGCCGGCACGCCTTCAAGGACATCGTGATGTACACCGGCCTGGCCGCGGTGCTGGCCCGTACGGCCTGGCGGACCCGCCCGCACCCCCTGGAATCCGTCACTGTCAGTGGTGGCACCTACTCTCTGAGTAGTGGCTCCGGACCCCGGAACCCACCCGGAACGAGGTGACCCATGACCGCTCAGCCCCGCCCCGATGTCAGCGTCGTCGTGATCGTCTACAACGACGCCGAACGGCTGCCGCGCGCGGTGCGGTCGGTGCTCGCCCAGTCGCTGCGCAACCTGGAGGTGCTGGTCGTCGACGACTGCTCCACCGACGACACCTTCACCACCCTGCGCATGCTCACCGAGGCCGATCCCCGGGTGCGCGGCCTGCGGCTGCCCGCCAACAGCGGCGGCTGCGGCACCCCGCGCAACGCGGGCATCGAGTCCGCCCGCGCCCCGTACCTGATGTTCCTGGACAGCGACGACGAACTGCCCTACCACGCCTGCAAGTCACTGCTGCTGGCCGCCGAGCGCACCGGGGCCGACCTGGTGGCCGGCGCGGTCACCCGGCTCTTCGAGCGCACCGGCGCCACCGCCCTGTGGTATCCGGAACTCTTCGCCGAGAACCGGGTGGTGGAGGGCATCCGGCAGGCCCCCGAGTACTTCCTGGACCACCTGTCCACCAACAAGCTCTACCGCGCCGCGTTCCTGGCCCGGCACGGCCTGCGCTTCGCCGAGCGGGTGCACTACGAGGACCAGCTCTTCAGCGCCCAGGCCTACACCCTGGCCCGGCGGTTCACGGTGGTCCCCTGGCCCGTCTACACCTGGCACCTGGCCGACGACCCGGACACCCCCTCCATCACCTCCCGCCGGGACGACATCCGCAATGTCACCGACCGCATCGCCGTCTCCCGGCTCACCGACGCCTTCCTGGCGGAGTCCGGCAACACCGACCTCAGGCCCGCCAAGGACACCGCCTTCCTCCGCCATGACCTCCGTCTCCATCTGGGCGACCTGCCCTTCCGGGACCGGCGGTGGACCGAGGAGTTCGCCGCCGCCGTCGCCCCCAGCCTGGCCGAGGCGGCCCCGGAGGCGCTGGCCGCGATCCCGCATGAGCAGCGGATCTGCCAGTACCTGCTGAGCGCCGGGCGGTTCGCCGAGGCCGCCGAGTGCGCCCGCACCCTGGACCGCCCGCGCATCGCCCCGCGCCGGGTCCTGCGGCAGGCCGGCCGCGTCTACTGGGGCGCCGGCCCGCCGGAGAGCGCCCGGGCCGCCGATGAACTGGACATCACCGACTGGCGCCTGGACGAACAGCCCTTCGCCACCGGCCCGTTGCGCCATGAGGTGGCCTCCCTCACCCCGGACGGCCCCCGGCTGCGGCTCACCCTGCACACCTATGACCCCGCCGGGCTGCTGTCCGGACCCGCCGCGCTGCGCGCCGAGCTGCGGGTCACCACCACCGGGCCGCCGCTGGCGGTGCGGTTCAGCTACGCCCCGGGCGGCGAACTGCGCACCGCCGAACTGCTGCTGGACCCCCGCCGGATCCCCACCGGCCTCAAGGGCTTCCGGGGCCGCCGCCACCCGGTGATCGTCCTGGAACGGCAGGGCCTGAGCCGCACCGATCCGCTGCTGGCCCCGGCGGAGCTGCCGGTGTTCACCGCCCGGCTCAACAGCCAGGTGCTGACCGTCCGTTGTGAGCGCACCGGCGCCGGCCGGCTGGAGCTCGGCTGGGAACGCACCGGGTTGCTGGGCTGTGCCGAGGCGGCGGCGCCCTGCCTGGAGCCGGTGCGGCACCGCGCCCAGCGGCTCACCCGCCGGGTCACCGGACTGCGCGCCAAGGGCCTGGTCTGCCATGAGCTGGGGCGGCTGCCCATCGACGAGCACCTGGTGGTCTTCGAGGCCCTGGAAGGCCGCGGCTATGCCGACAGCCCCCGCTATATCCACGAGGAACTGCTCCGGCGCGACCTGCCCTTGCGCGCCGTGTGGTCCTACGCCGACAGCCGCGAGGGCTATCCCGAGGGCGTGCCGCTGGTCCGGCGTGGCAGCTGGGAGTACGTCCGCACGGTGGCCCGCGCCCGCTACTGGGTGGACACCCATGGCTTCCCGATGCCCTTCCCCAAGCGGCCCGGCACCCGCTACCTGCAGACCTGGCACGGACAGACCCTCAAGCACATGGGCTTCGACGTGCCCGAGCTGCGGCTGGCCGGGCCCGGGCGGCGCCGGCGGCACCAGAGCATGGTGGACCGCTGGGACGCGCTGATCGCCCCCTGCCCGGATTTTGAGCACACCTTTGTCCGCGCCAATGAGTACACCGGCGAGCTGCTGCGCACCGGGCTGCCCCGCAATGACGTCCTGGTCCGCTGGAACGAGCCCGAGCAGCGCCGCCGGGCCGCCGTCACCCGGGAGCGGCTGCAGATCCCCGAGGGGCGCCAAGTCCTGCTCTACGCGCCGACGTTCCGGGACGGGGCGCGCCGCAGCGGCGAGTCCATCCGGGTCGACCTGGCGGAACTGGTGCGCACCGTGGGCGAGGAGTGGACGGTCGTGGTCCGCCCGCACTACTACGAGCGCTTCACGGTGCCCCGCGAGCTGGGCCACGCGGTGCGCGACGGACGGGAGTTCACCGATCCCAACGATCTGCTGCTGGCCTCGGACGCCCTGCTCACCGACTACTCCTCGGTGATGTTCGACTATGCCAATCTGGGGCGCCCGATCCTGCTCTACGCCGATGACTACCAGCACTACCGGAGTTCCCGGGGCACCTACTACGACCTGGCCGAGATCGCCCCCGGGCCGGTGTTCACCGACACCCGCCGGCTGGCGGCGGCGCTGGGCGAGCTCCCGGCGGTGCGGGAGGAGTGGGCGGGGGCCCATGAGCGCTTCCAGGCGCGGTTCAACCCGCTGGAGACCGGGCGGTCCAGCAAGGCCGTGGTCGATCTGTTCTTCGAGGGGGCCCTGCGGTGAGCCGGCGCAATCTCTTCCTGGTCGGCATCGATGTCGACTCCCTGGGCGGCTCCCAGCGGGTGCTGCACACCCTGGCCCAGGGCTTCGCCGAGCGCGGACACCGGGTGGAGCTGATCGGCATCCGGCCCAGCCCCGAGCCGCACACCTACCTGGCCCGGCCCGCCTACCGGCATGCCACCCTCTACCGCTCGCTGCCGCCACCGCCCTGGGAGGCCCGCTCGCTGCGGGAGCGGCTGGACCCGGTGCGGCTGTGTGCGGCGCGGGCCGAGCGGCGGGAGCGGGACCGGGCCCGCGCCCGGCTGGCCCGGCGGTTCGCGGCGGTGCCGCACGGCCTGGTGCTGATGGGCTCGCCCTGGGCGGCCGACTGGCTGGAGCCGGTGGCCCGCCCGCACCTCAAGGGGATCGGCCAGTACCACGAGTCGTTCCTCCAGGCCTGCAACAGCGAGAACCTCCGGCTGATCCTGCGGCACTACCCGGCCCTGGAGAAGTCCGTCTTCCTCAGCGAGGCGGACGCGGCCGAGTTCCGCCGGCAGCGGCTGCCCAACGCGGCGGTGCTGCCCAATCCGCTGCCCTTCACGCCGGGGCCGCCCGCCGCGCTGGAGGCCCGGCGGGTGGGGGCGGTGGGCCGGCTCGACCCGGTCAAGCGGCTGGACCGGCTGATCGACGCCTTCGCGACCGCCGGACTCTCCGACTGGGAGCTGCACTTCTTCGGCGACGGCCCGCTGGAGGGCGAGCTGCGGGCCCAAGCGGTCCGGCTGGGCATCGCCGAGCGGGTGCGGTTCCGGGGCACGGTACGGGATGTCGCCGCCGCGTACCGCGAGCTGTCGGTGCTCGCGCTGACCAGCGAGCGCGAGGGCCGCCCGATGGCACTGGTGGAGGCGTCGGCGGTGGGGGTGCCCTGTGTGAGCTTCGACCTGTCGGGCGGGGTACGGGAGTTGGTGGCGCACGGTGAGACGGGTGTGCTGGTGCCGCCTGGCGATGTGTGCCGCTTTGCCGCCGCGCTGGAGCGGTTGATGACGGATGGGGCGCTGCGTCGTCGGTATGGCGCGGCGGCTCGGGAGCGGGTGGCTCCACTGGCCCTGCCGGAGGTTCTGGACCGGTGGGAGGAGTTGTTCGAGGAGATCGAGCGGTGAGGGGTTCCCGTGGGGTCTCAGGGTCGCGCCCCTTGGCGCCGGCGGCGCAGCCGGCCCCGCAGTACCGCCCACATGCCGCGGGGGCCGGGGGCCATGCGTACGGCCAGGGAGCCGCCGGCCGTTGCGTAGGGCTGTACCAGCAGCAGACCGTGGCGGGGGGAGGGCAGCATGCGTCGCCGGGTCGGCCCGGCTGCCCGGACGGCGGTTCGCAGCGAGCCCTGGCGGCAGCGCAGCCGGACCCGTACGTCCCACACCAGGGGCATCGGCCCGGCCGCCACCGGCTTCAGTTCGAAGGGCAGCCGGGCGGTCCAGCCGGGGCCGGCCGGGATCAGTGGTGCGGAGCGGGAGCGGGTGGTGCCGGTGCCCCGCAGGCGCAGTTCCACCTCGATGGCGGTGGGTTCCGCCTCGGCCAGCCGGTCATACAACTCATGGATGTGCAGAGTGAGTTCGGCGCGTGGCGGCCAGGTGGTCAGCCGCAGGGAGCCGTCCACCGTGACCGGCAGCCGGCGCACCGGTTTGGCGTCCGGGCCGGCCAGCCCGTCCAGTGGGACGGAGGGCAGGTCCGTCGCCCAGACCGGGTGTCCGTCCAGCCGGGCGTAGGGCGGCAGCAGCCGGGCGGGGCGGGCGGCCAGCTGGGCCAGACGGTCCAGGTCACGGGGCCGGTCGGCGGCCAGTACCACCCGGGCGATCCAGCGCGCGGGGGCGCGGGCGGCGGCCAGTTCCTCCGCCGGGTAGGAGGCCAGCAGGTCGCGGGTGAGGTGCCACCACGCCTGCCGGTAGCCGGGGCCGCGCAGGGGCAACTCCCGGGTGTACAGGCGCAGATCGTGGTCGAGAAACTTCACCCGGGCGGCCAGGGCCAGCCGGTCGCGGCCCGCGTCCATGAGGATCCGCACCGCCTGCCGGTGGGCCTGGACTCTGGCCCGCCAGTTGGCCACGCTCTCCCGGTCCAGCGAGATCGAGGGCCGGGCCGCGTCCCGGCGGACGTGCCAGAGGTAGACGCGGTCGGGGACGGTGGCGATACGCGGGGATGCCGCCAGCAGCCGGGCCGTGAAGACGAAGTCCTCATAGCGGAATGGCCCTTCGGGGAAGGTGATGCGGTGCCGGGTCAGGAAGTCGCGGGCGTAGAGCTTGCCCACGCAGAGGGTGTCGTGCAGCAGGGCCGGGCGGTCCTCGGGGCGGCGCAGCAGGGCGGCCTCCCGGTAGAGGGCGGGCTGCCAGTGGGTGTCGTGGCCCCGGGGGAGCTCGCGGCGGACGCACAGGCCGGCCGCGACCGGTGCGTCATGGCGCAGGGCGGCGCCGAGCAGGGTGGACGCGGCCCCGGCGGGGAGTACGTCATCGCTGTCCAGGAACATCACATAGCGCGAACCGGCTGCGCGCAGGCCCTGGTTGCGTGGGGTGCCGCAGCCGCCGCTGTTGACGGACCGGTGGATGACCCGCAACGCGGGGTGTCGGGCGGCGAGTTGGTTCAGGACGGTCCCCGTGCCGTCGGTGGAGGCGTCGTCGACGGCGATCACCTCGGCGACCACCGGCCCCTGGGCCAACGCGGAACGCACCGCCTCGGCGATGTGTGCCGCGTCGTTGTAGCCGATGACGACGATGCTCACCGAACCGGTGGGCGGAGTGCCGGGGGTTCCGGAGGTTCCGGGGGAGGGGGGATGGACAGGGGTTTCGCTTTCGTTCACTGCCACGAAACCCTTTTTATCGGCTAAGTATGGTCAATCAGGGCATTGTCGGCGGGGGTGCGGCCGAACGGCGGGAGGGCGGAGATGAGGCGGTTGTCCCCGGTGTGGCGCCCTCCGGCATGGCTGTCCCCGGCGGTGCTCGCGGTGCTGGTGCCCGCGCTGGTCATGCTCACTCTGGGTCTGTGGGGGCTGGACCGGGGCACCATGTGGCGGGACGAGGGGGCCACCTTCCAGGTGGCCCGCCGCTCGCTGCCGCAGATCGTCCATCTGCTCGGCCGGGTCGATGTGGTGCATGGCCTCTACTACCTGCTGATGCACCCGGTGCTGGCGGTGCGCCCGGACGAGGTCACCCTGCGGCTGCCGTCCGTGCTGGCGGCCGCCGCCACCGCCGCCCTGGTGGGCGCCCTGGGCAGCCGGCTGGTCCGGCCCCGGGCGGGGCTGTGGGCCGGGCTGCTCTACGCGGTCAGCCCGTTTGTCGGCCACTACGCCCAGGAGGGCCGCTCCTACGCCCTGGTGGCGGCGGGCGCGGCGCTGGCCACCTGGCTGCTGGTGCGGGCGGTCGAGCGGGGCTCGGTGCGCGGCTGGGTGGCGTACGGGGCGGTGCTCGCCCTCACCTCGCTGCTGCATGAGTTCGCGGTGCTGCTGGCGGCGGCGCATGCGGTGACCCTGCTGTGGTCCCGGGTGCGGTGGCCGCTGTGGCGGGGCTGGGGGTGTGCGGTGCTGGCGGCGGGCGCGGTGCTGGCGCCGCTGGTGCTGGTGTCCCGGGGCCAGAGCGAGCAGGTGTCCTGGCTGCGGACGCCCGGGCCGGCCGAGGCGGAGGCGCTGGTCCGTTCCTTCGCCGGGCCCGGGCGGCCGGTGCAGGCGGTGAGTCTGGCACTGGCCGCACTGGCCGTGGTGGCACCGCCGCGTGCGCGCGGGCCGCTGGGGCTGAGCGCGGTGGCGCTGCCGCTGGTGGTGGTGCCACCGGTGCTGCTGTATGCGGTGTCCCAGCGGCAGCCGCTGTTCCTGGACCGCTATCTGCTGTTCTGTGCGGCCGGGATGCCCCTGCTGGTGGCCGCCGGGGCGGAGCGGCTGCTGGGAGGGCTGCCCTGGCGGAAGACGGTGGCGGTGGCCGGGGTGCTGGCGGTCGGGGCGGCGTTCGCGGTCCAGTTGCCCGAGCAGCGGCGGGAGCGGCTGCCGGCGAGCCGGGGGGACCAGCCGGCGCTGGTGGCCGCCCAGGTGGGCCGGCTGGCGGGGCCGGGGGACGCGGTGCTGTTCCTGCCGCACTATGAACGCCGGGTGGCGCTGTTCTACCCCCGGGACTTCACCGGCCTGCGGGACCTGGACCTGGCCGTCTCCCCGGCCGCCTCCGGCACGCTCTATGGAGTGGATGTGGGCATGGCTGAACTGCGGTCCCGGCTGGGCCGGTTGTCGCCCGGCGACCGGCTGTGGGTGGTGTGGGACACCACCACCGTGGGCAGCCGCTGGTTCCGTGCCCAGCGCGCCGACTTCGCCAAGTGGCAGGCGCTGCACGGCCGGTGCCGGGAGGAGGCGTCGGTGTTCGTCCACGGCGGCGCGGTGTCCCGCTATATCTGCGGGCGGCAGGGCTCGCCTACTTCACCGCCCCCGCCATCACCCCGCTGACGAACTGCCGCTGGAAGGCGAAGAACACCGCCAGCGGAACGATCATCGACAGAAAGGCGCCCGAGGCCAGGATGTCCACGTTGTCGCCGAACTGGCGAACCTGCTGCTGCAGCGCCACCGTGATCGGCGGGTTGCCGCTGTCCGCGAAGATCAGGGCGACCAGCATGTCGTTCCAGACCCAGAGGAACTGGAAGATGCCCAGGGAGGCGATGGCCGGTCCGCCCAGCGGCAGCACCACCCGGGTGAACAGGCGCAGTTCGCCCGCCCCGTCCAGCCGGGCGGCCTCCAGCAGCTCACGCGGGATCTCCGCGAAGAAGTTGCGCAGCAGGAAGATGGCGAAGGGCAGTCCGAAGGCGGTGTGGAAGAGCACCACGCCCACCGTGGTCTCGAAGATGCCCAGGGCGTTGAAGAGCTTGGCCACCGGGATCAGCGCCACCTGCACCGGCACCACCAGCAGCCCCACCACCACCATGAACCACCAGTCCCGGCCGGGGAACTCCAGCCAGGCGAAGGCATAGGCGGCGAAGGCGCCGATCAGGATCACCAGCGCGGTGGCCGGGACGGTGATCAGCACGGTGGTGAGCAGCGAGTGCATCACCTTGTCGTTGTGGAAGAGCGTGTCATAGCCGGTGGTGGTCAACTGGCCGGGATGGCTGAAGACCTGCCACCAGCCGGAGGCCGCGATGTCCGAGCGGTCCCGCAGCGAGGAGAGCAGCAGCCCCACCGTGGGCAGCAGCCAGAACAGGCCGACGGCGACCAGGAACAGCCGCATCACCGTGCCGCCGGCCCGGGCGGCGATCCGCTCCGGCAGCGAGCGGGTGGCCCGTACGCCCGTGTGCGCGGTGGTCATCGCCGCCGCTCCCTTCGCATCCGCCGGATATTGACGACCACCACCGGCAGCACCAGCAGTAGCAGGAACACCGCGATGGCGCTGCCCACACCCTGGTTGACATCGGTGCCGAAGGAGGACTGATACAGCTGCAGGGCAAGGACGTTGGCGTTGTGCAGGCTGGAGCCGGGGGCGATGATGTAGACCAGGTCGAAGATCTTCAGCACATTGATCATCAGCGTGATCACCACCACGCCCAGTACCGGGGCCAGCAGGGGTACCGTCACCCGGCGGAAGACCTGCCACTCACCGGCGCCGTCCACCCGGGCCGCCTCCAGCAGTTCGCGGGGCACCCCGGCCAGACCGGCCGCGATCAGGACCATCGCGAAGCCGGCCCACATCCAGATATAGGCGCCGATGATGGACGGGGTGACCAGGGACGGGCCCAGCCACTCCACCCCGTTGTAGCGGGCGGCGAAGTTGGCGCCGGGCAGCCTGAGCCGGGCGCCGTCCGCCTTTCCCGGCAGGGTGAAGGTGCCATCGGAGCCGGTTTTCGCCGAGGCCACCGTGCGGCCCTCGCGCACCGCCTGCACCGTGACCCCCGCCAGCGCCTTCTTGCCCGGGCCCAGGCGTCCCGGAGTGCCACCGCCGCCCTTGATGAAGTCCAGCCAGACGGTGCCGGTGACCTTGCCCGGCACCGGCCTGGCGGCCACCGCGTCCCGGGCCCCGCTGACATCGTCCGGCTTCACCGCCACCAGGGGCAGGCCCGCCGGACTCCCGGCCCGGGCCGCCGACCTGGTGGTGTAGGAGCCACCGCCACCGGCGGTCAGGTCCCCGCCCGGCCGGGGGTGCGCGCCGGGGAAGGGGGCGGGCTCGGCGAAGGTGTCATGGACGCTCACCCACACCGCGTTGGCCACGCCCTTGTCCGGGCTCTGCTCGTACACCAGCCGGAAGATGATGCCCGCGGCGAGCATGGAGATCGCCATCGGCATAAAGACCACCAGCTTGAACGCCGTTCCCCAGCGCACCCGTTCGGTGAGCACCGCGAAGACCAGGCCCAGCGCGGTGGCGATGCTGGGGGCGACGATCACCCAGATGACATTGTTCTTCAACGCCGTGCGGATGCGGTCGTCCGAGAAGACCTCGTGGTAGTTGTCCAGGCCCACAAAGCCATGGCCGGAGGCGTCGAAGAGGCTGCGGTAGACGGAGTAGCCGATGGGATAGACGACCAGCGCGCCCAGCAGGGCCAGCGCGGGCAGCAGGAACAGGGCCGCCACCCAGGGGCGGGTGCCAAGTGCGGTGGCGCGCTTGCGTGGGGGCGGTATCGGTCCGGGGGCGGCCGCCGCCCCCGCGGTCGCGGTGGTCATGGCGCCGCGCCCGTCAGCTCTTGAACGCCTTGGCGGCGTCGACTTCGAGCTTGCGCTGGGTGCCCTCGATGTCCGAGGGGTTGCGCAGGAAGTCCTGGAGGTCCTTCCACTCGCCCTGGCCCGGCTTGCCGCCGAAGGCCGCGGGGGCCTGGTCGGACATGTCGAAGCGGAAGCCGTCGCCCGCCGCGACCAGGGCCTTGGCGATGGAGCGCTGGGTGTCGTCCGGGTAGGCGGCCGGGTCCAGGTTCTTGTTGGCCGAGATATAGCCGCCCTGCTTCGCCCAGATCTGCGCGGCGTCCGGGGAGGCCAGGAAGGTCAGCAGGGCCTGGGAGGCCGCGTTGTCCTTGAGGACGGTGCCCACATCGCCCCCGGTGACCACCGGGGCCTTGTCGCCCACCTTGGGGAAGGGGAAGACCTTGGCGTCCGAGCCGATCTTCGCCTTGGCCGCGGTGATGTTGGCGGCCGCGAAGTCGCCCTCGTAGACCAGGGCGGCCTTGGCCTTGTCGCCCCCGCTGAAGGCCTGGGTGACGGAGTTGGGGAACTGGGTCTGCAGCGCGCCCTCGTTGCCCCCGGCCAGCAGCTCCTTCTTGCCGAAGAGCTGGGCCAGGGTGGTCAGCGCGTTCTTGACCGAGGGATCGGTCCACTTGAGCTTGTGCGTGGTGAGCTGGTCGTACTTCTCCGGACCGGCCTGGGAGAGGTAGACGTTCTCGAACCAGTCGGTGAGCGTCCAGCCATCGGCGCCGCCCACCGAGACGGGGCTGACCCCGTAGTCGGCGATGGCCTGCGCGGTGTGCAGGAACTCCGGCCAGGTTTTGGGCTCCTGGACGCCCGCCGCCTCGAAGATCTTGGTGTTGTACCAGACCAGCGACTTGTTGCTGGCCTTGAAGTAGACGCCGTAGCGCTTGCCCTGGTACGAGCCGAGGTCCTGCCAGCCCTGGGGGAAGTTCTTGGCGAGCTCATCGGTGGCGGACTTGGCGAGCGGCTTGAGCCAGCCCTTCTGGGCGAACTCCCGGAGAGTGCCGGGCTGTTGCAGCATGGCGACGTCCGGCGGGTCGCCGCCGGCGACCTTGGAGCCGATGAAGGCGGACATGTCGTCGCCGCTGGGGACGTAGGACACCTCGGCGCCGGTGCGCTTGTGGAACTCGTCCAGCACCTTGGTGAAGTGCTGCTGCTCGGTGCCGGTCCACACGGCGGTGACCTTGATCTTCTGGCCGTCTAACCGGGGGAGTCGGACGGTGTGCGGTATGGAGTCCGACGCCTTGGACGAGGCGTCGTTCTTGGTGTCGTCCTTCTTGTCGCCGCCACCTCCGCCGCAGGCCGCAGCGGTCAGGGCGAGCGTCGCGCTGGTGAACAGGGCCAGCGTGATACGGGTGGTGCGAGTGCTCCGCGAAGTGGTGCGCATGGCCGTCCTCCCCGTGTGCCGTGTGATCAGTCCTACGCCGCCTCGAGGGCGCCCGCAATAGTGCTGGCAGCGCAGGGGAGTTGATCGTGATGGGGATGTGATGTTGGCCGATGCGTTCTCCGGATCCGTTGTGCCCTTGCGGTTCGTCGCGTCCATGCGGCCCGTCGGTGCACAGCCGTCCGCCGGTTCACAGCAGCTTCACAGCAGCGGCGGGGCCGGCTGGGCGGTCGCCGACTGGGCGGCGCGCTGCAGCGCACTGGCCAGCAGCGCCAAGTCGGTGGGGCCGTTGCCCAGTTCGCGCAGCGGACGGCGGGTGGGCGGGTCGCCCATGCGCTGCCAGTCCAGCGGGACGACGGTCGGCCGGAGGGTGGCCGTCCGGGGGATCCGGCCGGTCACCCGACCCGACTGGAAGGGGGTCACCGCATCGTCGTCCGGCCGGTGCAGCCGCCCTCGGCCCGGTGCCGGGCGCCCGGCGGAACCGTCGGCTCCGTCGGCGGTGGGCGGGCTGATCTCCGGCGGTGCGATCTCCAGGGTGGCCCGCAGGCCCGCCCGTTCCACGGCGGCCGTGTCGGCCGTACGCTCCGGCCGGCCGGAGGCGGCGATCAGATGGACGCCCAGCCGCTCGCCGTCCCGGGCCACCGCCTCCAGCGCCCGGACCACCGAACCGGCGGCCGGCCGGCCGGTGCTGCCCAGCGCGGGCGCCACCAGGGCGTCGAAGTCGTCGACCAGGACCACCAGCCGGGGCAGCGCGTTCTCGGCGGTATGGCCCGGCGCGTCGCCGTCCCGGGCGGTGCGCAGCTGGAGGGTGCCGGTCGGGGCGGACTCCAGGTCACCGGTGGTGGTCTCCGGCGGCCGCCGCGGGCCGACCACCTTGGCGGCGGGCGCGGACTGCTGGGCATGCCAGGCGCAGAAGTCCAGCCGGCCCAGCAGCTCGGCGCGGCGCTTGAGCTCCGAGCTGAGCGCCTGGGCGAACTCCCGCATCCGCACCGGGTCGGCGGCGGCCAGATAGGTCGACACATGCGGCAGGTCCGTACACACCCGCAGGCCCTCGCCGCGCTCCGCCGCCGCCCCGTCGACCAGCACCAGGGAGAGCCGGTCCGGGCGGTCGGCCGCCGCCAGGGAGGCCGCCAGCGAGCGCAGCAGCTCCGTCTTGCCGCTGCCCGGGCAGCCCTCCACCAGCAGATGCGGGCCGTCCGCCGCGAGGTCCACGGCGAGCGGGCCATGCGGTCCGGCGCCGAGCACCGCCACCGCGCGGCCGCCGGGCCGGCTGCCCGGGTCCATGGCGGCCGCCCAGCGGGCGGTGAGCGAAGCCGGGGTGGCGCGGGCCAGGCCCAGCTCGTCCAGCAGCCGGGCGGTGCGGGGCAGGGCGGCCACCCGGGCGCCCTGGCCGTGCGGGTCCGCGCCCTCGGCCAGCCGCAGCGGGGCCAGGGCCCGGGCGAACCGCTCGGCCCAGGGCGGGGAGACCGCGTCCAGCGCCGCGATCACGGTGCCCGGGCCACCGGCCGGAGCCCGGTGGATGACCTGCACCGCGGTGGCCACATCCCCGCTGAGCAGGGCCACCGCCCCGCAGTGCGGGAAGGCGGGGGAGCCGCTCTCCGCGATGGCCAGGGTGGCCGAGACGGGAGAGGCGGGAGTGGTCGCCGGAGCCTCGGCGAGACAGACCAGGTGGACCCCGGCCGCCGCGCCCCCGGCCGCCAGCCGGGCGACGGTCTCCCGCAGCGCGGGAGTGCCGGGATCGCCGTCCACGATCAGCACGGTGTACGGGCCGCGATGGGCGGCCGCCGCCGCGGCGATCTCCTCGGGCCGGGCAGCCGGCCAGTTGGGGCCGAGCGGGCCGTCGTCCAGGCGGCGCACCAACTCGGCGGTGCGGGCGGCGGCCTGCTCGCCGTCGTAGGCGACCAGCAGCCGGCAGTCCTGCCCGGCGGACGGGCGCAGATGCGGCAGCCAGCCCAGCCAGGCCCACTCCGCCTGCCGCTCCTCCTCGGGGCGCGAGCGGTCGGCGCTGATCAGCACATACTCCAGCACGGTGGGGGAGTGCAGGGCGGCGAGCTGGGCGAGCACCGAGCGGGCCAGCCCGGACAGCCGGGCCCGGGGCCCGGCCAGGCCCAGCGAACCGGCCTCCCGCAGACCGACGGTGACCGGGACACAGGGCAGCGGGCCGGTGCCGGGCGGCAGGCCCGGCAGATGACGGTCCGCCGTGCCCAGCCGGATGGACAGCAGGTCCGGGTGGTCCGGGCCGCGCTCCCACAGGCGCGGGCCCGGGCCCAGCGCGGTCAGCAGCACGGCCGCCGGGTCCGGCCAGCGCTCCCGCAGCCCGGCCGCGGTGACCTGGGCCCGGGGCTCGGCTCCGCCGTCCACGGCGAGCGGCTGCTGCTCGGCGGCCCCGGCGCGCAGCATGCCGCGCCCACCGGTGAGCCGGCGCGCCCAGGCCGCTATCCCGCGATTGCGCTTGCCGCCGCCCTCGCGCCGGGGTGCCTCGTCCGTGTCTGTGCCTTCCCCGGCTTCCCCGGCTCCCCCGGCCCCGGCCAGTGGGAGGCCGCGGCCGCCGTGCGTCTCGGGGGTGGCGGGGAAGCCGAAGTGGGCGGTGCCGGTGGCTCGTTCGTATCCGGGCGTGGGCGCCGAGGGGTGACCGGCCGTTGGTGAGGGCGGATAACTCATGTCGCCTCGCGGCGAGTTGCTCCGCGGGGACGGCTCGGCGTCGCCGGGGATTCCGGACCTGCCGTAGCCGGAGTGGAGTTGTGCGGCGCCGCTCCGGGCCACACCGGTCGAGCGCGAGGCCGGCTCGGGGTCGCCCTGCGCGCCCGGCATGCCATGGCCGGGTGCGGCGCTTTGGGCGGCAGCCGGGCCGGCTGGGTCCGGTGCCGTCCCGCGGTTGCCCGGGGTGCCGTAGTCGGAGGGGGAGGCGGCGACGGTCGCCGGGTTGTCCGGGCGCGCGGCCGGTCCCGGGCCACCGGGCGTGCGGTGCGGGGCGCTGCCCCCGGTGATCGGCGGGCCGCTGTGGCCCTGGTTCGCGCCGGTGGCCGGGCCTGCCGGGTTCGAGGCGGGTCCTGAGGTGCCGGATACGCCGTAACCGGGGTGAGAGCGGTGTGCGGCGGTGTGGTCCTGGGCGGCGGCCGTCGGGCTGTCCTGCCAGGAGGCCGGTCCGGGGATGCCGGATGCGCCGTGGCCGGGCTGGGCGAGGTGCGGGGCGCCGTCCCGGGTGGCCGAGAAGCCGGCCGCGCCGGTGGTCGGGCCTTCCGGGGCCGCCCCGGGGTCGCCGGGCATGCCGTGGCCGGGCCGCGCATGGTTGGCCGGAACTGTGGACGGCCCGGACTCGCCCGGCGTGCCGTAGTCGGCATGGACCTGGTGCAGCGCGGTGTGCCGCGCGGCCGGTGTACCGGTGCGGCCCCGGTCGGCGTCGGCCGCCGCGCGGGTGGCCGGACCAGAGGCGTGGTGACCGGAGCGGGAGTGGTGTGGGGCGCCGTCCCGGGTGATCGACGGGCCGGCGCTGCCGTTGGCCGCGTCGGTGGCGGGGCCGGCTGGGTCCGGGGCCGTTCCGGAGCCGCCGGGCAGGCCGCTCCGGGTGGCCGATGGGCCGGTGTGGCGGGGGGCCGGGCCCGATCCCGGGGCGTCCGGCGCGCCATATCCCTGGGGCGAGCGGTGTGGAGCGGTGCCCTGGGCGGCTGAGGGGCTGGTGTGGGCCTGCGCGGGGAGCGCGGCCGGCCCCTGGGCGCCGGGCGTGTTGCTGCCGGGCCGGGAGTGGTGGGGGGCGGTGTTCTGGGCGGCTGAGGGGTTGCTGTGGCCGGGGGCGGGGTGTGCCGGGCGGGTGCTCGATCCTGGGGCGCCGGGCGCGTCGTAACCCTGGTGTGAACGGTGGGATGCGGTGCTTTGGGCGGTTGAGGGCACGGTGGGGCCCTGCGCGGCGCCGGTCGGGCGTGCGGACGAGCTGAGTTCGCCGGTCATGCCGTAACCGTCGTAATCGTCGTAACCGGAGGACGAGTGGTGCGGTGCCATGCCTGGGCCGGCCGATGAGTCGGTGGTGCCCTCGGCCGCGTTGGCCGCCGGGCCGGCCGGCCGTGGGCCGGAGCCGGGGTCGCCGGGCAGGCCGTGGCCGGACGGGAAGTGGTGCGGAGCGCTGCCGCCGGTCACCGGTTGAGCTGCGGAGGCCGGTCCGGAGGCGTTCTGCGGGGTGCTGTGGCCGGAGTGGTGTGGGGCGCCGTCCCGGGTGGTCGAGGGGCCGGTGTGGCCGTAGGCCGCACCAGCGTCCGGGCTGGTGGCGTGCGGGGCCGGTCCGGGTTCGCCGGGCGTGCGGTAGCCGGGCTGGGCGGGCTGCGACGCCTTGTTCTGGAGGGGCGACGACGGGTCGGCGGCGCCGACGGCCGGGCTTGCCTGGGCCGCTCCGGGCGTGCGGTAGCCGGGTCGGGCGGGCTGCGGCACGTTGCCCTGGCGGGGCGACGGGTCGCCGGCGGCCCCGGCGGTCGACGGGCGCGGGGCACCGGCCGCCGGGCCAGGTTCCCCGGCCGCGTCCCGCATGCCAGGGCCGGGCTGAGAGCGGAGCGGGCCCGGGCGCCCATGACCGTCGGCCCGGGAACCCGGCACCGTGGACCCGCCGGACCCGCCGGACCCGCCGGACCCGCCCCGCAACGTGGCCGTCCCCTGCCCGGTGGTCGTCGACGCGGTGCCGTCAAGCGGCCGGCCGGTGGTCACCCGGAGATGGCCCTCGCCGTCCGGCGCGGTGGGCAGCGGGCGCGGAACGCCCTCGTCCGCGCCGTGCAGCACCAGGGCGGACTCGCCGACCCGCAGCAGCGGGCCGGGCCGGAACGGGACCGGACGGTCGTCCACGGGGGTGCCGCCGAGCGTGCTGCCGTTGGTGGAGCCGAGGTCATGGAGGGTGACCCGGCCGCCCTCGGCCACCGTCACCGCGCAGTGCAGCCGGGAGACATCGGGGTCGTCCAGCGGGATGTCGGCCGTGGCGGACCGTCCCAGCCGGACCTCGCCGCCGTGCAGCAGGTGCACCCCGCCCGCGTCCGGCCCGGAGATCACATGCAGCCGGGCCGTCGCCTCCGGCAGCCCGGACAGCGGCACCCCCGCGTGCAGCTCGGGATCGGCGGGCCCGCCCAGCGAGAGCACCGCGCCGTCGATCAGCGGCGGCTCGCCCAGCGCGCAGCGCTGCGGGTCCAGTCGCTCGGTGCCCGCGTAGACCACCACCGCCCCACTGCCCAGGTCGGAACCGGCCGCCGCGACGGCGGCGGCCAGGCCGCTGGCCACCCCGGCGAGGGCGGTGCCCGCCGGAGCGGTCACCAGCACATCGCAGGCGGGCGCGAGCCGGCCGCCGAGCGGCCCGAGGACGGTCAGCCGGATCTGCATCGGCGTCAACGGTCCCTTCCCGCCCGGTCGGCGCCGGGGGCGTGCAGCCCCCCGGCCGCGCACGAGCGCTTCGGCACGTACAGGTCCATCACGGAGCGCGGGGCCTCTCGCGTCGCCACCCCGGCGCGCAGCGCCTCCCCACCGCACCGTGCTGCGAGCATCCTCGCACCTGCCACCGACGGCGCGCCCGGCGACAGCCAATTCGTGATCTTGGACGACCATCCGAGCATGCGAAAACGCCAGCTCGTAGCCAGGAAGTGGCTGATTTGTTCCAGGGGGTGCCCACCCCGGAGTCCGTTCGGTGACCGGTATTGACGCCGCGCGGCAACCGAGTGCCCGGAAAGAGCGTCTTTCTCCCAAGCCACACTCAAACAGCAGCCGCGGCATCGTGGATTCGTCAACCGGACGGCCGAGCGGGCGGCACTACAGTGGGCGCGAGGCCGAGCACCCCAGAGGCCATCGACACGGATCACGACCAGGGAGCGCATGACGTGCGGCCGGTAGGCAGCAAATACCTGCTCGAGGAGCCGCTCGGACGCGGAGCCACGGGCACCGTCTGGCGTGCGCGCCAGCGGGAGACGGCCGGTGCCGAGGCGGCGGTCGCCGGGCAGCCCGGCGAGACCGTGGCGATCAAGGTCCTCAAGGAGGAGCTGGCCAACGACGCGGATGTGGTGATGCGCTTCCTGCGCGAGCGCTCCGTGCTGCTGCGGCTCACCCACCCCAATATCGTGCGCACCCGCGACCTGGTGGTCGAGGGCGATCTGCTGGCCCTGGTGATGGACCTGGTGGACGGCCCGGACCTGCACCGCTACCTGCGCGAGAACGGCCCGTTCACCCCGGTCGCCGCCGCCCTGCTGACCGCCCAGATCGCCGACGCGCTGGCCGCCAGCCACGCGGACGGCATTGTGCACCGGGACCTCAAGCCGGCCAATGTGCTGCTGCGCGACGAGGGCGGCCGGATGCACCCGATGCTCACCGACTTCGGCATCGCCCGCCTCGCCGACTCACCCGGCCTGACCCGTACCCATGAGTTCGTCGGCACCCCGGCCTATGTGGCGCCGGAGTCCGCCGAGGGCCGTCCGCAGACCTCCGCGGTGGATGTCTATGGCGCGGGCATCCTGCTGTACGAGCTGGTCACCGGCCGTCCGCCGTTCGCCGGGGCGACCGCGCTGGAGGTGCTGCACCAGCACCTGAGTGCCGAGCCGCGGCGCCCCACCACCGTCCCCGAGCCGCTCTGGACGGTCATCGAGCGCTGTCTGCGCAAGCGGCCCGAGGAGCGGCCCGGCGCGGAGAACCTGGCCCGGGCGCTGCGGGTGGTCGCCGCCGGTGTCGGGGTGCACTCCAGCCCCGAGCAGGCCGAGGCCGCGCTGGGGGTGGCCGCCCTGCTGTCCCCCGACCCGCAGCCCGCCCAGGTGCCCGGCACCGGGCTGGGCGGCGAAGCCGACCCCACCCAGGTGCTGCCCCCGGCCGGCGGCTATGACCCCGCCGCCGCCACCACCGTGCTGCCGCAGACCGGCGGCCCGCACGCCGACCCCACCCAGGTGCTGCCCGCCGGTTCCGGCCCGTACGGGGCCGCGGACCCGACCCGGGCGATGCCGCAGCAGCCGGGGTACGGCGGCGCCGACCCCACCCGGGCCATGCCGCCGGTCCCGCCGGAGCAGCAGCCGGACGGCCCGCACCCCTGGCAGACCCAGCTGCGCCAGGCCCGTGACCGCAATGACCAGACCCAGGCCCAGTACCTGGACCCGAGCCAGGACCCGCTGCGCCGCCGCCCCACCCGGCAGCCGCAGCAGTACCAGCAGCCGCAGCAGCAGCCGTACGGTCAGCAGCCGCAGCAGCCTTATGGCCAGCAGCAGCCTCCGCAGTACCAGGACCCGCGCCAGCAGCAGCTGCCCTACGCGCCTCAGCGCAACCGGCAGCAGCAGCGGCCGCCCCAGTACCAGCAGCCACAGCAGCAGCCACAGCACTACGCCCCCCCGCAGCCCCAGCCGCAAGCCCGGCCTGAGCCGCCGCAGGCGCCCCGCCGGGAGCCCAGGGAGCCCCGGCAGCGCCGGCAACGCAGCGCCAACCCCATGCGCATCCCGGGCCTCGGCTGCCTCAAGGGCTGTCTGTTCATGATCATCATCCTGGTGATCGCGGCCTGGGCGCTGTGGACCTTCACCCCGCTCAAGGAGTGGGTCGCCGACGGCAAGAACTTCTGGGACACCGCCCATGACTGGTTCATCAAGGTCAAGGACTGGGCGTCCAGCCTGGGGTAGGGCCGGTAACCCGCAGGTGCCCCGGCTTCCCCGAAAGGTGTTTTCTGCCCCGGACGGAAGCCGGTCACCGCTCGGTGCCCCTAACATCCCCTCAGCCGCGTAGGTTGGTCGGCGACGCGCCTGTTCGGAAGGACGCGCCTGTCTCAGGAGTCGGGGAACAGTCTTGGCACGGAAGATCGGCAGCCGGTACACCGCCCACCAGGTCCTGGGCCGGGGCAGCGCCGGCACGGTGTGGCTCGGCGAGGGGCCCGAGGGTCCGGTCGCCATCAAGCTGCTGCGCGAGGATCTCGCCTCCGACCAGGAACTCGTCGGCCGCTTCGTCCAGGAGCGGGCCGCCCTGCTGGGTCTGGACCACCCCCATGTGGTCGGGGTCCGCGACCTGGTGGTGGACGGTGCCGACCTGGCCCTGGTGATGGACCTGATCCGGGGCACCGACCTGCGCACCCGGCTGGACCGGGAGCGCCGGCTGGCCCCGGAGGCGGCCGTCGCCATCGCCGCCGACATCGCCGACGGCCTGGCCGCGGCGCACGCCGCCGGGATCATCCACCGCGACGTCAAGCCGGAGAACGTCCTGCTGGACATGCAGGGCCCGCTCGGCCCGGGCGGGGCGCACCCCGCGCTGCTCACCGACTTCGGCATCGCCCGCCTGGTGGACTCCCCGCGTCCGCCCCGGGAGCGCCCGTCCGCCGAGCCGGGCCGCCCCTCCGGCCAGCGCAGCATCATCGGCACCCCCGACTATCTGGCCCCCGAGATCATCGAGGGCCTGCCGCCGCGTGCCTCGGTGGATGTCTACGCGCTGGCCACCGTGCTCTATGAGCTGCTGGCCGGCTTCACCCCGTTCGGCGGCGGCCACCCCGGAGCGGTGCTGCGCCGGCATGTCACCGAGACCGTGGCACCGCTGCCGGGCATCCCCGACGAGCTGTGGCAGCTGCTGGTGCAGTGCCTGGCCAAGGCGCCCGCCTCTCGGCTGCGCGCCTCGGAGCTGGGGGCGCGGCTGCGCGAGCTGCTGCCACAGCTGGCCGGGCTGCCGCCGCTGGACATCGACGAGCCGGACGGGGAGCCGGCCGACGGCGTACGGGACGGGGCGTACGACCCCACGGCCGGCGCGGCGGCGCCCGAGCCGCGCCGCCGGGGCGCGGTCCCGCTGGTGCCCACGCCCACCTTCGACTCCAGCCGGGACACCCACACCAGCATGCGGGTGCCGGGACCTGACGAACTGGCCGGCGGGGCGCATGGGACGGCCCGCGCGCCGCGCGCGGCGGGCGACCACCGCCCGGGCTCGGCCCGGCACCGGGATCCGGTGGAGGAGACCCGGCGCCGCCGGATCAAGCTGGGGGCGGCGGCAGTGGCGCTGGCCACGGTGGCCGGCGTGGGCGGCTGGTTCGCCGTCTCCGGCGATCATGACTCCGGCGATGCCAAGCCGGGCATGCACCGCACCGACCCCGCGCCCTAGCCGTCCGGGGCGGGACGGGCCGGGCGAGGACCGGTCGGGACGGGACTGGACCGGGGTGCGCCGCACACCGGTTAGTCTGGTTGCGTGGCAGTCGTTGATGTATCCGAAGAGCTGAAGTCCCTCTCCTCGACCATGTCGTCGATCGAGGCCGTTCTGGACCTCGACAAGATGAGGGCTGACATCGCCGTGCTCGAGGAGCAGGCGGCCGCCCCCTCCCTCTGGGACGACCCGGGGGCGGCGCAGAAGATCACCAGCCAGCTGTCCCACCTGCAGGCCGAGCTGCGCAAGACCGAGTCGCTGCGCGGCCGCATCGACGACCTCGAGGTGCTCTTCGAGCTGGCCGAGGCCGAGGGGGACGCGGACACCCTGGCCGAGGCCGAGGGCGAGCTGGTCGCGGTGCGCAAGGCGCTGGACGAGATGGAGGTCCGCACCCTGCTGTCCGGTGAGTACGACGCCCGTGAGGCGCTCGTCAACATCCGGGCCGAGGCCGGCGGTGTGGACGCCTCCGACTTCGCCGAGCGGCTGCAGCGGATGTACCTGCGCTGGGCCGAGCGCCACGGCTACAAGACCGAGATCTACGAGACCTCGTACGCCGAAGAGGCCGGCATCAAGTCGACCACCTTCGCCGTCCAGGTCCCCTATGCCTACGGCACCCTCTCCGTCGAGCAGGGCACGCACCGCCTGGTGCGCATCTCCCCGTTCGACAACCAGGGCCGTCGCCAGACGTCCTTCGCCGGCGTCGAGGTCCTCCCGGTCGTCGAGCAGACCGACCATGTCGAGATCGACGAGTCCGAGCTGCGCGTCGACGTCTACCGCTCCTCCGGCCCCGGCGGCCAGGGCGTCAACACCACCGACTCCGCGGTGCGTCTGACGCACCTTCCGACCGGCATCGTCGTCTCCTGCCAGAACGAGCGCTCGCAGATCCAGAACAAGGCGACCGCGATGAACGTCCTCCAGGCGAAGCTCCTGGAGCGCCGCCGTCAGGAGGAGCAGGCCAAGATGGACGCCCTCAAGGGCGACAGCGGCGGCTCCTGGGGCAACCAGATGCGTTCGTATGTCCTGCACCCGTACCAGATGGTCAAGGACCTGCGGACCGAGCACGAGGTGGGCAACCCCCAGTCGGTGCTCGACGGTGACATCGACGGCTTCCTGGAAGCCGGGATCCGCTGGCGGAAGCAGCAGGAAAAGTAGCTCAACTCCCCCCATAACCGGGCGTCACGCCCGAATCTTCCTTGACGCCGTTCCGGAAACTCGGAAGGCTGATGGGTGGCATGCGTATCACTGGGGTGCGTGTGGTGGGGGGTTGCAAGGCCCGGCCTGACGGGCCGGTGTTGCCGCACGCCATCCCCCGAGTGCCACGACCCTGTGTATGGCTGCTCCACTGACGAGTACAGCTACTGGGGGTAGCAGGCAGATGACGAAGAAGACGCGGCTGCGCGCCGCGCGGATCACCGCCGGTGCGGTGATAGTGGCGGGTGCCTCGCTGACGGCCGCCGGTGCGGCCTCGGCCGCCGGGGTCGACGTTCCGCTGAGCGGTCTGTCGAAGACCGAGGCCCATGGCGCGAGCGCCCAGCCCGCAGACGACCCGACCGGTGGTCCGGCCCCGACGCCGACCAGCGACCCGACCTCGATCCCGCAGCCGACCGAGCAGCCCACCGGTCAGCCCACGGACCAGCCGACGAGCCAGCCCACGTCGGAGCCCACGCAGCAGCCCACGACCGAGCCCACTCAGGAGCCGACGCAGCCGCCGACGCACGAGCCGACGCAGCCGCCCACCCAGGAGCCGACGCAGCCGCCGACCCACGAGCCCACGCAGCCGCCCACGGGTGAGCCGACGCAGCCGCCGACGCACGAGCCCACGCAGCCGCCCACCAGCCAGCCCAGCGGTGACCCGACGGCCCAGCCCACCCAGGGCGACCATGGCTCCACCAACGGTGACAACGGCAAGACCTGCCCGGTGGACACCAACAGCGGCAACTGCAACACCAGCACCGATGTCATCAACGCCAAGCCGGTGCAGCAGGCCAAGCCCAAGGAGGAGCTGGCCCAGACCGGTGCCGGGCAGACCGGCTTCCTGCTGGTGGGCGCGGCCACGATGATCGCGGGCGGGATCGGCTTCCGGCTGCTGCCGCGCCTGGTCAACCGCAACACCGCGGCCTGAGCATCCTGACGACGGGGTAGCACCCCGCCGACACCAAGGCCCGGAGCGCACCGCGCTCCGGGCCTTGTCACATCAGGGGATCGTTCAGAGGGCGAAACCGCGGGCGGCCACCGTCACCGCGACCAGCGCCACCAGCAGCGCTATCAGCGTGGCCGGGGTGAGCCCCGGAAACAGGCCCTCCTGTTGCAGCCGCTCCCGGCTCGCCCGGCACACCGGGCACCGGCCCTCACTGACGGGGGCCGCGCAGTTGGCGCACACCAGTCGGTCGCATGTCATGCGATGTCCTTCCTCCGGTACGTCCAACGCGCGGGCGGGCCCTGCGGTTCCCTTACCACTGTGCCAGCTTTCCCGCCGTTCGGCGCGGCCGGCCCCCCGCTGCCCGGGTGGCGTCCCGATTGTGCTGGTTTTGTCCCCGAAGCAGGCGGGAGTAAACGCGCCAACACAGGATGCCGACTGCGCGTGCACGGGTCGTTCGCGTATGGTCACGCACACCGACGGGAGCCGCGAACGCGGCGTTCCGTGCCGCTCCTCAAAGGTCGACGCGTGGTGCACTCGTGATCCGATTCGACAACGTCTCCAAGTCCTACCCGAAGCAGAACCGCCCGGCGCTGCGTGATGTCTCGCTTGAGATCGAGAAAGGCGAGTTCGTCTTCCTGGTCGGTTCCTCGGGCTCCGGGAAATCCACCTTCCTGCGGCTGCTGCTGCGGGAGGAGCGCGCCAGCCACGGTCAGGTGCATGTGCTCGGCAAGGACCTCTCCCGGCTCTCCAACTGGAAAGTGCCGCAGATGCGCCGCCAGTTGGGCACCGTGTTCCAGGACTTCCGGCTGCTGCCCAACAAGACGGTGGGGGAGAATGTCGCCTTCGCCCTGGAGGTCATCGGCAAGCCGCGCGGTGAGATCCGCAAGGCGGTGCCGCAGGTCCTCGAGCTGGTCGGCCTGGGCGGCAAGGAGGAGCGGATGCCCGGTGAGCTCTCCGGCGGTGAACAGCAGCGGGTGGCCATCGCCCGGGCGTTCGTCAACCGGCCGATGCTGCTGATCGCCGACGAGCCGACCGGAAACCTGGACCCGCAGACCTCGGTCGGCATCATGAAGCTGCTCGACCGGATCAACCGGACCGGCACCACCGTCATCATGGCCACCCACGACCAGCAGATCGTGGACCAGATGCGCAAGCGCGTCATCGAACTCGAGCAGGGCCGTCTCGTGCGCGACCAGTCGCGTGGCGTCTACGGCTACCAGCACTGAAAGGCATAGAGAACAACGCCATGCGCGCCCAGTTCGTTCTGTCGGAGATCGGCGTCGGTCTCCGCCGCAATCTCACCATGACGTTCGCGGTGATCGTCTCGGTCGCTCTCTCGCTGGCCCTCTTCGGCGGCTCGCTGCTGCTGCGCGAGCAGGTCAGTTCGATGAAGGGCTACTGGTACGACAAGGCCAATGTCTCGATCTTCCTCTGCAACAAGTCCGAGGCCCAGAGCGGCGGAAGCTGTGCCAAGGGCGCGGTCACCGAGGAGCAGAAGAAACAGATCAAGGCCGACCTCGACAACATGAACATCGTCAAGCAAGTTGACTATGAGTCGGCCGAGGACGCGTACAAGCACTACCAGGAGGAGTTCCGCAAGGCGCCCATCGCCGGTGCGGTCACCCCCGACCAGATGCAGGAGTCCTTCCGCATCAAGCTCAAGGACCCCACCAAGTACGACGTGATCACCAGCGCCTTCGCCCAGCGCCCGGGCGTCCAGCAGGTGCAGGACCAGAAGCAGGTGCTGGAGCCGCTGTTCAACCTGCTCAACGGGATGAACTACGGGGCGCTGGGGGTGATGGCCCTGATGCTGGTGGTGGCGCTGACGCTGATCGTCAACACGGTGCGGGTCTCCGCGTTCAGCCGCCGCCGGGAGACCGGCATCATGCGGCTGGTGGGTGCCTCCAGCTTCTACATCCAGATCCCGTTCATCATGGAGGCCGCCGTCGCCGGGCTGCTGGGCGGCGCCCTGGCCTGTGTGATGCTGGTCTGCGGACAGCACTTCCTGGTGAACAACTGGCTGGCGCACCATATCGACGTGATCCAGTTCATCGGCTGGGGCTCGGTGTTGGCCAAGCTGCCGATGGTGCTCGCGGTCGGTCTGCTGATGCCGGCGCTGGCCGCCTTCGCCGCGCTGTGGAAGTACCTCAAGGTCTGAACGGGGCCCAAGGGGCCCCGGGAAGGCCCCGGATGCGCTCCCGTGCGTGTCAACTCCCGTATGTCAACTGCCCGTACGGCGCCGGTCCGGTGGCCTAGACTCACGCGCATGTCCGGACCGGCCAGGTACGTTCCCCGGCGCCGCGCCCGTTGTGGCGCGGCGCTGACGCTGGTCTTCGCCGGGGTGCTGGTGACCGGCACCGCCGCCGGTTCCTGGAGCGCGGCCGGCCGGACCGGCGCGCGGCCGGTGCCGCTGCGCGCCGTGGACGGCACACCGGCCGGCCGGTCCGCCGACGCGGCGAGCCGGAGCGGCGACCGGTGGGGCGCGGTCTACAGCGCCGAGGAGTACCAGGGTTTCCAGCGCACCCTGGACGGTGCCTATGTAGGGGTGGGCCTCTCGCTGCGGCGCCGGGGCGACGGCCGGATCGAGGTGGAGGGCGTCCAGGCCGGCAGCCCGGCCGGCCGGTCGGAGATCACCGGCGGCGATGAACTGCTGACGGTCGACGGGGCCGGGGCCGCCGGGAGCCCGGTGACCGAGGTGGTCTCCCGGCTGCGCGGCGACTACACGGGGCCGGCCGAGGCCGGCACCCCGGTACGGCTTGTACTGCGGCACCAGGGGCGCGTGCTCCGGCTGACGCTCCGCCGTGAGCGTCTGTACACCCAGAGCGTGATCGCGGACCGGTTCCGCGCCGGCCGGGCGGCCGGCACCCGGATCAGAGTGGGCGCCTTCACCCGGGGCACCGGGGTACGGGTGCGGGAGGCGGTCCGGGAGGCGGCGCCCGGCGAGGGCGTGCTGCTGGACCTGCGCGGGAACTCCGGCGGCCTGGTCACCGAGGCGGTCACCACCGCCTCCGCCTTTCTGGACGGCGGCCTGGTGGCCACCTATGACGTGCACGGCCGGGAGAGAATCCTGCGGGCCGGCCCGGGCGGCGACACCAGACGGCCGCTGGTGGTGCTGGTGGACGGCGGCACCATGAGCGCCGGCGAACTGCTGGCCGGGGCGCTGCAGGACCGGGGCCGGGCGGTGCTGGTGGGCTCGCGCACCTTTGGCAAGGGCTCGGTGCAGATGCCCAGGGACCTGCCCGGCGGCTCGGTCGCCGAGCAGACCGTGGGCCAGTACCGCACCCCATCCGGGCGCCCGGTGGACGGCCGGGGGATCACCCCCGACCTGGAGGTCCAGGGCGATGCCGAGGACCGGGCCCGGACGGTATTGGGTGGCCTCGGGGGCGGGTCGTAGTGCGAGAATGGGTTCCTTATGGCTAAGGCGAACGCGAAAGAGAAAGAGGGCGGGCGCAAGCTCGTCGCGCAGAACAAGAAGGCGCGGCACGACTACCACCTGCTGACCACCTATGAGTGCGGCATGGTGCTCACCGGCACCGAGGTGAAGTCGCTGCGTCAGGGGCGGGCCTCGCTGGCGGACGGCTTCGTCCAGATCGACGGCGGTGAGGCATGGCTGCACAACGCCCATATCCCCGAGTACGCCCAGGGGACCTGGACCAACCACAGCGCGCGCCGCAAGCGCAAGCTGCTGCTGCACCGTGTGGAGATCGACAAGCTGGCCGCCAAGGCCGATGAGTCGGGCCACACCATCGTGCCGCTGGCCCTCTACTTCAAGGACGGCCGGGCCAAGGTGGAGATCGCCCTGGCGAGGGGCAAGAAGGAGTACGACAAGCGGCAGACCCTGCGCGAGAAGCAGGACCGCCGGGAGTCGGACCGCGCCATCGCCGCCGCCCGCCGGCGTCAGAGGGCGCTCGCCGCCCGGTAGCTCGCGGCAGTCCCCGGTAGCTCCGGGGAGGGAATGCGCTGGCCCCGCCGGGCGTTGGTCACGTACGATGGGCGGCGCACACCCGTTGAGGGGGTGCGCTCTTTGAAAACACCACATGGGGATGATCGGTTTCGACAGCGGATGTCGAAGCAGGGGAAGCGAGCCGAGGAAGCGGCAATGATCTCGTAAACCATATGCCGAAACCAATAATCGCCAACACCAAGCGCGATTCCTTCGCCCTCGCTGCCTAAGTAGCGACTTGCGAAGTGTCAGCCCGGGGCTGTTCCCGACCCGGATCCTGGCATCAGCTAGGGGACTAAACCTCTAGGCCCGGTCGCGGGGCCTGGAGGGAAATCAAACAGCGGCTGGGCCCGTCGGAGACTTGTTCGCGTGATCTCCGGGGCCGAGAAAATCGCAGCGAACTGCGCTCGGAGAAGCCCTGGTTCCGCACCGTTGGACGCGGGTTCGATTCCCGCCATCTCCACTCGATCCCATGTGAGGCGAAGGCCCCACCGCTACCGGCGGTGGGGCCTTCGCCGTATACGGCCCGGAAGCGGGCAACCGAGGGGCACCCCGGCCCCTCTTATCCGGTGACAAGGGGGTGGCGCGATGAACTGGACACGGACGGCCGTGGTCGTGGCGGGTACCGGCGCGCTCTTGCTGACAGGCGGCGGCACCGCTCTCGCGGCGGACGGCGGCGACGGGGTGCATGTCCTGCTCAACGGCGCCTTCGACAACCGGCCCGGCGAACTGATCGACATCGATGTGCAGGGCGCCCATGGCGAGGTGACCGTCTCCTCACCGGTCTTTCCGCACCCGGTGCGGCTGGCCCCCTACACCGACCGGGACTCCGGCGGCCGGGGCCACCACGGCCGGCCCGCGGTGGGGACGGATGTACGGCCCGGCTCCTACCCGCTGACCGTGCGGGCCGGCGGCCGGGTGGTGGCCGAGGACCGGGTGGAGGTCAAGGCGCCGCAGCGGCCCGCCTTCCAGGTGACCACCCCGGACGATGTGATCCGCCCCGGTGAGCAGTTCGGGGTCTGGTTCGACGACCTCTACCCCGGGGAGCGCGGCGAGACCTTCACCGTCTCCTCGCCGGCCTTCGCCCGCCCGGTGCGGCTGGCCCACGACCCCGAGGGCAGCCACTGGAACAACCCGCGGATGTTCAGCGGCCTGGTGACCCTGCCGCGCAACGCCAAGGACGGCACCTACAAGGTCACCCTGACCGGGCCGGACGGGCGGCGGATCCAGGAGAAGACGCTGGAGGTCGGGGCCGCCGAGCCGGGGGACAGCGACTATCTGGGCCGGCCGCGGGGCCCGGAGTTCTTCACGCCCGCCGGGCGCCCCGAGTCGGCCCGCGCCCGGCACACGGTGGGCGCCGGCGGAACCGTCAATGTGCTGTGGCGGGACGCCTCGCCCGACCCGGGCGAGGAGGAGCAACTGACCGCCACCTCCCCGGCGTTCGAGCACCCGGTGCTGCTGAAGCGGGACGACAGCAAGGCCGGGGACGGCGACGACCCGCGCTTCTACGGCCCCGCCCGCATCCGCGCGGGCCTGGACCAGGGCAGCTACCCGGTGACCGTGGTCAGCCACCACGGCCGGGTGAAGCGGACCGAGCGCCTGCTGGTCACCGCCGCCGTCAGCGCCACCGGCGACGCGGCCTCCGGGCGGACGGTGCTGCTGGCCGGTGCCGGGGTGGGCGCCGCGGCGGTGGCCGCGCTGGGCGGTGCGGTGCTGTGGCGCCGCCGGTGCCGGGGCGCCCGGTAAGGGCCGCGGCCGGCCACCCGCGGCCCGAAAGCGGTACGGCCTACCGGCTGACGGAGGCGAACAGCCGGTACCACCGGGTCTCCGGCCCGTCCCCCGGAAAACCGGGAGCCGCGTCCTGGGCGGTCCGGTCGGTCCACTCCGAGACCACCACCACCCGGGAGCCGTCCAGGGTCGGGTGGAAGTGCGCGGCCAGCAGCCCGGGCGGCGGCCCGCCCGCCAGCTTCGCCGCCGCCTCGGCGGCCACCGCCTCATCGCCCGGCAGCACGCCCACCGAGGTGACGGCGGCGGCGCGCACGGCGTCCGGCACCACGCCGGGCCCCAGCCGGGTGCGGTTCAGCCCCGGCCGCTCGATGCCGGGCACCAGCTCCTCCACCGGCTGCAGGGCGGCGGCCCGCTGAGAGCGGGCGAACTCCAGATGTGCCTCGGCGCTGGTCCACTGCGAGTAGAACAGCAGGCCGGAGCCGTCCAGGTCGATAAAGATGTGCTGCCAGAGCTCCCCGGCCGGCCGGTTCGGCCAGCCGGCCAGCAGGGTGTCGGCAGCGGTCCGGGAGCGTTCCGGGGTCCCGGTGTCCCAGCGGCTGATCAAGGTGATGCCCGCCTCGGGGCGGTGCATGGTGTGCAGTCGTGGCATGGCTGCGACTCTGCTTCCTCAACCGCGCTTGATGTCAAGGGCCCGGCGCCGGAACCGGCGGCCGCCCCGGGGCTTCCGGCCGGACGCCGGGCCGGGCACCCTGGGGTGCGTACCTCCCAGTAGCGGGCGCCACCGGGAAACCGGGGAAAGGTGACACGCATATGGCGGCGGCCTCCCATGACCTGCGGTTCGACTCCGGGCGGCTGTGTCTGGACCTGGTGGCCACGGTCTCCGGCCGGCCCGGCGAGGAACCGGTGGACCGGCTGGCCAGCCCCGAGCGGCTGCGCCGCTGGCTGCTGGGCTCGGGCGCGGTGCCGGCGGGCACCGGACTGGAGATGGTGGACGCCGGCTGGCTGAGCCGCTTCCACGCGGCCCGCGAGCTGCTGCGCCGGGTGGTGCGGGCCGAAACCGGCGGCCGGGCCGCCGACGGCGACCTGGAACGGGTCAACGCCATCGCCTCCACCGCCCCGCCCGTACTGCGCGCCGTCCGGGGCGCCGACGGCGGCCTGGTACGGACCCTCGCCGGCCCCCCGGACTGCGGTGCCCTGGTGGGGCTGGTCGCCCGGGACGCGGTGGAGCTGCTCACCGACCCCGCGGTGCGCGGACTGCTGCGCCAGTGCGAGGGCGAATCCTGCACGGTGCTCTACCTGGACACCTCCCGAGGCCGGCGCCGCCGCTGGTGTTCCAGCGAGGTGTGCGGCAACCGTGAGCGGGTGGCCCGGCACCGTCGCCGGGCCCTCAACGGGACGCGCTGAGCGGCCGGTTGGCCGCCGGCAGGCTGTTCACAAAGAGGTAGTCCGCCCGGTAGGGCACCGCCAGCCGCGGCTGCCGCCAGGGGTCGCAGGGGCCCGAAGGAGCCTTACCGCCCCGGGTGTTGAGGCGCAGCACTTCTCCGGTGCGCGCCAGCACACCGGTGCGGGCTCCCGACTGGCGGGCAGCCAGGTCGAGTTCGGGCACATCGCGCTCCCCATGGGGCAGTTTTGCCAGCAGCACACCGGTGATCTCGGAGCCGTCCGCCGCCTGCCAGCGCGGCGCGCCGCCCGGCCGGTCGAAGAAGTGGCCGATACCGCCGTCCAGGGTGGCCCGGACGCCGTTCCGTTTGAAGGCGAAGGTGCCGTCCGGCTGCCGGGTGCAGGCATAGAGCTGCCGGCCGTCGACCACCGAGGTCTGGAAGCCGCCCGGGGCGCCGGACAGGTCGGCCGGGCGGCTGAGCCGGTGCACCTGGCCCCGTATGGCGCCGCCCGGGAAGCGGGCGGTGTGCAGGTTGACGTAGGAGTGGCCGGGGTTGGCGATCAGGTCGGTGAGGAGTCTGCCGTCGGTGACCCGGACGGTGCCGGTCGCCGAGGTCCGGCCGTCCGGCAGCCTGGTCAGGAAGAACGGGATCCGCACCGGCCCGTTCTGCCCCCGGACCCCCTGATGGAGATGGCCCATGGTGGGAGCCCCGATGCCGCGGAAGAAGAAGGCGTAGGACACCTGGTCGCCGTGCACCCGCAGCAAGGCGACGGCCCGCCCGCCGCGGTCGCCCGTCGCGGGGCCGCCGGGGACCGGCACCTCCTGGTCGCCGCTGAGAGCGGCGGCGAAGTAGGCGGTGCCGGCGCGCCCGGCGCGTCCGGTGCCTAAGGCCGCCAGTGGGTCGCTGACCTCGGTCAGGGCGCTGTGGTGCGTGGCGGTGCGTATCGCCCTGGTGGAGTCGCCGTCGGGCAGGACATTGCCGAAGGCCCAGCCGGCCGCGATGGCGGCCACACCTGTGCCGATGGCGAAGGCGACACTGCTGCGCTGCATGGAGATTCCCCCTCCGGAAAGCCGGTGCCCCCTGCACCGGCCGTCGGGGAGTCGTACGGGCGCCGGGCGGCTCCCGCTCAGCGGTGCCGGGTGATTTTTCCCGGACGATTTTCCCGGCCCGGCGGCTGAGCGGATTTCCGCCGAGATCCGTATTCACCGGCAGAAGGGCTCCGGGAATCACCGCTTCGCGCTATCGACCGAGGGAAAGACGTGCGCAAGGATTCCGATGTGGCTGACAGGACGGGCCCCGACGAAGAGCTGATGCGGGCCTTGTACGAGGAGCACGCCGCCGCCCTCCTGGCCTTTGTCTCCCGCCTGGTGGCGGGCGACCGGCAACGCGCCGAGGACGTGGTCCAGGAGACCTTGCTGCGCGCCTGGCGCAATGCCGACCGGCTGCGCGGAGCCACCGGTTCCGTACGGCCCTGGCTGGTGACCGTGGCCCGGCGCATCGTCATCGACAACCACCGCAGCCGCCAGGCCCGCCCCCGGGAGGTGGATCCCGCCCCACTCGAGCAGATCCCGGCGGAGGACGAGATCGACCGGGCGCTGCGCCTGATGACGATCTCCGATGCGCTGGACGACCTTTCCCAGGCCCATAGAGAGGCTCTGATCGAGACCTACTTCAGAGGACGTACGGTGAGCGAGGCCGCCGAGGTACTGGGCGTTCCGGCCGGGACGGTGCGGTCCCGGGTCTTCTACGCCCTGCGCTCCATGAGGCTCTCGCTGCAGGAACGAGGAGTGACGGCATGAACGGGTCGGCAGCCCATATGGATGTGGGCGCCTATGCGCTTGGCGTCCTCGACCCGGCCGGGGCAGCCCGCTTCGAGGAACACCTGGCCGGCTGCGACCGCTGCGCCGGGGAACTGGAGCAGCTGCTGAAGGTGACCCCGCTGCTGGCCGAGCTCAGGGAGACCGGCCCGCCGCAGCCACCACGGGCGGAGGCGCTGGGCGATCTGCTCCGGCGGGTGAGCGTGGTCCGCTCCGCCCAGCGCACCCGCCGCCGCTCGCTGGCCGCCGCGGCCGCCGCGCTGATCGTCGCCGGGCCGCTGGCCACCTTCGCGTTCACCGGACAGGAACAGCCGCACCCCACCACGGCCCAGGAGATGTACGAGCACGGCGACAAGTACCGCGCCGTGGACCCGGCCACCAAGGCGGAGGCCACCGTCTCCCTGGAGGGCAAGCCCTGGGGCACCCGGGTCGCCCTTAAACTCACCCATGTCAAAGGCCCGTTGACGTGCCGGCTGGTGGCCGTGAGCAAGAGCGGACAGGAGCAGACGGTCACCACCTGGGCCGTACCCGCCTCCGGCTATGGCACCGACAAGGGCGACAAATGGAGCCATGAGCCGCTCTACACCCATGGCGGCACGGCCTTCCCGGTCAATGACATCGCCCGCTTCGAGATCCGCACCCTCAATGGCCAGCATCTGGCCACCGTCAACGTCTGACTTGGGTGCCATACCTCTCATGTCCTGACAGGTGCGCTCGGTACCCCGGGTCGCGTACGGTTGAAGGCTGCCCTACGCACACAGAAGGGGGCCTGGGTGGCCGCGCAGAACGCCACACGCGCGCAGGTGGCGACGGATACCGGGAGCACCGAGCACCCGGACGGGATCCGGGACCGGGAGATCGGTGCCGAACAGCACCATCTGGACCGGGTGTACCGGCGTCTCGAGGAGAAGATCCACGAGGCGGAGTTCCTCATGGACGACGCCGCCAAGCGCGGCCAGGTGGGCACGCCGGGGGCGCTCGCCGAGCGGGACGCCCAGGTGTTCCGCGCCGGGGTCCATCTCAACCGGCTGAACAGCGAGTTCGAGGACTTCCTCTTCGGCCGCATCGACCTGCTGCGCGGCAAGGACGGCAAGAAGGGCCCGGACGGGGCGTACACCTCCGTCGACCCCGCCGACGACGCGGTGCGGGACGAGCGGGCCCAGATCGCCGAGACCCTGCACATCGGCCGGCTCGGCGTGCTGGACTCCGACTACTCCCCGCTGGTCATCGACTGGCGGGCGCCCGCCGCCGCGCCCTTCTACCGGGCCACCCCGGTGGCGCCCGGCCGGGTGGTGCGGCGCCGGGTCATCCGCTCCAAGGGCCGCCGGGTGCTGGGCGTGGAGGACGACCTGCTGCGCCCGGAGCTGACCACCACGCTGGACGGGGCCGCGCTGCCGGTGGTGGGCGACGGCGCGCTGATGGCCGCGCTGGGGCAGGCCCGCAGCCACACCATGCGGGACATCGTCTCCTCCATCCAGGCCGAACAGGACCTGGTGATCCGGGCGCCCGCCGCCTCGGTGACCGAGGTGGAGGGCGGGCCGGGCACCGGCAAGACCGCGGTCGCCCTGCACCGGGCCGCCTATCTGCTCTACCAGGACCGGCGGCGCTACGCCGGCGGCATCCTGATCGTCTCGCCCACCCCGCTGCTGGTCGCCTACACCGAGGGCGTGCTGCCCTCGCTGGGCGAGGAGGGCCAGGTGGCCATCCGGGCCCTGGGCTCGCTGGTGGACGGTGCCGAGGCGGACACCTATGACGAGCCCGCCGTGGCCCGGATCAAGGGTTCCGCGCGGATGCTCAAGGTGCTGCGCAAGGCGGTGCGCGGGGCGCTGGAGACCGACCGGCTCCCCGAGCGGCTGCGGGTGGTGGCCTTCGGTGCCCGGGTGGAGCTGGACGCCGCCGAGCTGGGCCGCATCCGGCAGACCGCGCTGGGCGGCACCGCCCCGGTCAACCTGCTGCGCCCGCGGGCCCGCCGGCTGATCCTGGACGCGCTGTGGTCCAAGGCGGGTGGCCCCCGCCGCTACACCGACCCGGAGCTGGCCGCCGAGGCCCGTTCCGCCTTCGACGAGGACATCACCGGCGAGGACTCCTTTATCGAGTTCCTGGCCGACTGGTGGCCGGAGTTGACGCCCCGTCAGGTCATGGTGGTGCTGGCCGACGAGCGGCGGCTGGCCCGCTTCGCGCGCCGGGTGCTGGTGCCCCGCGAGGTGCGGCTGCTGGCCCGTTCGCTGTCCCGGCTGGACGCGGCCGGCCGCGGCCCGCTCTCGGTGCACGATGTGGCGCTGCTGGACGAGCTGCAGATGTTGCTCGGCGCCCCGGCCGTACCCCGCCGGCCGCGCGAGCTGGACCCGCTGGACCAGCTCACCGGCCTGGAGGAGCTGATGCCGGTGCGCCAGGAGTCGCGGCGCGAGCGCGCCGAGCGGCTGGCCCAGGAGCGCCGGGACTACGCCCATGTCATCGTGGACGAGGCCCAGGACCTGACGCCCATGCAGTGGCGGATGGTGGGCCGCCGGGGCCGGCACGCCACCTGGACCGTGGTGGGCGACCCGGCCCAGTCCTCCTGGTCCGACCCTGACGAGGCGGCCGTCGCCCGGGACGAGGCGCTGGGCACCCGCCCGCGCCGCCGCTTCCGGCTCACCGTCAACTACCGCAACCCGGCGGAGATCGCCGAGCTGGCGGCCCGGGTGCTGGCGCTGGCCATGCCCGGCATGGAGTCCCCGGCCGCGGTCCGCTCCACCGGTGTGAAGCCGCGCTTCGCGGTGGCGGGCGCGGAGCTCGGCGACTCGGTGCGCGCCGAGGTGCGCCACCTGCTCGCCGATGTGGACGGCACCATCGGCGTGGTGGTCCCGATGGGCCGCCGGGTCGAGGCGCGCGGCTGGCTGGCGGGCCTGGGTGACCGGGTGGTGGTGCTGGGCAGTCTGGAGGCCAAGGGCCTGGAGTATGACGCCACGGTGGTGGTCACCCCGGCCGAGATCGCCGATGAGTCCCCGGCCGGCCTGCGGGTGCTCTATGTGGCGCTCACCCGGGCTACCCAGCGGCTGACCGTGCTGGCGGGGGAGCGGGACGACCCGGACGAGCACGGCGTGCCGGACCTGCTGCGGGACTGACTCCGGCGCCGGTTCCACCACCGGGGCGAATCGTTCTCCCCGGCGGGAATCCCTTTCGCCGACGGTTTGTTAGCCTGGGTACGACACCGGCTCGATCCAAGCCCCCGGGCCCAACCTTCGTCGCTTCGAGCGACCACTTGCCGCGAGGCGAGCATGGCGGGTCGGTGTCATTAACGGCGCGAAAGGGCGCCCTCCTCAAGGGGAGGGCGCCCTTTCGTCATGGGTGCGCAAAGTCCTGCCCGTATGGCGAAAGCCACTTTCCGGAACCCGGGCCCGGTTACCGCCTACCCATCGGTAGGTGGGACGATCGAACATCGCGCGGAGCCGCGCACCAGCACAACATGATCAGGGAAAGCAGGGGAAAGCGGCCATGGCAACGGCGCCTAGCGTCTCGTACTCGATGACGGTCCGACTGGAGGTTCCGGCGGGGGGTACGGCGGTCAGCCAGCTGACCACGGCTGTGG
>NZ_JBIUAW010000023.1:0-60808 GCF_044593195.1 Streptomyces sp. NPDC052396
AGGACCCTCGACAAGTCCCATCGTTGCAGGTCAGGAGCACTTCTCTCGTTCACCGTCAACACACGGATGACCAAGCCCGCGAAAGCGCGAGGCTAAGGGGACCACGACCAAGATCGCAGACGGTGATCGCCAATGATCCCAAACGACAACTACCGCCCGACCACGGCTCGTTACCGACCTCAGGTGGACGGCGGGAGGCCAACCGCAACAGCAACAGGACGGACGCCGAGTTGCTGCGAGCCAGAACGGTTTCGGGATCAGCCCCGTAGGGTCATCTCATGCCGACTGAGGACAACCCGCAGAGCACCGTCAAACACTGGCAGGTCTGCACCGATGTGTATGACTTCCTCGAGCAGATCCGCCTCCGCCCCAGCATGTGGCTGCCTGGCGGCTCACTCCAGCACCTGAAGTCCATCCTCATCGGCTACCGAGCCGCGCTCGGCGTGCACTCCATAAGCGGACCCTTCGACTTCTGGCCCGAAGACGGGTTCGTCCAATGGCTCTGGAAGCGCTACGGCCGGCGGAGCTCTCTCGGCTGGGCTGCCGAGATCGAACGGGCAACACCGGCAAGGTCCACCCCGGTCGAAGAGTTCTTCCGACTGCTGGACCAGTACCGCATGGAGCAGGCCCAGCCATCACCCCGCCCGCAGACACCGGCCATGCACCCGGGCTTGCAGGCCGTCCGCATTGAAATCTCCCGGCACGACTGGAGTGATCTGCAATGTGGCTGCGAGGGGACAGCCGCCCACGTGCCCTCTGACCTTCTGGACCTGATCACTGCCCAGACACCCGGCGAAGCGACGCTGACAGCGATCGACAACCACGTCATGATCCAGTCCAACCTCATGGATCCGGCCCCGGCCACCACCTCCGTGGTCCTCGCAGCGCTGGCTGACCCTGGCCTCACCACGCCCGAAGCCCGCGCCGCCCTGCTCGAACTCCTGCTGTACCTGGGGTGCGGCGACACAGCCCAGCAAAAGGAATGCGAAGCCAGCATTCGCGGAGCCGTCTGGATCCTCTACCGGGAGCTCACTACACACCCTTCGACCGTCGCCCGGGCACATGCCTACGAAACACTTCACAACCTCGAAACCGAGCGCGACCGTCTCGCCGCCTTCCGACACATCGTCCAAGACCGCCTGCCCGCAGACCTGCGCTGAACACACCATGATGCACTGCGGGAAGCGATCCCCGCAGTGCCGCAAGAGCCGGTGGTCAGGCACATTCGTGAACACCCGGCGTGGGCAAGCAGTTGGGCGCCGTGCTCATCGCGGCGACGGGCGGCGACATGGGCGCCTTCGACAGCGCCGACCGACTCGCCGGATACGCCGGCCTGGCACCTGCCCCGCGTGACTCCAACCGCGTGAGCGGCAACCTGCACCGACCACATCGCTTCCACCGCGGCCTGCCAAGACGTACTGCCAATGCAAACGCGCCGAGGGGAAGGGACACAAGCAGGCGCTGTTGGCGCCCGCGCGCCGACGGTAACGTCTTGTGGGCCATGACCCGCGACGGAGCGTGCGGCCAAGCCAGACTGCCCGTCACCCGCACTCGAGGCAGCTTTCTTGAGGGCCGGGTGCTTCGCCCCTCCCGGTGGGAGGACATCGACCAGGAGGTCTACGGCCGGCCGACGGTCCACCAGATGTTGGTGCTGCTCGCAGATGACGTGGCGAGCAGCAGGCAGGGACCTGGACTGGACTCAGGCCGGATCAGTCTCACCATCCTCCTGAAGCCTCGAGTGACAGGGTGACTACCACTCGCGGCGTACTGGGCCCGGATCTCGGAACTCACCCTCTTTGCGCCACGATCGACCGCACAGTGCTGAACTTCCTTCACTCGCCCTGCCGACGCCGACTCAAGGGCAGGGTGCGCGAGAACCCGCTGGAGGAAGTACTCGCACAACAACAGCCAGCACCCGGCGAGCGGACCGCGCTACAGCCTGCACGCCTACCCACCCAGCTTGGATCTCCACGCCCGACTGCCACGGACTGTCAAGCAGCGCACATGCTGCGCCGCCCCGGAATGGCGAACCTTATGTATCAGGTAGTAAACACGCTGGAATGAGCCAAGAGTGGCCCAGAATGAGCCAGGCTAACTCAAGAAAGCGGAAGAGGGTTCGACTGCTCGGGTAGGTTGCCTGCCGTGCTTATGTCCCGTGAGTTGGACAGGCATATGAGGGGGGAGTCCAGTCAACGGTGTTGTGCCACCTGTCTCTTAGGTGCGCTTTGTGATGTCCGGACATGCTTGATTAAACATTCTCGCTCACTTCAGAGTCTTTGCTTGGGCCTCTCAGGAAATATTGAAGAGTGCCGTTGAGTGAACTTTCCGTGCTTGGCAGATTGATGTGCCGAGAGTTTTTGCTCGCCGCCGCCGAACTTGCGGTACGGCTTGTGTGTCGAAGTGATTATGAAGTGGTTCGGATGGACTGGTCTCCCGTGTTCTCCTCCTTGCCGATTCGAGCAACTACATCTTTCCCTGTCCGAATGGAAGAGTAAGAGAGGTTCAGTGTTGCTGAAGAAAATTTCCGCACTCCTAGCGGCTGTATTCGCTGCATCGCTGGTGTCAGTGACTCCAGCCTCAGCTGATGGGAACGTTGTGTCTTGCGGGCGCAGTGGTGGGGGCTTTGGTCTCTACTACAACAGCAACAACAACGGCTCCCGGACATGCATCTATGGCAACGTCCGTGACTACGACTACGACGACAATCACTGCTCCTCGCAGGGCTGCCCTGCCTACTACTTCGAGGTGGACGGAAGGAATGGCCAAGGGCAGCGCCTGAAGAACGCCGCAGCATCTGTCTATAACTATGACGACGGGTCCCCGTACAAGGTGTGCTACAACGCCGGCTGGGGCGGGTCTGCGGACTTCTGGACCCCGTATGGCCAGTCCGCAGGATCACAGTTCTGGTACGGAAACCTGAACCATACCTTTAACAACAACGCTTCGCAGTTCCGGTTGTATGGCAGCTGAGCCCGCTATCGTCGTGCATTGAATTGGGGCGGTCCAGATTCTCACATCGGGCCGCCCCACCACATGTTCGGCGTCTGGGAGCCGGCACCGTACCAGAAATGAGCCTTTCGTGACCAAGAGATTGTCGTCCCGCACCACTGTGGGATTCTTTTCCCTCACACTTGTCCTGCCGGTGCTCGCCGGATGTTCGAACGGGAACGGGCAGAGCCACGCGCAATCCACCTCCATGCCAACGGTGGATCAGCCCACGCCCACAGATATCCCTCAGGTGCGATCGGATGAAATACCGCAATTTCCCATCGAGTCCTACATGCACAAGTACTCGGATGAGGCGCAGGTTATTTTGGCGTCGAAAATTCTGATCCACCAGTGCATGCAGAGGTTTGGGTTCGACTATGCGGGGCCCAATGTAACTGCCACTGCACTGGCAAGCCAGGACAGCGACATCAACCGGGAACGCAGGTACGGCATCATCAGCCCACGCGTGGCGGAGACACACGGGTACCGCCTGGTGGAAGAAACGCGAGGAGCCGGCACATCCGCCCCGCCGCACAAGCCCATGAGTGATGCGGAGAACAAGATCTTCATCGGGGACGGGGACCCGTCCAGCGGGGTCAAGAAAGGTGCCAGATATGACGGACGGCCCATTCCCGAAGGTGGCTGCTCGGGCGAGGCGTCCCGAACGCTCGGCCGCAAGGAGAGCAGCCGGACGGCGGAACAGATAAACAATATAAGTTTTGCCCGGTCGCAGGAGAACGGGTTGGTGAAGAAGGTTTTCGCGAGTTGGGCCGCATGCATGAGAGACAGCGGCTACAACTTCAAGAGCCCGATGGACCCGTTGGCGATATCACCGAAGGGGGAACTCTCCTCTTCCGAGATCACCATGGCGAAGACCGATGTGGCTTGCAAGCGAAAGGTGAACCTGGTGGGCACCTGGTTCACGGTGGAGTCCGGAATCCAGAAGCAGCTGATAGCGAAAAAAGAGGAGGTGCTTGCCCAGGACAAAAAAGACTTTGATTCCTTACTGAAGGAGGCAACCCGAGTGGGCGCCAACGGTGCATCGTAAGCAAATTCCAAGATACAGGGGGGTGCAGTGCACTCGCAGGGAGTCTCCCCAATGCGTATATCGGAGTCGGAGAATGCCTCCCGGCTCGTGGGCCAGAGGCTGGTTACCAAGAAGTTCGCTGCGTTCCTCTTACTGATCGGGATGGCGACCGGATGCTCCAGCGGCGGTCATCAGCATCAAGTGTCAGACCATAACCACGCGTCCCGATCCCCTCAGGGGGCCTCTGGTACACCGAAAGCAGGCGCACAAGCGACCGTAGATGCCGGACAGCACAGTGCCGAGCAGATCCACGACGAAGCCGAGTTCATCATCGGCGAGTATGTGAAGAAATTCGGCGAAGGCAAGCGTTCCTTGTGTTACCCCTCTTCGGGCAACGTATTCGGCCCCGATTGCGCAGCCGCTGCGGAGAGAATTGGCGGAGTCTCGACCCGGTTGGGTAACTATATAGCCGGCAGGTCCGGATACGCCGCACTAAGAACTGCTACAGCCAAGGCCGTGGAGACGAGCAGGGACTATGCAAAACTTCGCTGCGGCCAGCCTGTGACGGATGCCAAGACGCATGCACACTGCCTGCAGGACGCTGCAACGATCGCGCAGAGCCCAGACGATATCAGGGCAGCTTCCATTCTTGCGCTATCCGGGAGGTGAATCGGTACGCCATGTCCAGTCAAACCGAAGGCGGCGTGCCCAATGCTCCCCACCCGGATTCATCGCCCGTTGACGGAGGAAAACTCGGCGGAGGTGCCTTTCTTGCTCGCCGCAGAAGAATCACTATTGCGGTGGTAGCAGGTTCGGTCGTCTTCGCTATGGCTGGAGTGGCAGCGGCTTCCTACGTCAAATCTCCTGCGCAGGCCGCGGCGGACACCGCACCTCCGCCACGCGATGTACTCACTGCCCCGGTGGAGCGACGAGAGCTCTCGCAGACATTGGTGACTCGAGGAAAGGTTGTGGCTTCGCAAACCGTCGACGTGGTACAGGGTGGCGGCCCTGCCGGTGATGGCGTCGGGCGTACCGTGGTGACCAAGGTCAATGTGAAGACCGGGGACGCCGTCACTTTCGGACACGTGCTGCTTGAGGTGTCCGGTCGCCCCGTCTTTGCTTTGCCCGGCCGTATACCCGTATACCGTGATCTGGCGCCTGGTGCCCATGGTGAGGATGTGGCCCAGCTGCAGAGGGCACTTACAACGCTGGGGCTGCGCTGGAAGCCGGACTCAGCAGGGATCTTCGGAGACGGCACGCAGCGTGCCCTGGCAGCGTTCTACGCCTCGATCGGTTATGAGCCCGTGCGGCTGAGGCAAGCTCCCGGCGATGCAGGTCGCGCGACAGCCGGATTCCGCAGCACCACCTTGCCGGAGTCCCGCGCACCGGCTCCGCAGGCCATGAGTACGGGCATCACGCTTCCCATGTCCGAGGTCTTCTACCTGAATTCTCCGCCTGCGCGGATCGATTCTCTGACGGCGAAGGTGGGTTCGGGCGTGAAGGACTCGCTGATGACTGTGTCAGCGGGCGAGCTGAGTGTGGACGGATCCCTTGCGCCCTCCCAGAAAGGGCTTGTCCGGCCCGGACAGAAGGTGCAGATTCTCTCCGAGACCACTGGTCAAGAAGCCACGGGCTCGGTGACATCCGTTGCCACTGCGCCCTCGGCGCCGAAGAGGGACGATCCGCAGTCAGGTCAGAGCTTCGCCATGCGGGTCACACCGGACAAGCAGTTGCCCGTCGGCTTTGCCGGTCAGGAAGTGCGACTCACAGTGACAGCCGCCTCGTCAGGGGGCAAGGCCCTCCTCGTCCCTTCGGCCGCCATCTCTTCCGGTGCGGATGCCCGGACCACGGTGACGGTGCGATCAGCTCACGGCAGGCAACACCGTGTGGAGGTGCGTACCGGCATGTCGGGTGACGGCTACGTACAAGTAACGCCCGTCGGTGCGGGATCGCTTGCTGCCGGCGACCAAGTCGTGGTTGGCCTCAAGACCGGTACGCAGCGGGCGGGGTGAGCGATGAGTGACGACATGCTGGTCCCGGTGATTGATCTGCGGGGAGTCGGCCTGACTTATCCCGGCCCGCCGCCCGTGGCAGCTCTCAAACCCTGTGACATGCGCATCGAGCGAGGTGTGTACACCACCATTGTCGGCCCGTCAGGATCAGGGAAATCGACCTTGCTCAACGTGCTCGGCCTCCTCGACGCTCCATCAGCAGGGACCTATCACCTGGACGGCATAGATACCGGATCCGCGAGTGAAACACGCCGTACGAGCCTGAGGGCGGCGCGCATCGGATTTGTCTTCCAGTCATTTCACCTTCTACCGCACCGCAGTGCGCGTGAGAACGTGGAGTTGGCCATGGTCTACCAGCGGGTACCCCGGCGGGACCGCCGGTTGCGAGCGGGGGAGGCGCTGGAACGTGTCGGTCTCGGCCACAAGATCGAGAGATTACCCACCCGCTTGTCCGGCGGCGAGAGACAGCGTGTTGCAATCGCACGGGCCCTTGTGGGCGAGCCCTCACTCCTGCTCTGCGATGAACCGACTGGCAATCTCGACTCCCGAACGGCAGCCGCAATTCTTGATCTCTTGGATGCCCTCCACCGTGACGGCATGACCATCGTTGTCATCACCCACGACTCGCAGGTGGCGGCAAGGGGGCAGCGCAGGATATCCGTCCATGACGGAGTACTAACGGACGTGACCTCTGCACTGCCGGCATCATGAGCCGGCCGGAACCCCCCGGGACGGAGCGCAGTGACTGCCTCCGGTCCACCAGGAAGTCGAAGCTGACTCCGCATGATCTCGCCGGTGAAGCGCTGGCCGGCGTTCTTCAGCGGCCGGCTCGTTCGCTGCTGACGGCGCTTGGCACTGTGCTCGGTGTCGGCTCCTTCATCTGTGTGCTCGGTTTGACCGGTACCGCTGCGTCCCAGATCGACGCACGCTTCAACAAGTTGTCGGCGACAGAAGTCACGGTGGCCGACACGGGCGGCGGCGATGCCGACCGGGTGCCTATCGCCTTTCCGGAGAACGCCGATGAACGTGTGCAAGGGCTCCATGGGGTAACCGCAGCCGGGATGTACTGGCAGGTCCGGCTCGGAGCGGGACAGACCGCCAAGTCAACCCCATCCCGTGTGAGTGAGAGCGATGATGCCCGTACTCCGGTCGTCGCGGCCTCTCCGGGACTGCTGAACGCGATGGGCCCTCGTCTGGCCCAGGGACGCACCTTCGATGCCTACCACGATCTGCACCAGCAGAGAGTTGCCGTGATCGGCTCAGGCCTGTCACACCGGTTGGGCATCACCACGCTGGATGCCCAACCTGCTGTCTTTATCGGCGATGTCCCGTTCACCGTCATCGGGATTGTCGACGACGTGGAGCGCAAACCCGACCTCTTGTTGTCGGTCCTCATCCCCCACTCCACTGCCCGGTCCCTCTGGGGACCGCCGGGCGACGATCGCGCCCACATGCTGATCTCCACAAACCTGGGAGCCGCTCCCCAAGTAGCCGACGAAGTACCACTGGCCCTGAGGCCAGATCATCCAGAGTATTTCAAATCCACACCACCACCCGATCCCAAGGCGTTGCGCTCGGATGTCGGCGGGGACCTCAACCAGCTCTTTCTCCTGCTTGCCGGAATTTGCTTGGTCATCGGGGCGGTTGGTATCGCCAACACCACCCTGGTCGCGGTCATGGAACGCGCAGGGGAGATCGGGCTTCGCAGGGCGCTCGGCGCGCGCGGAAAGCACATCATGCTCCAATTCCTCGCGGAATCAGCGGCATTGGGACTCTTTGGCGGGCTCATCGGGACATCTCTGGGCGCCGTCTCCATTGTGATCGTCTCCGTGGTCCGGCACTGGACCCCGGTCATCAGCCCCACGATGGTGGCTGCCGCACCAGCTCTCGGGCTCGTTACAGGAGTTCTGGCCGGGCTGTATCCGGCGTGGCGAGCCGCTCGTATTCCCCCGGCAGAAGCACTGCGCCGATGAGGGACATGGTCCACCGGCCGGGCAGCGCCGAATGGTGCGTCTGGGCGGAGAGGAAACCAGCAAAGGAGAAGAGTGAGACTTTTCCGAAGATTACTCCGAATACAGGCGGTGGCCGTGCCCACCGCCATGATGGTGGGGCTCTTACCCGGGAACGGAGCCTGGGCGGTGCACGGCGAGGGGGCTGCCGCGCCGACGACGCGGAAAGAAGGCCCCCAGAGAGCTGAAGGCGTTGATCCGGCACGTCGATCATCCCTCTTAGGGAAAGACTGGAAGAAGTCGAACGACCGGGCGTGGACGACGTCGGGTGACGCGACCGGTTTCCATGTGCTGGTCGCTGATGCCAATACTGGCTACACATGGCATACAGCGGCGACGCTGTCGGAGCCCAGCCTGGAGACCGATCAGTGGATCGGCAATGCCTGCCTCACCGGATCCGGGAAACGAGCCGTGGTGGTGTACGCCCCTAGGGCATTCATCAATCGCGAGTACCTCTTCGACCGCGGCGCGTTCACGGCAGTCGTCGACCTGGCATCAGGCAAGGTGACCAAACTGCCGCTGAACGCCAGCCTCGCCTACTTTAACCCCGGTTGCGGGGCGGGCGAGACCGCAGTGGTCACACAGGCCAACTCCGACGGCAAGAGCCAGCAGACCCAGCTGCAAACCGTAGATGCCACAACCGGAAAGATTGTTTCCACGGGAGTGGTCAACGGTCAGGCCACATCCGCCATCCCTGTCGGCAAGAATGTCATCGCCGCCGCTGGAGCGCACCTGATCCAGGTCAATCCCTCAGGCAAGAGCAACGTGCTGGCCACCACCCACGGCACAGCGATACGACTGCACCCGGACGGCGAGGGCAATGTCGCCTTTCTGGAACCGGTCAAGGGCGACAAGGTCAAGGTTCAGTACTTGCAAGGCAGCAAGGTCAGGACCTTGGCAACCGGCACGTTGGGGGAGGTGGGTCTGGCCCAGGGCGCCTACGGCAAGGTCTTCGTCACCGGCCGCTCCAATGAAACGGACGAGGACCGGCCTTCAACGGTGCACCGCGTTACCGGGGCGCCGGCACAGGCGGAGCTGTCCACAGACGGCAAGCTGGCCATCGTCCAGGCCGCCCCACACCACCTGGCGGACAGGGTCGCCACTCCGCTGGAGCGGGCCAGAACCCAGGCCGCCGAGCCTGTCGACATCAAGGCAACCGCCATCAAGACCGAGAAGCACCTGGCCTTCACGGTCGAGACCGCTCAGACGCGGGGGCAGACCGAGACAGGCGGGAAGCCTTCACCGTTGCTGCCGTTCATTGCGGGCGGCAAGAAGGCAGTGAAGAACGCGCTGGCCAACTCGGGCAAGACTTCAGCCGCCTCGGACGCCTCCACCAACCCCGTCGATGGCGATCGCTACTGCTCGGTTCCGCGCAACGATGTGAACACGCAGGTATACCAGCCCACCCCCAACCAGGTGGAGTGGGCGGCCGACATGGCCATCCGAGGCCTGCTGGTCTCCGGGAACATCCACCGGCCGGCCAACTGGAACAACTCGGGCCTATCCGCCTGGTCTCCGCAGGGTATGTTCCCGCCGCACGACCTAGTTGGCGGTGGCCGGATTCCCGCGCAGGTTATGTTGGGCATCCTCTCGCAGGAGTCCAACCTGTGGCAGGCGACCTCGCACGCCGAGCCGGGTGAATACGGCAACCCCCTCATCGGCAACTTCTACGGCACCAACATCTACGCCGGCAACAAGGGCTACGACCCGAAGCGGATCTGGAAGGTCAACTGGAAGGAAGCCGACTGCGGTTACGGCATCGGCCAGGCCACGGACGGCATGCGCATAGCCGGCCACGCCAAAGACAATGAAGTGCTCCTGCCTCCGGAGCAGCAGCGTGCCGTGGCTGTGGACTACGCCACCGGCATCGCCTACTCGGTGCGGATCCTCCAGGACAAGTGGAACGAGCTCCACGACCCCAGCCATCAGATCAAGCTGAACGACGACGACCCCTCACGCCCAGAGAACTGGTTTGCCGCCGTCTGGAACTACAACTCGGGCTTCAACCTGCCTGGCACTGACGCGGGGACGCCGTCGGCCTGGGGGCTGGGCTGGGGAAACAACCCGGCCAACCCCAAGTATCCCGCTGACCGCTACCCGTTCCTTGACAACAACCACTATGCGGACGCCGCCAAGCCGCAGAACTGGTCCTACGAAGAGAAGGTGATGGGCTGGGCCGCCTACCCCATCGACACAGGCCGCTCCTACGACAACGACGGTAACCAGGACAAAGGCAACACCCATGGCTTCTCGGCCGCATGGTGGTCTACCACCAAAGACCGCATGTTCGCGATCAAGCCTTCCCTGAACACATTTTGTGATTCCACCAACGACTGCTTCTTCATGGAGCCGCCGGTCTGTCACGACATCCCCTGCTACACCCCCCACTGGTTCCACCACGACGTCAAGTGGAAGAACTGCTCGACCACATCGGACTCGCTGGGGGTACGGCAGTGCGGCAACGAGTACCTCACCTATAAGACGGTGCGGGGCGAGCCGGGTGACGCCCGACCGCACCCTGGCCCCTGTGGCTCTGCAGATCTACCCAGCAATACCGTGCTCGTCGACGACGAACCGGACGATGCCCCGCAGAACAGATGCGGCGCCCGTGTCTGGTCCAGCCGTGGCTCGTTCTCCTGGTCCTTCCCAGTCGACGACGAAGGCCACTACGAGGCCAAGGAAGATCTCCACCAGATCGGCGGCGGCTTCGGCGGCCACTACTGGTTCTCTCACGCCCGTCAGCCCAACAACTGGGACAACTATCTGACGACCAACGGTACTTGGATGCCCCAGCTGAGCGATCACGTCTACAAGATCCAGGCGTTCATCCCCTACCTCTCGCACACCACCAAGAGCGCTCACTACGAGATCACGACCAAGGACGGCAAGGTCCGTGAGCGGATCGTCGACCAGTCCAAAGCCAGCAATGACTGGTTGACCATCGGCTATTTCCAGCTTGGATCCAACGCCAAGGTCTCCCTCAGCAACGTCACCGATGACTCCACCTCCGGTGAGCTGGACGTGGCCTACGACGCGCTCGCGTTCGTTCCGGTGGAGGGGGCCTACGAGCACCACACCTTCGACGCGGCGGCGATCTTCGAGAGCAATCAGAACCTGGACACTGACACCCCCTGGCTGATGAAGACGCCCATGCGCACGCGTCAGACCATCTACGACTGGGGGCACTCGCGCACGGCCGGCGGCACGACCTTCGACAACCACGGAAAGCTGGTCGGCCTGTCCAATTTCAAGGCCTGCGACAACGGTGAGCACAACGACCTCTGTGTGGGCAGCGCTGTCTCCTCCGCAGTGAAGTCCTGGCAGGCCGACGTCGACGCGGCCGGGACCGACCCGAACAACCATCCCTCCGAGGCCGACTGGCTGGGATTCGCGATTCCCGCGCCACCGGCGACGATCGACGAGCACACCTTCGACGACGACCGCTCCTACAAAATCAAGACGCATATCGACGCGTCGTATGTCGTCGGCCCGGATGGCAAGATCATCTCGGGGTCGGAGGAAGTAGTGGACTCGAGTCGGACTGGCAACACCGAGATCGCCCCGTTCGCCCGCAATTTCATCCAGGCAACGGTCAAGGACTACGGCTCTCTCGGCGTCAGCCTGCCCGACCTGTCGTTCGACGCCAAGGATGGGAACGTCACCGGTCAGACAACTCATGTGGCGAATCCGCTGGAGACCGGCGTCACCCCCGGACAGGCCTACCGTTCGGGCCGGCAGCCGACCAGCATCGACTCCAGTGGTACGTGTGTGACGACCAAGTACATAAGCGGCGGCAGCATCGGTTACCGCCCGCTCGACGAGGCGCCCAGCACCGACGCCAACATCAGCGCCTGGGTGGACAAGCTGAAAAGCCTGGCCGATCAGCGGTCGATCCCGGCCGAGGTTGCGGACACAGCCGGCGACATCTACAGCCTGTTCTTCCGCAAGCCCGCGATCGACGGCGATACCAACCCCCAGGGCTCGCTGTTCAACATGGCGCCCCCGATCTGGCAGGAGGTCAGTATGGCCTTCTGCGCAGGTGGCAGCGTCAAGTCCACGGCTGCGGCGAACATCGACGACAACCCAACGACGGGGATCGTGTACCAGAGCTACATGCCCAATCTGTACCTCTACCTTGACGGTCACATGGTCGACGAGACCGGGCAGCCGATAAGTGGGCCTGTGCAGCGAGGCGATTTCAGGTCGTTCTCGAACGTGCCGCTCGGTGACGACCACCACACCGGCTACGGGTCGTGCGGGACCGAGATCCGGGGCAACGGAGGAAATCCGTGGGGCCTCAGGGCGGTGCCGTCCGGCTTCCCCGGCGGCACCCCCACCGTCCCGATGTTCTGCGACGACGGGAGCCACGCTGGCTGATTCCCGGCCCCGGCAGGATCCGCAACCGTGGGCCCTGCCGGGGCTATCGTTTTCGGCGAGAGGACAATGCAGGCCATGATGGTGCGACGCCCCACTCTGCCCGAGCTGCTGATGGCGCTTCCGCCCCTGCTCTTTCCGCTCGCCGTGACCCTGCCGTCCGGCCTGCCCGTCGGCCAGGTGGTCCTCGCCTCCACGATCGGCATCTTCCCGGCTGCACTCTCCTGGTGGCTGGGAAGCCGGGTCCTAGCCCGGCACAACCGCCTGCGCCATGCAGCGCTCACGGGGTGCGTCTCGACATCGCTGTTCGGCTGCCTGGTCGTAGGTTCCTTCTATTACGGATTCATCTTTGCGATCCCACTCGTCCTTGTCTTCGGCTTCCTCGGCCTGTTGAGCCTCTGGGGCACCTGGGCCCTGGCCCTGGACAGGCGATGGGGAGCGCCGGTGGCCTCCCTCCCGATGTTTCTGATCGCGGTCTTCGGGCTCCGCTTCTCCGCCGGTGGAGCAGCGGCGACCCTGGCGCGTCTGGTCGGTTGGACATGCCTGGCCGTTGCCGTCCTGTTGTGCTCTCTGACGCTCTTCGTACGCCCCGTACCCAACATTGCGCCTCCCAAGGGCGATTAATGCGCCGTCACCTGTGTGTGCCTGCGGTCACCAGGCTCGGCCTCCGCTGCCGAGCAACACCGCGACTTGAGATCGGCCTCGCGGTTGACCCCGCCCAAGTAGGCTTCCGCCGTCGCGGCCGCGCACTGGTCCACTTGGAACAGGCCGCCCGAGAGCCCCAGGTCACGGTTGCCGGACCACTGCCCTCACACGGGTTAGGCCCCCCCTGAACCGGCCACTCGAGAGCCATCAGACAGGTACCAATCGGGAGTATGCCCGCCCATGGGTGGCCGTCCTCTGCCGGTTCATTCTGCTGGTTGCGGCGACCGCTTACGCGATTCAAGGCCCAGCCTTGCCGACGTGCCGGAGTGGCCGGGCTCGGTCCGTTGGCGGTCGCCCCCCAACCGGGCTCGATTGCGCGCCGGAGCCGGCCGCTCGTGTGATTTACAAGCGCATCCGGCACGGGCGGGCTTTATGAGAATAGGACATCACTGCACGTAGGCTGACTATCCGGGAACTTAAATAGCCAAAAAGATGGCTCTGGCTTGACGGCCAGAGCCACCCTAAAATTTCCAATAGCACTTCAGTATGGAAGATCTTTCCCGGATTCAAACTTTGCCATTCGAGCGAGATTTACGACTCGTGGAGCCTGTTTATCTTAAACGATAGCAAGTGGAGATCCCGTAAGCTCCCACTTCTCCATGCCCTCCTTGCCGTCGTGGATCGTGAAGGTTACCGAGGCGTCTGCGAAGTAGAGACTGCCGGGAGTTATGTTTTGTGCGGGAAGCCCGCAGGTCACCGACTCTGCGTCTGCGTTAGCCAAAGTGGAGTTAAGCTTTTTTGTCAAGTCGCACCTCATCTGTGCGGCGACCGTTTCGGTACCGTCCTTTGATGGACGCGTTTTGAGGCGAGGGGTTACGGTAAAGGAATCCCACCGCTGCCCCTGATCCAGCGCTTGATCGTCAAGTATCTGCCACGTGAAGCCTACCGACGCATGGATCTTGCCATCGACCTTTTCTGTGCACACCTCGGCATGCACTTCGGTGGCCGGCTTCTTTCCTGGAAGGTCAAAGTCCTTGGAGTTTACTTCGGTATCTGCACAGGTCAATGCTTCTGACGCCGTTGCAGTTGGTGTGGCGATGAGCATGCAGGCCAAGGCGCCCGCCCCTGCAAGTGCTGCTGAACATACGCGATTTATGTGACCCATAGAACACCCCTTGCCGCCAGCTGCAGGTAATCGCTGCCATGAGTTGATAGACAATGGCAGTGTTGTGGCTCTTCGTGGCAGATTTTGCTCAGCGGTAGCCACCGCTCTTCGGCTCATGCCTCTTGGAGGCCTGGACGGAAGCGTCAAAAGGTGGAACAAGAACACGAGTGGAGCCGCCTGCAATTTAGCTCACGCAAGCGTAAGGACTGGCCGTCCTCGACCTTTTTAACAGACCGCTGATGCGAAATCCGTCTGTCCCCTCTCTGGCTGTTTTCGTCACCCCGATGGTCGGGGGATTAAAAATAAGGGTTTCGCACTCGTGTTGTCAATGAGACCAAAGGGCACGTGTGTTGCAAATGGGGCACGAAGGAAAGGTTGAAGATCGCTTAACTGCTTTCGATTTACGTTTTCGCAGGTGGGGGTGGATCTCGATGGCTTCGCTGGTCCGGAGCGTCGTGTTCGTCGAACCGTTTCTTAGCGGTTTGGGCAGAGGTCGACTGCCAAGGGGTTCCCCCCACGGCAGGGATATGATTGGCCCGCTGCAGTGACGGCGGGACTGCACTTAGATGACCGATCGCCCGCCGGCGTGGAAGCTGTCGCTACTCGCATCGGACCCGTCTGCATCGCGATGACGCCCGCTTCCGGCCGTGAATCGGCCGTTCCGCATTTGCGCCCTTCCGATTGCTTGGAACCCTGGTGTCATCTGAGAAACATCACCTAGCATGGCGATCACAACATCAAATTTTCGCAAAGTGACGTGGGGAAATCGCCTTGCAAGAAGCATTAAGACCGCTCTTGCCCCTGCCCGGCTCCGGTCTGGCCCCCGCCATCAGTAACCCGCTCAGCCTTGGCTTCGACGAGCTGTACGGACGCGAAGCGGAACTGTCGCTGCTCACCTGTCTCCTGCGCCGGCGGCATGACCGGTTGATCACCCTGACCGGCCCGGCCGGCGTGGGGAAGAGCCGCTTGGTCCATGCGGCGCTGGGGAACGGGGGTATGGCCCATGGTGAATCGGCGGAGTGGACGGACCTCGCAGACAGCCGGGACGGTGATCCCGTCTGGGCCCGGTGTGGGGCCCGTTCGGCTGACGAGGCGGCCCGGCACATCGGTTCGGAGGAACTGCTGCTCGTCCTGGACAACTGCGACCCCGTCGCCTCGTCCATCGCCCTGGACATCGCCGGACTGCTCGGATCCTGTCCACGGCTGCGGGTCCTGGTCACCAGCCGGGTGGCGCTGGACATCCGGGCCGAACGCATCTTTCCGGTGAACCCGCTGCCAGTGGGGCCGGGTTCGCCTGCCGAGGAGCTCTTCGTCAACCACGTCCACCCGTACTACCGTCCGATGCTTCTCGCAGGCCGGGGACCAGTGGCGGTGACGGACATCTGCCGGGAACTTGGCGGCGTACCACTTGCCCTCCAGATGGCGGCGGAGTCCGTGGGGGCCGAGGGCCCTCATGCCGTGCTGCGGGTGCTGCGCGATGGCTCCTACCGTGACCGGCGCAGACTGCGAGATGTGCCGAAGCGTCACCGCACCATCGCCAATGCGATGAGCTGGGCCGGTCATGTGCTGACGGACTCAGACCGGGCACTGCTCCAGGCTCTTGCGGTGTTCAGGGGGAACTTCGACCTGAGTGCCGCCGAGCAAGCGGTCGGCGGTGACAGGGAGGCGGCGGTGCGCGGCGCCGAATCCCTGGTGCGCAAGAGCCTGTTGCTCCGCGCCGCCGACGACGGACATGTCGGCGAGCCGGAGTTCAGGCTGACATCGATGGCCCGCTACTACTTCCGCCGGCAGCTCGAGGGCGACCCCCGGGCGCTGAATACGGCGCTCGACCGGCACGCCGCGGTCTGTACTGGCTTCGCTCTCCGTGTGGCCCATGAGCTGCGCTCGGGACATCCTGCGGACCGGATCGTGGCCCAGGTCGAGGCCCGACTGCCCGACTTGTGGTGGGCGGTGCAGTACCTGCGAGCGCGTGGGGACCACGCCGGGGTGCTGCGGCTTCTCACTGCCTTGCAGGGGCCGCTGCTCGACCACGGGGTGGCCCCGCAGGCCGCCGACGAGCTGGAGGCGGCGGCTTCGGTGCGCACCCCCGGGGATGGTGCGCTCGCCGCCGAGGCGTTGATGAGTGTGGCCCGCCGGGCGCTTGACGATGGCGACGACCGGCGCGCTGAGGCCGCGCTCGACCGGGCTCTGAAGGCCGCCGCCGAACTCCCCCCGGTGCGGGCCCGGATCGCGGCGCTCACCGGTGAAGTTCTGCGCCGCCGGGGCGAGACTGCCGCTGCAGATGACCTGCTTGCCACGGCGGTCGACCGGCTCGACGCTGCCGGTGACCCGCGCGGCGCCGCGGGGGCTCGCCGGTCGCTGGCCCTGCTGCGGGCGGCACGCGGTGAGCGGGATGCGGAGAAGCTCCTCCGCCTGGCGCTCGACGAACTGGTCTCGGCACCCGCCAGGCCGACTCACCCGTGGTGTGACACGGCGCCTCTCGCCGCGCTCCGCGCTAGCCTGCTCGTCGCCCTGGCCCGGGTGCGGAGGGAGCTCGGCGAGATCGCCAAGGCCCACGCCGACGTCCGCGAGGCCCTGCGGCTACTGCAGCACATCGCCAGCCCTGGCCAGGCGGCCGAGGCCCTGGAGGTCACAGCACTGGTGACCGTCGTCTCTGACACGGACGAACACCGCGCCGCGGCTGACCGGTTGATGGCCCACGTGGACGTTCTGCGGCGCCACTACTGGGTCCGCGCCGGTGGCCAGGCCGGGGAACAGGTCGAGGGGCAAGACGAGGAAACGGAGCGCCTCGTCCTCGACCAGGCCCTGCTGGCGGGGCTCGCTGCACCACCGCCGCGCGTGGAGCATTCAGACCTCGCGGCCCCTCCCGGGGGCTCCAACCCGGTGCAGCGGCTCACCAAGCGGCAGCACGAGGTGGCCGAGCTGGTCTCCGAGGGGCTGACCAACCGGCAGATCGCGAGCCGGCTCGGTATCTCGGAGTGGACCGTGACCAACCATCTCCGCACGGTCATGCAGAAGCTGGAGTGCACTTCCCGGGTCCAGGTGATGCGTGCCCTGCAGCGGGCGGACCGGTGAGCTGCCCCGGGCCACCCACCTCTGGATCGGCCGAACCGGCGCAACGGTGCGCGCTGAGAACGTGGCGCTGCTCGGCATGGACGAGCGGCGTCGACTGGCCGGGTACGCGTACGAGGCACACCGGGCCTGGTACAGCGGGCACGTGCGGCGATCCGCCGCACGTGCGCCCGGTGGCATGGGGTGGCGCCGCACAATGTGGTCTGGGGCAGGCAGGCCTGCCCCGGGTGTGGGGACGAGGGACACGGGCAGCCCGTGATCCGGTGGCCGCAGACGGAGTGGCGGATCGGCGTCTGCCGTTCGAGGCGTCGGCGGTGCTCCGCCGATGCCTCGATGCCGGGGAACGCGCCTAGGCTTCCGCTGCCCGGTCGGGCGCCGAGCGCGACGAGACCCTGTTGCGCTGCTGGGTGCGGAAGGAGACGGTGGCCAAGTTGTGGGGGTCGGCCTTGGCGCCGTCCTGTCCCGGGTGGCCGTACGCCCTGCGGAGGATCGAGTCGGGCCCGGCCGGGGCCGCGGGCCGGAGCAGAGGGAAGCGCGCGACGTGGCGGTGGACCGGATGGGGCTGGTCGCGGTCGCCCGTACCCTGGCGACTGCTGTGGAGCCGGTCGTCCTGCACGCGCTGTGACGAGCGGGCCGGGCTGCGCGCGCACAGCCCGGCCCGCCGTTGAGGGGGGAAATCTCAACGGGGGGTCAGAAGGTGATCGGGCCCGGGGACTGCAGCGAGACGGCCTTGCAGGTGTTGGTTTGGCCAAGGACGTTGAGGGTCAGCGAGGTGTCGGTGGAGCCCACGGCCGGGATGTACGAATCGACCTGCTCACCCGACGTCACCGGGGCGGTCAGAGGGCCGATGGTGACGGGCTGGCCGGCAGCGGCCGCGTCGTTGGCGGTGCCGGCAAAGGTCACCGTGCCCCCGGTGCTCTGCTGCAGGGCCAGCGATGCTGATATGGAGTTGGCCGGGATGTCGACCGGGGCGAGACCGCTCGGGGTGGAGATCGCAATGGAGCCGGTGCCGTTGCCGGACGACGCCCGGAGCGTCAGGGTGCTGACGCCGTAGGCACCACAGTCGTACTGCGCCGTCACGGTCTGGACGGACGAGTCGGCCATGGCGGGAGCGGAGACGGCCAGACCGCCCGCGAGGAGGGCGGCTGAGACAACGGTGACGGACTTGGCGAGTGCACGCATGTCGGTTCCTTGTCTGGTCTATCCGATGACAGAGGTCTCCCGGTAACGGGAGTACGTTCACCCGGTGGCGCGCTGCGGCGCCCCGCGCCACCGGGAGCCCGGGGGCTCAGTGCTCAGCCGCCTCCGGCACGCCAGCGCACGGCAGCGGCCCCGGCGAAGTCGCCGGCGTGGGCGAAGCCGGCGAGCATGATCAGGCTGCCGTCCCGCACCCGGCCCTCCCGGATGCCGTGGTCGAGGGTGATGGGGACGGCCGCGCCGAAAAGGTTACCGAACCGGTCGAACGTGTCCAGGTGGCGGTCGGGGCCGATGGCGAGGCGTTCCTGCCACTGCTTGAGGAACATCCGGCTGGGCTGGTTGGTGATGAGCAGGTCCAGGTCGCCGGTCGTGAGCCTGAGTTGCCCGCACAGGGCGAGCACCACCTCGGGGACGAGCCGGTTCCCGCGCTCGACGATGTCGGCCACCCGGTCGGGGGTGAACCCGACGTGCATCTGGCTGGTGCCCGGCTCCCAGTACTTGCGGCCGTCGGCGAGGGCGAGGCCGCAGTCCCGGGTGTATTCACCGTGGTTGGCGATGTGGATGCCCAGTACCGGTGACTCGTCGGACGCCGCCACGTAAGCCGCAGCACAGCCGTCCCCCGGGATAGCCGCCTCGGGGAGCTTGCGCACCTCGGGCTGGGTCATCACCGGCCCCCCGCAGTTCTGCACGTTGAGGAGGAGCGCGGACTGCGCCTGGCCGCTGCCGATCAAGGCCTGGGCCATCCGCAGGAGATGGACGAACGAGCCGCAGCCACCGTTGTGCGCGTCGAGCACCCAGTCGCCCCGGATGCCGAGCCGGTGGGCAACCTCCGCCCCGGGACCGGTGAACGGGACCTCAGGAAGAAGCGTGTTGGTAAGCACTACGTCGACGCCGCGCAAGGTTTCCCGGCCGATGCGTTCCCCCAGACAGAGGGCGGCCTTCTCCATCATGTCGGCGGGCGTCTCGTCCCGGGAGACATGGTGGCGGCGGTCCGGCGCCTTGAACATCGGGTTCACCGCTGACTCGCCGTCGGCGGATTCCGGGCGGTAGCGGAGGAAGTACTCCGTCTCCACCGGCTCCCCGGGCAGGTAGGAGGCGAGTTCGAGCAGACTGACGGGTCTCATGCGGCCCTGGCCGGGTACCGGTGCTCGAGGATTTTCTTCAGGTTGTCGGCCTCCAACTGGTGGCCGGCGAAGAAGAGGTGCCAGGTATCGCCGACCCAGGGGCGCTCTGGCGGGGCCAGCTCGGGGTGGGGGTTGGCGTCGTAGTGGCGGTGGCGGCAGTTGGTCCAGATCACCACGGAGCCGGGCTTTCCGAGGACGGTCTCTGCGGGGACGATCCGGTGCAGGTAGTTCATCCAGAGCTCTTCGCCCTGGTCCCAGGCGCACCGCATGTCGATGGTGAGGGCGTCCGGGTCGCTGTCGATCCGCATGAAGATCTTCGTCTGGTCGTCGAACAGGGTGTCGCGCCCCTGGTAGAGGCCGGGTATGTCGGTGGGGGCGAAGTCGCGGGTGCTGTAGGTGTATTCGTTGAGGTTGCGGATGTCGGTGAGGTAGTCGTAAACCGCCTTCGGCGGCGCGTCGATGTACTGGTGCACCGTGACGAACTGCCCGTACACCTCGTCGTAGGTGTAGGACTCCTTGGTCAGCGCGGCAGCGCGGGCGAAGGCATCCTCCCGCGGAGTGGTCTCCCACCGCAGCAGGCCGGGAACCTTCTTGATGCCCTCGGGAATCGGGGCGGGTGCGATGTAGTGGGGGTCCGGAACCGGGTGGACGGTGGTGGTCATCCTGGTACCACTCCTTGTATGACGGGCAGGCCATGGCGTTCGGCCTTGAGGTGCTGGAAGAAGGGCTGGAACGGGGGCATTTCGGCGGGATCGACGTTGACGCACACCAGCGCGGGGCGCCGGGCGGTGAAGGCCCGGCTGAGGGCCGTACGCAGGTCGCCCACGGTGCGTACGGTCACAGCGGACAGGCCGGGGAAGAGGGCAGCCGCGCCCTCACCGATCCGGGCCGGGTGAAAGAGGTTGTAGGAGTACTCGCCGGAGAAGAACAACTGTTCCCGCGTGTAGCACATGCCGTGTGCGTTGTTGTTGAGGACGACGAAAGTGACGGGCAGCCGGTGCTCGATTGCGGTGTGAACCTCCATGCCGTGCATGAAGAACGCCCCGTCGCCGGCGAGTACACAGGCGGGCCGGCCCGTGGCGAAGGCGGCACCGATGCCTGCGCCAAAGCTGTGTCCCATTCCGGCCATGCCCATTGCCGCGATGAACCGGCCGCCTGCGGGCACGTCGACGTGGTGGATGACGGAGGCGCCCGCGTTGCCCGCGTCACTCACCACCGTCGCTCCTTCGGGCAGGGCCGCGGAAACAACGAGGGCGGCTGCGCGCATGTTCAGGGGGGCGGACGAGTCCGGAGGCGCGGGCGGCGCAGCGGCAGGTGCGGGCGCCGAGGGGGGTTCGGGGAACTCGGCGGCGAGCCGGTCGAGTTCTTCGGCGAGGGGGCCTGTGAGCTGGACCATCTCGCCGCGGTCGGTGAGGAACGGCGGCCGGGGGTCGACGCTGATCACCGGGGTGCCCTTGAGGCGGTTCCGGAGCGCGGCTCCGGTCATCTGCGGCAGCCGGGTGCCGACAAGCATCACGAGTGACGCCCGCTCCACCGCCTCCAGGACCCGTTCCGGCCCGATGGCCCCGAGGATGCCCAGCAGGTGGGGGCTGCTGGCGGCGACGACGTCTTTGGCGTCGGGGGCAACGGCCACTCCCGCCCCCAATGCGGCGGCGACTCGGGCCAGCTCGGTGCGGGCGTCCGCACGGGCTACGCCCTCACCCGCGATCACCACGGCCCCGCCGGGTCCGGCCTTCCGCAACAGGGCCACAGCCTGGGCCCGTTCGGCGGCTCTGGACAGGATGGATTTGCGAGGATGCATCCGGGCCGGCGGCTGCCCGGTCGGCAGGACAGCCTGCTGCACGTCCTTGGGCAGCAGCAGCACGGCCGGTCCCGGTGCCACCGGATCCGTGGCCGCCGCCCAGGCACGGGGCAGTAATTCGGCTATGGATTCCGGTTTGTCGGCCCGGGCGCAGTACACCGCGATCTCGTCGAAGAGCCGGATGGCGTCGATCGACCCGGCGAGCCCGCTGGTCTCCTGGAAGGAGCCATGGCCGTCGAGGGCGGCGGGCGGCTGCCCGATCAGCGCCAGCGCCGGTACGTACGAGGCCCGGAGTTCGGCGAGGCCCGGCACCAGGTTCATGGCTCCGGCGCCCGAGGTGGTGGCGAGCACCGGGATGCGCTGGCCGGCGCGGTGGTAGCCGTCCGCCATGGTGGCGGCAGAGAATTCATGCTTGGCGACCACACCGAGCGGTCCGCCCGGCGCGTGGTAGAGCGCATCGTAGAGATCCTCGATATTGGCGCCGCCGACCCCGAAGAGATGGCGGACCTCCTGTCTTTGGAGAAACGCCACGATGAAGTCGACAACGCGGGGTGAACTTCTCAAGAGGCGCACCTTTCACGCGGCATCGACGTCATTCCAGCCCGCCCCGTCCCCGGTGCTCAAGTGGCACGACCGTGCCATGCACTGCCGGCGAACTGCCATCCGGAAGCCCGGCGGCATGGCATGGATGTGCCATGCCGCCTGTCATGTGGCCGCTGCGGCAGGAAAGTTAGGTTCCGGACACACCGCTCGTCCGAAGGAGAGAACCACCCGTGATCACCGTCGCCACCGTGTGCGCCCTGATAGCGAAGAAACTCGGCAGCAAGGCCGCCGGTCTTGTGCTCGACGCCGACACGGCCTTCGACTCGGTGGGGCTGTCCAGCCTGCAGATCACCGACATCGTCTACACCATCGAGGACGAGGCCGGAATCGAGCTCGACCCGAGCCAGGCCGCGAACGTGAAGACCGTCGGTGACCTAATCGCGCTGGTCGAGGCCACGCGGGCCGCCGACACCACCGCATGAGCCGCACCGCATACCGGGGCGCGACCGCCGAGGCGATCCGGCACCACTACGACGTCTCCAACGACTTCTACGCCCTCTGGCTCGACGCCTCCCTCACCTATACATGTGCCCTGTGGGCAGGTGACCCCCACGCCCCCGGCAACACCGATGACCTGGAGACCGCCCAGGCGCGCAAGCTCGACCACCTCATCGAGGGCGCGCGAGCAGCAGGGGCGCGCCGGGTGCTCGATGTGGGGTGCGGCTGGGGCAGCCTTCTCCGACGGCTCACCGAGCAGTACGGAGTGGCGCACGCCGTGGGGCTGACTCTCAGCGACAGCCAGGCGCAGCTCGTCCGGGCCGCTGCCCTGCCGGGCACCGAGATACGGCTGGAGAACTGGCGCGACCACGAGCCCGCGGAGGGCTACGACGCGGTCATCTCCATAGGCGCCTTCGAGCACTTCGCCCGGCCCGGCCTCGCCCGGGGCGAACGGGTCGCCGCCTACCGGGAGTTCTTCGAACGCTGCCACGTCTGGCTGCCCGCGCGTGGCCGCATCGCCCTGCAGACCAACGTCAAGGGCAGCAACACGGTGCTGGACAGAGCCACCGTACGAGAGCTCATGTTCATCATCGAGAGCATCTTCCCGGAGTCCGAGATACCGGCGCTTTCCGAGGTGATCGAAGCATCCGAGAAGCTCTTTGATGTCGTCTGTCTGCGCAATGACCCCGACCACTACGCCCGCACCTGCGGAGAGTGGCTTGCCAGGCTCCGCGCCCGCCGGGGGAGCGCTGTGCGCGTTGCCGGGGAAGATCGCGTCGCCAATTACGAGCGGTATCTCGACGCGAGCATCCGGCACTTCCGCAACCGCCACCTGGGGCTGGCCCGCATCATCCTTGAAAAGGGGCGCCGGTGACTTCCCGCAAACATGTCGTGTACTGGCATGACACCGAATCGGTGGTGCCCTCTCCGCCGTTGCGCGAGGACACCGGCTGCGACGTGGCCATCGTCGGCGGCGGATACACTGGGCTGTGGACCGCCTGCTTTCTCAAAGAGGCCGAGCCGGACCTCGACATCTGCATCGTGGAGGCCAAGCACTGCGGGTATGGGGCGTCCGGCCGGGCAGATGGGTTCGTCACCCCCACCATCGGCAAGGACATCCAGGCCCTGGTGAAGGAGTTCGGCACCGAACGCGCCCGTGCCGCTTCGCAGGCGGTGGGCCGGTCCATTCTGGAGATCGGCCGCTTCCTCCGCCGAAACGGAATCGACGCGGAATACGAGGCCAGCGACTACCTCATGGTCGCCACCGACCAGGCGCAGCTGCGCCGGCTCCGCGAGGACCGGGAGCTGGCCGGCCTGATCGCCGGCCGGGACCAGCCGGAGCTGCTCAACGCCGCCCAGGCGCAGGCGGTCATCGGCTCCCCCGCGCTGCTTGGCGCGATACGGACCGGAGGCGCGCTGGTCAACCCGTTCAAGCTCGCCCGGGGGCTGGCCCGGGTGGTCAAGGAGCGGGGAGTGACCGTTTACGAGAACACCCCGGTCTTGCGTGTCGTGCCGGGGGCGCATCCGGTGGTCGTCACTCCCGGCGGCCGGGTCACTGCCGACAAGGTTGTCATCGCCGCCAACGCCCAGCAGTTCACGTTCGCGCCGTTCCGTGACCGCACCGTGCCGGTGTGGAGCTACGCGCTGGTGAGCGAACCCCTCACCGACGAGCAGCGGGGCCGCATCGCCTGGCCGGGCCGCGAGGGCATGGTGGAGGCGAAGACCTTCCTCACCTGCGCACGGTTCACAGCCGACAACCGACTTCTGTGGGCGGGCGGTCCGGCGTTGTACTTCTTCGGCCGAGACCTGCGCAAACGCCGGATGAACGACCCGCGGGCCTACCGCCAGCTCCACACCTGTTTCCAGCGCTTCTTCCCGATGTGGCAGGACGTGCGCTTCGCCTATGCCTACGGCGGCGCTATCGACATCACCCGTGACTACGCCCCGCACTTCGGCTCGCTGCCGGCCGGCAACGTCTTCTACGGCTACGGCTTCAACGGCAACGGCATCGCCGCCACCCACACCGGTGGCAAGGTCCTGCGCGACCTGATGCTCGGCAGGGACACCGAGTACGCGAGGCTGCTGTATGTGGATGACCGGCACCGCATGGCACGCCGCTTCCCGCCCGAGCCGCTGCTGTCGGTGGGTGCACAGGTCACCACCCGGATGCTGGAGCGGAAGGAGGCCCGGCTGTGACAACCGTTCTGCTGACCGGCGCCTCCGGTGTCGTCGGCCGTGCGGTCCTCCAGGAGGCCGTCGGCCGCCAGCTGGCGCTGATCGCCATGGTCCGCCCCGGCGGTACCGCGCTTGCGGACGGCACTGCGCGGGTGCTCCCCGCCGATGTGACCCGCCCCCGCTTCGGCCTGGGCGATGCCGCTTACCGTGCCCTCGCCGAAGAGGTCGACACCGTGATCCATTCGGCAGGCCTGACCGAGTGGGGGCTTTCTGCCACGTGCTACACCCCCGTCAATGTAGAAGGCACCCGCCGAGTGGTTGATTTCGCCCAACAGGCAGGCTGTACCGTGCACTTCATGAGCACTGCCTTCGTGGCGGCTTTGGCAGACGATGCACCGTTCCTGCTGAGTGACATCAACGTCACCGGCAACTACATCCGTTCCAAGCGCCACGCCGAGATGCTCCTCCGGGACAGCGGGGTGCCGCACGCGGTGTTCCGGCCCACCAATCTGATCGGCGACTCGGTCACCGGCTGGACCTCGCGCGGCCAGATCGTGCAGCTGATGTCGGACTGGATCTGCCGGGGCCGGGCGCCCTTCGTCCCCGTCCATCCGGGCAACCGCGTCGACGTCGTGCCGCAGGACCTCCTCGCCAAGGCAGTGCTCGGCGCCGTCGAACTCGGCCACGACGGCGGCGAGTTCTGGGTCACCTACGGCGCGGAGGCCATGGACATGGGAGCGGCGCTCCAGGTGTGCGCCCAGCACACGGCCGCCCTCGGGCGGCAACCACGCCCCGTCCCGGTCGTCGACCCGGACACCCTCGGCCCCGAGGCTCTGGACGGCCTGCCGCCGCAGGCCCGTTCGTACCTCGCCGTCCTGCGCGACGTGAGCGAGGTGACCCGCTGCAGCGGCGGCATCCTGCCCAGCTCCCTGCCCGAGCTCCGCGAGCGCTACGGCCTGCCCAAGGTGCCCGACACCGTCGCCTACCGCCGCACCCTCGCCCACGCCGCTGGCCTCGACCCGGAAAGGACACCCGCGTGACCGACGCGAACAAACAGCACTACGAGTGGCATGCGCCCTGCCTCGACGGCGCAGTGGCTGTCGTCACCGGCGCCAGCCGGGGAGTGGGGCGCGGCATCGCGCTCGCCCTGGGCAGCGCGGGAGCCACGGTGTACGTCACCGGGCGCAGCACCCGGACCGGGATGCGCACCGAGGGCCTGCCCGGCACCGTCGAGGACACCGCCGACGACGTCACCGCGCGCGGCGGCACCGGGGTGGCGGTGCCTTGCGATCACCGGTTCACCGCCGACAACGAGGCGCTGGCTGAGCGGATCCGGGCCGACCACGGGCGGCTCGACGTGCTGGTGAACAACGCCTGGGCGGGGTACGAGCGCTCCACCGACGTGCGGTTCGACGCACCGTTCTGGGAACAGCCGATGTGGCGCTACAAGTTATGCGAGGGATCGCTGCGGGCCCAGTACGACGTCACCCGGCTGCTCGTCCCCCTGATGCTGCCGCACCGGCGAGGGCTGGTGGTCGGCATCGGATTCACCGACGGCGATACCTATCTCGGCCAGGCGGCCTACGACGTCTTCAAGTCCGCCAACGACCGGCTCTGCCGGGCATTCGCGGCCGACCTGCGGAAGAAACGGATCGCAGCCGTCTCCCTCCACCCCGGCTTCGTCCGTACCGAGCGGGTCGAGGCTGCGTGGGCGGCGCTGGGCGACGGCCCGGCGGCGGTCGTGCACTCCCCTGAGTATGTGGGCCGTGCCGTTGTCCATCTCGCCGCCGACCCCCAGGTGTTGGAGCGCTCCGGTGCGGTGCTTGCCACCGGCGACCTGGCCGGAGAGTACGGCTTCAGCGATGTCGACGGCCGGCGGCTGCCGGCCTTCCGGCTCGAGGGGCGAATGCCCCTGGCCACTCGCATGGACCGGCTGAACCGGGTGGTGGCCGGGGCGGCACCGCGCGCCTGAGGCGCCGGCGGAACGGGACCCGGCACGGGTCGGCCTGCGGCAGACGAGACGGCACAAGGGCAGAAGGGGTGAGGGCATTGAGGAGAGGAACCGCTGGTTCCACCACAGCGGCGTCGGCGGCGAAGGCCGCAGCGACCGCCGGTGCGGGGCTGGTACTCGCAGTGACCTGCGGGGCACAGTTCATGGTCATCATCGATGACACCGTGGTGTCCATGGCGCTGCCGACGATCCGCACCGCGCTGGATTTCGACCGGGCCTCGCTGGCCTGGGTCGTCGACGCCTACATGCTGCTGTTCGGCGGTTTTCTCGTGCTCGGCGGCCGGTGCGCCGATCTGTTCGGCAGGCGGCGGGTCTTCCTCATCGGACTCGGCGTCTTCACGGCGGCCTCGCTCGTGTGTGGGCTGGCCGGTTCGGCGGACACGCTGATCGTGGCGCGCGGCGCCCAGGGCTTCGGCGCGGCCCTGCTGAGTCCCGCGGCGCTCTCCATCCTCATCACCTTCTTCAGTGAGGCCACCGAGCGGCGGAAGGCGCTGGGCGTCTGGGGAGGGCTCACCGGCGTCTCCGGGGTCTCCGGGGTGCTGCTCGGCGGCGTCGTCACCGACCTCATCGACTGGCGCTGGGTGTTCTTCATCAATATCCCTGTCGGTGTCCTGCTGTTTGTCCTCACCCTTCGGCCGGTCCTCGCAGACCGCATGGAGGGGACGGGCCGACGGCCGGCGACCGACGGCACCGGTGCCGTGCTGATCACCGCGTCGCTGCTGCTCCTCGTCTACACCGTGATCAGCACCAGCCACCGCCCCTGGGGCTCCACCGCGACCCTGTCGGGGCTCGTCGGTGCGGCGGTGCTCCTGGTGGCCTTCCTCATCCGCGAGCAGCGCGCCCCGGAACCGCTGATCCGGCTAGGCCTCTTCGCCCGCCGGCAGATCGCCACAGCCAACGTGATGATGCTGCTCGCCGCCTCCGGGCTGTACGGGATCTTCTTCTTCCTCACCCAGTACATGCAGACCCTCCAGCACTGGTCACCGTTGCGGGCGGGACTCTCCTGGGCCCCGTTCGGCGTCACGATGGCCGCGTTCTCCGGGATCGCCATCCAGCTCCTGCCCCGGCTGGGCGGGCGGCTGCTGTGCTTCACCGGGCTCGCCACGGCCACCTGCGGGCTCGCCCTGCTGCTGGACTCGCCGGTCAAGGCCTCGTACCCGAGCGACCTCCTGCCCACCCTCCTGCTGTGCGCCGCCGGATACGGGCTGGCGATGGTGCCGCTGGTGACGGCGGCGGTCAGCGGGGTGCCGAGGGCCGAGTCGGGGGCTGCCTCCGGCGTGCTCAACACGGGCCAGCAGATCGGTGGCGCCACCGGGCTCGCGGTCCTCGCCACGCTGGCCAACAGCCGGTTCGACCACCAGCTCACGGCGGGAAGAGCGCTGCCCGACGCGCTGCTGGCCAGCTTCCACTCGGCGTTCCTCCTCGGCACCGCGCTCAACGCGTGTGCCGCCCTGCTCGCGCTGCTGCTGCCCCCGCTGCGTACCGAGTTCGACCCGGAGACGACCTCCGGCGTGTGATCAAGACCGAGAGAAAGGGAGGGTGAGTGGACGGCAAGGAACACCGCTGGTACATGCTGGTCGTCTCCGTCGTACCGTTGCTGGCGCTGGCGGCTGCCATGACGCTGGCCTGGAACCGCGTCTTCGGCTGGACGGATGTGCTGGTCACGGTCGTCATGTATGTGATCTCTGGGATCGGCATCTCCACCGGCTACCACCGGATGCTGACCCATCGCTCGTTCGAGACCCACAAGCCGGTCCGGGTGGCGCTCGCCACCGCGGGTGTGCTGGCCGGCCAGGGCCCGCCGATCATCTGGGCCGCCCACCACCGCAAGCACCACCGGGTCGCCGACAAGGAGGGCGATCCGCACAGCCCGCACCTCGGCTTCGAACCCGGGTTCAAGGGGGCGCTTGCCGGCATGTGGCACGCCCACCTCGGGTGGCTCTTCGAGGAGAATCTCAGCTCCGACCCGATCCGCTACTGCCCGGACCTGGTGCGGGAGAAGCCGCTGCGGTGGCTCAGCGAGAAATTCGCCGCCATTGTAGTTGGCGGCCTCATCCTCCCCGGCTTGCTGGCCTTCGCCGTCACCGGCGGCTCGGTGCAGGCGTTGCTCACCGGGATCCTCTGGGGCGGTCTCGTCCGTATCTTCCTTATCAACCACATGACGTACGCGGTGAACTCCATAGGCCACTACTTCGGCCGCCGCCGTTTCTCCACCACCGACCACTCGCGCAACGTCGCCTGGCTCGCTGTCCCGTCCTTCGGCGAAGCCTGGCACAACAACCACCACGCCTTCCCGCGGTCGGCGCGACACGGGATGAAGTGGTACGAGGTCGATATCTCCGCGACCTTCATCTGGGCGCTGGAAAAGACCGGGCTGGCCTGGAAGGTGATCCGGATCGACCCCGAGCGCATGACCCTGCGTGAGGCAGGGATCGGCAGGGCCATTGGCAGCCGGCTCAGCCGGGACGAACTCCTCGCCACTCAGCAGAAGATCGCGCCCATGGCGGAGCGCACCCGTGAGTCCGCCGTGTCCCTGGTGGACGTGGAGTGACCATGGCGCCCACCGCACAGGAGCTCTGGGAGCCGCTCGTCCGGCGGGACACCCACGGGGTGCTGCACCACTGGGAGGAGAACGGCTTCGGCCACACCCCGTGGCGCGACATCGTCGCCGACGCCCACGGCATGGCCGTCGTCCTGCGGGCGGCCGGGGTACGGCCCGGCACCCGGGTGGCCACCGTCCTCACCAACTCCGCTCACACCGTGCGCGGGCTGCTGGCGGTCTGGCTGGCGGGCGGCGCCGTGGCCTCGATGCCGCTCCCGGCCCGCGGCCAGACGCACCGCGCGTACGGCCGACGGCTGAACGCACTTGCCGAACGACTCGACCCTGTGGTGCTGCTGACGGACGAGCACCTGGCGCCCCTGGTCCCGGAAGAACTCACCGCCGGGCTCCCCGTGTTCACCTGGCCCACGCTGTACGAGTCCCGGCACCGGTACGCCCGCACGCGCCTCGATCCGTCGCCGCCAGGATCCGAGGAGACGGCGTTTATCCAGTTCTCGTCCGGCAGCACCGGTTCACCCAAGGGATGCGAGCTCAGTGCCCGGGCCATCGGCGCCCAACTGGCCATGCTGCGCGAGATGTCGGGCGGGCGGCCCGGCGCGGAATCCATCGCCTCCTGGTTACCGCTGTCCCATGACATGGGCATGTTCGGAACACTGCTGCACGCCTGGGTGTTCGACTACGACTTCGTGCTGTCGTCGCCCGAGCGGTTCGGCATGGCGCCGCGCTCCTGGTTCCGCGACATGGCAGAGTTCGGCGCGACCATGACCGCCGGTACCAACACCGCGCTCCATCTGGCCACTCGCGCCCAGGGCCGTGCGGTGCTGCCCGAGCCACTCCGGCTCCGGGTCTGCGTCGTCGGCGCGGAACGCGTCGACTGGGACACCCTGGAGGCCGCCGCCACCGCCTTCGGCCCCTCCGGTCTCACCCGTGCCGTCTTCATGCCCGCCTACGGCATGGCCGAGGCGACCCTCGCGGTGGCCGCCACCCCGCGTGCCACCGACCCGGTGGCGCGCTCCTTCGACGGCAGCGCGCTTAACGCCGGCCGGATCGTGCCAGTAGCCGACGGGACGCCGGGCGCCACCCTGCTCGTCTCCAACGGCCCGCCGCTGCCGCGCGTGACGGTACGAGCCGCGCACCCGGACCGCGTGGCGGAGCTGGTCGTCTCCTCCCCAAGCCTCGCCACCGGCTACCACGGCGACCCCGGACGTACCTCTGAGACGTTCCGCGACGGCGCCCTGCACACCGGCGACCTTGGCTTCGTCCACGACAGCGAGGTCTACTTCGTGGGCCGCGCCGACGACCTCATCTCGGTGGGCGGCCGCAATGTCTACGCCGGTGAGGTCGAGTCCGCGGTCGAGGCGCTCGGCCCTGTCCGAGCCGGGTGCTCGGCCCTGGTCGACGTGGCCGCCTCCGGACCGCCCCGGCTGGTGCTTTTCCTCGAACCCCAGCGCGCCCGCGACGACTTGGCGCTCATCGCCGACCGGGCCGCTGCTGTCGCCCGGGAGAAGTCGGGCATCGCGCTCGACGAGTGTGTCTTCGTCGAGCGGGGCGGACTGCCCAGGACACCCAGCGGCAAGATCCAGCGGTTCCGCTGCCGGTCACTGCTCGGCCGGGACGACGGCCGGCTGAAGACCCTCGCCCGTGTCCGGCTCGGTTGACCCGCTGGACCCGGCCCCGTGTTCCGCACCCCTTCTCCCTGATTTCTCTACTCCATTCCCGTACCGCTTTGAACAATTGCGAGGCCACGCCATGAACCTGGGCCGGGCCCTGCCCGCCGGTTTCTTCGCCGACACTGAGCTCCCCGAGGGCGAATATCTCCGACTGCACCTCAATGAGAATCCCTACGGGCCCCCACCCGGCGCCATCGAGGCGGTGCACGCGGAGACGGGCGCCTTCCTTCATCGCTACCCGGGCAGCGAGTGCACTGAGCTGCGGGCGGTACTCGCTGCCCACTTCGGGGTCGCACCGGAGATGATCGCGGTCGGCAACGGCACCGACGAGCTCGTGCTGCTCGCCTCACTGACGTTCCTCCGCGAGCCTGGCGCCTGTGTGCTCACCACCGCCGGAACCTTCCCCGGGTACGTGCTCTCCGCCGCGTCGGTGGGAGCGGCTGCCCACACCCTGCCGCTGCACGACGCGGCGGTTCCGGTCGAGGCGCTCGCCGACGAGCTGAACCGGGGCTCCGCCGCCCTCGCGTTCGTCTGCAACCCGGTCAACCCGACTGGCACCGTCCTTGACCGGGCCGGCGTTCACCGGCTGGTGGATGCTGCCGAACGCGGCAGAGCCATCCTCGTCCTCGACGAGGCCTACCTGGACTACGCGGGCCCCGCCCACGAGTTCGCCCTGGCCGCCTTGGCCGAGGGCCGCCGGCTGGTGGTACTGCGCACCTTCTCCAAGGCATGGGGGCTCGCGGCCGTGCGGCTCGGCGTGGCCATTGGCCCGGCGGACCTCGTCGCTCGCGTCGCGGCGACCGCCCAGGCCCTGCCCTTCAACGTCAACCGGGCTGCCCAGCGAGCAGTGCTACGGGCCTTGGAACACCCGGAGCACATGGCCCGCGTGCGGTCGGAGAATGCCCGGACCCGGCATCTGCTCCACGGGTATCTGGACAAGCTCGGCTTCCGCTGCATCCCGTCCGTCACCAACTTCGTGATGGCCCGCATTCCGGACGAGTGGCAGGCCGACGCCGCCGGACTGGTCAAGCGGCTCGCGATGGACCACCGGATCCTCGTGCGTGACCTCGCCCCACTGGGATCACCCGGGTATGTGCGCATTTCCGTGGGAACGTCGGCCGAGGTGGAGCGCCTCACCAAGGCCCTCGCCGACCTCCTGGGAAAGCCACTGCCGCATGGCGGGATCTGACCGGACGTCTCCCCGTAACACGCTTTTTCGAGCAGCATCCTTACGAGCCGTATCGCCGAGTCCTCCCCGAGGAGCCTCAATGACGAAGTCAAGCTGCTTGCGTGACCGGCGGGGCGGGGGTGAAGGCCCGGCCGTCACGCAGCAGTGCCCACAGGACACTGGCTCGACGGCGCGCGAGTGCGATGACGGCCTGGACGTGTTTGCAGCTCTCGCTGCGCTTCTTCAGGTAGAAGCCCCGGTTCGGTCCGTCGCGGACGATGCTGGTCTGCGCGGACATGTAGAAGACCAGGCGCAGGCGGCGGCTGTAGCGCTTGGGCCGGTGGAGGTTGCCGGTACGGCGTCCGGAGTCGCGCGGGACCGGCACAAGCCCGGCCGCCGAGGCCAGATGGCCGGCGTCGGCGTAGGCCGACAGGTCGCCGGCCGCGACGACGAACTCGGCCCCGAGTATCGGGCCCATGCCGGGCAGGGACTCGATGATCTCCGCCTGCGGGTGGCTGCGGAAAGTTTCCCGGATCTGCCTGTCGATGCGTTGGAGTCGGTCGTCCAGGGCCAGGATCTGCGCCGCGAGACCGGCGATGATCTGGGCGGCGATGTCCTCGCCGGGCAGCGCGGTCTGCTGGGCCTGCGCGGCCTCCAGCGCGGTCGCGGCGACCGCGTCAGCGCCGCGCACGCTGCGGTTGGCCAGCCAGGCTGTCAGACGGGCCCGGCCGCGGCGGCGGATCGCCGCCGGGGTCTGGTAGCCGGTCAGCAGCACCAGCGCGCCCTTGTGATGCGAGTAGTCGAAGGCCCGCTCCAGCGCGGGGAAGACGCCGGTCAGCATGTCACGCAGCCGGTTGATCATCCGCACCCGGTCGGCCACCAGGTCCGCGCGATGCGCGGTCAGCAGAGCAAGGTCGGCAGCGAGCTGGGCAGGAACGTCGATGGCGGCGAAGTCCCGGCGGTGGCGAGCGGTTTCAGCAATGACGTAGGCGTCATGGGCGTCGGTCTTCGCCTCGCCCCGGTAGGCACCGGACATGCGGTTGACCGTGTGTCCAGGCACGTAGACAACCTGCTGGCCGTGGGCCGCGAGCAGGGCCAGCAGCAGTGCGGAGGATGTGCCGGAGATGTCCACCGCCCAGTGAACCTCCTCGGCCAGGTCCAGGATCTCGCCGAGCGCCGTCAAGATCGCCGACTCGTCGTTGTCGACCTTCCTCGACCACAGAGTCGCTCCGGTCTCGTCGACCACCGCCGCCCAATGGTGGCCCTTGCCGGCGTCGATGCCAGCCCAGACCTGGGCCTGTCGCTTGTTCACTCGCCCCTCCTCGTTCCGCGCGACGTGCCGTCGGCCCGAGGAACACCCCGTCGTCAACTCCGTAAACAGCGACCGAAGCGCACACCTCAATCAGCGAACAGGGCGCCCCGGAGAGCCGGGCGGCCGCTCCTCGGAAGCCACTGAAGACAAGTTCCCATAAGCCACACCCGGCCCTCCCGGGCCGCCCCACAACTTACGGAGTTGCCATGCCCCAGCCGTTTGCCGCCCTCCCCCGGGGTCACCGGACGATGCTCCTGGCCCACCGGGCTATGGTGCGGGACCTGGGCCGAGTCCAGATCACCGCCGCACAGCTGGCCGACGCACCCGACACCGTGCGGGCGGCGGCGCTCGCCGGGTACACGGACAAGCTCTGCCAGGTCATCGAACACCACCACGAGGGCGAGGACGGGTTCCTCTGGCCCCGGCTGCGTGATCTCGGCGCGGACGAGGCGGCGCTGGCGCTGCTCGAGGCTGAGCACGGGGAGCTCAACAAGGTCCTCGCTGCCATGCACGAGGCGGGCAGCCGGCTGGCGGCCGACGGCTCGGCCGCCGCCCAACTGGCTGAGCTCACCGGGCGGGTCCGTGAGCAGCTCACCGCGCACGCCGGTGACGAGGAGCGCGAACTGCTGGACCGGTTCGCCCCGGCGCTCAGCGAGCGGATCTGGAAGGGGTTCGAGGTCCATATGCGGAAGACCGCGCCGGGCTGGACGCTCCGTTTCATGCCCGCCTGGCTGCTGTCGGTTGCTGACCTGCCTGACGAGCGCGGCGGGGTGCCCGTGCCGCCGCTGGCCCGCATGTTCAGCGGCTGGCTGGAACGCATGCAGCGCGAGGCATTCGGTGAGAACTACTGATCCGGCCGGGATCAGGTAAGGGTGATCAAGAAGGGGTCCTCTGGGTTCCTTCGCCATATTCGCGAGTGTCGTTGATCCTCCTTTGCGGGACGAGTTCGATGCTGGCTCGCCCGTCCTGGCTGGTCGCCAGCCCCCGCACCTGCGGGACAGACACTTCCTGACTTATCCGGACACTTTTGAGATCTTCGTGCCCGGATACGACCGAGTGCCGGCCGATTGAGGTAGCCAGCCGTCGGCCTGCTGGCCGGATCAGCGGCTCCGAGTGCCCTTGAGCTGTCGGTTGGCGCTACTGGTGTGTCACGGGGTTCCCGCGAAGACCACCGTCCGCGCATGGCCAGACGCCGCTGTCCAAAGGACCGAGGCCCGTGGATCGCAGGATGAAGAGCTCGTCGTGCAGGGCGAAGGCCACCTGCCCCTGGTCGAGCAGCATGATTTTGCTCATCACGGCGCGCTTCTCGTCTTCCAAAGCGAATAGCTCCCGCATCTGGAAGTCGGTGTCGACAGCGAGCAGTCGGCCATCCCGCCAGAACACTGCGGTGCCTTCATCGTCCAGAGCTGGGTAGGTGGTGTAGTAGCCGGACAGTGCAGGTCCGCGCCGCACTGTGCCATCGGTATCGAGGCCAACGAAGCGCGAACGGGACGGCATAACGTTCTCGGACTCGGGGCCGGTGATGGCGCCGTGTCGGTCGATCAGCAGCATCGCGTGCGTCGGCCACTCCTGCACAACGGCGCCGGAGGAGTCATAGCGGGCTGTGCTGAACGCGCCGTAACCCTGGGAGCCGATGAGGAACTCGCCCGGCCCGACGACCGCCTTGTGGTGACTGGGCCCGGGACGGGTCGCGGCGACGAGCCGACCGGTGGTGGTGTCCAGGAAGAACGTGACGGCGATTCCGCTCCTGCCGTCGGCAAAAGTCGCGGCGATGCGATGGCCGGCGACCAGCAATGGCTCCCAGTGGTGTGCCTCTATGGTCTGCGGTGCCCACGGCTTCGAAGGGCGCATTTCCCAGTTCGTCTCCGCGCTGATCTCGACGCAGCCCGGAAAGGACAAGTGGTCGAGCACAGTCGGTGTCGACCACCTCACCGAACCGTCCTCGCCGTGGCGTGCGACCCGCGCGTGACGGCCGGCCGGAACGGCGCGGTTCCGTTCGGTGGGCAGAAAGGACGCGCAGATACCGTCGGGCAACACCGCGAACGAACCGAGGCGCTCAAAGGGCTCGTGTTCGGGTGTGATCGAGCGCAGGGTCGAGCCGGTGGCGTCCAGTTCGGTCAGCACGGCACCCGTCGGCCCGCGATGGGCGACCCATACGGAGCCGCTGGTACTGACGCGCGGTTGGCTGGGGTGTCCGTCGAACTCGCGGCGCCACAAGACCCCTCCGCCCGCATCCATGGCGGTGAGCACGGTGGTGGACAGGTTCTTGCCGTCGTAGCTGGTGACGAAGACAGGCCCGCCGGGATCCGCCGCTGCCAGGCCCCAGACCTGGCCGGGCATCGGCACGCTCTGCGGTTGGTTCATGGTTCAGGCCCCTTCCTGTGACACCGAGTTGAGACCTTCTGCGGCTGCGTTTTCAGCAGCAAGAGCGCACAGTTCGTCGATGAATCGGCCCGGCGGCGACGGCCTGTACTGGGCGTCGTTCCACCGCTGCCAGAGGCCGCCGGGAGCCAGGAAGTGGGCGGCGTGTTCACTTCCTGTGCGGCTGTCGATGTGGAGGAGCGCGCTGATGGCCCAGTGCTGGTCGTACTGGCAGTCAGGCCGTCGAAGGTACCGGTCCAGGTAAGCCGTCAGATGCTGGGCATCCTCGTTGGTGCCGAAACGTGCGAGGGCAAAGCAGTAGCCCTGGCCGGCGAAGCAGAGCTGGCTGGCCAGGAGCAGGTCGCCGAGGACATCGCGGAAGTGTTCGCGGCGGTCGAAGCCGATCAGCCAGGCGGCCGTGAGGCGGGAGCGCCATTCGCTGTCCAGCAGGATCTCGAGTTCTTCGTCGGTGATCTTGTGGGCGGCGGCACTCAGGGACTGAAGAAAGGGGGCGCGCTCGCTCTCGTCGTCTCGCGTGAAGTTTGCATGGAGGAGGTGCAGGTAGCGCCCGGCTCCCTGCGTTGCTGGCTTGACGTAGCGGTCGACGACGTCGAGCAGTTCGGGGTCCGAGGAACGGGGGAAGCGCATGAGGGCATATTGGCGTTGTCAGCGGGCTATGGCCAGGGGTTTCTGAGTTCATGGGTGATCGCCCGGAGCCGGGAAGGGAAGGGCCTGAATCTGGTTGTGTGTTGACCCTCCCCTTCGTGTCGAAGTGCTGGCCAGTGGGGTCAGTGCACGTCGGATTCCGCTGCCAGCTCTATGACGAGGTGGTATCCCCCGGCCAGGTCGATGTCGGTTCGCTCCCGGAGCAGTTTGATGGCCGAGTCCTGGTTTTTGTTATGGAGCAGGTTCGTCATCTCGCCGACCAGCTGGGCGTCGCACTGGCGCAGTGCGTGCACTGCCTGTCGGTAGTCGGTGGGCAGGGCATGGCCCTGGGTGGGCAAGTCGAGGGCGATGGGTGCCGCATGAAGGCTGAGGCCCGAGTCTTTGCGCAGTCGGCGGATGGCCTGGGCCGTGCGGCCTTGGTCTGCCAGGACCTTCGCCTCGTCCTGGGCTTGCTGTGCGACGGGTGTGATCAGGGCTGTCGTGCGTGTCTTGGTACTCGTCATGAGATGGGGACTTCCCGGTCAGCGGCACTGCTTCTTTATCGAGTCAACGCCGAGCACGGCCGATGCCAAACCGCCAAGGGTAGAGCCCAGTTCGCTGATCTTCTCCTCGCCCCTGGCGACGCGGATCAGCAGGTAGGCAGCCTTCTTCACGCCTCCGGCCTTGCTGATGAACTTCTTGAGCTTGAGGACCTTGACGACGGGAACCGAGCCGCCGGCGACGGCGGCGGTGATGGCGGCCACGCACTTGGTGGTCTGCCACCAGCCGGAGGCCACCGAGCCGTCCTTGTCGGCAGGGAGGTGTTCGGCCAGGTATGCCTGGACTGCCGCCTCGCCCTGTTCCGCGACGCTGTCGGGCATCTCGTTGATTACGTCCAGCGCGGCCACGAACCGTTGCCCGTCAGCCGAGTCGAGTTCTTCCTGGGCCGCCATGGCTGCGGCCGGGTGGGCGGGGGCAGCAGCCACCGACTGTTCTCGGGTGTTGTGTTCGGCCGCCGTGGCGGCAGAGGAGAGTCCGGTGCTGAAGATTGCCGCCGTGGCTATGACAGCCGTCACCGTGGTCGGTCTGGCGATTCTCACGGTCTTCTCCCGTTGCTGTAGCCCTGGCTGGTGAACCCGGGCTCTGTACGACGTCACGCTGGTCGAGTGGGACGCCGTTGGACGGTAGTGATCATGCGGGAGAGGGCAGCGGGCTTGGAACCCTCTCGGGGCGTGCCAGCCAAGATCGGCTGGATTGCCATCGCCGTTGTCCTGATGTCTTCAGCCGCCTGTGTCGGTCAGGTACGTGGAGGCGGCCAGGGCGGGGCATCAGTGGTATTTGGGCAGTGCAAAGTTCAAGTAACTCAGGGCAGGCGTGGCCAGTGAAAGGGCTGTACGGCCAGGCGTGGACATGGCATGATCATTTCGACTCGTTGCGGTCTCGGAGTGCTCTGAGGTAGCGCAATTCGGCGGGGGCTGAAGGGTCGGGGGGAACGACTGTGAACACGAGTAGGAAGCGCCGGGATGTGCCTTGCTGGGCACGTACTCAGCGCTCTGCAACGGGAATTCGTCCGGTGACGGTGCCAGCTGGTCTCCGGACCGCTTGGAATGCCGCTACCGCGCGCGGGTTATCCGCCAGGGGGACGGTGGCGCGACTGACGGACCGATCGGCGTCGGCCGCTGCCGGAACAGCCGAGGGAGCCCCTCCTCCTTCTCATTTCGGGGACCGCCAAGAAGCCGTAGTGGGCGAACTCATCGCTCTTCCCCGGACCCGGAGACTCTGATGCACCTGATGCACCGTCCCGCCCGTCTGCCCGCGTTCGCCGCCGCTGTGGCGTCCGCGCTGCTCCTCTCCCTGGCGCCTGCCCATGCGGAGACGCCCTCGCCCTCAGCTACCGGTTCGCCGACCGCTCCTTCGCGGCCGCGGCTTGAAGTGTTCGGCCTGGGCCCACACGGGCACACGCCGGTACGGGCCGGCAGGCTCGCCGCCGTTCATCTCAGTGGGATGCCGCCAGGCTGGGACAATGCCACTATCGAGGCCCGACCCGCCGACCCCAATGACCACCTGTCATATCCCTTTCGCTATGAAGTTGCGCCACACGATAGCCAGGGCACGGAGAGCGCAGACGAATACGGGCACTACACGACCGACTCTCCAGGCCGGTATGTGGTCGCCGCGATCTATCACGGACGGGAGATTGCCAGCGCTGAGATGGCGGTGGAGGATGCGCCGTATTCCAGCTACGTTCGCCGCTTCGACATCTACCCCCGCTATGCGAGTAACCCTATCGACCCGGCGGGGCAAGCGCATCGGGTGCTCCCTGGTGCGCAGGTAGCCATCTCCCTCGCTGTCGACGATGACGGTGCCGGAACTCTTCAGGCGCAATCGCCGGCTTTTGAGCACTCGCTGGCTCTGCGTATGCACACCAGTGACGACCCGGATCTTCGGCAGGACGCAGAAGACGGACCCTACGTGTATGCAGGGCATGTCCAATTGCGGCCGAATCTTCCCGAGGGTGTATATCCGGTGACGGTGTCCTCGCACGGAGGACGGCAGAGCGTGACGCAGAACCTGATCGTCTCCGCGAAAGCCGAAGACCCGCCGCCTTCATCTTCCAGCTCCTCGGAGCCGTCGCTGTTGAGCCGGTATGCACCCTGGCTTTGGACTGGCCTCGCCATCGCCTGCGCTGGCCTGACGGCAGTCGGTATCCGCGTGATCCGCGCCCGTAGGCGTAGGGGCACCGCAGCCTGAACCTTCTTTTCCTCCCCGCCTTGCGGACCGGAAGTCCCGGCCCGCAAGCCTTTTTGGCGAGCCCGGATTCCTTGTAAGCGCTCGCCTATTAAGCCTTCCCTGAAAACAGAGAAGGCGTAATCCGAACGAAGAGTGAAACACATGTCATTGCACGGAGCGCGCCTCCGGCGTGCCGTCATGGCCGCAACAGGCCTCCTTGTCCTGGCCGCCGGTCCGGCAGTAGCCGCAGGCACACCCACCCCACCCACGCACGAGATATCGAACCCGCCGTCCTCCACAACTGCCCAACTCCCCCAGGCCGCCACCAGCGCGGCCGCACCCCCTACACCGAGCGCCACCTCATCGGCGCCCCCTGCGCAAAACGACACGGACGGTGATGCGGAGGCAGAGGAGCTGAGCCAGTTCTGGACACCCGAGCGCATGGCCTCCGCCACCGACCCTGCTGGACGGCCACCTGCGCCGCCGACCGGGAGCCCGGCCCCGAGCGATGCGGGGCCGGGAGCGGCTGCAGGCGACGAGGTGGACCACTTCGGCGGCATGAAGTCCGTCGGCGCGCTCTTCGGGCTTGATGAGAAAAACCGGCCGCATTACTGCTCAGCCAGCGTTGTACAAAGCCCAGGGCACAACCTCATCCTGACCGCAGGCCATTGCACCAGAAGACTCACGAAAAGGGTGGCATTCGTACCCAAGTACAACGGTAACAATGTGCCTGCCATACCGTACGGAATCTGGCCGGTGAAAGATTGGTTCTTCTATCCGGAATACGTGCACAATGATACTAGTAATGTCTCTGATCTGGATTTTTCGTTCGCCAGCCTGAAGTCGGTCAAGGGTAAGGGCGTGCAGGACGTGGTGGGTGGTAACACTCTCGCGCGGACCAAGAGCTTCTACAACAAGGTCATGATCGTCGGCTATCCCGATACCGGCCACAACCCGAAAGATATGCCGGTAAAGTGCAACACCAAGACATGGCCGCTGCCGGGGTACAATCAAATGCAGATCGACTGTGCTGGCATGTGGGGCGGTGTCTCCGGAGGCCCCTGGTTCTCCAAGTTCCACGATGACGGAACCGGTGAAATCATAGGAAACGTCGGCGGCTACAACGGGGGCGGCATCCTGGACACCAAAAGCCCGATGTACAACCGCATCACCTACAGCCCGATGCACCAGGACTACTTCTTCCGTCTCTACGATGACGCTCAGCACGGCCGCCACCCCAACTACGGCAAGTACCAACAGCCCAGCGTCCCTGGCTACACCATGGGCGGCGCCAGTACCTGGAAGCACGCCAAGCTGATGGCCGCTGGCGACTTCAGTGGCCGCGGGCGCGGCGACCTGATCGTGGTGTGGACCGATGGTGAGGTCACCTACTACAGCGGCAACGGCGGCGGCGGGTTCAGCGAGCAGCAGCAACTGGCGCCCAAAGGCAGCATATGGCAGTACGCGGAAGGGATCACCGCCGGTGACTTCACCGGCTCCAACCAGTTCGACTTGCTGGCGCGCTGGTCCGATGGCGAGGTCTCGCTCTTCGGCGACGTCGGCTCCAGGGGCCTGAACTGGGAAACCACTATGGTCCAAAAGAAAACGGCCCAAGCCGAGACCTGGAAGCACGCCACCCAGATCACCGCGGGCCGCTTCAACGCCGACAAATACGTCACCGATCTGATGGTGCGCTGGTCCGACGGCGAGCTGACCCTCTACACCAACGTCGGGACTGAGAAGAAGTTCTCGGAGGAGCACAAGCTCAAGGACTCCAACAAGGCCTGGGAGGACGCGACGTTGCTGACCGCCGGCGAGTACAGCGGAAACAGCAAGTGGGACCTGCTGGTGCGCTGGAAGGACGGCTCCATCAACAGCTACGTGGGCACCACCGTCAACGGCCTGGGCGCCACGCACACCGTCCACGGGGGCAACTTCAGCACCTGGACCCACAGCACCGTCATGACCACCGGCAACTTCACCGGCAATGACCGCACCGACGACCTCCTCATCCGCTGGTCCGACGGCGAAACCTCCCTCTACGAGGACACCACCAGCGAAAACCTCGGCACCGAGCACACCCTGGTCCCGTCCACCGGCTGACTCGCCAGGGCTGGTGTGGGCATATCCGGGGCTTCAGGCGCCTCGGTCAGCAGCTTTGACCTCCTGCTCTTCTCCCCCGGCATGCCGACCCACCATCAAGGTATCGCAGCTTGAATAACTATTGATCATGGAGATGTGAGGCCCCGCACCAGCGCAGCAGCGCCGATGCGGGGCCTCACCGTCCTTGAGATGCTGACTGCGGGCGTCACCTCAAAAGTGAGTGATCGTCAAGGTTTGCAGATGAGTTCGAGCAGGTCGGCGGTGGGCCGGACGTCACCGAAGGTGCGGTAGATCGTGTAGAGCGCGGCGTTGTGGTCCTCGTCGCGCCGGGCGGCGTTGGCGTCGGCGACCATGATGACCCGGTAGCCCAGAGTGCTCGCGTCACGCGCGGAGGACTCGCAGCAGACGTTGGTTACCGTGCCAGTGATCAGGACAGTGTCGATGCCACGCTGTTCGAGTAGCCCGGGGAGCGGACACCGTCCCGGGAAGAAGGCACTGGCGGCGGTCTTCTCCACGACAAGGTCGCTGTCGAAAACACGGAAGGCCGGCCAGATTCGCTCGTGCAGCGGCCCGGTTCCGGCGCAGTGGCTGAGCATCTCAGCAACGCGGGGGCCGAAGAAGTCCTCGCGTGCGGGTGTTCCCGCTGGGAGAATCCAGGCCACCGTGCCCCCGTTCGCGCGTAGCGCGGTCGCCAGACGCGTGATGTTGGCTACGATGCCCAGCGCGTAGGGCGCCTCTGCGACAAAGAACGGCACCATATCGACCACGACCAACACCGTCCGTGCAGACATGAGGTGTTCGTAGGCGTAACGACGACCACGCCGCTGCTCCTGACGGGCGTACTCCCGTTCCTCGATCCGCCAGTCATGCACTTTAAGCTGCTTGGTCATCAAAGCCCTTCGACGAGGTGACTGGGGCGGGCGTTGGACCGGCCGACACCCGCCACGGTTCCGGACGCTTGCCGCGTGACTGGCGCATCTTCGCGCCCCTCCCTGAAGGTGGTTGAGGAGCCAGTTCGCTAGTGATGCGCTATCCGGTTCACGCAGCGGGATGACCGGGTGCTCGCCGGTGGCGCGCTCGCCCAGACAGTAGACCGGGATGTTGCCGACGCGGTCGACCTGTTCGAGCCATCCCTGCTCGACGAGGTCCTTGCGCACTTGGGAGAACAGCGTCGACGTCCCGCCGAGCTCTGCGGCCAGGCGAGCGGCTGTCCGTGTGACCGCTCCGTTGGACAGCGGAACACCCCCGCATCTGCGGAACACACTCGCGGGTTCGCCAACCTCGCCCGCATCCACGGAACACCCCCGCGCCTGCGGGACGGACACGCGGGGCGGGCGGACCTTCACTGGCAGCATCGGTGCTGCCAGGCTGCTGCCGCACCGCAGAGCCGTCGGCATCGGGCTGGTACGGGCCGGGCTTCCCCCAGTGACCTGAAAGAGCTGGCAGACCTGAGAGCAGGCCGGGGACGTTGAAGGCGCAGAGGCACTCCTCCGGCGGGCCGCCGACGCGGGAAACCTCAGTGCCCTTGGAGACTGGCGCTGCTTGAGCGGGCCGGTGTCGTCGAAGGCGCACGACGACTGCGGCCACGCTATGGACCTCCCGGCTTTCCATGCCGCTTGATGCGGGTGATCGTTACTCAGTAGCGGGACCCTGGCCATCGGCCCTGCTACGCCAAAGGACAAGAGCCTGCCGGGCCATGAGGGTGTGAGGGTGATTGGGGCCCGCTACCCGGTGCAGGTCCGGCAGCAGTTCGGCGAACGCTGCGGCGGCGCCGACGGCATCCCCGGCCTCCCCTCGGCAGAAGGCGAGTATGGCCCGGGTTCGCAGGGTGTCGGGGTGGCCGGGTCCGAGCTCCCGCCGCAAGTCCGGAAGGAGGCGGCCACAGCAGCGAGGTACTGGGCACTGCCCAGCCTTGTCGAGTTCCTCGTGCTGGGTGATAACCGGCAGCCCCTCCTCCATGCCCGAGGGCGGGCTCGCCGAACTGCACACGACGGTGCTGGGCCGGGTCCCCGTCGGGCAGGCAGCCACCGCACCGAGGTGAGCCGGCCGGTCAGGCCGCAACCGCCGCCTGGTGTCCCGGTGCCGGCCCCGGAAGGCCCGGGTAGCTGACGGACCGAGCGGCTCGGATCAGAGAGCATGGTCTGTACTCGAGCTTCCCGCTCAGTCTGAAGTGATGTCACCGGATTCTTGTTTCAGGAGCATGCCGTTTCCTCCGGTCCCTCCTTTTTGAGGACGCTCAGAGATGCTGCTCGCACGCCCTTGGCTGACGCTGCCGATCGTGTCAGTGATGGCGTCATGTGGGGCATCCTGGTGCGATGGATGATGCCGAAGCGACCTGGCAGTCGTGGTTGTCGGACCTTGCTCCGTCGAAGCGGGCCGCAGCGGAGGCGCTCCGGTCGCAGTTCGAAGCTCTCGGCGCGACAGACGCTCCGCATAGGACAAGGTCAAAGATCGACGAGAACCAGCCGCAGCTCGCGCGCTTCGCGTTGCAGCGCTCCTTGTGGCGGGGTGCAATCGACAGTTGGGCCAGCCCGGGCGCGTTGGAGCAAGTGGCCGCGGCCCAGCGCTTGCTGGAGGCAGGCGCGAGCAGGGACGACCTGGTGCTGCTGGCTCGAGCCGTTGCCTACGAAGCCGTCTTCGTCACGGTGGACGAGCTCGATTGCGGAGCCGACGTGAACGTGTCCGGCGTCGATGCCGGCTGGGCAGTCATGGAGTCCGGCGAGGACGGGTCTCCCACCGGCCGTATCCTCTCGGGTCTTCACGAAGGCCTGCTGACGATGGATCCCAGTGGACGAGACGGTGCAGACCTGTGGCAGTAGCTCACCGGGCCGGACTGGGCGGTTGCGCCATCACAGCTGACCGCTGATGCGTCGGGCCAGCCCTTCGGAGAACTCCTGACGGTCGGCCGCGGAAAGGTCGAACGATCGAACAACGAGTGCCTGCGTCACCCCGCCGAACAGGCGGGTGTGCCTTTCATCGACGGCAAGAAGGTCACCTCCCACTCCTGGCGCGCCGGTGCCAACACCAACATGGCCGAAACCAGCGTGCCGCTCGTCAAGCGCGACGCTGCCGACCGAGAAGACGGACGCCGTGCGAACGGCGTACCTGGACGGCTGGCCCATCGCCGTCCTGGCCCACGAACACGGGGTCAGCCGCAGCGCCATTCGTACGGCCGTCATTGACCTCATGCCCGAGCACACAGCCGCCGGCTACGAGGAGGCCTGGCCCCAGAGCTATCCGTCACCCTCGACCGCGGCGTGACCGTATGGCGCGGCCAGGGCTACACCCTCCGCGTCAGCGCCGTCCCCTCCATGCATTGCGGACGTCTCACCCGTTGCCAGCCTTTCGGCGCCCAGGGTGTCCCACCCCAGCGCAAGTCCCGTCGCGAGTACGAGAACCGCGTCAAGTACCTAGCAACAGCCGGGCCGTGATCAGCGGCTTAGCGATAATCGCTGTACCAGTTCCAGTACCGAGGCCGGAAGATGGCGTGAGCCCCGTGCTCGTCCTGGGAGCCGTGTGATCGATGGGCAACTATTCCTGCGACCTGATGGTCATGCCCGTGCCACCCGCGTACTGGGTGGGCATTGTCAGCACCGCCTCGGGTGTTCCTGAGGCGCTGGAACATGGGAGGAAACGCCTTCATGCATCACCGCACCACCGTGGCAGGTTTCGCCGGGGCCCTCGCCCTGTCCGCGCTCGCGATTCCGGGGGCTGCCCAGGCAGATGAGGTCTCGGGCGACATCAGGATCACGAAGGTGGTCGTCAACGGAGGGAAGGACATCGTCCTGGGGACCACGGACGTGAAGACGTTCACCATCGCGGTGACCGCCACGGACGACTCGGGCATCGAGGTCGGAAAGACCTTCCCGGTCATGTGGCACACGCCCCTCCCGAACGGCGACTATTACGGACTCGTGATGCCCGACAACATCGCGGGCAAGTGCCTGCGCCAGAGCTTCACCACGACCACCTGCACCTACACACTGAAAATGAACCCGCGCATTCACCCCCAGGACAACACCACGGCCGGGACCTGGACTGTGAGCGCCACCGCCCTGGCCAACGACGGTGACTACATCACCAAGGACTCCGCCGCGAAGGCAAAGGTCCTGCGCAACTCCAGGCTGACGGTCAATGCCTCGCCGGAACCGGTGAAGAAGAACAAGACGATCACCGTCACGGGCGCCCTGACCCGCGCCAACTGGGAGACCTACAAGTACGGGGGCTACACCAAGCAGCCCGTGAAGCTCCAGTTCAAGAAGAAGGGCACCAGCACCTACAAGACCCTCAAGACCGTCACGACGGACAGCAAGGGCAACCTGAGGACGACGACAAAGGCCACGGCGGACGGCTACTTCCGCTACTCCTTCGCAGGCACGTCCACCACCCCGGCGGTCGCCTCCGCGGCGGAATACGTCCACGTGAAGTAGACCCTCCGGGAGGGGCATGCTTCCTCCAGCAAGCACAGAAGGCTCGGGCCGGATACCCTTCGGCCCGAGCCTTCTTGAGCCCTGGCTGTTTTCCCGGCCGGGCGGGCCGGTCAGCCGCTGCAACCCTTCGTGCTCTCCAAGTTGATCGACGATCTCGGCGTCCCCCAAGACTGCCAGCCGCACCGCAGCAATCCGAAAGCAGGCCTGGGACGTCTGCCTCCGCCGCCACCCCTGTCTGTCACCGTGCCCTCACATCCCGCTTCGCATCCGAGTTTGGTGGAACCCGGAACCAGCATGCCTCCGGCGACCACACACGGTCATCAATAGGGTTGGTTCTATGGTGAATTGGCGCAGTTGAATACGCGAGCCCACCAGTAGGCCATCGCCATCCACGGCGCGTCCGCCCCGGCTGACCCACCCAGGGCGGACGCGGGCGTATCGACCTGGTAGCGGACCGCGCCAAGGAGTAACTGTGCGCATGCGCAGCATCTCGACCGTGTGCGCGATCTTTGTCGGTTCGACGGCCGTGAGCGTGGTCGCGACAGCCGGGTCCGCCGTGACGGACGCGGGGGATCACCCGTGACCTCTTCTGCGACCGCTGCGGCTTCGAAGGGATGCTGCTCGGTCGCCGGCTCTGCGAACGCTGCACTCCGTCCGACCTGCTCTCCGACCTCCTCGACGACGGCACCGGCCGAGTCCACCCGCAGCTGGCACTTCTCATGAACCGGCTCGCAAACTGGCACCAACTGCGGCGCCTGCGAGCGAAGGCCGATGCCGGACCGCTCGGACGCTCCTCCACCCACGAGGCCAGGCAGCAGATCACCCAAGCCGACGCCTGTCTCCTCTGGCTCGCAGTCCGCAACCTGACCCTTGACCGGTGCCGGCAGGCTGACCTTGACGCCTGGCACGCGGACCAGTACGCCATCCGACGGCCCGCCCTTTCCTGCGCTGGTGCATGGATAACGGCGCCATGCCCTGACTCGCCTGCCACCCCACGTGAGCAAGCAGGACCAGGCTCCGATGCACCAGCACCGCCGCCTCGCCGTCCTCCGCCGTGTCCTGTATGACGACACCCTGCCGCTGAGCACCCGAGCCGCGGCCGCACTTGTCCTGCTCTACGCCCAACCTGTCAGCCGCATCGTCCGGCTGACCACCGAGGACGTGGCTGATGACGGAGATGCCCTCACAATCCGGCTTGGAGACCCTCCGTCGTCGCTGCCCGCACCCGTTGCCGATCTCGTGCGCGCCTACCTGGTGTAACAGCCCTGCCTCGCCTGGGTCAGCAGCCGCAGCACGGCCCGGGTGTTCCCCGGTCGGTAGCCCTGGCAGCCGAGGGCCCCGACCAGCTCCGAGCCGCTGGCGTCCCCGTTCAGCGTGGTCCGGCCTCAGCAATCCGCCAACTGGTCCTCCAAGCTCCCGTATCCGTCGTTGCCCGGGCCTTCGGCTCCACGACAAGACCACCACCCACCTCGTCGCGGAGCTGGGGGAACCTGGAGCCGATACGCCCGGTGACCACACCCCGGTGAGTGGGTACGTCGCATCCAGATGGCCACTCTCGTCACTCGGGCAGCGAAAGGCCCAGTTCGCGCAGGTGGGGCAGGCAGGCTTCGAGGCACTGCTCGACCGAGGCGGCATCGGTTCGCACGAGGATGTCGTCACGCAAAGGGGCGCCACTGGCCACGAATGTCCAGGGCTTGCGTCGCTCTGCCATCCGCTCGGCGTCAGCCTTGAAGAGCACGGTGATGCCCTGTTCAGCCAGTGCTTCCATGATCGCCACAACGTCCACCGGTGGTCTCCCCCTTCGGAAATGCTTCGAACACACCACCGTGAACCTACCTGTCGAGGCCAGGCCACGAACCCAACTACTCAGAGCGGCCAGCCAAGTCCCTGCCCGGTGGAATACACGACACCCTCAACATGCGAGCCCACCAGCCGGTCTGGGACCCGCTCTCGCGGCGCGTTCGCAACGATGAAGCCGAGCTGCTGGAACTGATCCACCAGTGCTCGCCTTCACTGACACACGAGTATTGACGCCGATTGCCTACCTGCGTTTTGTAGTCTGCGGCGCTCTTAATGCTCTGGAAAGCGCCGTTGACGTCCTTCACACGGCACCTCGTGCTTCAAGCCCCGGCACCGGCCCCGCCCCGGTCGTCGCCCGCATGCTCGGCTACAACGACGACGCCACCGCATATCTCGCCGAGAAAGCCGGAGGAACCTGGCGTCACAATCCCCCGGCGACCACTCATGGTGACCACGAGCACTCAATGGCATGGGAATACACGACTCACGATTACGCGAGGTCGCCAGTTCCGCCCCTCCACATGGTCCTCCAAGCCCCCGCACCCGTGGCCGCCCGGGCCCTCAGCTCCCCGACAAGATCACCACCCACCTCGTCACGGAGGCCGGCGGAACCTGGAGCTGGTGTGCCGCTGGCAACCGGCCGACGATCGCTACAGGTCTCCGGTAGCGCCCGTCTCGGCGAAGCGGACAACGCAGCGACGGATGTGATCAAGGAACTCCGACAGGTTGTCGGTGACCTTGTCGAACTCCGCATCGTCCAGGGAAGCAGTCCGAGAACGGTGGATCGCGCCGCCCCGATCGGCGACATAGAGGATGCCCCCACCGTTCGACGCGATCACCATCCCATGGGGGTCATCGGCTTCCGGAACGAAGACAGGCCCTTCCTCCGCGAGTCTGCCCAGCACATCGTGCGCCGAGTGGACGAAGTAGCCGTTGCCCACGTCTGGCAACGCCACTTCCCCGATCGACTCGTAGAACGTCAGCAGATCCTCGAATCCCAGGAGCTCCCGGCCGCAGTCACGGGCAACCCGAAGGTCCTATTCATCGGCGACCCGGACTTCATTCGTGCCCGGCTCGTAGCCGTAGGTCTCCTCGAACGTCGAGACCATGGAGCTCACCGCATCTGTGATCTCGGCATGCCACTGTGACAGCCATGCGGCCGAGTACGAGAGCTGTTCCATGGCCCGGATCATGCCACTGCCGCGTTCAGCCCGGGCCTGGCCTGTATGGGCTGTTGACGCAGAGCGGCAAGAGCCCATACCCGTCCGGGAATACGCGACACTTAAACCCTGCGAGCTCACCAGTCCCAGGGCCAACTCCCCAGCGCCTGCGGGACAGACCGACGAGCCCGAAGCCAGCACACGTCTTGCACGGAACACCCCCGCGCCTGCGGGACGGACGGTAGCCGGCACGCGCCCGGTTCCCGCGGGAATCACCCTGGCCAGGCAGCCTGGGACCTGGGCCATCAGCTGCTCGCAGGGCGCTGCCCGAGCGCCATGCCAACTCCGGCGTGAGTGCACCCTCGCTGTGCGTTCTCTTCCAACTCGCTTAATCGCGACGAGGACGCCGCCGACCTGTGCGCCTACATCTCCCGCAACGAAGGCGACGTTCCCGCCCCCAGGCCACCATCAGCGGTCGCAGCGCGTGGGCGCGGCCGGTCGCCCAGGACTGGGTCGAGCAGCGCCACCGATCCACCGAGAGCGACGACGAGCAGGGAGTCGACCATACGTCGCTGGAGCGGGTGCTCAACGGCCTGGACATCGTTCTCCAGGGCAAGGTGAGCGAGCACATGAGTGGCTGCCAGGATCCGAACGTCTTCATTCCCGGCCTGTCCGAGGCCGCTTGGTGGGACAACGATCTCTTCCCGTGGCTGTCTGACGTGGAAGCGGCCATGGAGGACATCACAGCGGAGTTCGAGAGCCTGGGCGGCCTGGTCGGCAAACGGATCGTCGCCAACCCCACCGAACTCGCTGACGAAGGCCGGTGGTCGGCGCATTACCTCTACCACTCGGCCAAGTCCTACCCCAGGAACCTCAATGCCTGCCGAAAACCGTGAAGGTGCTCGAACCGATTCCTGGCGCGTTGGGCTACGGCATGACGTACTTCTCGGTCCTGGATCCTGGAACGCACATCGCGGCGCACACAGGCCTCACCAACGCGCACCTTCGCTGCCACCTGTGCCTGGTGACCCCAAAGGGCGTCCGGATCCGAGTCGGTGATGAGACGAGGAAGTGGAAGAGCGGCAAGGCACGGCGCAACCAAGAGGATCCCTGTCGCGTCCATCGGGGCAATGCACAAGGTCACGACATTGATAGGGGCCCCAGCCTATGACCGGAACAGCCACTCGTTATCTCTACCTCGCCCGGCACGGCGAGGCTACGCCGGATGAGAACGGCCTGACCGACAACGGCCGTCGCCAGGCCGTTCTCCTCGGCAGACGGCTGCGGGGCATACCGTTGTCGGTAATCCACCACGGTCCGCTGACCCGGGCGGAGCAGACCGCCCGGTTGATCAGCGAACAGCTCGACGATGTTCTCCTTCACTGTTCCGAGCCGGCTGGAGACTACGTCCCCTACCTACCGCACAGGGAAGAACTGCCGCCGGATGCTGCCGACGCCCTGCTGCAGCATCTCGCTCAGCTCCCGTCGGAGGAGCGCGAGCGAGGGCCGGCACTGGCCCGTGAGGCCCTCGCTCAATTCACGGGCCCAGTGCAGGGAGACGAGCCTCGCCATGAACTCATCGTCACCCACAACTTCCTCATCGGCTGGATCATCCGGGCCGCTCACGACGCTCCGGAATGGCGCTGGATGGGCCTCAACCACTGCAACGCAGCCCTGACGGTCATCCGTTACGCACCCGGCCGCCCCTCCGCGATGCTCTTCTACAACGACATGCGGCACCTGCCCGAAGAATTGCGCTGGACCGGGTTCCCCCCCGAGTTCCACATCTGAAAGCCGCAGTCACCAACGGCAACGGCTCCCGGCGGGGCCGTGCCGAGCCGGAAGCCGGGGCCAACTTCGAACCGAGATCGCCCTCAACCCATCTACGAAAAGGGGCCAGCTCAAGCCGGGGAAACGGGGCCTGGCTACGTAGGCGATATACAGAAACGGTTGTTGCCGGATTTCGGGAACGACCGCGGACGGCTGCTCTGAGAAATGTTGGCGAGAAGCAAGAGCGGTGTTCTGCGCGTGTCGTGCGACGGCATCCCGCAGCGGTGCTCGCTGACCAAGTTCGGCGCCCTGAAGTGCCTTAGGAGAGCACCCAGCGGGGCGGGTGCCCGGGGTCGGCCGGGCAGGTGAAGACGTGGAGGTCCCGGTCGCGGCCGAAGCGGAGTCGAGTGGGGTGGGCAATGGCCGCACCGCTGCGGATCGAGTCCTTGCCCTGCAGGGACGGGTCGCGGTCTTCCAGCGGTACCCAGCTGTGCGAGCCGGCGTCCATCTCCTCGCCCCCGGCGGTCAGCAGCAGCCGCATCGGGGCCGCGCAGGACCCGCAGCCGATGGCCATCGGACCCGTGGACGCCCAGCTGGGAAAGCCGCCGACCCGCCAGCCGGGCGGGATCGACAGGTCGAACTGGTAGCTGGGGGCATCGGAGCCGTGTTCCGCCACCTGAGCGTCGTCCCATGCGTCGATACGTGCGATCAGCGCCGCAGGCAGCGTGTCGTCCTCCGCCCACGGATAGGTGTCCACCTCTTCCGGGTGCACGACGCAGGGTTCGGGGAGTTCGTGCTCCCACCGGAGCAAGGGCACTTCGGGCGGGGCGGCGAGGAAGCGTTCTGCGCGCTCGGTCTCCGCAGCCCGCCGCCATCGCAGCCGGTAGCGGCGCTCCAGGTGTGGGCCGTGGGTGAACGGGCAGCGGAAGAGCTGCACCAGATCCGCGCCGTCGGGCCCGGCGGCCAGGCCCGGGACGTCCCGGAGGAAGAACTGGGCGAGCCCCACGAAGGGCACCGGTCCGTCCTCCCCGGGCCTTCCGGCGCCGGGCCACGGGCGGCTTCGGGGCCATTCACCCGCGGCCCGGGCGCTGCGGATCTCATCCGGTACGTACCCCTCGGCCTCGTGCTGGTGCCCCTCGTGGCAGACCGGCCACGGCTCGCCGCCCGGCCACAGCATCGGACCGCCGACATGGCTGTCGTGCCTGCCGGGATGCCCCGGCCGGGGGTGCAGCCGGGTCGTCCGGCCCCGGTAGGGGGCAAGCTCCGGGAACACGGCCTCCACGGACACCGGTCTGGCTGGTGTGGTCCTCGTCATGCCCGGACCGTACGCAGCCGGAGGCACGTCACGCGAACGGATTGCCGCGAGCCGTCCGGCGAGGACACCCTCGCCTGGTCACATCAGGCCCAGTTCTCCTCGATACGTCGGACTGCGCTCAACCACAGTCCTGAAGCAAGCACCGAGGCGTTCCTAGAACTCGGCAACATCACTTTCCGGAGGAGCGGAGCGTTCCTGCCACCGAGTAACAGACGTTCTCGAAACCCACCTACACAGCCACGGGGGCCGACTCAGAGCGATATGGCCACGTCGGCCCGAGGCTTCTGTAAGGCCGGGTCGAGGACTGTGAAGTATGCCTGGGCCTCGTCGACACGGGCGAGCATCGCACCGCAGGCACGCTCGTACCCCTTCGTCGACGGTGACTTTGCCGTCCGGGTGCCGCGGGAGGGCCAACAGCTTGTTGTGTTCGGCATCCAGATCGTTTGCGGCAGAATTGATCTTCGCTAGGTACCGGACGCCGCCGGACCACCAGGACCAGAGTTTCCAGCCCCGAACCTTGGGGTCCTCAGGCCTTGCCGGCGTGGAGCCGTACCCAGCGTTCCTGGCGTGGTCATGAACGGACCTGGGCGCGGCGGAGGCGGCGGGGTGGGGGCCCGGCATGGCGATCAGCAGCACGGTGGGAATGGCGAGCCCGAAGGCAGCAGCGGCTTCGGGAAATCTCCATCGCCCGGCTCGTGAGTCGACCCAGTGCGGCACGCGGCCCTGTCCCACCGGAGTACGAACCAGCCTGCGTACCAACCACGCTCCGCCAGCGCCGATCAGGGCCCCGCACGCAGGGCTGAGGACCGCGTGGCGCATGCCCGAGCTGTGGCGTCCTCTCGGGCTGCGCGCCCAGCAGTTGGAGCGACGTTGCGAGTCCCCGGTTCCCAGATTGCCTCTCCGACAGGCGGCTTGGGTGCCCATCAGACGGGACCAGTCGGCGAAGGGATGGTGAACAGCCTCTTCTCGGAGAATTCACCCACGCTCGTCGTTGGTGTCGAGTACCAGCTGGTCGTCAAATGCCGTGCGCGGATCCGCCAGCCGATGACTTGAGCCCAGATCAGGTCCTCCAGTACCAGCGGTGCCAGACCCTCGTCCCCGGGCTCGAGGGTCACCCTCCCGGTTTCGTCCGAGTGCCCACCGCGGTGAGCGGTCGTACAGTCGGGATGCTGCGGGACAGGACGCGGCATGGCGGCCCTCTGCCCCGATTCGCACGTCGCACAGGGCCGCCGCAGTCGGCCGTGTTGGACGGGTCCGCCCCCGGCACCGGATCCGCCGACCCCGGCAGGGTCAGCCCGCCGGGGTGCCTACTTGGCAGCGGGGGCGTGGCTGCGGGTTCCGACCTGGTCGGTGAGCTTGAGGCGGCTTTCGGCCGCCCGGGGTGCGGGCCAGGCCTGGATGAGATGCTGCTCGGGTACCTCATCGCCTTGGTCGGCGTAGACGGCACCAACGGATGATGTGGCGTCCCGGCCCCGGGCGTGGATGCGAAAGCGCCACCACCGGTAGTTGTCCTCGCCGCCCAGAAGCGGGACACCGTCCACGTCATCGGTCACCGGCCCGCCAACCAGGGGCATGGCCTGGGCGGGAGGGGCGACGACTGCGTGCGCAGTCAACCACGCGGCTGATGTCGGAGGTCCGGATTTCATGGCTCGGATGGAAACCACACGTTGAGGGCCCAGGGCGAGTGGTGGTGCTTCGCCCTGGACCCTTGTTATCGGCCTCTGTCTGTGGTGCTCGGGTCACCCCAGCCCTGGCAAGCTGCGCAGCTCCCCGATTCGCAGGAGTCGTGCAAAGAGAAGAAACAGCAGGGCCATCGCGATGCCGCCCGCAGCCAGGGAGACTGCTGGCGTCCAGGAGACTGATGCCAGGCTGTGACTGCAGAAGTGGGCGATGAGCCAGCCAGCAGCCCCCGCGCAGGTGGCAGCCGTGGTCAACTTGGTGTATGTGCGGCAGATCCGGCGGCCGTCGAGCAGCCCATCGGTGCGACGCCTCAGCCGCAGAGCCGTCAACAGCAGGCCGATCGCGTAGGACAGGGCATACGCGGCGGCCATCCCGGTGACCGCCCACCTTGGGGACAGCAGCAGGTGGCAGGCCACGGCCAGAGCAATGTTGATGCCACTGATCCACAGCGCCATGCGGAACGGCGTGCGGGTGTCTTCGAAGGCGTAGAAGCCTCGCAGCAAGAGGTACTGAGCGGAGAACGGGATCAGACCCAGGCCGAAGGCCTGCAGCATGTGGCCCAGCGGGACGGTTCCTGCGGCGCCGGCGGCTCCATGAGCGAACAGCAACTGCGAGATCTGCGGGCCGAAGGCGACGAAGAAGAACGCTGCCGGGACGATGATGACGCCGCTGACCCGGAGCGCGCGGGACAGGTCGGCGCGCAAATCGTCGAGACGATGCTCGTTCACTGCCCGGCTCATGCGCGGGAGGATTGCGGTGACGAGGGAGACGGTGACGATCGACTGGGGGAGCATCCATATCTGCTGGGCGTAGCTGTAGGTGGTATAGCCGACCCCGCCGCTGGGCAGGGCGGCATCCGCGGCGGAAGCCAAGCGGGTGATCACCGTGCTCGCTACCAGGTTGGCCAGTACGAACAACAAGGTCCAGCGGGCCGCGTTCACGCTCTTGCGCAGGCCGGTGCCTCGCCAGTCGAAGCGCGGTCGCAGTCGGAAGCCGGCTGCATGGGCGTACGGAATGAGGGCCAGTGCCTGGAGGGCCAGCGCGAGAGTGGTTCCGATGCCGAGCAGCCTGACCTGGGCGCCGGTGATGTCCGAGACCTTCTCCGGGGCGGTCATCATGCCGAGGTAGAGGCCGAACATCGTGATCAGGACCACGTTGTTGAGGACCGGTGTCCACATCATCGCCCCGAACCGGTTCCGGGCGTTGAGGATCTGTCCAAAGATGCTGAACACGCCGTAGAAGAAGATCTGCGGGAGCAGGAAGCGGGCGAAGACCACGGTCAGCTCGAACGCGTCGTGCGTGGCGGGTGTGTCGTGCTGATAGATGCTGATGATCTCGGGAGCAGCCCATGTAGCCAGTGCGGCGCCGACACCGAGGACACAGAGCACGAGGGTAACCAAGCGCTGCTCGAACGCGGCCCCGCCATCGGGGTCATCGGCCCGGGCCCGGACAAGCTGCGGAACCAGGACGGAGTTCAGCGCGCCGCCGATCAACAGGAAGTACAAGCTGGTCGGCACAGTGTTGGCCTGGTTGTAGGTGGTCGCCAGCAGCCCAGTGCCCAAGGCGGCGGCCTGCAGCACCTGCCGGATCAGTCCGGTGGCCCGGGAGACCACCGTTCCGGCGGCCATCAGCGTGGATGACCGTAATACCCCGTCGGCCTTGGCCTGCTTGGGGGCAGCATGTTTCCTGCGTCCCGTGCTTGACGGCTCTAACTGCGCGGGCGACGTCTCCTCGATCATGGGCACAATCTACGGTTTACGACGCGGCGCTGGAACTCACCGGCGAGATGCTGGGCAGGGCCGAAGCGAACGCCTCGTCCAATGTCTTGCTGGAGTAGAACCGCGATCCACGGGCGGCTATCCCGGTGACGGCGGTGCAGCGGTCGGTGAGAGCGATGCGCATCTGAAGAAACAGACGATTGCGGGCGGCGATGGTCGGCAATCGGCGGTGGCGTGGCGATAGCTCGCCGGCCATGCGACCCCAGGGTCGCGCGCGACCGGCCAGTCCGTCTTCATCCCGCCCTCTGCCACAGTCGATGCACCCGCAGAGCGACCCGCGACTCGGCCGGCCGCGAGGTGGTCATCTGCGGACGACCTCGCGCACGCCGCGCTGCCCGCACTTGTCGCAACCTTCACTGCCACCGTTGTCGTCACCGCCACTACGTGGGTCTGGAAGAAAGTCGGTGCCCGGCACCGCAAGCCCTGGACGATGGGCCCTGCACACAGCGCCCTTCCTCGCCGACGCCTGGACTGCAGATCCACTGGGCCTGGCCGGGACGCCGAACAGGTGCAGAGCCGGCTTCCGCTGAAGCGGCAGGACGAGCAGAGCTCCTTTGCTGAGGATCAGCGCACGGTGACGCGGTAGGTGACCGTGTTCTGGAGGGTGGGCGAGTAGCAACCGGTGTTCTTGTGTGTGCCGCAGTAGTTGGTGAAAACGATGCGGGCGTCGCCGGGCCTGGTTCCTTGGAAGGTGAAGTACAGGGTGTAGCCGGCGCCGTCGAGGTGCTTGTTCCCCGGGGTGTCTTCGGTGCTTGTCCCGAGGGCTTTGAGGGAGTCGGCCGGTTGAGTGGAAGCGGTCCACTCCAGGCGTGCGGATGCGTTCTGGAGCATGGCGATGGAGAAGCGCTTGCCATGCTCGATCTCGATGGGCCCTTCGGTACGGTTTTGTGGCGTCGGGTGGTCGGAGTCGTCGGTGAGGAGCCGGTCGCGGTGGACGGTACCGAGCGACTGGTCTGTCCCCGCCGGGTCGCCGTCACTGCCGCAGCCGGTCAGAGCCAGCAGCACGGTCGCGCAGACGAGAAGGTGGGATCGGGTGGGTACGGATGGCATGGGTGGTGTCCGGCTCACTTCGGCAGGCGGTACTCGTAGGCTTCGGGCAGCTCGGGATCTGACGCCTTGTCCATGTGGTTGTTGATGAAGTCGTCTTCGGTGACCCAGACGGTGTGGCCCCAAGGGTTGTAGATCTGCAGCTTGTCCCGTCGTGCCCCACGATGAGCATCGCGTGGCCCACTCGGTTCCCTTTCGCATCATGGCCCTGCACCCCGATCGGGACCGGCCGGCCGTCGTCCACCGCGGCCTCGATGTCCGGCAGGGCGTCGTGCCGGTCCTGCGCGTTGGACGGTGTGAACCTCTGGTAGTCGTTACCGGAGTAGGGCGAGACTTCCTTGCGCAGGATGTCGCCCTTTGCCTTTGGCGTCCATGCCCCCGTCGGGGAGGTCGCCCCCGTCGCCTTCTTCGTGCACCCGGTGCCGTTTGTCCAGCAGGCGTTTGCGAAACGCCTCCGGGCTGTCGCTCTTCGGGTCTCCCGGGCGTCCGCCCGTGGTCAGGCGCAGCGCGTACAGCGGATCGGCCATCGCACGGGCCGTGACCGTGGAGGAGGCCACGCACGTGCCTTCCTTGTCGTCCTGTTTCCAGGCGGCGCCGGAGAAGTCGGCGGGTGCATTGACGCCGAGCTTGGTGCTGTCGGTGTGGAGCGGTGAGAGATGCTGGGCCAGCCAGTATGGGTTGTGGCCGCGGATGGCTTGCGCGTACGGACGGATGTCGGCCATGTCGTGACCCGCGGCCAGGGCCTTCATCAGGTAGGCCCGTTCCTCGGGGGACTGGGCCTGGGCCAGCAGATGGTCGAATTCCTCCCGGTCGGTGTCGCTGAGCCGGTCGCGGAACTGCGAGGAGCGCTGAAGGTCGCTGGCGGACAGGATGTCGTTGAGGTCGCGAGGCCCGGTGGGGTTGGCGGCGTCCGCGAGCACCAGGCGGTCGGTGTCGGTCAGTCCTATGCCGCCGGGCTTTCCCGCGCGGGCTTGCGAGGCCATCTTGTGGAGCGTTTTCTCGGCACGCTGCCCGGCTTCTTCCGCGCAGGTGGCGACTTGCAGGAGCTGGCCGATGCCGTCGAGGGCGATGCCGCGGACGCGCACCAGGTGGTCGGGGCTGGGATCGGAGTGCTCGGCAAGGAGGGAAGCGGCACTGTCCAGGGCGAGCTGGCCGTTGGCGTGCTGGGCCTGGGCCTGGCGGATGCCGTCGGCCAGGTGGAACAGCGCCGGGGCCGCCTCGTCGAATGTCTTGGCCATACGTTCCGCATCGCGTGCCGCGGCACCTATCGCCTCGGCTGCGCTCTCCCCCGCATGCCCGGTCCATGAACCCGGCAGTCCCACCCGGGCGATGCCGCTGACGTTCACGGAGACGGTGTCGACGGTGACCGCGGCCTGCTGGTAATTCCCGGAGACGGTCTCGATGTGCTCGGGGTCGCCCAGCGGGGCCCGATGGCCCTTCGCCTTGGCGATGGCGTTGGCCAGCTCGATCTGAATCTCCAGCAGGTTCCAGCCGGAGAGTTTTGCGACATGTTCGTGCAGCTCTGCCAGTTCCCGCACCGGGCTCTTCGTCATGCTTGCCCGCGCACCCCCACCCAACCGTCCAGCCAGAGGATGACCATGCCGACGCCCGCCGCCATGCACTCCCCCGAAGAAAACCTGCGGCGTGACAGGTTCACGCCGGGACGGACCCTACCGGAGCGTCAGGAACGCAAAGCTCCGCATGGACGGCCAGGGGAAGGGGTGGGCCCATGGCCGCCCGGCCCGCGCCTACGAGCGCGGGCGAGACTCCCAGGCACGCAAGGCGAGCACTGCGGCGACGGCCTCCAGCCAGCGGGCCATGATCTCGTCCTCGTCGATACCCTTGGCCACGGAGACGGCGATGGCCAGCCACTCCCGCGCCATCACCGACGCCTCGCGCCCCGGCAACGGCTCCGGCAGGTCCGACGCCGCCCGAAGACCCACCTCACCGAGGTAGCGCAAGGAGCGAGGCAGAACCTGTTCACGCTCGGCGGCCAGCGCGGCGTCGACGGCCCCGTCACCGAAGAGCGCGTTCCGGTGCGCAACGCCGAAGAGGAGGCCGTAACGGATCATCAGCGGGACGTCCAGCGTCACGAGTTCGGCGTCGGTCGGATTCTGGTGGGTCACTTCAGGATTGTCCTCGCTGGACGAAAGACACGGTCTCCAGATCGCCCTTGATCTTGCTGTCGGTGTGCCCGTAGCCATGGCTGCTGACACTCAGCCCGCCCTGCAGCTCACGCAACGCCCCCTTGAGAGCGGCGCACTCGGCGTTCCACGCCTCCGCGAAGGCATGGAACGCCCCTCCCGCGTACTCCCCGAACTGGGTGAAGGCCACAGCGCCCTGGATCATGCCGATCACATCCAGGGGTCCCTTGGCCTGGCCGCCTCCCAGGGCCTTCTTGACTCCCGCCAGGTCCTCGGCTGCCTGGTGCAGCTGGTCGCCCTGATCTCGTACCCCTCTGTGGTCAATTTCAGGTCCGGCACCAGTCCGCCGCCCCCGCCCATATCGAGCTTTCCCTTTCCACAAAGAGGCGTGACCGGTTCACGCCAAACAGCGAGCGTACTCAAGGAAGCCGCCGTGAGATCAGCCGGCCTGGGGTCCATTGCGAAGGTGGATCAGGGCTGTGAATGCTCACGTCATGGGGCAGGTCTGGTGACAAGCTCCGCGCTGCGGACTGGTGCGAGCGAGGCGGCGGCGCCTGCTACGGGCACACGTTGCCGGAACACCCCCGTGCCTGCGGGACGGACCCGGCCGCGCACGCCTCCAGCCGGTCGCACTCCGGAACACCCCCGCGCCTGCGGGACGGAGACCATCCGGTACGGGGCGATCAGGTCCCGCAGCGGAACACCCCCGCGCCTGCGGGACGGACGCCTTCTGACCTGCGCTTTAGTAGGGTCTTTGTCATTACTTTACTGGAGCGACAGTTGTTGAGGCAGCTCGCATGTTGCCTACCTTACGGGCCGCATATGGCAAGGGACTTGTTCGCCAGCCGGACGTACAGGCCAACGGTCTCACCTTCCAGCAGCTCCGCAGACCCGCTGGCGCCTGCGGGCAGCGCATCCGGGAGAAGCCGCCCGCTGCAGTTCGCTGCGGACCATGTTGAACTGGCGCCTGCGGGCCTGTCCGACATCCAGGTCGTCAAGGAGCAGGTCTAGCGTGCTGATCGGGGGTACGTCGTCCGCACACCCCCGATTTCCGCGGACATCGCATTCGTGTGGAGACAGACGCCGACCTGGTTCGTTCTGCTGCGCCATCCTCACACGCTCGCACAGACGGCGTTGGGGCAGAGGTCAACCGCAGTCGCCGCCGTGCCAGACCCCAGCAGGCCTGTGCGCCATCAACAAGAGGACCAGCAGCTCGAACGGGATCGCTGCGACGTTGAGCCACACGCTCAGGTACGCCAGCAGTCCCGGCTTTGTCGCCCACAGGCCGACCGCGTAACGCCGGCGCATGCCCATGGCTGCCAGGACGCAGACCACAACGGCGGCCACACCCGCGGTCAGGCCAGCCCATGTGGCGACGTATTCCATCAGCGGAACAGGCGTCCGCACGGCCTTACAGGGTACAGAGGGGTCCATGCGGTGCCCCTCGAGGACCAGCGCGTACCACGAGACGACCACGCCCAGGACGGTGAGGGCCGGGACCAGCAGGGCCATGCCCGTCCCGCCAGGAGAGACCGGCCGCAGCGAGGTGGCCCCATCGCGTGCGCCAGCGGGGGAAGGCAATATCGGCATCTGGCCAGCTTAGTCCTGGCCTGTTGCCTTCCCCCGAATCAGCTATCGACCCCGCATCGCGACGGCTCGTCAAAGCCCGGCCACGACGACCAGCGGGTTCCAGCCCCCTCTATGGGAGCGGACTCTTCTCCGGACAGAGCGTTGCGTGGCCTTCGGCCCTCAGCTCGACTGCCACTCGAAGAGGGCGCGCTCGAAGCGCCGCTGGGCGAGGTCTCCTATTCGGAGGACCCAGTACGGCGCACCGCAGTTGCCCCACGGCATGCCGACCCCGCGGTCATCGCTGGCGAACTGCGCAAACGCGGTCCAGCAGATCGGCCTCCCAGTTCGTGCGCTGGGTCCGTACGTCGATCTCACGGATCTCCCGTGCGAGTTCGTCTGCCTGACCGCGCAGTTACGCGACCGGAAGCGCGGAGAGCATCATCAGCTCGAACCGAAGCTGCCGTCCGAAATCCCCGCTCGCCCGTACCCGCCGCAGCATCCGTCGCCGCAGTGACCACCGCGGGACGCACGCGCAGAGCATCCTGGCGCGCGAGCACGTCGGTCAGCATGCCGTCGGGGCCCATGTCCACCGCAGCGTTGTCCCCGTTGATACCCGGGATCAGCGTTTCCAGGGTGTCCAGCACCTTCCCGGCCTCGGCCAGCAACTGGACCGCGGCCTCGGCAGGTGTCTCCCCTTCCTGTTCCTGATACCGCGCAGCGCTGACGACGCGCGCCCGCAGCTGCTCCACATGACGGGTCGCCTCCACAGGCTCGGCCAGCGCCTCAGCAAGCGGAACACCCCGCGCCTGCGGGCCGGGCGCCAGGATGGAGGGGCGTATCCGGGACTTTGTGTAAGTCCCTGGCTTTCATGTGGCGTTGAGCCGGTCCTCGAAGAAGAGTGAGAACTGGTTCAGCGCCTTCTTCC
>NZ_JBIUAW010000024.1:0-59318 GCF_044593195.1 Streptomyces sp. NPDC052396
TCGCCGCCTGGAACACCGACCCCAGGCCCTACATCTGGACCAAGACCGCCGACGAGATCCTCGAACGCCTCGCCTCATATCTGAACAGGATTCCTAACTCGGCAGACTAGGGTCTGTTGCGAAAGTGGATCTTGATCGTTGATGATCACGTCCTGTGGGACGTGGGGATCTGACGAATGGCCAGTGGGCCCGGCTTGAGCCTTTGCTGCCGAGGGGCATCAAGGCGGGGCGTCCGCAGGTGTGGACGCGGCGGCAGCTGATAGACGGCATTCGGTGGCGGACCCGGACCGGCGCCCCGTGGCGGGACGTGCCCGAAAGGTACGGGCCGTGGGACCGGGTCTACGACCTGTTCCGGCGCTGGCAGCGGGACGGGGCCTGGGCGAGGATCGTCACCCAACTGCAGGCCGAGGCGGACGCGAAGGGCTTGATCACCTGGGACGTGAATGTCGACTCCACCGTCTGCCGGGCTCACCAGCATGCCGCCGGGGCGGCGAAAAGGGGGACCTCCAGAAGGAGCCGCCCGGCGGCATCTGCGCCGAGCCGGTCGACCACGGACTCGGACGCTCCCGAGGCGGCCTGACTACCAAGATTCACCTGGCTGTCGAGCAGGGCCAGAAGCCACTGTCCATCGTGATTACGGCCGGACAACGCGGGGATTCCCCGCAGTTCGAGCCGGTCTTGGAGGCAATTCGGGTACCCCGGCTCGGTCTGGGACGGCCGCGCAAGCGCCCGGACCGGGTGCGGGCCGACAAAGCGTACGACTCCCGCAAGAACGCGCCTACCTGCGTCGACGCGGGATCAAGGCAACGATCCCCGTCCCGGCGGACCGTGTCCGCAACCGCAAGAATCTCGGCTCTCGCGGCGGTCGGCCGCCGAAATTCGACAAGACCGACTGCCGCGAACGCCACGCGGTCGAATGCGGGATCAATCGCCTCAAGCGCCACCGGGCGGTGGCCACCCGCTATGACAAGCTGGCCGTCCGCTACGAGGCCACCGTGCTGGTCGCCGTCCTGAACGAATGGCTATGACCAGCAGCGGAATCGCCTTCATCGATCACCTTGTAGCCGGGAACAGAGGGCCAGCGGACCGTCAGCACCACGGATTCCTCCTCTGCGAACCAGGAGTGGTCGACGCCTCGGCCCCACACGACGTAGTCGCCCTGCTGGGTCAGGAGAACACTGCGCCCAGGCAGTTCCACCCGGAAGCGCCCGCTGATGAGAGCCAGCAGTGCAGTGCGCTCCTCGCCGGTCACCCACTGAGCCCGCTCGTCGCCCTGCGGGTGGACGCCCCACTTGATCTCCACGGCCTCGCTGTGCCGAGGATCGGAGGCGTCCTTGAAATGCCCAAGCAGCCACCCCCGGTCCAGTGCTGCGTCCCTGCCCGCATTGCCCACATACACGCTGTCGGTCATGACTCCGGAAGGTAGCAGTCGACCGCATCAGCACTCACAGGAGCAACTACCACCACTTTCGCAACACGTCCTAGTGCTGGAAGAGTACTTCCGGATTGTTCGGCGAGGGGCCGTCCAGCAGCGGACGGTGGATCCCCTTCAGCGTCCGGTCGAAGAACGCCGTCACATACTCACGCGTGATCACGATTCCACGTTCGGGGTCGAGGGGCGGCGTCGGGAACCCGGCCTGCTGCTCGAGCAGGTCCACGTCGGTGAAGCTGGGGTGGTTGGCGCCGGTGACCGTCAGCCACTTCTTGTAGCCGCCGAGGGCGGCCCAGGTCCGCCCCCACGTGGTGTCGCGCGAGGTGCTGTCGGCCTCACCCAGCATGAGGAACGGCCGGTTGATCTGGCCGGGCATCGGGACCGGGTAGAACTTGCCGTCCATGTTCACGCCAGCCCGTACTCGCGGGTCGGCGATCATCGTGGCGGCGGCCGACGCTCCGCCGATGGAGTGTCCGGCCATGCCGATCTCGTGCTTGTCGATGAGGTGTGCCAGGCGCCACGCGGTATTGCCATGCGTCAACTGGTCGATAACGAAGGACGCGTCCAGCGCGCGGCTGGCGGTGACCTTGTTCATGTCGAGTTTCGGGTCATCGCAGATCGCGCACGGCGGTGTCTGGCCGTTCGCCAGCGTTTCGCCGCTGTCCTCGTGGGTGGGGCCGACGAGCGCGACGACGTAGCCGTGACTGGCCAGCTCGGTCGCGAGCGAGGTGAGCATCATGCGCGGGTCCCCGAACCCGGGTGAGAGGACCACCAGCGGATACTTGCCGCGTTGCGGCCGAGCGCCGTCGAAGGCGTGAGTGGTGATGCTGGAAACGTTCTGTGGGGTGATGCCGGAGCTCGCCGGTATCTTCGCGCGCTGGATGTGTCCGGCTGCCTCGGCGAGGGTCATATAAGGGGCCGGAGTCCCGGTCCCGGGGACGGCCGGGTAGACCATCGTGACGGTCAGTTGGCGGGGGCCGGATGACGGCACCCACGGGTCGGGACGGCTCGCGTCGGTGAGGTGGATGACGTCCTCGCCGGCGGCGTAGCGGCCGGTCGGCGCGGGGAGCGTGCCTTGGAAGGACCGCGTGGGCGCGGAGGCCCTGGCCGGTGCGGTGTCGAACGCGTGCGTGGCCACCGGTGTGGCCGACGGTGTGGTCGTGGCGGCGAACCCGGCGCCGGTTCCGGTGACGAGGGCGGCGAGCGCCAGCGCCGCGACGGCGCTGATACGGCGATTGCGTTTCATGGGATCGACGCTAGGTTCCGCAGCTCCGTATCGAATCAGCCCGTGGACGTAAGCATTCTGGTGTCGTTCTCGTTCGTAGCCCCCGCGAGGTACCGGAGTAATCCGCCGGGAGTATGTCGTGCGGCGCGGGGTTCCCTTCGCCGGCATCGTCGAGCGCGCCACCTTCGTCTTGGCCTACGACGAACACGACGCCAAGCCCTACCGCTGGACCTACGAAGGCAGCCCACTCAAAGCCGCATAAACCCCCGAAGGATCAACGCGGCGCTGCACCAGTGCTGCACCGGCGCAAGTCGCTGCCGTACCACTCCAATGGCATGCGGCTGTTCGCCTATGAGACTTCATTTGATGGGCCGACCACACTGAAGATCCACCATCTTGAAACGCCGAGGTGCTGCCGGCGGACTATCAGCGGCTGCTGGTGATCGTGCGGGAGACGGCCGGTGCGGTCACGGTTCGTCAGGTCGGCGAGGTGCCCGGGCTCCCGGTCGAGGTGCGGGGCACGACCTGCTGCGCAAGCGCCTGAAGACGATCGGATCGCGGTGGCGGTACCTGCCGGTCGGCCGGAACCGCCTCAAGGCCACAGGCCTCGGCGCCCTGGCCGACCTCGGCTTTCTCGGCCTCGGCGACAAGGGCGAGAACCCGGTGGTCATCACCGGCTACATGGCCGGCGGTGAGCTTACGAGCATCCGCGAACCCTGCCACACCAGTATCCTCACCAGCGAAAACCAAGATGGTGGACTTTCCTTGATAAAGGGCGTCATGCCCGTGGTTGTGCCTGGCGCTCGCGAAGGATGGCGACGCCGTCTCCATCGAGCGCATCGAGGTAGGACGCACGACCGGCCATCGCCATGATCAGGGCCAGGGTCGTGCCGGACAGGCGTGGCCCTTCGCCGGTGGTGAAGGGGCTGTCGGTGGCGGTCAGGCGCAGTCCGCGGATGCGGGTCTTGGTGAAGACGGGCAGATCGGTGCGCCGGTAGTAGTCGGCCAGGGTGGTCAACGTGCGGACGGGGTAGTCGCGTTCGATGCCGAGCGGTCGGCGGATGTCCTCGCCGTGCACGATGGTCTCGCCGAGCATGGCCACGGTCGAGGGGATCGGCTTCGTCGTGCGGGTGGCCACTCGGCGGAACCGGTCGAGCGTCTCGGCCGGGGTAGCGCCCAGCTGTTCGGCCAGCCGCATGGCGACCTGCTTGTCGAAGTCGAAGCGGCAGCGGATCACGCCCGCCATCCACCGCACCGGGTTGAGGCCGGCCGCCGAGGTCAGGTGCGCGAGCACCTCGCGAACGGTGAGCCCCTCGCACAGCGACGGGGTGGCCCACTGATGGTCGGTCAGCTGCGCGAGGTCGGCGGCCAGGGCGGTCCGCTCGGTGTGGATCAGTGGCCAGGTTCCGGTGGCGGGTGTCGTCATGGGGGCGATGCTCCTGTGCGGTGGTCGGGCGGGCAGGGGACCGGTCAGCGGCTGATCAGACCGACGTGGTTGCCGTCGAGATCGGTGAAGACGGCGATGCGGCTGGCGGGCGTGTCGGTCGGGGAGAGGACGCGGGTGGCGCCGAGCCGCTCGGCGCGGGCGAGCGCGGCATCGACGTCGTCGACCGGGAAGTAAGCGACGAACCCGGTGTACGGACTGTCCGGGCCCGCCTGCCCGACCCCGCCGGCCGGTCGGCCGTCCTCGTCGCCGACCAGGGCGTAGGTGTCGTCCAGCACGCGGACCGGCCAGCCGAACAGCTCCTGGTAGAAGCGGCGGGCGCGCAGCGCATCGGGAGTGGAGATGTCGAACCAGGCGGCACTGCTCATCGGGGTCTCCTCGGGAGGTCGGAACGATCTGTCGAAGAGGTGACTCCCGGAGTGGGGCAGAATCGTCGCTCGTGGGCGAGGAAAATTCGGCGGGATCCGCGACGGGCGACCTGGCCAGGGCGCGCGAGGGGGACGACGCCGCGTTCACCCGCCTGGTGGCGCCGCTGCGCCGGGAGCTGCACGCGCACTGCTACCGGATGCTCGGGTCGACCCACGACGCGGACGATGCACTGCAGGAGGCGCTGCTGCGGGCCTGGCGGGGCCTGAACCGCTTTGAGGGGCGTAGTTCACTGCGCGCCTGGCTGTACACCGTGGCCACCCGCACCTGCCTGGACGCTGTCGACCGGCGCGGCAGGCGGGCGATGCCCATCGACCTCGGCCCGGCCGGCGACCACGCGGTGGTCGACGCCACCCCGCTGACCGAGGTCGCCTGGCTGGGCCCCTACCCCGACGCGGGCCTGCCCGCCGGCCCGACCGGACCGGCCGCGCGGTACGAGCAGCGCGAGGCCGTCGAACTCGCCTTCGTCGCGGCCATGCAGCACCTGCCGGGCAACCAGCGGGCCGCGCTGCTCCTGTTCGACGTGCTCGGCTTCTCCGCCGCCGAGATCGCCACCATGATGGGCACCTCCACCACCTCGGTGAACTCCGCCCTGGCCCGTGCCCGTCGACTGCTCGCCGAGCGGGTCCCGGCGCGCTCGCAGCAGCAGACCCTGCGCAAGCTCGGCGACGCCCGGGTCCGCGAGACCGTCACCGCCTTCGCCACCGCCCTGGAACGCGGCGACGCCGACGCCCTGGTCGCCCTGCTCACCGAGGACGTCGCCTGGTCGATGCCGCCGCTGGCCCAGTGGTACCGGGGCCGGGCCGCCGTCATGGACTTCGCCGTTGAGGTCCCGCTCACCCGCTGCCCGAGCTGGCGCTACCACCTCACCTCGGCGAACGGCCAACCCGCGGTGGCCTTCTATGTGGGCGCGAGCCGGTCGGCCCCGCACCTCGCGTGGTCGATCACGGTGCTGACCCTGCGCGGCGAGCTCGTCGAAGGCATCACCTCGTTCCTGGGCGCGGAGCACGTGCAGCGGTTCGGGCTGCAGACGGAGTGGGCTTGAGCCAACGCGAACTTGCCCGCCGTCGGCAGATCACGAGGAAATCGCAGGCAGGAGCCGTGAATTCGCCCCGACCAGCACCCGCACCCCGGACAGGCCGCCCGCCCTGCGGTCGTACGAGTCTCGACCCGGACGATGGTCTCGATCACCTCGGTCGATGCCGCCAACACGCCCTCGACCGAGGAAAACAGCAGCTCGTTCAACTGCGGCAGCACTTCATTGGCGGTCAGTGCGCGCATGACTGGCCGGCCGTGCATAAACCTGGCTCCACTCATCAGCTCCCCTTGGAGCCGATCATCCAGGGAACCAGGAGGCGCTCTACCGGCGGACCGCCGAGATCAGTCCGCCGGGCCGCTCCTCGCGCTGCGGCGGGGTGCTGAGCGGACGGCCGTAGGCGGCAGCGCACTCGCGCAGGGTGTGACTGTCGGCCTCCCAGCCGTGCCCGGCCAGCCAGCCCACCGGGTCGTCGGGCATCTCCGAGACCCACATGGACGCCGCCGATCCCGGCGCGGCGCCCGCGCCGAAGCGCTCGATCACGCCGCGCGAGCCCAATGTCAGCCCCATCCGACTGCCTGCCACCGACTGTGCGCTGATCCGGGCCAGCAGTAGCTCCACCGCGTCCTCGGGTAGATAGATCAGCAGTCCTTCGGCGATCCACGCGGTCGGCACGGCCGGGTCGTGCCCTGCGGCGGCCAGTGCGCCGGGCCAGTCCTCACGCAGATCCACGGCGACGGTGATCCGCTCGCAGCGTGGGACGGCCCGCTCCTGGCGCAGCACCGAAGCCTTGAAGTCCAGTGGCGCGGCGGTGTCGACCTCGAACAGCCGGGTGCCCTCGGGCCAGTCGATCCGGAAGGCCCGGCTGTCCATGCCGGCGCCGAGCAGCACGACCTGCCGGACCCCGGACGCGGAGGCCTGCCGCAACAGGTCGTCGAGGAACCTCGTCCTGATGACGATGGAGAGCGACACGGCCAGCCGGCGGCGTCGCGCGGCCTCGTCATCGGGCAGCGGCGACGAGGAGGGCCACAGGCCGCCGGCGGCGGCGAAGGCCTGTGCCAGCGGGTCGCGGAACAGCGCGTTCTCTCGCTCGGTCTCCAGCGCCCGTACCCTGGCCACCCCCACCGCCGTGGCCCACACTCCCGACGGCTGCACCCGCTCCTGCTCATCAGTCACCGCGCCAGCCTAGGTGATCGGTTCCAAGGGGCCTGATGGGGGGAGCCCGGTTAGCCAGTCATGCGCGCACTGACCGTCCTGTGATGCCGCCGGGCAGGGCTTCGGGGCCGGAGAGACGCGGAACGGCCCGTGCCGGCATCGGCTCCACCCCGGAGGAAGTCCCCTATCTGCCACTAAACCGAGCATAGTGGGAGGAACAATCTGATCGGCCCGTGGGAGGCACCGTATGGACTTCGACTCCGTCGCCGATGAGCTCTACCGCCTGCCCCCGGACGAATTCACCGCGGCCCGCACCAAGCACGCCGCCGCCGCACGCGAAGCAGGGCTCCGGGACCTCGCACGACGGATCGACGCGCTGCACCGTCCCACACTGTCGGCCTGGACCGCCAACCAGCTCGTCCGCCGCCACCCCGACCAGGTCCGCAAGCTCACCGGCCTCGGGGACGACCTCCGCCGCGCCCACCGCGAGCCAAGCAGCCGGCAGACGGACAACATCACCGACCAGCAGCGCGCCGTCGTCGCCGAGCTCATCCAGCACGCCCGCCGGATCGTCGAGGAGACCGGGCACCCCTTCACGGGCGAAGTCGAGGACGGCCTCGAACAGACCCTGCGTGCGGCCGCTACCGACGACCAAGCCGCCCGTGACTGGGTCGCCGGCCGTCTGGCCGAACCACTGACCGCACCCGCATCCTTCCCCGGAGCCCAGGGCACACCGCACCGTTCCGTCCAACCGCACGGTCGCCCCAAGCCCCTTACCACGGAGGCCGGTTCGTCGAGGTCGCAGCGACAGACGCAGCGTGATCGGCATGATCAGCAGGCCCGTGCCCGGCAGGAAGCGCGGGAGGCACAACGTGACGCCAGAGCGCACGAGAAGGAACTCGGCCTGCTCAGGCGGCGAGCCGGACAAGCCGAGCGCACCCTGCACCGGACGGACCAGCGTGTCCGGGAGCTGACCCAGCAGCTCGAACAGGCTCGGCAACATCACCAGGCGGCACAGGAAGAACTCCAGCAGACCCGCGACCGGTTGAACGCTGCCGAGCGGGCCATGGAACGGACCCGTGAACAGGCAGGGGATGCCGGGCACCGCACCGAGGAATGACCGGGTCCGCCGGCCCACCCGGCGCACTCCCGCTCATCCGCATGGCAAACGCAAGGGTTCAGCCCAGTGCCGGGCAGCGCATTCGCCCTGGCGGCCGGTCGTCGAAGACAGGGTCCGGGTCTGCGGAGCCCCAGCCGCCGGCCTATGGGCCCGAGTTCGGTTCAGGGCCGAAGGGGCGAGAAGTCCATGTGGCGCCACAGGGCACGGGTAGCGGTGTCCGGCGCCCCGGCAGGGCTGTCCGCGGTGTCCCAGACATGGGGGTCGGCCGTCGGGCCGTTGATGGGGGACCAGCCGGGGTCCCCGGTGCGGGCGAATCCGGTCCAGGCTCTCATCATGCGCTGGGACAGCTCATGGTCCGCGGTACCGGGTGGACCTCCGATGAGGAACTCGACGCTTTTGAGGGTGAGGTTGCCGAAGGCAAAGGGGATGTCCGCGCAGTGCCAGGCGCGTACCACGCCGTTGGGACCGTTGCGGTGCCGGGCGAAGCGGGAGGTGAACGCCCGGCCACCGGCTTGAGCGTGCCGTTCCGCCAGCCGGCTGGTGTACTCGCTGAACAGCAGGTCGCCGGAGATCGCAAGGTAGATGTCGGGGACGGGGGCAAGGGGCATCAGGCGCCGGTAGCCCGGCACCAGGTCATCCGGGAGGTGGAAGTCCCGGGCGAATCCGGCCAGTTGCTCAACTGCGGTGACCTTTGGACTGCTGCCGACGGCGTCCATCAGCCAGTACTCCTGAGCGGTATGGCAGACCAGAAGGTCCACCGCCGCTGAGGCTCCGGACGCTGTCGCGGACAGGGGGTCGTTGGGCAGGACGTCTCCGTCGAGGACCGGTCCGTAGATCACCGGGTTGTAGTGGCGGGGCCCGGAATCCGGGTTCTGCCGGTAGCCATTGACGACACGATCGGTGGCCGCGACCAGTGCCTGCGGGGTCGCGGACATCAGGTGCGCGGAGGTGGCGGGGATACCGGCCGCCGCGGCAACCCTCCGGGTGGTCTCGGCCGCGAGTTCCATCGAGTAGCAGGGGCCGACGACGCTGTGGGCGATGACCCGGCGGAACAGGCCGCGTGCCCGGTCCATCGTCATCAGGCAGGCGGCCGAGGTGGCCCCGGAGGATTGCCCCGCCACCGTGACATTGGCCGGGTCGCCACCGAAGGCGGCGATGTTCTCGCGTACCCACCGCAACGCGGCGATCTGGTCGAGCAAGCCCCGGTTCTCCGGGTACGGCGGCTCGGCACCGGGCGGAATGTGACCGAAGCCTTCAAAACCAAGCCGGTAGTTGAAGGTCACCACTACCAGCCCGGCAGCGGCCAGGGCGGTGCCGTCGAAGTCGGGTTGCGCGGAAGAGCCGAAGGTATAGGCACCACCATGGATCCAGACCAGGACCGGCAACGGGCCACTGCCGGATCCCGGGGCCCAGACATTGAGCGTGAGGATGTCCTCGTCGCCGGGCGACCAGGACGGCGCCCCCGGAAGCCGCGCCGACTGTGGCGCCACCGGTCCGAAATCCTGGCAGTCACGGACGTCCGCCCACGCCTGAACCGGACGCGGCTCTCTGAAGCGGTTGACCCCAAAGGGCGCGGCAGCATAGGGAATACCGAGGAATGCCACGATATCGGGGGCCGGCCGGCGGCCCCGAACCAATCCGTCTTTTGTTTTGCGGACATCCATGGGCTTCCTCCACTTGACTGGGGATTTCTATGCCTTCGCCGGCACCGGGTGCGTCTTCTCGGCCTCGTCATTTTGGTCATGGGCCTATCTCAGGTGAGGTCGGGATTGTTGGCGATGGTGGAGGCCGGGGGCCGGTGCAAGACCGGCGTCGCCCCGCGCCTCCGGGCGCGCATGGAGATCGGTGTTCTCCGGATGTGAGCGTTGTGGCACAGGGCGGCGGCATTGTCGTCCAGTTCTCCTCCGTCGGCGGCCGAGTAGGCGGCAGCGCCGGCCTGGGCTCTTGCCAGGCGGCCGAGTTCGCCGTCGATGGCCCGCCCGCGTGCCTCTGGGCACGAACGCGGCCCGGATGGCGCTCGACTGCGCGCGGCGGCAGATCGCCTGGGCCGGGGCCCGGCTGATCCGGACCTCATGGCGGCCCACCCGGCTGACCTGGCAGATCCCCCTGCTTCCCGCGCCCGGGGCGGCGAACGGTCCACGCAGGCCGTCACCGCCCGCACCGACGCGGCCGTGCGGCTGGCCCGGGCCTTCACCGACGAGGACGGCAGCGTGCTGGTCTTCTGCAGCAGCAAGCGCGGGGTGCGCGCGACGGCACTCGCCCTGGCGGCCGACCGGGGTGTGCCGACCCGCGGCGTCGACGCGGACGACACAGAACTCGAAGAGCGGCTGTGCACCAGCGCCGGCGTGGGGCTGCACTACCGCGACTGGCCGTTCAAACGCGAGGCCGAACGAGCTTTCCGGGCCCGGGAGATCGACGTCCTGGTCGCGACCTCCACCGTGGCCGCCGGAGTGAACCTACCCGCCCGCGCCGTCGTCGTGCGCGACGTCCGGCTGGGCCGGAACCGCATCGAAGTGTCCATGGTGCAGCAGATGTTCGGCCGCGCCGGGCGGGTCGGCGCGGGAGAACGGGAGGGCTGGGCCTTCCTGTTGGCGGATGCGACCGAGCGTCCCGAGTGGCAGGCCAGGCTGACCGCCGACTACACCGTGCGCTCCCGCATCGGCGACCGGCTGCCCAACCACCTTCTCGCCGAAGTGGTGCAGGACCGCGTGGGCTCGATGAAGGAGGCCGAGGACTGGTGGACCGACACCTTCGCCTTCCACCAGGGGCACGACAGCGTCGAACCGCTCCATGACGCCGCGCTCCAACTGGCGGAGGCGGGATTCCTGCGCAACGCCCCGGGCCCGCAGGGCGCGGAGTTCCTGCAAGCCACCGAACTGGGCATGCTGACCAGCCGCTTTATGGTCGACGCCGAGCTGGCGCATGAACTGGCACAAGGCCTGGGCGGATTGCGGGTGCCGGAGGACCCCGACCACGCCGAGTTCCTCCTGACCGAGCTGCTGAGTATCCAGCTCCCCGAACTGGCGGAGGCGGCCTTCAGCGACCGGGCGCGCGCCACGCTGCGGCGGGTGCTGCACCATCAGGGCCACGCGAACCGGCTGGAGCACGACCAGGGGCTGCCGGACAAAAACGAAGGGCTGCTGCCGGGTGAACTGGCCCAGGCCGTACTGCTGTTGGCCGCCAGGAGCCCACGGCTGTTCGCCGCACGCGGCGGGTATGTCCTCGGCATCCCGGCCGACAGCCTGACCGGCATCCTGGACGAGGCCCAGCGCTACCTGGCCTGGCTGGGAGCCCAGGGCGAGCTGGGCACCGTCCACCCCTGGGCGGCCGTCGTGGCCGCGGACCTCGCCGAGCGCATCCGCTGGCGGACACTCGGGCCCGGCCGCGGTGCCGGGCGGCTGCTGTGGATGTGCGGGCGGATGGCCACCCCGCAGCTCGCCGCCCGCCTCGTCCCGCGCATGTGGCGTGCGGCGCGGGACCGGGGCGTCGGTGCCCCGGACTGGACGGCACCGCCCCGCCGCGCGACAGCGCCCTCTCACCGGAGCGTTACCGGGCCCTGCTGAAACAGCGGGCCACCGGCACCGCGTTCACCTCGCACTCCGGCTCCCTGCGTGTCGAGGCACGCATGGCGCGGTGATCTGCCTGTGGAACGGTGCGACGATGCTCCGGTACACGGCGGACGGCACACCGGCCCGCCTGGACCACCCACTCGCGGACCCCGGCGATCCCTCGGCGGGCCGGCGGGGAGCAGCGGTCTTCACCCCCGGCGACCGCTTCGCCGCCGGCTGGCTCGCGGCCTACAACGGGGTTGGGGCCGGGGGTGAGTAGGTGAGGTACCGCTGCCGCGTCTCCTGGTCCGCGACGGTGGCCCGGCAGTGCTCGCGGCCGCCGTTGCGCGCGAACTTCCGCGAGATGGTCGGCGGTGACCGCCCCCGGTGGCGAGCGATCCGGCGGGCGGACTCGCCGGCCGCGATGGACAGCCGATTCCGGAAGCCCGAACAAACTCCCTTGCGCAATGGTCAAGAAGTGTTGACCATTGGGCGCATGCCTACCGATGATCTTCCCGAGACGTTCCACGTCACCACTGACGACCAGCTACGCGCCGTTTCCAATCTCACGCGTCACCGGATCATGGCCGTGCTCCGCTTCGAGCCCGCGACGATTACGCAGATCGCCGAGCGAGTGGGCCTTGCCAAGGGGAGTTCCAGCTACCACGTACGGATACTCGAACGGGCCGGCCTGGTGAAGGTGGTGCGAACGCGGAAGGTCCGGGGGGTCACCGAGCGGTACTACGCAATGGCCGCGCGGGCGATCGTGCTGCCGGATCCGGGCGAGGGAGGCCCGGATGTGCTGATGCGGCATGCGGTGGCGGACCTGGAGGCAGCGCCGGTGGATGGCGAGCGGCATGTGCGGATGGCCCATCTGCGGCTCACCGAGGAGCAGTTCGCACAGCTGGGGGCGCGGCTCCAGGCGCTGGCGGACGAGTACCGGGAGCTGTCCGATCCGTCACTGCCGGACGCGTCACTCGTCTTCGCGCTGTTCCACCCGGCATCGCGCGCGCAGGCCGGAGGGGAGGCCAAGTGACCTCAGGCGTCCGGAAGTTGTTGCCCACCGGGTTCGGGCGGCTGTGGACCGCGCAGACGGTGTCCTCGCTCGGTGACGGGGTGACCCATGCCGCGCTGCCGCTGCTCGCGTTGACATTGACACGGGATCCGATGGCGCTCGCCGTCGTCACGGCCGCCGGAACGCTGCCGTGGCTGCTCTTCGGGGTGCTCGGCGGTGCGCTGGTGGACCGCTGGGACCGCCGCCGCACGTTGTGGGTCGCGGACGCGGCGCGTGCGGTGCTGCTCGCGATACCGGCGGCAGCGGCCGCGGTCGACGTGCTGAGCATTCCACTGCTCGCGGCCGTCGCCTTCCTGCTCGGCCTGGGCGGACTCTTCTTCGACACGGCCGCCACGGCCTATCTGCCGGATCTGCTCGGCCGCGACCCCGCGCTCCTGGAGCGCGCCAACTCCCGCCTGCGCGGCACCCAGACCGCCGCGTCCGGCTTCGCCGGGCCGCCCGCGGGCAGCGCCCTGCTCGCACTCGGGCGGGCGGTTCCGCTGCTCGCCGACGCGGTCTCCTTCGCGCTGTCCGCACTGCTCGTACGGTCGCTGCCTGCCGCACCCCGGCCCGTACCGCAGGCCCATGAGTCGCTGCTGCGGCAGGCGCGGGCCGGTGCCTCGTACGTATTCCGGGATCGGTTGCTGCTCGGGCTCGCGCTGCGTCCGGCCGTCGGGAACATCGCCTTCCTCGCCGTGGAGACCGTACTCGCCCTCTTCGCGCACGATCGTCTCGGCATCGGCACCTTCGGCTTCGGCCTGCTCCTCACGGCGGAGGCCACCGGCGGTCTGCTCGGCGCGGGCATTGCCTCCTTCCTCGGCCGACGACTGGGCACCGGCACCGCACTGACCTGCACGGCCGCGGTCGAGGGACTCGCCATCCTGGGCCTGGCCGCCGCCCCGAACCCGTACGTCGCCGGCCTCGCGCTCGCCGTCTGCGGAGCGGGCATGGGCGCCACGATGGTGCTCGGCCCCTCCCTCCGACAGGCGATCGTCCCCGCCCACCTGATGGGCCGGGTCGCCTCCACCTCCCGCATGCTCGCCATGTGCGCCGCCCCGTTCGGCGCCTTCCTCGGCGGCTGGCTGGCCACCGCCTACGACGTACGCACCCCGCTCTACACCGCCGCCGGCCTCCTCCTCACCATGACCGCCGTCACATCAACCATGACCAGCGACCGCCGGGTTGAGGCGGCGCTGCGTGCCGTCGCCCCGGCCGGTGATCCAGATCGCTCGGAATCCTTGGATCCCGTTCAGGAGGGTGCCGTCTAGGGCTCCGCGAGGTCGTACGCCGAGGTCCGCGACGCGGGCCGGAGATGGCACGGTGCCTCCGGGGTCGCCGATCTCGGGACCGGCCGTCCCCTCCGGCCCGATATGCGCCACCGCGTCGGCAGTATCACCAAGACCTTCACCGCCGCAGCGATCATGCGGCAGGTCGGGTCGGACAGGGCCGGATCCGGCTCAATGCGCCGGTCGGTGACTGTCTGCCGCGGCTGGTACCGGGGGAGCGGGGCAGGAGGATCACTGTTCGGATGCTGCTCAACCACACCAGCGGCATCCCCGACCACATCCCCTGTGCGTTCCCCTCTCTGCGGAAGTCCCCTCCCGGCCCCGGGAGCCTGGACGACAACCGGTTCAGGCGGTTCAGGATCGCGCCTGCTCTTCCCGCGCGATCCGCGGACATCTGCGTCGGCGCGGTATCCGTGCAGTCATCCCGCTTCAGCCGTTGAGTCTGAGGAACCCGCGCACGGCACCGAGTCTTTGACGCCCTTCCTTGATCCACTCCTCATCCATGTCGAGCGGGACTCTGACCGAGATCTGCGTCTGTGGCGTGTCATGGACCTCCACCACGTAGGGGTCGTCTGCGATGAAGCGGAGGTACCCCTCATTGCCCGCGGGCGGCCAGTCGAGGGTGAGCGCGTCTCCTTCAGCAGGCCGTTGCTCGTCCGACTCGATGCGGTCCAGAGCGTCAGCCCAGTGATCCAGATCTTCAAGCGTCACATGAATCCGAAGCTGTGCGCTCACGAAGTCGCTGGTGATGGTGATGTCAGCAGCGTAGTAGTCCGGCCCCCACGCAGGCATGCGATCAGCCAGCGTGACGCTGACGGCCTGACTGCGATCAGCCAGGCGAATCAATTCGAGAGCAGTCGCTTCATCCACCAGCCCAGTGTCCCAGAGCCGCTTGTCCCGCCGTCAGCCGCCCAATTCAACAGACATGCTCCAGATCCCGGTCCCGGAACATCATCGAGCGGGCCGGTCTCCGGCACACCGGGTTTCCGGCCGGACCGCACAGCGAGGAACCGCACTCGTGGATGTACGAGGCACTGGCGTTGGTCCCCCAGCCGGAGTGCCGCACGCCCGCGGGGGTAAAGGCCACCGCGGTGTGGCGGCCCTGCTTGGGCGCGGGTGCACCCGCACCGTCACCGGCCTGAACCTCCAGACCTGGCAGGGTGGCCCCCGTGGCGACGGCTGCCTCACACCGTGCAGGCGGGTCCAGAAGGACAGGGCGCGATGCAGCGTTGGGGCTCGCGCTCCCGCCGCCGAGCCTCGGGCCGCTTTGGCTCTGATCAGACCCGGCGGGTGTTCGAGGGGGTACGACACCGGGCGCATGGGAGCCTGCGACGATGTGGCGCACCGGCCGCGAGGAGGCGGAACAGCTCGTGGAAGGCGCCCGCTTGCGCCACCCCGACATCCTTCGGGCTCGTCCGCGACCACACGACGTACCCGTGCAGCGCACCCCACGAGACGAAGGAGCGAACGATGAAGTCCGTCCGCGAGGTAGAGGCCCTGGCGCACGACGCGCACACCGGGCAGGTCGACAAGATCGGCGTGCCATACATCGAGCATGTACGGGCGGTTGCCGCGGGGCTCGTGCCGTTCGGCGACGAGCTCGTCATGGCCGGACTGCTGCACGATGTCATCGAGGACACCGACTGGACCGCCGAGCGTCTGCGTGCCGCCGGCGTCCCTTCCCGGGTCGTCCGGATCGTGGAGGCGGTGACCAATGAGGCGGGCCTGACGTACGCCGAGAAGATCCGGCGGATCACAGGCGACGCGCAGGCGACACTGGTGAAGATCGCCGACAACGCGCACAACTCCCGCCCCGAACGCGCCGCCCAGCTGCCGCCGGAGAAGCGGGACCGCCTCGCGGCGAAGTACCGCACCGCGCGTGCCGTGTTGTGGCCGGCAGTGAATCGGGACGACATCGAGACCATTGTGCGCATCGTCAATCCCTCGCTGCTCATGGAGCTGGACGAGCATCACTGAGCCGAGCCGAGGTGAGGTTGTCCGGTGCGGCAGAAGGGAAGCCCGGTCTCCCGCCTTCAGCCGCAGGGTAACGGCGGCAACTGGCCCTGCCCCGTGTCGAGAGTGGTGGGAAGTCGGGATGGCCGGCCACCGCCGCCCACGCTGACCAGCAGGACAGAGTCGTTCGGCGGCACCTTCACCCTGTCCTGCCTGACGCCGTTCTTCAGCGGCCCCGCCACTCTGACGTTCCACTGGAACAACGGCAACACCAGCACGGTCAGCGGCAACTTTGTCGCGCGCTCGTCCGGCAGCGACCTGCTCAGCACCTTCACAGGCACAGCGATAGCCGGCGAGTTCCAGGGAGACGCCGTCGAAACCGTCCTCGACGTCGCCCAGCTGGACTTGACGCAATGTGCCAAGCCCGGCGGGCTGAACCACGAGAGCGGCGTCTACACCGCGACGTTCCGGAAGCCGTAGCCACAAGCCCGGGCGTCGCGCCGTGAGGGCAGGCGCGATGTCCGCAGGGCCGGAGTGCTTTGACCGCGAAGGTTCACCGGGTCGGCGTTGGCGGGTCGCCTGCCGGTTGGATGTCGCGAGACGTTCAACTCGAAGGAGACAGGACCCGCCACAGGATCGGCGGACCGGCGTACTCACCGGTGCTGGGCCCCTCACGGTCCCTTGACCAGCAGCAGTGCGATCACGCCAGAAGCTCCGGAGTCACCTCACCCATGACCACCTGTCATTGGACAGCCCTAGAGTGAAGGGATGATCGAACAGGCTGCGGAACAGATGCAGACAGAGATGCCTGCCTACGCAATCGAGGTCGGGACCGAGCCGCTGAACCAGCCAGCGCGGAACTCGGTGGGCGGCTGGCCCTTCCTCGACGACGACCAACCATGGCCTGAGTGCTTCTGCGGTGAGCGCCTGGCGCTGTACTTCCAGCTCGACATCCCCGCAGATGTGGAGCCTTTCGGCGGGGATCACCTCCTGGTCTTCCACTGCCGTGCCCACAACGAAACATCCGACCTGCCCGAGCTGACCGAGGGCCGGCTCGTGCCCCAGTACTGGGACGCTCCGCTACCGCCCTACCCGCGCCCGTTCTGGCGCATCCTCCTCCAGCGCCGCGCGACACAGCCTGCGGAGGCCGAACCCTCCGTGCGCGCCCTGCCGTTGACACTGCGGCCGTTCACCGACACCCCCGACGATCGAGGGCACGGCGCCCTGACGTCCAAGGTGGGCGGTGCACCCTTCTGGTGCCAGGGGCCCGAGCACTACCAATGCGCCTGCGGCGCGGACCTGGTGTACCTCTGCCAGATCCGGGAGGACACGGAATTCGCCGTCCACCCCGGCCAGCCCGAGCAGCCGCACAGCTTCCCCGGCGCCTACATACTCTTCCTCGGCAACGAGGTCTATGTGCTGGCCTGCCCGGCCCACTGCGACCCGGCCGCCGTCTGGCCGGTAAACCAGAACTGACCCCTCGGCGCCGGCTGACAAGCAAGCCCATCTGACCAGGCCGGACGGGCAGGCGAATTGCGTCGGCCGCCCCAGCACAGGCCCTTCTCGCTGCGGATGCGGGCGCGCTCGCGGCGTTGAGCGGCCAGGACATCGGGGTGACGGGCGTTGGCGTTGCGCCGGTGTAGGCAGGAGTGCGGTGCGCGGGTCTGGACCGTGTGGTTCGGATGGTTGGAGTTCGCCAGGGTGAACTGCCGCAGCGGTCCGAAGGGCGCTTCGATCGGATTCGCCCAGCGGAGGATCTTCTCGCCGTTGTGTGCGGACGGGTTGTCAAGGATCACGTAGACCGGGACGCCGTCCGGGCGGGCGGCCTGGATCGACCCGAGCGCGGTCAGGGTGTTCGCGGTGCCCTTGCGGCGTCGGTTGACGCCCCACAGGGTGTCGTCGCCGACCGAGCGGCAGCCGTGGAAGTTACGTGACGTCGTGGGTGCGCTTGTAGGCCGCCGGCAGCCGGTTCGGCTTGCCCTGCTCGGCCAGCAGGTGCCTGCGGTGGGGCGGATGCCGAGCGGGCCGAACTCGGCGAACGCGAACGTGCGGCAGCGCAGGGCTTTGCGGCCGATCCGGATCACCCGGCCGTGGACCCGGGGCAGTTGGGCGGGCAGATTGCGGATCGACCAGTGGGTGAAGGGCTGTCCGAGCTTGGTCGGGCGGGAAGTGGCCGCCTGGACGACGAAGTTCTCGTCGTCAGGAACGAGAACGCGGGGATGGCCTCCCGCCCACCGAGGGTCCAGACAGGCCAGGCCGATCTCGTTGAACCGATGGATCATGTCCCGGACGGTGTCCTCGTCGGCCTGCGCCAGCTTCGCGATCACCGGCACCCGGTTCCCGTCGGCCTAGGCCGGCAGCATCATCGCGCGCCGGAACCGCACGGAACTGGTGCTGCCCCGGCGCACGATCTGCCGCAGCTTCTGCCCCTCTTGGTCGGTCAACCCGCGCACACGGACCGGCTCAGCCATCACACCCCCAGCGATGAGACAGACGTCACCGCACGTCCAACCGCCTCGGGGACTTTCCCGCCGACTGTTCCCAGTCAGGGGCACTACTTCTCGCGCAGGTTCTCGACCTCGGCGGCCAGCACGGCCATATCGCGTACGTGCGCGTAGTACCTGGTCGCGTACTCGTCTTCGATCGCCGGGAGGACCTCGCCGAACACCGCCATCAGCCGTGTGAGGCCTGCACGGTGCTGTTCGGTGAGAGGTCCTTTGAGGACGCTCGTGGCGTAGCCGTAGGCGCCCGCGTCGAGCATCACCATGTCCCGACCTTCGGCGTCCAGGCCGCGGAAGCCAGGCGGGAAAGGCAAGGCCATGTGCTCGGCCGTCATCCGCGAGAGCGCATCCAACTTCTCTTTGATGCGCTCGGCGAGCCAGCGGTCGTGCAGTTCACGCAGGATGTCGAGTGCATCATCGGGGTGCAGGTAGCCGGCCGAGTGTTCGCTTTCGACATCGACATCTCCGCTCCACTCCGGGGCGCAGACGGGGTCCTCGCCTCCCACGCCGAGGTCGCAGTTCTGCCGGCGGCATCGGAAGTAGAACGGCTCACCAGACGGCAGGGAGCCCTCGATCTGGACGGGTGAGACAGCGCATGTCACCTCAGCATCCCAGCCCGCGTCGTGCAGTCTGGTCTCCAACTGCTGCCACAGTGCGGTCGTGTCACGCGCCATTAACGGCCGGGTAGTCCGCACGCGCCTTCGCGCATTCATCGGTGAGCCCCTCCCCACACATGTGCGCTGGCCCCCGTTTCGTGGCTTGTCGCAGCAGTCTACGGGCACTTACCCCTCGGACGCCGCTCCACTGGGGCGGGATACGGTCTCACCGGGTGGCGGTCCAGCAGATCGGACGACCGGTCATGCAGGAGATCGTTCCGCCGGTCACAGGTCCGTCAGGAACTGCGCCAGCGACGGCGCGACCTTCCGGCCACCCCGGTGGCCGATCTCCTGGAGCAGGATGCTGCCGGTGGCATTGTCGAGTACGAAGAACAGGTCGCCATAGGTGCCGGCGACCGGGAAGGTGATGTCGCCGCCGAACTCCGCCGCCTGACGGCGCGTGTGTTCGGCCAGATCATGCACCGTGCGCTGTAGCTCGTCCTCGTTCCACACGGTGCAGAGCAACACCGTCTCCCCGGAGTGCTCCAACCCGTCCACCAGGCCACACCACAAGCTGCCGTAGAGGGCTGGCACATCCGGATGCAGCGTCGCGCCGATCCCGGCGAGTGCGCTTTCGAGCTCGGCGAAGTCCGGGGCTTGCTCCATCGGGACGGGCTTCCACCGGATCATGCCCTCGGGGGTAGGCTCCCCCAACTGGCACGGAGACTGCCAGTCGGGGTCGTATTCCGCAACGTTCAATCCGGCTTCGTCCAGGCCGGGCCAGAGGCCGTCGAGAAGCAGGGCGCCGAGCCTGGTCCGCGTGTCGTTCTCGGTCAAGTGAACTCCTGTCTACGTGCAGTTCCTACGCTGCCCGTGGACGCTACCCGGCAGGTACGACAACGAGCTCGTGGGCCCGGAGGGGGACGGAGCCGACATCAGCCTCATGGGCCGCCTACCTGATCGAGCCCATCTGCCTGGGGCGGCGCTGGTGATGACGCCGGTCTGCCAATCATGTGGCGGTGTCCTCGCTCCTTCGAGATGAACGTCGCGCGACCTCCAGTCGGCAGACAGCTCGCCAATGCCAACCCGGTGAACCTTCTCGGCCACAGCACATGAGGGATGCCTTCAGCCGACGACCCCGGGATCGATGCCGTTGGCGATCGCGAAGTCGCCAATGAGCTGCCGCAGATCGCCGGTACGGCTCTCAGCCTGAGGTGAGCGCTGAACGCTCATGCGGGAACATCTCGTGGGAGGCGCCCGGCAGGGATGACCGGGCGGCAGCCGCCCACCAGCACAAGTCAGAGGACGTAGACCTTCTCGAGACGCCCATCGGGCTGGTGAAGCGCCAATTCGGCACCAGCGGCGCGCTGTTCCGCGCCAGGCGTAAACCTGCGACAACGCCCGGTTGACCGCGTCCACCTTGCTATAACGGTCGATGCGGGCCCGCACTCCGCGCCCCGGACCACGCCTCCCGGCCAGCCGGGCGTGGAACTCATGCCACACGACCACCGGCTAGGCTCACCCGGTGATCATCGAAGATGTGCCGCTCGACGAACTCACCCGCGCCTGGGACGGGATCCGCGAGGACTACGACGACCTGTTCAACGACGAGTACAACCGGACAGTCCTCGACTGCGCCGCGCGGCTGGCCGCAGGCCCCGATGGGGAGTCGGCCTATGTGTGGACGATCGGGCTGATGATGATGGCCCCCTATGTCGCATGGGGAGCGGACGACCACGTCGCGCCGGAAGCCATGGCGGCGTTGAAGGCCACCGACGGCGCCCTGCGTGACCGGCCTTGCGACCATGAATTGCACCCGTACCAGGAGCATGAGGCCGAGTACGACGAGTATCTCGCCGACCAGTTGCGCCAACTCCCCGACGAGAACGCCGATTGGGACGAGGACCGGCCCCGGGAGGAATGGCTCTGCCCGCGCAACGTGGCCGGGTTTGCGCGGATCGCCATGGACGTCATCGAACCCGGCTCGGCCACGAACATCCCGCCCCGCCTGCCCGTGAGGGCCCAGAACACCATCGACAGGCTCTCGGCGCTGCTCAACGGTTACCCGGATCCGGGCACCGACATCGGCGAGGAGATCTCTTACCATGCGTCGGTCCTCCGCACCTCCGACCCGGCGGAACGCCCCGGATGCCTGCTTGTTGTCATGGCGCTGACCTGGATCGCCGTTTCCGACCTGGTCATCGAGCAGCGGGAATCCGCGATCGACGACCTCATATCGGCACTGGAGGAGACGCTGCCGCACTACGCCGGCGTCTCGTGCATCCACGACCGGCACACGCCCCCGCCCGGCAGCGGCCCGGCCGCCGCGGAGGTCGGCATCATGCTGACCACCCCCGGCGGGCGGGCCCTCTATGAACAGGGCCGCAGGGAAGGCCGGGACGCACCGGTGGAGCACCTGCGGTGCCCGGTCGCCCTGACGGAGATCGTCGAGGAGTCCCTGAGCGCACTGCGCGCCTGGCGCGATGAGTCTCTCGATCAAGGGGAACCGGGGCGGTAACTCCGGCGGTAGAGCGCGATGGCCGATTCCGGCGGGAAGTTGGGGAGGAAGGCCACATCGCCGTCGATCTTCGATATGGCGATATTGCCGCCGCCGGGGGCCATGGGTATGTCTCCCGGATGCTCGGGGACAGGCCAGCCTGCGCGGATCAGATAACCGACGTCGAATTCATGGACGAAGAGACTGACGGGACCGCCGGGCGAACCGATCGGCGGAAAGTGCATGCGGCCGATTTCCAGGGCTTCCTCGAGTGTGGCCGGTATGGGCCGCAGGCCGGACGAGCCGCCAAGCGCCATGCCGGGAGGCAAAGAGGGAGGGCAGGCCGGAGGCAAGGGCGGCTGACTTCCCGCGCCGGCACCGTCGCTGCCTCCGTTTCGGCCGCCGTCCGCGCTATCAGAACCGGTCATCGGCCCCCTCCTCCAGACTCCTCAACTGGCGGTCAACCTACCGTTCCTGGCGATGTTGGCCGTGGTTGGCCGGACTGTCGCAAACCGGATCGGTGATCCGGTGGCCTCGCGAGCGGTCTTCGAGGCCGGGGGCACGAGCTGGTCACGTCGGCGCGGCCGGGTCTTGTCACCTTGGTGCGGTGTGCCCGTTGTCCTGGGTGGGCTGGTGCTCCCGCGTGGCCTGGGCCGGGGTGTGGTCTGGCCGGTAGCTCTCCGTCCCGCCATCCTCTGGTGGTGGGCGGTCACACCTGGCCGACGCCGGATCCCATGTCCCAGGCCGCGTCTGCCGATTGCCACGGCGGCAGCGTGATGCCGCGTGACGACAGTGGTGGATGCTTGTTGCTGGAGTGGGGTGTGCCAGTGGTGGGCGCCCCAGCGAGAGGTGTACGCCGGGTCGACCGCGATGACGACGAGGCCTGCGTGGTGAGCCATGCCGCGCAGGCGTTCGCGGAAGCGTGCGGTGGGGATACCCGTGACGGTGCGGCGGAAGGTCTTGCCCCGCTTGCCACGGCCCATGGTTTCGCGGCCGGTGGCGCGGGCGTCGTCGAAGCCGAGGTTCTCGATCACGATCCCCGCGCAGCCCCGCTCGCGTGCGAAGGTGATCAGTTGTGGGATGGCCTGGCGCAGACGGCCGTTGCGCGTGGCCGCTTTCGACTCCGGGAACGGTGCCCCAAGCGGATCGATGACTGGGGCCACCGCCCAGCAGAAGACCGGCCAGGTCCGCGTCACCGTCTACCGGGCCGTCGCCACCATGCGCAACGCCCCCAACACTGCCGTCCGTTCCTGGCGGCTGCGCCACAACGCCGAACATTAAGCGCACCGTTCATTCCGGCAGGGTGACGCCGGAGCCCTCCGCTGGATCCGGTGCGCTCGGCGGGGCCGCCGGTCTGCCCGGAGCGGCGGCCCTACCGAAGCCGGGTGTCAGACGCCGGTGTCGATCATGATGGTTTTGAGTTCGGTGTACGCCTCGATCGCGGTCCTGCCGCCCTCGCGGCCCAGGCCCGAGGCCTTGAAACCGCCGATCGGCGAGTTCGGCATAAAGGAATAGCCGTTGACGCCGACGGCGCCGGCGCGCAAGCGGCGGCCGATGCGGAAGGCCCGGCCGATGTCACGGGTGAAGATGCCGGACGACAGGCCGTACTCGCTGTCGTTGGCGATACGGACCGCCTCGTCCTCGTCGCTGAAGCGGATGACCGCGAGCACCGGGCCGAAGATCTCCTCCTGGGCAAGCCGGCTACGGTTGTCCACGTCCGTGAAAATTGTCGGATTGACGAAGTTCCCCGCGGCCAAGTCTCCGCCCGGACGGTCACCGCCCATCAGCAAGGCGGCCCCCTCGGCGGGAGCTCCCTGGATATAGTCCATGACCTTGTCGACCTGCCGCTTGTTTATCAGAGGGGTGGAGGTGGTGGCACGATCGAACGGGTCGCCGAACCTGACCGACTCGACCGTCTCCCGCGCTCCCTCCAGGAACTCCTCGTAGCAGTCGGCGTGGACCAGGGCCCTGGTCTGCGCGGTGCAGGTCTGTCCGGTCATGCCGAGTGCCACCATGCCCATCACCGCCCGTCCGGCGGCGCGGACGTCGGGCGCGTCTGGGAAGACCAGGCTCGGGCTCTTGCCGCCGAGTTCGAGCGTGACCCGCTTGATGTCCCTGCCGCTTGCCTCGAGAATGCGCCCGCCTATGGTCCGGCTGCCGGTGAAGCTGATCTTGTCGACCCCCGGGTGCGTGATCAGGGCCTCGCCCGAGGTGGCTCCGATGCCGGTAACCACGTTGAACACGCCGGGCGGCAGGTCCAGTTGGTCGATCAGTTCGGTGACGGCAAGGGTGGTGAGACTGGCGTACTCCGAGGGTTTCACCACGACCGTGCAGCCGGCCGCCAGCGCCGGAGCGATCTTGTTCGCCAGCTGCAGGACCGGACCGTTCCATGGAACGATGACGCCAACCACGCCGACCGGCTCCCGGAAGCCGAGGAACTGCAGGTCGTTGCGGTCGGTGTATTGCGGGAACGTCTCGCCGGAGAGCTTGTCGATCCAGCCCGCGTGGTGGTCAAAGACATCGGCGGCGAAATCGGCCGACAGGCGGTAGGTGTCGGTGAAGCTGATGGGTGTTCCGTTCTCCAGCGTCTGGAGACGACTGATACGGGGTGCCTCCGCACGCAGCAGTTCCACCAGCCGCTGGATGAGCAGCTTGCGCTCCCGGGCCCTGAGCCGTGGCCACGGTCCCTCGTCAAATGCCTTGCGGGCAGCGCGTACAGCCCGGTCGACGTCCTCGGTGGTGGCGTCGACGATCGTGGTGACCTCTTCGTTGGTCGAGGGGTGGATGTGCGGCCACACTTTGTCGCCGGTGGAATCCGTCCACTGGCCGTCCAGATAGAGACGGCCGGGCTGGACCCCCAACTCGTCGCGGTGCGGCAGAACCGAGAAGCCGGTCATATGCGCGTTCCTTTCCAGGTGCCATGGTGCGAGATATAGCCGCCGGGAGCCCGGCGGATCCGGGACGCGCCAGGATCGGGCGCGGCAGCGGACGTGTAGGGGCCCTGAAGGCCGGACCGCCGCGAGTGACGGGCGGCTTGGCCGGTCAGAGGCGGGGGTACGGAAATGGCCGACGGCGGCTTCCACTGCAGTGGTCACGTTCGGTTCCTGGTCGTTGAACCCGAACAGGGTGTCCTCGGTCCAAATGGCACGTTTGCAGAGGGCATGCCGCAGGCCGCGTACCAGCAGGGTCGGTGCCTCGATCCGGGGCGCGAGGGCGAAGGCGTCGAAGGTGAGTCGGCCGGCCCGGGCCATGGGGGCGAACTGGTTGCCCCGCCGTGGCAGGCCGCCGCGCTTGTGCGCCCGTCGCGACCGGTCGGGAACTTGTCCGCCACTCCTCCCGAACCGCCGTAGATCTCCTCGTAGTTCGCCGCGTCGTACAGCCATGGGGTGATGAGTGACCGCAACTGCCGGGTGTCCAGGGCGGGCTGGTTCACGAGGAAGGTCAGGTCGTTGTCGAGGCCGGCGACCTTGAGCTCGGGATCCTCGAACTTCCGGTGCTCTCCCTTGGATTCTTCGTGCTCGGTGAAGTCGAACGACAGGCCGTGCGTAGCCAGGCACTGGGCGCAACGGTCCATGCCGGGCACGGCACTCTGCGTGTCAAGCAGGAAGAGATTGCCGCACAGGCTTACCGCGTTGCGATCTAAGCCGACCCGTCGCATCTGAACAGTCCTCTGATCTCTCACAGTCTGGTGGCTGCTGGGCGCAGGTGAAGGCCTGTGACTATGGCTGGGACGCGGTGGCCGGGGCCAGGAGGTCCATGTCGCCGTCGGTCCAAGTCATGGCCACGCCGCTGATACACCGGCTGCCGCCGTCGCGAGCGAGTTCGAAGCGTCAGCCATCACACTGGTGACGGTAGCCGTATCAGCCACGGAAGGCGCGGCGTCGCTAGATCCACACCGGGATCGTAGCCATCCCCCCGCCCACCTGGCGTCCTCCTACGGATGTACGCCCACAGGGGGAGTGCGGGCCAGTAGCGGGGCTAAGGCCGCGCCAGGCCGGCCGCGCGGTTAGTGTGTACCGGCCCTCAGCCCGGCCCCTGTGCTTGACCCGGGTACCGCCCACCGCGCGCTCGCCCTGCACCAAGTGGTGACGAACAGACCGACGGCCGGCCGGCGTTGGAAGAGCGGTGGGTCAAGGTGGCCCGGGCGCGGACCGAGCAGGCCGGTCTGCTGCCTGCTGGGCCACCCCGGCGGCTGCGTGGGACCGCGTGATCACGTGGGCTCGGGGTGCGAGGCTGTGTTCCCCACCCGGGAAGCCGCCCCATTCCACGAGGAAGAGGAAGGTGAACTCTTCCAGGGCACCGACCGCCACCACATCGAGGCCGAACTCGAGTCACCCGGTTACGTCGCCATCTCCGAGCACCTGCTCTGGACGCGATACAACGGCGTCAGCGACCTCGTCTCCTACTACCCGCCCGAGAATCCCCCGACTTGGTGGACCCGATTCTTCGACTACCTCGGCATTGGCCACGGAAGTGCCGGCTGCTTACATGCTTGTTCGGCGTCGGGGTGGTGGCGGCCGGCTGGTGGCTGGCCGTGGGCCCTGCCGTTGGAGGACTGTTCAGTCGCAGTGACGGGCCGACAGGTCGGCGTACTGACTGCCCCAACTACGGTGGAGCGCCGAGTGATTGACCGCTGGTGGGAGAGCTGCCGCCTGCGCGGCGACGGAGCCCACCAGGCCATGCTGGGCGTAGTCCGGCTGTGCAGGGCCCGCGCGGAAGGTGATCCGGGGTCGGCCGTGATCAGGACGACTTCCTGGTCATCCTCGAGTATGAGCAGGACATCGCAGTTCAGTCGCAGCGTGCCGGCTCCCGGGTGGTCCAGAGTCTTGGTGCGGTGCCCGGGAGCGTGGACCGGACGTGCGTGCCAGGTCTGCCGGAACTCCTCGCTGCCGACGTGCAGTTCGGCCAGCAGTTCGGTCAACTGCGGGTCGTGCGGCTAGCGGTCAGCGGCCCGGCGCAGCCGTGCCACCACGATGTGTCCGAATTCCTCGGCGCTGGAACTCTCGTACATCCGCCCCTGGCCCAAAAAGCGGCGCCGGGCCAGGTTTGTCGTCCCGGCTGCGAAGTCCCTGCCGAGCAGTGCCTGGGCCAAGGGGTTCCAGGCGACGACGCCGTATGCCGCGTCAGTGACGATCGCGCTGGTTTCCGGCAGCCGCTCCAGCATCCGGGCCATGTGCGGACGGAGGCCCGCCCGACGGTCCCGGAGAAAGCGGGCCAGCTCCTGCCGCTTGCCTGGTACAGGTTGTCCCTGGCAGGGCACCTACCGCCAGGGGACCGTGGTTTCCATGAACGATCGCACAGCTCTGGTCACCGGGGCCAACAAAGGCATCGGCAAGCACATCGCCCGGCTGCTCGCGGCCGAGGGGCTCGCCGTGTACGTGGGCGCCCGCGACCCGGGGCGCGGACAGCGGGCCGTCGAGGAGATCGGTGCCGGCGCCTGGCTGCTGGTCCTCGACGTGACGGATCCCGACGGCATCGAACGGGCCGCGGCTCAGGTGGACCGCCTGGACGTGCTGCCGGACGACGGCCTCACCGGCGGCTTCCTCTCCTGGGACGGAACGCCCGTGCCCTGGTGTCCGGCACGGCGATTGTGGTCGGCCACGATCGGCCCGAGCAGGCCGATGCCGTGCACCCGCTCGGCCCGCTCGACATGGAGGATGCAGTCGGCCCGCGGACGAACTCGTTGATGGTTCCCCCCACTTCCGCTCGCATTGCGTAACGCCCCTGCCAGGCGGCTGTGCGCTGCTCGACGCATGCCGCCGGGATGAGGGGATGAGGGGATGTGGGGATGAGTAGCATCGCGAGCAATTCCGAACGCTCACCGAGCCGCCCTTCGGTCTTCGACGATCAGCATGGCGACAAGGGCGAGAGTCAGGCCGAGGAACTGTGCCAAGGCGTTTGACCATGTGCCCAGCGGAATCGTGGCCAGTACGGCGAAGGCGGTCACGGCGCGGTGACGCAGGGGCCGGATGCTCAGAGTCGCGCGGAAGGCGATGTTTCCGGCCAGGAACAGTGCCACGCCTCCGGCCAGCGCCACCGCCGGCGCCAACGGCAGATGGTGAGCCAGCTCGCCGATGGATTTCTTCACTCCGGCGGCCAGGACCGCCACGCCCAGCAGCATCGGGATGAAGCTGTAGTAGTAGGCCGTCAGCCCCATCCGGAACCGGTCGGCGCCGCTGGCGCGATGCAACGCGGCCTCGGCCGCCGCTTCGTCACGGACGAAGTACGTCCACCACAGGGCGGCGGCCAGCGTCAGCGCCAGGACGGCGCCTGTGAACAGTGCCCAGTCCAGTTGCGTGGCCGACGCGCCGGCGCCGATCGCGACGACCGACTCGCCGAAGGCGATGAGCAGCAGCAGGCCGTGACGCTCCACGAAGTGTGCCGGATCCAGAGCACCGAGGTTCTCGGTGACGCGGGCCCGGCCCCCGGTGTAGTCGCCGGTGATCCGGCTGGAGACCAGCGGGGTGATGTTCTGCAGCACCACCGCGCCCAGCCACAGCGCGTCGGCGAGCGGGCCTCCTCCCACCCACCCGGCAGCGGTGACGCAACCGGCCGCGGCCGTGTTGGTCAACGCGAAGCTCAGCACATACTGCCGGTGGATCAGCGCGTACAGCACGCTGTGCACCACGGTGACGGCCAGGAACCCCAGCCCGAACGCGATGCCGTCCGCCCCGGACACGTTCGGCACGGCCAGGGCGCAGGTGAGGAAGCCGGCCATCGCGGCAACCAGCAACACCCGCCGCGCTGTTGTCTCCGGCGGCACCTGGTTGGTCAGGTAGGCGTACCCGCCGTACATCCAGAACAGCACCGCGAAGATCAGCAGGACCCGCCCGGCCCGGGCGAACGACAGGTCGTTGACGAGCAGCACGGTCAACTGGGTGATCGTGAAGACGAAAACGAGGTCGAAGAAGCATTCCAGGGTGGACACCCGGCGGGCGTCGACCACCTGCGCGTTCCACGCCGGGTCACGATCACCGCCGGCCGGCGCGGCGGCCGTCTGCTCCTCCGGTGCGTATGACTGCTCGGACATGGTGTCTGTCAGTCCAGGGTGTGGCTGCGCACGGCCTCGTCGCCGCGGGTGTGCAGCGCGAAGAAGGCAAGCCCGGTGGCCTTCCAGCCGTCGGCGGTCCGTTGGAACGGGATCTCGTACGTGCCCCACACCTCCCACATTCCGCCGCCCAGGTCGGCGGCGAGGAGGTTGTAGGCGTAGCCCTTCACATGGACGTCGGCCCGGTCGCCGTCGATGCGCACCCGGTAGTGGCTGACAAGGTGGAAGCTCTGCTTCTTGGCGTGCAGGCCGACCCGCCAGCCGTCTACCAGCTGGGTGTTGGTGATCTCCGCCGGCTCACCGCCGGCCAGGCTGGTGAAATCGACCCGCACTTCCGGGGTGAACAGCTCCTCAACGGCGGCCCAGTCCTTGGCGTCGACCGTGTCGAAGATGGCGTCGACGGTCTCGATGACGGTGGTCCTGTCGGCCGGTATGGACAGCTCGCTCATGCGAACTCCTCTGTCATAGGGGTCACTTCCGCCCCTCTTCATACCTCATGCCTTCCGCTGTCAAGACACCTTGACGCACTCCCGTCGTCAGGAAATCCTGCCGGCGTGAGCATCGAGGACTCGCTCCTGACCACACTGCTGGACGGGTTCGACACCGCCGCCGAGGAGATCCGGATCACTCGCAAGACGCTGCTGGAGCTGCCCGATCCGCCATTGCCCGTGCCGCCGGCCGCGAAGCTGCCGGACTGTCCGGCCGCTGAGAAAACCCGTTGCCAGTGACCCGCGTCGGATGTCTGATTGATCGGCCACCGATCAGGGGGAGGGAACATGAGGACGCCGCTGCCCACCCCCTCGTTGCACACCGCTCGCCTTCGACTGCGCGCCTTCGAAAACGCGGATGTGAACGACCTCTTCGCACTGCACAGCAGCGCCTACGTGCTGCGCTACTGGGACGCGCCACCATGGAGCGAACATGTGCGTGCCGAGAAGTTCATCATGGCTTGCCGGCAGATGGCGCAGGAGGGCACCGGGGCGCGGCTGGCCGTAGATCGTGTCTCCGACGGGGCGTTCATCGGCTGGTGCAGCCTGACCAAGTGGAAGCCGGACTACCGCAGTGCGTCGCTTGGCTACTGCTTTGACGCCGCAGCGTGGGGCCACGGCTACGCGACCGAGGCCGCGAGCGCTCTGCTGCGGTGGGCATTCGACACGCTGGACCTGAATCGCGTCCAAGCCGAGACCGATACGCGCAACGTCGCTTCTGCCCATGTGCTGGAGAAGCTCGGCTTCGTGCGTGAAGGGACGTTGCGGGAAGACTGCGTCGTCAACGGCGAGGTCTCTGACTCGTGGGTCTACGGGCTGATCAGGCGGGAGTGGCAGCCGTCGTCCGAGCCGGTTCCCGCCCGCTGAATTCCGTCGGCGCCCGGTATCGGCCAGCCCCAAGCGACTGATCAACGAGCCTCATCGTGGGACGCAAACTGTCCGGTACACCCCCTCGGGCGATGTCCGCTGCCAGGCTGGAGGCAGGCTCCCCGGGCGACGTCCCGGGCAGCGCGTCCACGACAACGCACGCGACAGGAGCACCTCATGCTGACCTCCACACAGGTACCGGGCGGCCTGAACTGGCTCGACCTGGGGCCCCCGACACCGACGCGGCCGCCGCCTTCTACCAGGGCGTGTTCGGCTGGGAGTTCGTCTCCGCGGGGCCGGAGGCAGGGGGCTACGGCTTCCTGCGAAAGGACGGCCGGACGGTGGCCGCCGTCGGCCCGCTGACGGAGGAGGGCGCGAGCTCCGCGTGGACGGTGTACTTCCGCACCGTGGACGCCGACGCCACCGCCAAGGCCGTTGAGCAGGCCGGCGGCTCCGTCCGTTTCCCGCCGGCGGAGGTCTTCACGGCCGGGCGGATGGCCGGCTTCACCGATCCGACAGGCGCCGAGTTCGCCGTGTGGGAACCGCGAGACACAGACAGCCTGGAGCTTGTCAATGAGCCGGGCAGCGTCAGCTGGATCGAGCTGTACACCACCGACAGTGCGGCCGCGAAGGACTTCTATGGCAGCGTCCTGTCATGGGAGACCCGGGACCGGCCCATGGGCGAAGACGTCGTCTACACCATCGCCGGTCCCGCCGGCGGCGAGCAGAGCATGCACGGCGGCATCATGCAGCTGGCCCAGGAGAACCTGGACGCCGGATCGACCTCCGAATGGCATCCGTACTTCGAGGTCGAGGACTGTGACGCCACGCTCGCGCGGGCCTCGGAACTGGGCGCCACCGTCATCATCCCCGCCATGGACGCCGAGGGCGTGGGGCGCTTCGCGATGCTGCTCGACCCGTTCGGGGCGCCGTTCGCGGTCATCATGAGCGCCACGGCCTGATCTCCGGAGGCGGCCGCACGGGTTCCTTGCGTGTGACGACGAAGGAATGGGCCCGTGCGGCCTTGCCCCATCCTGCCTTCACCGGCCTCTTTCATGCATATCTCGGCGGTTTGGCCGAGGAGTTGGCGGGTCTGTGGCAGGCACGACGCGACTCCGCGCTCGCCGAGCCGTACCAAGTGGGCCGTTCCGGCCACCTCGCCACTGCCGCCGCCGTCCCACCATGACGTCCCGAGCCCCGGTGTCTCCGCAGGTCAGGGCGTGGGACGTCCCATGATGGCCCAACTCACCGCCTTCCGCTGGCAGATGCGGATGTGGCGCATCATCGTCATGGTTGCGAGCCGGGCGGTGCGGTCCACCCCGCGCCGCCCGTCACCACTACGGGGAGGAACCCGGACCATGAACGTACGCAAGAGCATCGCCGCGGCGGCGGCGACCCTCGCGCTCGGCGCGGGGGTGGCGGTCGCGGCACCGGCCCAGGCCGCGCAGTCCTCGGCCGACTCGGCGCAGTACCAGGGCTGGCACCTGCTGTGGAGCGGCAGCCACGCCCAGGCCAAATCCTGGTCGACCCCTGACTTCGTCCCGGACATGAACAACCTCTCGGTCAACTTCGGCTGTTACGGCCACGACGGCGAGAAGATCAGGGCGCAGGTTGTGCGCACCTCTGGCCGGGTCGCCATGACGGGCTGGACGGGCTGGGTCTACTGCCACGACGGCGAGCAGCAGCGGCTCGATGTGCCCCGCGTACGGGCGGGCGAGGCGGCCTATATCCGCCTGCAGGAGCAAGGCCCGCACCTGCACTCCATGTATGCCAAGGCGTACACCTACCACTACTGAGCCATAACGGGACCCGGCGGTCCGCCCTCTTGCGGGGAGGAGGGCGGACCGCCGCCACGCCTCACTCCTCCGCCGGCTGCGGGCTCCGCAGCGAGGCCACTGCTCTCGGGTAGTGGCAGAACGACACCGGGCCCGGTGGGGTTTCCAAGGTGTCAGAGTATGAGCAGGAGCCGGGTGTTCGATACGAGCTTGCGATTTACGCTGGTGCTTTGCACGAAGATTGTGTAGTCGTCGTTGTGGTCGGGCTTGATGCGGACTTCTACGTCCGGCAGGCCGAGCAGGGCTCGGGCCTCGGGACCCGTGTACACGCGGTCGGTCTTCTTCTCCAGTACCGCGATCTGCTTTCGTGCCTGGATTTTCTCCGTCTTGCTCAGCTGGTAGAACGCGCCGCCGGTTCGATAGGTGTGCCCGGACTCGGTGACCCATTCGCGGATTGCCGCGTCACGAGCCACCGGGATCAGCTGGTACTCCGACGGATTCAGCGGGGTGAGGCCGGCGGCCTTGATGGTGTCCTTGTTGACCGCCTCCGCACCCGTGGAGAACACCGCCCGTGATCCCCGGATGCCCTGGCTGCGGCCCACCATGAATTTCTCGGTGGCCTGCTGGATAACCTGCCCGGCCTCTTCCAGGCCCTGAGTGCTGGTGGCGTCCCAGATGGCGATGTTGTCCTTCGGGAATCCGCACTTCATGGCCTCGCGCTTGCCCATCTGGTCCGGCACAAGGACGGCCAGCGTCCAGTTGTCCTGCTGTGTCTCGATCATTTCGGCCACGGCCTCGACGAGTTGACGCGGGTCCCTGGCAGGGGCGTCTGGGCAGCGGTGGCTGGCGTTCTCCTGTCCGTCGGTGAGCACAAACGTCAGGAAGCTGTGGTCGCCGTACAGTTGAGCAGTCTGCGCCAGTTCCCGCTGTGACTTCAGTGTGGCTGCCAGCAGGGCGGTCATTCCGCCGACCCGGTACAACTGGTTCAGCGACGGCATCCGCAGGACGTCCTTGTCATAGATGACGCACTCCGCCTTGTCGGCGAAAACGTAGACCGTGACACGGGTTTCCTGGTCCAGTTCTCCTGAACGGCGGGCAAGGTAGGCAATCTGCTGGTCGGCGACTTCAATGACCTTGCGGCTCAGGTGTGACATGGATGTGCTGGCATCCAGCACAAGAGCAACATGGTTGATGTAGTTCTGGTTTCCGGACATGGCGGTTCCCCCTGCTTCCGGCTCGGCCTCGATGTTCCTACCGTCTCACCCACCACTGACAATCGGTCCTGGCTGCCGGTCCGGGTGAGGAGCTTGCCCGGTCAGGACCCCATCCCCCGGCTGTTGAGCCCGTCACGAAGGGCCCGCATCGCGTAGTGCGTGCGTGACTTGACCGTGCCGGGCGGCACGCCGAGCATGAGTGCCGTCTGGTTGACGCTGCGCCCCATGTAGTAGACGTGCAGCAGGACTTCGCGCTGGCGGGGGGCGAGGTCGCGCAGGGCGTCGACCATGACCTGGGCGGTGAGCGCGTGATCCACGCCGTCGGCCACGGGGAGGCGTGTGATGTCCGGGTCCACTTGCTCCTGCGGTCTCGCCCGCCGTCCCCGATGGCCGTCGATCACCAGGTTGCGCACGACGCGCAAGAGCCAGGGCCGCAACGCCTCGGTGGCCGGGCCGAGTTCGGCGGCGTGCTGCCAGGCGCGTATCGCCGCCTCCTGTACGACGTCCTCCGCGCGGTGCCAGTCGCCGCCCAGCAGCCGGGCCGCGAAGCGCAGCAGCACGGCTCCATGGAGTCTGTACAGTGCCCGCGCGAAGGCGTCGGCCGACGCGGTGTCACGAGCGGGGGCGTGGGGATGGGCGGGAGAATGCAGTGCGGGCACGGCCGTCGCCTCCGGGCTCCTGTGTACGTGCGGTGCACAACTGAAGTCAGGAATCGCTCGGAACTGACCGGATCATCCGTCAATTGGAGCGATAAAGGCAGTTCTATGGCCTTACCGGCGGTTCGCACGGGCCCGCTCTGTTGCCAATAGTGACCGACTGCGCCCGATCGATGGCGCAGTGAAGGGTCGGCCGACGTGCTGCGTCAGCCCGGGCCGGGCGGCCCGGATGCCCGTACGGGCCGGATACGGGCCCGTTTCAAGGGGTTCGGGGCGCCGAATGGTCTGTCCGCTCGCCGGTTCAGGGACCGGTCGGAGCACTGGTTCAGGCCGCCCGCGAACCGCCCGGTTCGGCGCGCCATCCGCTGTCGTCGGGTACCGCCCCGCCGCCCCGATCGCCCCATTGCGCCGTCGGCCTGCGGTTTTCCGGTTCCGCTCCGGTTGACGAACGGGCGCAGGCGGGCGAGGTGTGGCAAGAAACAGACGGGAGAATGCCGGGGGAGTGGCGGTATAAAACTCTGGCGGGCCCGTTCGGGCGGCGGGGGCCCGAACGGGCAGGGAGATGGTGGGGGTTGGCATGCGTTCCGAGGAGCGGCACCACCGGCTGCTGACCCTGGCGCGTCAGCAGGGAAAGATCGAAGTAAGCGATGTCGCGGCGGACTTCGGGGTCGCGCGGGAGACCATCCGGCGAGACCTGAGCGAGCTGGAGCGCCGCGGCCTGGTGCGTCGTACGCACGGCGGCGCCTACCCGGTGGAGAGTGCGGGGTTCGAGACCGATCTGGCCCGGCGGGTCACCCTGCATGTGGAGGACAAGCGCCGGATCGCCGCGGAAGGCGCCAGGCTGCTGCGCGGCGCGGAGACCGTGTTCGTGGACGAGGGATATACGCCGCAGCTGCTCGCCGCCCTGCTGCCGACCGACCGCCCGCTGACGGTGGTGACCGCCTCCCTGGCGACGGCCACCGCGGTCGTGGAGTCCGCCAACCTGACGGTGCTGCTGCTCGGCGGCCGGGTGCGTGCCCGCACCCTGGCGAGCGTGGGCTCCTGGGCCTGTGCCATGCTCTCGGGCTTTGTCATCGACCTCGCCTACCTCGGAGCGAACGGCATCTCACGGGAGTTCGGGCTGACCACGCCCGACCCGGCGGTCGCCGATGTGAAGGCCAAGGCCCTGGAGGTATCGCGCCGGCGCATCTTCATGGGCCGCCACGGAAAGTTCGGCGCCAACAGTTTCTGCCGCTTCGCCGAGGTCTCCGACTTCGAAACGATCATCACCGACACCGGTCTGTCCGCCGCCGAGGCCCACCGCTACGGAATGCTCGGCCCCCAGGTCATCAGGGTCTGAGGCAACGCGTCACCGGCCCGGGCAAGGCCGCCTCCCGCGCATACCGGCACGGCCGACCACGCATGAAGGGCTGATCCGCCATGACGACAATCAGGCGCACCGTGACGGTGGGGGTGGTCTTACTCCTGTGCGCGAGCCTGCTCGCCGGCTGCTCCGGAGGGGGCAGGGGATGGGGCTCGGCGTCCCGCTCCGTCAACGTCCTTATGGTCAACAATCCGCAGATGACGGACCTGCAGAAGCTGACCGCCGAGTACTTCACCACGTCCACCGGCATCAAGGTCAACTTCACCGTGCTGCCCGAGAACGATGTCCGGGACAAGATCAGCCAGGACTTTGTGAGCCAGGCTGGCCAGTACGACGTGGCCACCATCAGCAACTACGAGGCGCCGATCTACGCCAGGAACGGCTGGCTCGCCCCGCTCACCCGGGCGGCGAACACCGACGCCGCCTTCGACCAGGGCGATGTCCTGCCCGCGCTACGGCAGTCCCTCACCGTCGACGGACAGATCTACGCCGAGCCCTTCTACGGCGAGTCGTCCTTCCTGATGTATCGCAAGGACGTCTTCGCCGCCCGGCATCTCACCATGCCCGCCCGCCCCACCTGGCAGCAGGTCGCCGGCCTGGCCGCGAAGGCCGACGGGGCCGAGCCCGGGATGCGGGGCATCTGCCTGCGCGGGCAGCCCGGCTGGGGTGAGGTCATGGCGCCGCTGACCACCGTGGTGAACACCATGGGCGGCACCTGGTTCGACGAGGACTGGGCGGCGCGAGTCGACAGCGCCGAGTTCACCAGGGCCGCCACCTTCTATGTGGACCTGGTGCGTGACCACGGCGAGGCGGGCGCCCCGCAGGCCGGATTCACCGAGTGCCTCAACAACATGACCCAGGGCAAGGTGGCCATGTGGTACGACGCCACCTCCGCCGCCGGCGCGCTGGAGGCCCAGGGCTCGCCCGTCGCGGGCAAGGTCGGCTACGCACCCGCCCCGGTCGACCGCACCAAGAGCTCGGGCTGGCTGTACACCTGGGCGTGGGGCGTACAGAAGGCGAGCGGTCACCGGGACGACGCCTGGAAGTTCATCTCGTGGGCTTCCGGAAAAGAGTACGAGAATGTCGTCGGCACCCGGCTCGGATGGTCCAAGGTGCCTGCGGGCAAGCGGAGTTCGACATACTCCAATCCTCGGTACACGGCCGCGGCCGGTGCGTTCGCCGCGGCCACCAAGGACGCACTGACTTCCGCCGACCCGCTGCACCCCGGGGTACAGCCACGGCCCGCGCCGGGCATCCAGTTCGTCGGCATCCCCGAGTTCACCGACCTCGGCACGCGGGTGTCCCGCCGGATCAGCGCCGCCATCGCCGGGAAGACCAGCGTCGCGAGGGCCCTGAAGGACGGCCAGCGGCGCGCCGAGGCGGTTGCCGCCAAGCACCGGGGAGAGTGAGATGGCCGCCCCGCCCGTCGTCCGCACAGGACGAGACCCAGGGCTGCACCAGGCGCGTACCGTACGGCGGCCGCGCGGAGCCTGGGCCCGCCGTGCGCCCCTGCTGCCCGCCCTGGTCTTCCTGGTCGCCGTCACCCAACTTCCCTTCGTGGGAACGCTGGTGATCTCGTTTATGCGCTGGAACGCGCTCGACCCGGCGCACCGCGGTTTCGGCGGCCTCGGCAACTACAAGGCAGCCGTCACCGACCCGGATCTGCGCTCGGCGCTGGTGACCACCGTCGCCCTCACGGTTGTCGTGGTCCTTGTCAGCCTGCTGCTCGGCCTCGGTCTCGCGCTGCTCCTGGACCGCCGCTTCCCCGGCCGCGGCATGGTGCGGACCCTGCTCATCGCCCCGTTCCTGGTCGTCCCGGTGGCCTCGGCGCTGCTGTGGAAACACGCCCTCTACAACGCCGCCTACGGGCTGATCAACGGCTCGTTGACCTGGCTGTGGCACCTGTTCGGCAGCGAGGACGCACCGCAGCCCGACTGGATGTCCGCGCTGCCGCTGACCGCCGTGGAGGTGTCGCTGATCTGGCAGTGGACGCCGTTTATGATGCTCATCCTGCTGGCCGGGCTGCAGAGCCGGTCGCCGGAGGTCATGGAGGCCGCCCGCATCGACGGCGCCGGCCCCTGGCAGGTCTTCCGCCACCTCACCTTCCCGCATCTGCGCCGCTACCTGGAACTCGCCGCCCTGCTCGGCTCCGTCTATGTGGTGCAGAACTTCGACGCCGTGTTCACCCTCACCTCCGGCGGCCTCGGCACCGCCAACCTGCCCTACACCGTGTACGAGACCTTCTACCAGGCACATGACTACGGCCAGGCATCCGCCGAGGGCGTCCTCGTGGTGGCCTGCACCATGGTCGTCGCCACCCTCGCGCTGCGCACGGTCTCGTCCCTGTTCAAGGAGGAGACATGAGGAACGTCCGGCTGCGCCGGGGGATATGGGGCCTGGTGGCCTGGGTGTGCGGCCTGTGCTTCTTCCTGCCGTTCGCCTGGATGGTGCTCACCTCGCTGCATGGCGAGTCCGACGCGGCGACCAACCCGCCGAGCGTCGCCGCCCCCCTCACACTGCAGGGATACCGCGAGTTCTTCGGCGCGAGTACCGGGGTCTCCCCATGGCCGCCCCTCCTCAACTCCCTGACCGCGAGCGTCCTGTCGACCCTCCTGGTACTCGCGCTGTCCATCCCCGCCGCGTACGCGCTGTCCATCAAGCCCGTACGCAAATGGACCGACGTGCTGTTCTTCTTTCTGTCGACGAAGATGCTGCCCGCCGTGGCCGGCCTGCTGCCGGTCTATCTGATCGCCAAGAACGTGGGGATGCTCGACAATGTGTGGCTCCTGGTCATCCTCTACACCTCCATGAACCTGCCGGTCGCGGTGTGGATGATGCGCTCCTTCCTCGCCGAGGTCCCCGCCGGGATCCTGGAGGCCGCCTCCCTGGACGGGGCGGGCCTGCCGACCGTGCTGGTGCGTATCGTGGCGCCGGTGGCGGCTCCCGGGATCGCGGCCACCGCCCTGATCTCGTTCATCTTCAGCTGGAACGAGCTGCTCTTCGCACGGGTCCTCACCGGTGTCGTGGCCGGCACCGCGCCCGTCTTCCTCACCGGCTTTGTCACCAGCCAGGGCCTGTTCCTGGCCAAGGTGTGCGCGGCCGCCGTCTGTGTGTCCCTTCCGGTGCTCATCGCCGGATTCGCCGCCCAGGACAAGCTTGTTCAGGGTCTGTCCCTCGGGGCGGTCAAGTGAACCCGGGGCGCCTCGCCGCCCCGGAGCAGTCGAGCCAACCTCGGAGTGATCACGTGAAAGCAGCCCTCATCAGCGAGCCCGGCGTGGTGTCCGTCGAAACCGTCGAGGATCCCGCGCCCGGGCCCCGGGAGGTGGTGGTCCAGGTCGCCGCGTGCGGCCTGTGCGGCACCGATCTCCATATCCTCCAGGGCGAGTTCGCGCCCCGTCTGCCGCTCGTGCCGGGCCATGAGTTCGCCGGCGAGGTCGTGGCCGTCGGCTCCGGGGTGCACGAACTCGCCGTCGACGACCGGGTGGCCGTCGATCCGTCCCTGTACTGCAATGAATGCCACTACTGCCGTATCGGCCGCAACAACCTGTGCGAGCGGTACGCGGCGATCGGCGTCACCACACCGGGTGCCGCGGCCGAGTATGTGGTGGTGCCCGCCGCGAACTGTGTGAGGCTGCCCGAGCACATTCGCACCGAGGACGCCGCCCTGATCGAACCACTGGCGTGCGCGGTGCGCGGCTACGACGTGCTCAGCGCCTCCCTGGCCGGCCATGTGCTGATCTACGGCTCCGGCACCATGGGCCTGATGTTGCTGGAGCTCGCCAAGCGCACCGGCGCGGCCACGGTCGACGTGGTCGACATCAATCCCGGACGGCTGCTCACCGCAAGGGAGTTGGGCTGCACCAACGCGGTCACCTCGGCCGACGAGGTGGAGCGGCCGCGTGGCTGGGACGTCGTCATCGACGCCACCGGCAGTGAACGCGCCATTCAGGACGCCATCGGCAGGGTGGCCAGAGGCGGCACCTACCTCCAGTTCGGCGTGGCCGACTACGCGGCGCGGGCCACCATCGAGCCATACCGCATCTACAACCAGGAGATCACCATCACCGGTTCGATGGCGGTGCTGCACAGCTACGAGCGTGCGGCCGAACTCTTCGCGGCGGGCGTACTCGACCCGGAGATCTTCATCAGCGACCGGCTGCCGCTGTCCCAATACGCCACCGCCCTCGACCGGTTCAAGGCGGGCAAGGGCCGCAAGATCCTGGTCACGCCGTAAGCGGCGCGCACGGCTCCGCAGTGTCGAGCCGGGAGATTCTGTGGTGCACCCTGGGGCCGTCCTCGGAAGACGCGTGCCGGCCGGCGCGTAAACACTCGGCTCTCACCGAGCCGAGCAGAATCCGAGGCGGGCGATGCGACCGAAACTCAAGTCCGATGTGCTGTACGTTCCGATGCGTGACGGCGCCCATGTGTTCGGCGCCGGAGCCGATCTCAGTCTCACCGGAGCAGCCGCCTACCAGTGGCTGGACCGGCTCGCTCCGCATCTGAACGGCGTCACCGACCTCGACGACCTGGTGCGCGGGCTTCCGGCGGACAAGAGCGCGGTGGTGCGGACGCTGGTCGATCGGCTGCACGAGGCGGGCTGCCTGACCGATGCGGCCGACGACCTGCCGCACGACCTCACCGACGGGGAACGGGACACCTACGCGGCGGAGATCGCCTTTATCGACTACTACGCGGATTCGGCCGAGCGGCGGTTCCAGACCTACCGCGAGCGCACGTTCGCGGTCGTCGGATCCGGGCCGGTGTTCACCTCCCTGGTCTGTTCCACCCTCCGGTCCGGGGCCCGACAGGTCCATGCGGTACGGACCGAGGAGTCGCCGACCGATCTGGACCGGCTCGCCGCGCTCGCCGCCGAGGTGCTCCGGCGCGACCCGCGGCAGCGGCTGGACCATGTCACTGCCGACGGGCAGCCCGGATGGCTCTCCGCGCTCGACGGGGCCGAGGTGGTGCTGCACGTTGCGTCGGGGCCCGCGGCCGACCGCGCGCCGCTGCTGTACGACCACTGCAGGGCGCGGGACATCCTGCTGGTGCAGGGCGTGGTCCTGGACGACGTGGCCTGGCTCGGGCCGGCGAGGGAGGAATGGCGGTCGGCCTGGCTGCGGTTGGGGGCCCGGCCCCCGTACCGCACCGGCGAGTTCTGCACCGGTCCGGCCGCCGCCGTGGTCGCCTCCCACCTCGGGCTCGCGGCGTTCAAGGCGGTCACCGGCATCGCCACCGCCGAGGACTCCACCGTGACCCGGATCGACCTGGAAACGCTGCGCACCTCCCGGCACAGCCCCTTACCCCACCCCTCGGAACGTCCCGCGCCTGCCGAGAGCCGGGAGCGGTTCACCGAGCGCGTCGAACTCCTCGCCGATGCCGGCCCGTTGGACGAGGAGGAGTTCTCCCGCCGGGCGGCCCGCTGCTTCGACCCGTATGCCGGTGTGCTCCGGGAGTTCGATGAACAGGACTTCCTTCAGGTCCCGTTGAATGTGACCGAAGTCCTCACCCGGGAGCCCGGGGCCGGTCGGGTGTTCGGCAGCGGCCTTGGCTTTGCGCAGGCCCGTGGCCGGGCGGCGCTGGGCGGACTGGCCCGGTACGCGGCGAGCGCCGCCGCGGCGGCCCCCGGCCGCATGGCGTGGGGCTGGGATCCGCACCGCCGTATTGCCGTCGAGGTGCCGTTGGCCGATGTGCTGGGGACGGGTACCGGCCTGGCCGCGGAACTCGGCTGGGACGCCGCGGTCACCGACGGCCTGTCCCAGCACTGCGCCGAGCTGGCCCTCGCGGATGTAGCGGCGGGCAGGGTGCGGCCGGTCGCCCTGGCCGTCGACGAGATGGCATCCGGCGGCCGCGAGCGTGGGCTGCTGGACATGCTGTCCGCCGCCGGCGGCACGGCAGACCTCGCCGACATCGGCGCCGGCCTCGGCATTCCGGTGCTCGGCTGGTGGCAGAACGGCGAACCGGTCGCGGTAACCTGCGGGCCCCGTGCCCTCGCCGACGGCCTGGAACGGGCCCTGCTGCACCGGCAGGCGGCCCTCGACGGCGGCGCTCCCTACGCCCCCGCCGGTCCGCCCCGCCTCGGCCCGCCGCCCGCCCCTCACCCCCGCGCGGGCGCACCGGTGCCGCCGGACGGCGCGGCCATGCTGCGGGCACTGGCGGCACGCGGGTGGCGCCCGGTCGTGGTGCCGCTCGACCGCGACCCGGCGGTGCATGACGTACTGCCCTTTGTCCTCAAGGTGGTTCTGGCCGATGCCTGACACCCCGACGGCCGCACCGCCGATCGGCCTGCGCTTCTGGCGGCGCACCTTCGAAGACGTCCAGGAACTGTTCGCCGAGGGGCAGGGCGCGGAGGGCGGCCCCGACGACCCGCTGCCCACCAAGACCTACCGCGGCCTGCCCCGGCACCCGCTCAGCGCACCGTCGCGCACCCTCGGGGACGCCCGCTGGTCCTTCGCCGGCCATCGCCGGGGCAACTCCGCCTGCCCGCCTGGCCGCGACGCCCTCGACGAGCCCGCCGTCTCGGCACTGCTGCACCACTCCTACGGTCTCGCCCGCATCGAACTGGGACCGCATGCGGTATGGCCCCACCACCGCACGGTTGCCTCCGCCCGATGCTTCTATCCGGTGGAACTGTACCTGTGGACGGCCACCAACTCGCCCGGCCTGCCCGCGGGTTGCTACCACTACGACCCCGCACACCATGCGCTGACCCGGCTGCGCGAGGGCGGGATCCCCGAGGAACTGCGGGCGGCGACCGGGACCACGGCCGCACCCCCGCACGCCCTCCTGGCCGTCGCCGTGGACTTCCGCAAGACGGCCTTCCGCTACCGCGACTACGCCTACCGGCTGTGTGCGCAGGAGGCGGGCATGACGGCCGGCAATCTGCTGATGGCCGCCGGCGCACTGGGCATCGGCGCTCGAGTGCACCACCGCTTCGACGCGGACGTGGTGCACCGGGCCATCGGCGTGGACGCGGACGAGGAATCCGCCTTCGCGGTCCTCGACCTGTCGGCCCGGCGCTCCCGCACCGCGCCCCGGACCCGCCAGGACGACCGCCAACCGCTGCCCGCCCTCCACCCCGACCAGCTACGCCGCAACCGGACGGACTCCCGTCTGTGGACGGGCCTTTGCGCGCTGGACCGGGCCGCACGCTCCGAGCAAGCTCTGTCAGCCGCGCCCCTCGGCGACGGCGCGTTCCATCTCCCCGTCGCGGCAGCCGGTCCGGCACGGGTGCCGCTCGACGAGGCGGCGGCCCCGGCGAACGTGGAACTCGCCGACGCACTGCGGGCGCGCGACTCCGGCGGCCGGATGTTCCTGCCGAAAGACGGCGAACTGCCCTTCGCCGACCTCCAGTTGCTGCTCCGTTACGCCCTGGAGCCGGTGGCTTCGGACCACGCCCCCGCCGACCTGCGGCCCCTGGTGGACTGCCATGTCCTGGTGCTCGGTGTGGCCGGCCTGTCCACCGGCCTCTACCGGCTGGACCCGTCACCGGCACTGGCGCGACAGCCGGAGCGCGACTGGCCGGCGGTGGTGTCCATGCTCTGCGAGCGGACCCCGTCGGTGAACACGGCGAAGGCCGACGCGGTTGTCTTTCTGAGCGTCAACCGGGAAGCAGGGGAACGGTGGTTCGGCGCTCGCGGCTACCGCGTACTGCACCAGGAGGCCGGCATCGTGGCCCAGCGCATCAGCGTCCTCGCCGCGGCGGCCGGGGCCTCCGCACGGATCACCAACGGCTACGACGACGCGGAGATCAGGGCCCTGATCGGAGCCGGCCACGACACCGTACCCGTGTTCACCCTGGTCCTCGGACGGCGCAGGGCCACCGCCCAGTACGACCCCCCGCTCCTGTGGTGACCCTGCGGTCCACCCCGGGGTCGCCCGCGGTCGAATCTGCGGTCGCACCGTGAAGACCGCAAGCCCGCCGGCGATGGACAGTGGCTCATGGACCGATACCGGTCCAGCCACCACTCGTGGAGAAAGGAGACCCGATGGAACCGAACCTCGTACTCGACCTCGCCGACCTGAGCGCGGACGAGCTCCAGGTACTGCCCACCTCGCCGGGCGAGAGCCTGGAGTCGGTCAACGTCGGTCACGCCATGGTCGAGATCGGCGCGTCCAACTGCACCTCCAGGGGCACGCCGGCGAGCTGCTGCTCCTGTTGCTGCTGCTGACCTCGGTCGGCACCGCCGTGTCCGGTGGGCTGACGCCCGCCGGACACGGCACCGCTGAAGGACCCCCACCGCCGCAGGAGGAGAAGTTGACCGAAGCCGTCACGGCACCGCCCACCCGGCGCGCCATCGCCGTGCTGGGCAAGGGACTGCTCGCCGACGCGCTCCGGACCGCCGTCTGCGGGATCCACCCCCTGGTTCCCGCCGAGGACCCCGCCTGCACGGCGGTCGTCACCGCCGACGACGCCTGGAGCCCCGGCACCACGCCCCCGCGACCCGACCTGCCCCGTCTCGCGGTCCGCACCGAACTCGGCAACCTCGTCGTCGGCCCGCTGGTGCTCCCGGACCGGCCGGGCTGCGCCCACTGCGCCGACACCCGGCGCGAGCGGGCCCTCGGCCCGGACAGTCCACGGGCCGCGCTGCGCCGGCGGTTCACCGGTCTGCTCGCCGGCCGCGCCACACCGGTCCTGACGGGCTGGGCCTGCGAGACAGCGGCCTCCCTCGTCATGGCGGACCTCGCGGATCCGGACACCGCGCGGACCCACCGGGCCGTCGCCGTGCTGTCCCTGACCCGCATGACACTGGACGTTCACCCCTTCCTGCCCGACCCGTTCTGCCCGCACTGCGGCCGGCTCCCCCCGGACCGGCCACCGCTGCTTATGACGGCCCCCCGCCCCAAACCGGACCCGGACACCTACCGGACACGGGACCTGACCGAGGACTGGGACCTCCTGGTGCGCACCTATGTCGACGGGCGCACCGGGGTGATCCGGCAGCTCGATGTGCGTACCGACTACCGCTACCCGATGGTGTCCGCCCCCGTGCACCTGCCCGGTGCGGAGGAGGAAGCCGGGTTCGGCCGCGACCTCGACTACGCCGGCTGCACACGCACGGCGCTCGCCGAGGCACTGGAGCGGCTCGGCGGGGCCCGTCCGGGCGGCCGGCGCTCCATGGTGCGGGCCGCCCACCGGGAAGTCGCCGACCAGGCCGTCCATCCGGCCGGCCTGGGGCTCTACCCGCCCGAGCGATACGCCGAACCGGGCTTCCCCTACCCGCCGTTCTCGCCCGATGCCGAACTGACCTGGGTATGGGGCCACTCCCTCGGCCGCGACGCCCCGGTGCTCGTCCCCGAGGACTACGCCTACTACCGCACCCGGCACGGCAACCCCCTGGCCAGGCCGCTCGCCTATGAGGTGTCCAATGGGTGCGCCCTGGGCGGCTGTCTTGAGGAGGCGGCGCTGCACGGGCTGGTCGAGCTGGCCGAACGCGACGCGTTCCTGCTGACCTGGTACGCGCGGCTGCCCGTGCCACGGATCGACCTCGCCACCGTCGCCGACCCGCGGATCGCCGTACTGGCCGAGCGGATCCGGCAGGACGGTGGCCATCGCGTCATGGCCTTCGTCACCACTCCCGACCACGGCATCCCCACGGTCTGGGTCATGGCGGTGCACCCGGCACCCGGCGCCGAGCCCGCCGTGGTGTGCGCGGCCGGGGCCCACTTCGACCCGGAACGGGCCCTGCTGAACGGGATGCTGGAGCTGACCGCCAACCTCGGCTGGAACAGGTCCGCCCATCGCACCGAACACCAGCGGATCACCCGCATGGTGGCCGATCCCGAACTGGTCCGGGACATGCGCGACCACGCCCTGCTGCACTGCCACCCCGACACCCTGGAGCGGTTCGACTTCCTGATGACCGACCCCGTGGGCCGGCCCGTCACCGAGGCGTTCCAGCGGGCCGACTGCCGCCCTCGCGGCCATGACCTGCGGACCGATCTGACCGAGGCCGTAGACCGCTTCACCGCGCTCGGCCTCGATGTCATCGTCGTCGACCAGACCACGGACGAACACCGGGCGGGCCGCCTGGCCTGCGCCAAAGTGATCGTCCCCGGACTGCTGCCCATGACCTTCGGCCACCGGATGCGCCGCACCCACGGGCTGCCGCGGCTGCTCGACCTGCCCGCCCGGCTGGGCTACCGGCCCGCCCCGATGAACCCGGCCGACATCAACCCCCACCCCCATCCGTTCCCATGAACCCGGTGGCTGGAGCCATGACAGAGGACTTTTCAACCCCGGACCTGCTGGGAGTGCGCATCGGCGGACTGCCGTCGGCGACCCTGGACGAACTGCGCTCCCCGGACCTGTGGCGGCAGTTGGGTACGGTCCTGGCGGGGGAGCGCACCCTGACTTCCGCCACCACGGAGCTGTCGGACGAGCTGTACCGCCTCATCGGCACCGCCGACACCGGCAAACCCCAACTCGTCGCACTGCGCCGGGCGGTGCACAACCGGCGGCCGCTCAACGCCCGCTGCTGGAACGACGAGGTTCGCGCGCTGCTGCCGCCACCCCTGGAACAGGCGGTGCGCGACTGGCTACGGCGCACCGCCGAACTCGGCCGGCAGACCGCGCGACTGGACGAACTCCTCGACCATCACACCCGGGCCGGTCACGCCGTGCTCCGCAAGGCGGTCGCCGAACCGGCCGTCCGCCACGGCCTGGTACTCAGCAGCCCGGTACTCCATGAGCAGTTGGACAAGTGGCTCGCCCGGCCCGACGAAACGCCCCCGGACCGAAGCCTCGCGCTGCGCCTTGCCAAGTACCTGGCGCGGATCACCGTGAAGACCACCCCGTTCAGCACCTTCACGGTCAGCGGGCTTATGCGCTGGAGCACCGGTGAACCGGCCGCGCCGGCCCCGGAGATGACGGTCCGCAGCGTGGTGGAGATCAACATTTGGCTGGTACAGCAGATCGTCCGCCGGCTGAGCCGGCACCCCGCCGTGGAGGCAGGGCTGGGGCTGCGCCTCAATCCGAGCGCCGTACGGGCCGCGGACCGCTGGGAGTTCCTCGGTCCCGGTGGCGAGGAACCCCTGCGCACGCTTGCCGCCTCCCCGGCCGTTCAGATGTGTGTGGACGTGGTCACCGAGACCGGCCGCACCCGGGCCGCCACCGAAGCGGAGGTGGCCGCCCGCACCGGCAGTACGCCGACCCAGGCCGCCGTCTATGTGGGGCGCCTGGTGGAGCTCGGACTGCTGGAGCCCATACGGCCGTTCGCCGACCAGGACATGGATCCGCTCGGCGCGCTGCGCGCCTGGACCGACGCCGCCGGCCCGCAACTGGCCGGCGTCCGCGCCGAACTGGACACCGTCGCCGCCCACCTCGACGGCTACCCCGGCCTCACCGACCCCCAGGAACGCCTGCGCCGCCTGCACGCCGTCGAAGCAGACCTGCGGCGAGTCTCCACCCAGGTCGCGGAACTGACCGCCACCGGCGGCCTCGACCTGCCCGCCAAGAACACCTTTGTCGAGAACGCCGTGCTGACCACCGCACCGCCCGGGCCCGACCGGCGCACCTGGGCCCCCGTCCTGCGCGACCTGGACACCGTACGCCGCCTGTACGCCCTCCTGGACCCCGCGCTGCCCGGCCGGGTCGCGCTGGCCGACGCTTTCACCGAGCACTTCGCGCCCGGCACCGCCGTGCCGCTGCTGACCTTCCACCGGGCGGTCCAGCAGTGGCTGCGCGAGGACCCCGGTCTGCCACCGCTGCTCAGCATGGGCACCCATGGCTACCGTGCGCTCGCCGATCACCGCCTGCCCCGCATCCGCACCCTCGCCCGGGCCCGCGAGGAACTGTGCGCGGCCGCGGCACCACCCGGGAAAGAGGAGACGGCCGAGGCGGACCGCGGCCGCCTGGCCGCCCTGATGGCCGGCTGGCCGTCATGGATGCGAGCACCGGACTCGGTGGCCTTCTATGGGCAGCCCCATGGCACCGGCGAAGCCCCCCGCTTTGTGGTGAACGCGGTGAACTCCGGCCATGGCCGCGGCCGGGACCGCATCGCCCGGCTGCTCGTCCAGGCCGGTGCCGGTGCCGGTGCCGGTGCCGATGCCGCACCGGACGGGCCGGGGCCGGCCGACGGCGTGCTCCTCGCCGACACCTGCCGTCACTTCGGCAGCAACGTCGGACTGCGCACCTCGCTCGTCCCCTTCGAGATCGACTACCCCGAGGGACGCAGCCTGGGCGACCCGGACCGGCGCATACCCCTGGCGGACCTGGAGGTGCGGCACGATCCGGCACAAGGGCTCCTGGTCCTGTGGTCACGCAGCCGCGACGCCGAGGTGCGACCCGTCCACCCGAACCTGATCGCCGAACTGTGGCTGCCCCCGGTGCTCCGGCTGCTGCTGCAGGCGTTCGGGACGACCTCCAACCTGCTGATCCCCGGCCGGCGGATGTTCGGGGACACCTCCCTGGACGCGGTGGACGGTCTGCTCGCCGAACCCCGCGTCATGATCGGCCAGGTGACCGTCAGCCGCCGCCAGTGGGTGTTCCCGGCAAGCCTGGTGCCGGCGCGCGCCGCCGGCGAGAGCGACCGCCGCCATCTGCTGCGGCTGGCCGAATGGCTGGGCGCGCACGGCATTCCGCCGCGCTGCTTTGTACGGGCCCTGGATCCGGGCTCCGTGCTGGACGGGAGCATCTGGCGCGTGAAGTCACGCAAGCCCCTCTATGCCGACTTCGCCAACCCGCTGCTGACCGGCGTCTTCGAACGCCTCCTCGGCAACAGGAACCAGGTGCTCTTCCTCCAGGAGGCGCTGCCCGACCCATCCGACTTCCCGCACCACGGGGCCCATGGCTCCAGGGCGACCGAGTACATCATCGAGATCAACGGAGGACACCATGCCCCACGGGCATAAGCCGCTGGACCCCGCGGCGGCCGACGGCGCCGACTGGGTGTGCGCACACGTCTTCTACGACACGGACCAGGACGCCCTGCTGACCAACTGCGTACGCCCCCTGGTGCGTGAACTGACCGAAGACCGGGTCGTACAACGCTGGTTCTTCCTGCGCTACTGGGAAGGCGGACCGCACCTGCGGCTCAGGCTGCTGCCCCGGCACCAGGACGACCGGGCGCAGGTGGAGCAGCACCTGCTGGAGCGGATCCGGACTTATCTGGCCCGCACGCCGTCGGCAGACGTCGTCGACCGGACGCGCTTCGCCGAAGTGGCCCGCGACCTGGCCGGCCTGGAAGGCCGCTCCGGTCACGACCAGAGCGTCCGCCCCAACAACAGCGTGGAACTCCTGCCCTACGAGCGGGAGCACGATGACTACGGCCACGGTCCGGCCATCGCCGCCGTGGAACGGCACTTCCATGAGTCGAGCGAGCTCGCCCTGTCCATGGTCGCCGCCGGAACCACCGTGGATCAACGCGCCCTGCTCGCCTTCGACCTCGTCGTCGGCGTGTTCGCGCTCTGCGACGAGGTGCGCGAGCAGTGGGCACGGCACGGCGGCCCTCCACTGCCCTTCGGCAGCGGGCCCGAGGCCCCGGGCGTCGAAGAGCGATACCACCTGCAGGGACCGCAACTGCGGCAGCGCGCCCTGCGCGCCTGGCACGAGGCACGCATCGGAGAAGGAAGCGGCCAGCGGGCCTACTGGGCGGCATCCGTGCGCCAGTTGCGCGAGGAGCTGCACACCCTGGAGGACGGCGGCGGCTTCGCCTCGCAGTGGGCCGACTCACCGCTGGCCGGACCGCTCAACCTGACCGGCACCGCCCACCCGGCCACCAGCCTGGTCCTGCTGCGCTGCGCCCACCTGGTCAACAACCGGCTCGGCCTGACCCTGTGGCAGGAGAACCAACTGCGCTTCCTGGTGGGCCGGGTGCTCTCCGATCTGCCCGAGGCGGCGACCGCGACATGACCCCGGCCGAGCACCGGTGGCACAGCATCCATGTGCACCACCACGACGAGCCGGCCGAGCCCGACCTCGTGCTCGACGCGGTGCGCCCGGCGTTCGAGGCGGTCGGCGATGTCATCACCCGTGGCTGGTTCGGGCGGCACTGGCTGCGCGGCCCGCATCTGCGCCTGAACTTCCTCACCGAGCCGGCGGATTGGGAACGCACCGTACGGCCCACGGTCACCGGCCTGATGGAGGCATATCTGCGCGAGCATCCTTCCCGCGCCCGACTGGACGAGGCGGAGCTGGAACCGGTGCACCGCCGGCTCGCGCTGCTCGAGATGGAACCGGGCCCCGTGCGCCCCTGGATACCCGACAACACCGTGCGGGAGCAGCCCTACGACCACCGACTGCCCGTCCTGGGGTCGATGCGGGCCAGTGAGCTGCTTGCCGACTTCCTCGGCGACACCAACGACATGGCCTTCCGTATGTACGCAGATCTGCGCGGGACAGCCGCCCTGCCGGTGCTCGCCCTGGACCTGATGTGGACCACCGTCGCGGCAACGGCCATCCCCTTCCGCAGGGACGAGGCCCCCATCGCCCGCGGGATCCTCTCGCTCCGGTCGCACGCGGACGCCTTCCTCTCCCGTACCCGGGACCCGGATGCGTACCGGGAGCGGTTCGACGAGCGATACCGGCGCCAACGGCCCGCTCTCGCTGCCCGGTTGGGCGCGGTGGAGGCCACGCTGGCGGGGACGGCACCGGACGGGGCCGCCGTACCCTTCGTCGCCGAATGGGCCGAGATGGTGCGGCGTCATCAGCGCGCGGCTCATCCGCTGCTGGCGTCCGGCGAGATGTCGATGCGCGGAGCGGCGGTTGCCCCGCGCATGCCGACCCGTCAGCTCAGCGCCTTCCACCGACTGCTGCGCTCCGGCCACGGTCATGAGGACTTTGTGACCGACGACCAGTGGTTCGCCTCCTTCCGCCTAGTTGTCAACTACCTGTATGTCCACCTGAACCGCATGGGCCTGAAGCCGGTGGACCGTGCCCTGCTGTGCCATCTGGCGGCACGTACTGTCGAGACGGTGCACGCGGTCTCGGCAGCCGACGCCTTCGAGCGGTACGTCATGTCCGCACCGGGGGACGAGGAGCCCGAATGGGCCAGACTCGGCGCGGAGTGGGCGGATGAGGCCCATTGAGACCGCGGTGTCCCGCTCGTCCGTCCCGGCCACCCGGTCCTCGGGGTACGGTGGTCAGGACCGCGAGGGGCGGGCGGCGGGTACCACCTCGGGAAGCTGGCGCCGACCCGCGATGCCGAGTTTGCGATAGGCGCCGGACAGGTGGAACTCCACCGTTCGCAGCGCGACAAACAGCTCTCCCGCTATCTCCCGGTTGGTGTAGCCGTCCCGGGCAAGGGTGAGAATCTTCAGCTCCTGCGGGGTCAAGACGGCCAGCAGCCGGTCCACGGCGGGCTCATGGCGGGCCGCGTCGGCCTGCTTGCGCGCGGTCGTGATCCGCTCCGCCAACGGCGGAGCCCCGCATGATTCGGCCAGGGTGAGCGCGGTATCGAGTTCGCGCAGTGCCTCGTCGTGGCGGCCGGCCCCGCTGAGCGCCACACCCAAGTCCAGCCGGGCGACGGCCAGTTCGAGCCGCGCCGGCGAAGCGGCCAGCGCATCGACGGCGGCGTCCAAGGCACCGAGGTGGTCCGTCGCCGCGAAGGCCGCCACCGCGAGTGCGTGCCGGGCGGTACCGACGGTGCGCGGGGTGCCCCACCGCAGCGCGTCCGTCAGTTCGCTCTCCGCGAGCCGGGTGGCCTCCGCCGGCTGCCCAAGTGCCGTCAGCATCCGCGCGGCGTGCGAACGCCAGGGTGCCACGGCGGGGTTGCGCACGCCGCGTTCGTCCAGCAGCCGGCCGGCCGCCAGGCAGTCCTGCACAGCGCCGGCCAGATCACCGGCACTCTCCCGCGCCACCGCTCGCGCGCTCAGCACGGCCACCGTGTCCTGTCGCACCGGCAGGTCGCCGTCCAGGCCACAGTCGGCCAGTAGACCGAGGGCGGTGTCGGCATCGCCGCGCAGGGCGTGCCCCTCGACCAGTGCCGCGATGCCGAGCGCCCCCAACAGGTGGCCCCTGGCGGCGGCCGGGCGGAGCACGTCGGTGACCGGGGCCAGTGCGCCGAGCACCCCCCGCAGGTCGCCGCGTGCCCGGCAGACGCGGGCCCGCAGTAACTCGGCCATCACGTGCTCCCACTTCCCGGGCCGGGCTCCGGCGACCGGACGGACGCTGCTGCAGCTTGTCCACGCCTCGGCCAGTTCATCGGCGTGGATCAGGGCGGAACAGCCGTGCCACACGCACCATCCGGCGCGGCCCTCGGCCAGCGCGAGACCCGCCTGCCGCACGGCCGTCGGCCGGTCCACACCCACCGCCACCGCATGTGCGGCCCGCAGCGCGGCCAGTTCCCCACCGGCCGCGGGCGTGGCCGGCCGGGCGCCGGCCAGCGCGTCCGGCGACTCCGACGCGCCCGACAGCCAGCCCGGGCCGCCGAGACAGATCAACGCCTTGTGCGCTCGCAGCCGCCACACCTGCGCCGGCGCTTCCGCGCCCAGGCTGCCCAAGGTGTCGTCCAGGACCGCCACCGCATCGGCCGGGCGCCCGCCTCGGGTGAGGAGACCCGCGAGGGCCATCGCGTAGTCGCCGACGGACTCCGGGGCCTCGGCCTCCACCCGGGCACCTTCCAGCCGGCGCTCGGTCCCCGTGGGGTCGACGAACTCGTCCAGCTCGGCGAGCCGGCAGTGCACGGTGGAGCGGATCTTGGGCGGTAACTTCTCCCGCAGTACGCGCCGTAGGTGCTGCGCGGCCTCGTCGGCCTGGCCGGTACGGGCCAGGCGCCGGGCCGCGACCAACAGCTGACGCGCGGCCCAGTTGAGGTCGGTCGGGCCTGCGGCCAGCAGATGTTGGGCGACCCTGGTGGCGCCGAAGTGCCCGTCACGCAGGATCTCGGCGGCTCGCAGATGCAGCCCGGTGCGGGAGCCCACCGGGATCGCACCACGCACCATGCTTCCCACCAGGGGCCGACGGAACACCAGGGGAACGCGATTGGCGAGCACGCCGAACCGGACGAGCTCGTCGAGTGAGCGCATGGCCTGTTCCCGTGTCAGGTTGGCGAGCCGCGCCGCCAGCGAGATCTCGGTGTCCTGGCTGAGCACGGCGACGGCTTGGGCCAGCGCCACCGCATCCGGTCCGAGGCCGTGCAGCCAGCGTGAGTTCCCCGGCATCGCGGTGCACTCCGCCGCCCCGCGCAGATCCTGTGCGGAGGGCGCTCCACCCGCACAGCTGTCGAGCAGTGACAGCAGCAGCCCGGGGTTCCCGCCGGTCAACTCGTAGCAGACCGCCGCGGGCTCTTCCCCGAGGGCGATGCCTCGCTGGGCCGCCAGCTGGACGAGAGCTGCGGGGGACAGGCCGTCGAGGTTCAACTGCTCGGCCGCTACCGCGAGTTCACCGGCCGGCTCGTACCTGAGGCCGACATCGACGGCTGTCTCCGACAGCACGATGATCAAGGGTGATGCCGACTCTGTCTCCGAGACCGCGCGCAGCCACCGCGTGGACCACTGGTCCATGCAGGCCGCGTCGTCCAGGCACAGCAGCGTCGGACCGCGTGAGGTGTGTGCGGAGAACCGGTCCAGCAGCCCGTCCAGGCGGCGGGGAGACGGAGATGGCGCACCGCCGGTCCCCGCCTGCCCTCGCGGCATGGACTCCAGGGATGCGAGAGCCATGTCCACCGCCGCGAGGGGGCGGGCGGGAGCGCGGCGGACCGGTACGGCGGCCACCTGGAACCCGGCGTCCGCGGCGAGACGTCCGAACGCCTCCAGCAGCAAGGACTTGCCGATGCCGGGCTCCCCGCGGACCACCACCACGGTGGGAACTCCCGCGGGCGTAGCGCCGATCAGATTGACGAGTCGCGCCGTCTCGGTTTCACGACCATGCAGCCCGACAAAGGCCATCCCGGGCCCTCCCCACTGTTTCGCTCAGCAATGACGTTTGTCCTCCTACGTGGCTGCGGAGGGAACGGTTCAAAGGCCCGTGCAGGAAGTGCGTTTCGAGCCGCCGGTGTACCAGGACATGCCGGCGTTCCCTGTCCGGCGTCGCGCCCCGGAAGCGGCGGGTGCGGTCCCGGCCCAGGCGTCGGCCCGGGCCGGCGGCGGTGCTCTCCACCGTGCGCCGGATTCGAACCCGGGGGAGTGTGCCGTGGACCATGTGATCCTTCACCTGCTTGTCCGTACCCGGCAGTTGCGCGGCTGGTCGCAGGCGGAGTCGGCCGCCCGGATCCGGGCCGTCGCCGAGGCATACGATCCGGGGCGGTGCGCCTGCGCACCGGCCGCACGCTGTGACCAGCACTTTCACCAGGGAGCGGGAGGGGGCGTCAGCGGTGGCCCAGCACGTTGACCACCCGTCCGCTGGGGTCGCGAACGAAGAACCGCCGCACGCCCCACTCCTCGTCCTGCAAGGGGTGAATGATCTCCGCACCGCTCTCCCGCATGACCGCATAAGCAGCGTCCACGTCGTCCACCTCGACGCTCATGTCGGGGGCGACAGGCCCAGTCTTGTCGCTGGTCATGACACTGATCTGCGCTGCCGGGCCGGACAGGGAAGCAAGCGTCATGATCCAGCCGTGGTTCATGACCTCCTCGAAGCCCAGCAGGCCATAGAACTCCCGGCTCTCCTGCACGGCCTCCGATTGGATGTTGGGTACAACACGGCGAACAGCCATCGATGACTCCAAACGAGAACGAACCTGTCTTGTGTCTCCCCAGGAGTACTACGGCACGTCCGCTGTCGCACGCACTTTCGATATTCGCCCTGGCTGCACGGCAACACTGTGCTTCAGTGCCCAGGTCAGGCGGGTGCGGACTGAAGCACCGGGTGAGAACCGATACCGGCGCGGCGTGGTTGGCCAACGGCCGTGTCTTCATCCGCCCCGACGGTGACCGGCTGCGGGTCCTGCCCTGGCCCCGGGCGCCGAACCCGCCCTGGTGGACGAGGACCGCACGGTGTCCCCGGGGACTTCTTCACCCCCGGCACCGAAGACCGCTACCCCGACGTCTTCGGCCTCCTGCCCGACAACACCACCGGGAACGAAGTCCTGTTGGACCTGCTGGCCAATCTGCCCCGCAAGTCCGTGGCCCTCGGCCACGACGTGAAGGCCAGCACCGACTTCCGCCAGCAGATCGCCGCCTGACACCGGGCTGAAGCCGGGCGCCTCGCGAGGGGCGCCCGGCTCGTGCTTGCTTCCGCGGCAACTCCACCAGCAGCACGGCCCGTTGTCATACCCCGCCGCCATCATGAAGCGCATGGACGACTCCGGCAGCGTTCCCGTACCCAGCAACCGCTGAGGGTGCGTGAGTTGCCGGACTCGCTGCCGCAACGGTGCTGCGGCTGAAGCCGCAGAGAAGGGGGCGCGCCAGTAATGCTGCTGGATTGAACGCTAAGGACTGGAATCAGAATGGGGTTTCTGGAGTCCGGGGTGACGGCATGCCAGTTCGCGTTTGCGCGGCCGGAGGGCTTATGGAAGCCGGACTCCGGACCAGTCATCGACTTCGCACTGTCTGTCGGCATTGTTGCCTGCGGTCACGACTGTGCCGTTGGCACGCAGGCCAAGGGTGTGCGTTGAACCGGCCGCCACAGCGACGATGTCATGCCAATCGCCGACTTCGCACTGTCCGTAGCTGTTGTCTCCCGCTGCGAGGACCCGTCCGGACGCAGTGACTCCAACGGTGTGGTAGCTGCCCGCGCTGAGTGCCACCACCTCTTCCCACTCATCGACCTCGCACGCCCCGGTTGCCCTATCTCCGGTCGCTACTGCCCGCCCGTCGGCTCTGAGGCCGACGGTATGGAGATACCCGGCCGAAATGGCGGCGAGGTCACGCCACCCTTCAACGGCGCACTGCCGTCGTCGGTTGTTCCCCGTGGCCAGTGCAGAACCGTCCGACCGGACGCCGACCGAGTGCCAGTCACCGCACGAGAGGACGACCATCTCGCGCCAGGACTGCACGTCGCACTGTCCTTCCGAACTCCGGCCAACTGCCAGCACGCGGCCATTGGTGAGCAGCCCGAGTGTGCGGCGCCAGCCTGCGGCCACGGCCGTGACGCCTCGCCATCCGGCGACATCACATTGCCCATCGCCATTCCACCCCGTTGCCAGCACCGTGCCGTCCGACCGGAGTCCCACCGTATGAGACCTGCCCGTGTTCGTCGCGGTATGGACGTTGCCAACTGCCAACGCGACGACGTCTTCCCATCGCTCGACACGACATTCAGCGGCTGCGGTATCGCCCACGGCGAGAACGGTTCCATCCCAGCGCCGTCCGACCGAATGACGCCTTCCGGCCGCCAGCGCTGACGAGGTAGCGAGCATTCCGCCTCCTTGCTCTTGGCGCGAGTTCGCGACATGGGGTTCCACCCTACTTTGGACTGGAATCAGGGCGGGGTCCTCAGTCGTCGCCGGCATCTCCCAGCGGATGCATAGGCGACGGAGCCAGTGCAGTAGTGCGGTGGGGCCTTCCACGACCCAGCGGTGTACGCCGGGTCCATACCGCGCCGGGTGCGCCCGCGATGACGCGGGCGCCGAGCCGTCAGACGGGCTGGACGGTGATGGTGCAGAGGCGCTTGGTGGCCCGGGTCAGGGCTACGTACAAGTCCCTTTCCCCACCGGGACGGTTCGTGATGATTTCCTCGGGGTTCATGACGACGACCCCGTCGAATTCCAGGCCGCGTGCTTCGGACGCCGGCACGATGCGTGCGTGGTGAGCGATGCCCTGGGCCGTCAGCTCGCTCACCCTGGTGTCCGCGCAGATCACTCCCAGAAGTTCGCCCGGGTGCGCGGTGCTCTGGGCGCGGAGTTCCTGGACGACGGCGGTGACCAACCCGTCCGCAGGTGTGGTCACGGTGCGAGGGCTGTCACCGCTTCGCAGTGACCGTGTGGGCTTCTGGTCCGGAGCGATCCGCGTGAGAAGGTCCCGGACGCTCTCCAGGATCTCCTGCGTGGTGCGGTAACTGACGGTCAGGTTGTGCAGTTTGAACCGCGGTCCGACGTGGGGGCTCAGTGCTTCCTTCCAGTCGCGTGCCGTCGCCACCGGGCCTGCCTGGGCGAAGTCACCCACCAGCGTCATCGCCCTTGCCGGGCAGCGGCGGACGATCATCCGCCACTGCATGGCGGTCAGTTCCTGTGCCTCGTCGACGACGACGTGCCCGTACGTCCGCTCAGGGGAGCCGTCGACCAGGTTCGCGGCCTCGTCCAGCAGCGGCACATCGGCATCGGTCCACGGGTCGTCCGGACCGCGCTGCAGAAGGGACCGCTCCTGCGCGGTCAGGCGGGGCAGGTGCTCGGCGAGAGCGCCGGCGTCCGTCAGGAGCGACTTCACGAGGTCACCGGGTACCAGCCGCGGCCACACCACCTCGACCGCTCGGTCGACGCCGGCGTCGTCGAGGAGACCGGCTCGGATGGCGTCCAGGTCCAGTTCGTGGACCGGCCCCGGGTCGGCCGCACCTTCGGCACGGTGCTGGGCGACTCCCGTGAACCGGTCGAGGTTCAGGCCCGTCATCCTTTCGGCATCGGCGTCGATCTGCTCCAGAAGGTCGCCCATGTCTCGTTGCATCGCGTCGGTGACGGCGTCGACCATGAGCTCTTTGAACACCTGGCGCGCGGGGTTGTGCCCCGATACGGCTGCCAGGGCGGCATCGCGTGCGGTGGCGACTTCCTCGTCGGAAAGGTGAATCAGTTCCTGTCCGACCCGCACGGTGAAGTCACCGGCGGGGGCTTGGTGGACGCGCAGCAGGCCGGCCAGGGCATCGGCGAGGTCGGACCGTCCCTTGAGACGCGCCGTGTCGGACGGGCCCACCGTGTCCGTGGACACTCCGGCCAGTTCCCGGCAGGTCGCCAGAACTACGTCGTTCTCTCCGAGCGAGGGAAGGACCTGGGAGATGTAGTCGAGGAACCGGGCGTTCGGGCCCACCACCAGGACACCCTCCTCCGTGGCGCGCGGGAACGCGTACAGGACATAGGCCGCCCGGTGCAGGGCGACCACCGTCTTGCCGGTGCCGGGCCCGCCCTGCACCACGGTCACCCCGCGGTGGGCGGAGCGGACGATCTCGTCCTGCTCGGCCTGCAGCGTCGCGACGGCCGCGTGCATTCTGCCCGTACGCCGTGCCGACAGAGCCTCGGTCAACGGGCCGTCCCCCACGACGTCCTCGTCGGTCGGGGCAGTCCCGTCCAGCAGCTCGTCGCTCACCGAGACGACCGTGCGCTCCGCAAGGCGCAGGTGCCGGCGCCGCCGCAGGCCCATCGGGTGGACCGGTGTCGCCTCGTAGAAGGGCCGCGCAGCGTTCGCACGCCAGTCCACGAGCAGAGGCAGGTCATCCTCCTCCGTATGCAGTCCGATCCGCCCGATACGCAGGGCCGTGCCGTCCGTCCAGTCGATGCGCCCGAAGACCAGCCCCTTTTCGGCACCCTCCAGCCGGCCTATTTCCTTGGCCAGACGCTCGGCGGCGATTTCTCTCTCGTATGCCTCACCGGCGCTTTCCGCCGGGGCCTTCAGCACACTCGCTCGAGTTTCTCGCGCCTCGGAAAGTCGCTCGGTGAGCAACTCATACAAGGAGGACACATAATCCTGCTCTGATTCAACCGCACGCACAGCGGGATCGTTTATTTTCGACAACAGGGGGCTCCTTCGATTCGAGTCACACCATACGGTCAAGGTTCCCTGAAGATAAGTCTTGACTTACTTGTTGAAGTCATGCCCCTACAGCTGAATCCATGACGGCTGACCTTATGGCGTGTCATGCATCCCGCCGTTCCGTATATCGCTGATTGCGCTTCCGATGCCCGCATTCCCTATGAGCGAGCCCGCCCTTGGATGCCGGCGATGATTTGCCGCGCTCGGGAAAAAAAAGGGGGGAAGATCCGGCGAGGCGACCGGCGCCATCGAGCTCACTGCCAGGGGGCATCTGGTCGCTTCGTCCGGCGACCCGACCGAGGAGACAGGTACGGAATGGGTTGCGCCCTTGACCGGTCCACCACTGCCCAACCGTGCCGACGGCCCCATCTCAGGACCGCAGCACCACGTCGTCGTCGGTCGCGGCCGACCCAGAGAACGGATCGGTGAACTCTCACCCCGTTCGCCGCCGAGACGCCCGGCGGCGGGCCCGTCCATGCCCGGACCAGCCGACCCGATCCGGGTGATGCAGTCGGGACAGACTGCTGTCTGCCATCAGTGAACTTCACCCCGAGCGGGCGCAACGGCCATTACCGTCCAGTCGCATGACGACGGTCACAACCCGTACGGTCGAATACCCGGCCGACAACCTGACGATGATCGGATACCTCGCGCTCCCAGCCGGTGCCGAGCGCCGGCCCGCAGTCCTGATCGGACCCGAGGGGATGGGGCTCAGCGATGTCGAGCGCCGGCGGGCCGAGGCTCTGGCCGAGCTGGGGTATGTGGCGCTGGCCTTCGACCTCCACGGCGGACGCTATTTGGAAGACCCAGAGGAAATGCTGGCCCGTTGCATGCCGCTGCTCGCCGATCCCGACCGCATGCGAGGAATCGGTCACGCCGCGCTCAACGTGTTGCGTGCCGAACCACGGGCCGACCCCGACCGGACCGCCGCCGTCGGCTACGGCACCGGGGGCGCAGTCGCACTGGAACTCGGTCGCGATGGCGTCGACCTGCGCGCGATTGGGACAGTCAACGCACTGACCACGGGCCGACCGGGCGAGGCGGCACGCATCCGCTGCCCGGTATGGGCCGGGGTCGGGTCGGAAGACCCGATCATGCCGCCTGCGCAACGGGAGGCGTTCACCGCTGAGATGCAGGCCGCGGGCGTCGACTGGCGCCTCATGGTCTACGGAGGAGCCCTTCACGCCTTCCACCACCCACCGGTCGACCACCCCGCAGTACCCGGCGTCGGCTACCACCCACGGCACGCGCAGCGAGCCTGGCGTGACATCGTCGCCCTGCTCGCCGAGTGCCTGCCCGTCACGGATTGATCCGGTCGGCTCCTGATATTCACTCCTGGCTGTCGTTGTCGTCTTTGTTCAACTCGGCTGTGTCTGGGTCGCGTAGGGGGTGCAGGGTGCTGGCGGCTGGGGTGGAGGTGGTGAAGCTGTAGCGGGCCAGGCAGTTCAGGTTCCGGTGCTTGAGCGGGGGCAGTTGTGCGATGTCCTCGTCCCTGGTGTCGTGGCTCTCGGAGCGGAGTTGGGTGACGGTGGCGTCGATGTAGCGTGTCGTCCGGAGCACGGCCGCGTTCAGAACGGGACCCAGCGAGCTCAACTGATTTTCCATTCCTTCTCGGTATGCCTGGTGGGTGGTGCTCTTTTTGCCATGGCGGATGTCCCGGGCCGGCTTGTGGCGGGATTCCTGGAGGGTGAGCTGCTTGTGTATCTGGCGGTGGTAGGTGTCATCCATGGGGCCGACGACGGTGAGCAGGTGCAGGGTTTTGGCGATCTGCCCGTACTCGGCGATCGCCTGCCCTAGCCTCGATCTTTCATGACGGTCCGTCGGTTCTTCTGGCGGGCCGTTTTGGCTGCTTGGGGTGTTGAGGGGCGTGTTGTGGGCCCGGCTGTCGCGTCGGGTGGGCGCCGGGTTCCACGGCTCCGGTGGGCTGGTGCTGCTCGCAGGGACGGGAAGATGCTGGTCAGCCGGGGTTCGGCAGGGCTTCGAGCCGCGCCAGGGCATCGGTGATCACGCTGGTCCAGGGCCAGTGCCTGGCGAGGCGGAGGATGCGCCGTCGGCCGGTGCTGACGAGGCGGGCGGCGGCGGA
>NZ_JBIUAW010000025.1:0-56009 GCF_044593195.1 Streptomyces sp. NPDC052396
GTTGACTTTTGGCACGCTGTTGAGTTCTCAAGGAACGGACGCTTCCTTCGTACTCACCCTCTCGGGCTTTCCTCCGGGCGCTTCCCTTCGGTGTTCCACCACTCTATCAGGAGTTTTCCCGCTCCCTTACCGCCGCATTCCTTCCGCATTCACATCCACAATGGGACGGTCACGCAAAAAGACATGGCAGATCCGGGAGGATCAATTCCGATGGAGGCCGCCCCCGCTTCACCAGCACTCGGGCTGGCCTCGGTCGTGGGCAGGGATCTGACAGTACAGGGACCCTCCGGGGCTGGCAAATCGATTACGCAGCGCACTCGTCGAGGGGGCCGCGCACTCGTGCGGAAGCCCCAGTTCCTATGACTTAGGCTCTGATCAGTGCGCCGTCCGGGACAGGTAGTGACGGTGCGTGATGAATCTCCACCCCTGGGAGGCTTCCCATGACCACCGTGACGTCCCCTATCGCCGGACGTGCCATCGGACTCTCGGCCGTGCCCGACCCGGTGTTCTCCGGCGCAATGGTGGGTCCCGGTACCGCGGTCGACCCGGTGCGCGAGCCCGCCGAGGCCGTCGCACCCGTTGACGGCGTCATCGTTTCGCTGCACCCGCACGCGTTCGTCGTCGTCGACTCCGAAGGCCACGGCGTGCTGACGCACCTGGGCATCGACACCGTGCAGCTCAATGGCGAGGGTTTCGAACTGCTCGTCAACAAGGGCGACACCGTCACGCGGGGCCAGGCGGTCGTGCGTTGGAATCCGGCCGCTGTCGAGGAGGCGGGCAAGTCCCCGATCTCCCCGGTCATCGCCCTCGAAGCGAGCGCCGACTCGCTCGGCGAGGTCCGCGAGGACGGCGACATCAAGGCCGGCGACCAGCTCTTCAGCTGGCAGTGAGCCATCGCCGTCCTGAGGACGGCCGGCACGTACGACACCCCACCGCGGCGGTCCCCACCGCCGCACCAACGGAGACGGTTGATGATGGAAACAACGCTGCGAGGCGTCGGCGTGAGCCACGGTGTGGCGATCGGCGAAGTGCGGCACATGGGCACGGCGGTCCTGGAGCCCCCGGCCAAGCAGATTCCGACGGACGAGGCGCCGCGTGAACAGGGACGCGCGCGTCAGGCCGTGGAGGCTGTCGCCGCCGACCTCATGGCGCGTGGTCAGCTGGCCGGCGGCGAGGCCCAGGCCGTGCTGGAGGCCCAGGCCATGATCGCTCAGGACCCCGAGCTGGCCGCCGATGTCGACCGGCGCATCGCGGTGGGCAGCACCGCCGAGCGCGCCGTGTACGACGCCTTCTCGCACTACCGGGAACTGCTGGCCGGCGCCGGTGAGTACATGGCCGGCCGGGTGGCCGACCTCGACGATGTGCGCAACCGCATCGTCGCCCGGCTGCTGGGCGTGCCGATGCCGGGCGTGCCGGACAGCGACGAGCCCTATGTGCTGATCGCCCGGGACCTGGCGCCCGCGGACACCGCGCTGCTGGACCCGAGCCTGGTGCTCGGCTTTGTCACCGAGGAGGGCGGGCCGACCAGCCACAGCGCCATCCTGGCCCGCGCCCTGGGTGTGCCGGCCGTGGTCGCCTTGCCGGGCGCCGGTGAGCTGGCCGAGGGCACCGTGGTGGCGGTCGACGGCAGCACCGGTGAAGTCTTTGTGGACCCGAGCGCCGACAAGCGGGCCGAGCTGGCCAAGGCGCTGGAGGAGCGCAAGGCCGCGCTGGCCGCCTCCTCCGGGCCGGGTGCCACCTCCGACGGTCACAAGGTGCCGCTGCTGGCCAATGTGGGCGGTCCGGCCGATGTCCCGGCGGCGGTGGAGGCCGGCGCGGAGGGCGTGGGCCTGTTCCGTACCGAGTTCCTCTTCCTGGACGACAGCAAGCGGGCGCCCTCCGAGGCCAAGCAGGTCGAGTCCTATCGCAAGGTGCTGGAGGCGTTCCCCGAGGGGCGGGTCGTGGTGCGCGTGCTGGACGCGGGCGCCGACAAGCCGCTGGACTTCCTGACGCCGGCGGACGAGCCCAACCCCGCGCTGGGCGTACGCGGTCTGCGTACCCTGCTGGACCACCCGGAGGTGCTGCGCACCCAGCTCACCGCGCTGGCCAAGGCCGCCGAGGGACTGCCGGTCTACCTCGAGGTCATGGCCCCGATGGTGGCCGACCGCACGGATGCCAGGGCCTTCGCCGACGCCTGCCGTGCGGCGGGGCTGCGGGCCAAGTTCGGTGCCATGGTGGAGATTCCGTCCGCCGCGCTGCGGGCCCGTTCGATCCTGCAGGAGGTCGAGTTCCTTTCGCTGGGCACCAATGACCTCGCCCAGTACACCTTCGCGGCCGACCGCCAGGTCGGTGCGGTGGCCCGGCTGCAGGACCCGTGGCAGCCCGCGCTGCTCGACCTGATCGCGGCCTCCGCCGAGGCCGCCAAGGCCGAGGGCAAGAGCTGCGGCGTGTGCGGTGAGGCCGCGGCCGACCCGCTGCTGGCCTGTGTGCTGACCGGTCTGGGAGTGACCAGCCTGTCCATGGGCGCGGCGTCGATCCCCTATGTGCGGGCCACGCTGGCCAAGCACACCCTGGCGCAGTGCGAGCGCGCGGCCGCCGCGGCCCGTGCCACGGACTCGGCCGAGGAGGCCCGGATCGCCGCGCAGGCGGTGCTGTCCGGCGAGTGACCGGCTGGTGATGGACCGGCTGACCGGCGTGTGACATGCCGGGCGGCGTTTTCCGAGGGGTGCTCCACCTGCTGGTGGGGCACCCCTCGTCGGTTTCCGGCCCCGGGGTGACCGGTCCGCCAGGTCAATCGGCCTCCTCGCCATCAGCCTCCTCGCCATCGTCCGGCTCGCCATCGTCAAGCTCGCCATCGTCCAGCTCGGCCGCCGCCCGGTATTCGACATCCGGCTCGGGGGGCAGCGGTTCGCCGGTGGCGGCGTCAGTGCAGTAGGCGGCGAAGACCTCGGCCTCGGTCAGCGGCCGGAGCCAGCCGTCCCGCAGGCTCCAGCCGCGCACCGACTCGGCCCGGCCCGGCAGCCGGGTGCGCGCCACCAGCCCGCCCGGCCGGCCGGTGGCGATCCCAGCGGCCAGCACCGTGCACAGCAGCATCGCCTCCGGCTCGGACACCAGCAGCCGTCCGTCCGTGGTGGCCTCCACGCTCAGCACCGCGACCATGGGCGCGGCCAGGGGCGCGTTCCGCTCGGCGGGGACGCTGCACACCAGGTGGTGGGTGCCCCGGCCCAGCGACTCGACCAGCCGGCGCACCGCCAGTGAGGCCCGGGCGAAGGCCGCCCGCCCGATGTCCCGGCCGCAGGCGTCGCAGTCGTCGCGGGTCAGCAGCGCACCGGCGCGCTCCCAGGTGGCCCGCTGCTCGCTCTCCTCGACCAGGCGGGGCAGCAGCCGGGTGAGGGGCTGGCCGCCGTACTCCAAGGTGGCTCCGGCGGCGGCGACTTCGGCGGTGTACCGGGTGCGGCTGGCCGGGGTGTCGGGGTCGAGGCGGCGGTGGGCGCAGTACATCTCGTAGCCGGCGGGGTCGAAGCGGGCGACGCTGGTGTGGCCGCCCCGGGCGGCCAGCGAGCGCAACAGCCGGTCCATGTGCCGCAGATAGGCGGCGTGGTCCTCGAAGGCGAAGCTCGGGTAGCGCCGCATGACGGCGAAGTCCGCCTCGTCGGCCAGCACGGCGACGGTGCTGGCCACTTCGTCGTGCGGTGGGCGTCCCGGTCCGGTCCGGGTGCGGGCGTTGTCGGTGTGCATGTTCCACTCCCCCTGTCGCGGTGCGGCACTGTGATCCAGTGCTCACTCACCGTAACCGGGGCCACTGACAACGCCCTTGGGCGGCGGTCAGGCCTCGGTGCGGCGGCGCCCCAGCTCCTCGTAGAAGGAGAGCAGCGCGGGGTTGTCCACCGAGCCCGGGTTGACCGCCTTGGCCAGCGGGGTGCCCTGGAGCAGCCGCTTGACCGGCACTTCGATGCGCTTGCCGGTCAGGGTGTGCGGGACGGCCTCGACCTGGATCACCTCGTCGGGCACATGGCGCGGCGAGAGCTGTTCCCGGATGGTTCGCTTGATCTTCTCCAGCAGGGCGTCGTCCAGGGCGGCGCCGGGGGCGAGGTGGACGAACAGCGGCATCCAGTAGCCGCCGTCGGGCAGTTCCACGCCGATCACCAGTGACTCGCGGATTTCCGGGAGGCGTTCGACGGCCTCGTAGATGTCCGCTGAACCCATGCGTACGCCCTGGCGGTTGAGGGTGGAGTCGGAGCGGCCGTGGATGATGACGCTGCCGCGTGAGGTGAGGGTGATCCAGTCCCCGTGCCGCCAGACGCCGGGGTACATCTCGAAGTAGCTCTCCCGGTAGCGGCTGCCGTCGGGGTCGTTCCAGAACCGGACCGGCATGGAGGGCATCGGCGCGGCGACCACCAGCTCGCCCACCTCGTCGGTGACCGGCTTGCCCTGGGCGTCCCAGGCCTGGAGGTCGGTGCCCAGGCAGGGTGCCTGGAGTTCGCCGATATGGACCGGCAGGGTGGGTACGGCTCCCGCGAAGCAGCTGCACACATCGGTGCCGCCGCTGACCGAGGCGATCCACATGTCCGCGGAGATCTCGTCGTGGATCCAGCGGAAGCCGTCCGGCGGGAGCGGCGATCCGGTGGTGGCCACACAGCCGATACGGGACAGGTCGAGGTCCCGGCCGGGGTGGATGTCCGCCTTGCGGCAGGCCATCACATAGGCGGCGGAGGTGCCGAAGAGGGTGGTGCCGGTGCGCTCGGCGACCCGCCACTGGGCGGCGGTGTCGGGGTAGCCGGGGCTGCCGTCGTACAGCACCGTGGTGGCGCCCACCAGCAGGCCGGAGACCAGGAAGTTCCACATCATCCAGCCGGTGGAGGTGTACCAGAAGAAGCGGTCCCCGGGCCCCAGGTCGCAGTGCAGGGTGAGCTGTTTGAGGTGCTCGACGAGGATGCCGCCCTGGGACTGGACGATGGCCTTGGGCAGGCCGGTGGTGCCCGAGGAGTAGAGCACCCACAGCGGGTGGTCGAAGGGGACCTGCTCGAAGACGGGTTCCACATCGGCCGAGGTGAGCGCGGACCACTCCAGCGCGCCCTCGGGTGCCTCGGTGCCGAGCAGCGGGATGTGCACCACGGCGCGCAGCGTGGGCAGTTGGGCGCGCAGTTCGGCGACCACGTCGGTCCGTTGGTGCCGCTTGCCGCCGTAGTGGTAGCCGTCGACGGCGAACAGCACCACCGGCTCGACCTGTTGGAAGCGGTCCAGCACGCTGCGGGCGCCGAAGTCGGGGGCGCAGGAGGTCCATACGCCGCCGACGGCGGCGGTGGCCAGCAGGGCGACCACGGCCTGCGGGATGTTGGGCAGATAGCCGCTGACCCGGTCGCCGGGGCGCACGCCCAACCGGCGCAGTTCGGCGGCCAGCGAGCCGACCTGGCGGCGGAGTTCGGCCCAGGAGACCGGCTGGGGCTCATGGGTCTCGTCGACATACAGCAGGGCGGGTTCGGCGGCGCGGGCGCTGTCCTCGGCGGTGCGCAGGGCGTGCTGGGCGTAGTTGAGGGTGGCGCCGGGGAACCAGGCGGCGCCGGGCATGCCGCGGTCGGCGAGTACCCGCTGGTACGGGGTGGTGAAGCGGACCCGGCACCATTCGGTGACCGCCTGCCAGAAGCGTTCCAGCTCTTCCACCGACCAGCGGTGCAGGGCGGCGTAGCTCGCGGCCGGGTCGCCGGGGACGGGCGCGGGGGCGCCATGGTGTTCGGCGGCCCAGACGTGGAAGCGGGTGACCTGTGCCCGGGAGATGCGGTCCGCTGAGGGGTGCCACAGGGGCTGTGGCGCTTCGGCGGGCTGCGGTGCGGTGGTCATCTGGCTGCTCCCGGGAGTACGCGTGGTCGGCGTGACCGCGTTCATCAGGGTGGGTGCACGCGGCTGACCAGGACGATGCCATGTGATCGAGTCGCGCACCAGGGTCTGCGCCGCATCTCACTGCGGGATGGCCACTAGGGGCTTTTCCAGGGGTGAACGGATGCTGAACGCACCGCGGCCCGGCCGGAGTCGATGGCAGGGTGAACGTCATGGATGCGCGTGACCTGGGACGGTCGGTCAAGTGGGTGACTTCGTTCAGGACGGTGGGGGCGGCGCGGGTGCTGCGGTCGGTGCGGTCGGCCTGGCGGAACCGGCGGCTGGACGCGGCGGGGCTGCCCCGGCCGGGGGCGGAGCGGGCCCGGGTGCCGGGAGTGGCGGTGGGTGCCCGGCCGCTGCCCGGCGGCGGGGTGATCCGCTTCGCCCGGTCCGAGCTGCTGGTGCGGGTGGCGGCGGGCGGTGCGGTGTTCTGCGGCTGGGACGGGGCCGGGCCGCAGCCGTCGTACGCGCTGGCGGGGGCGGTTCCGGAGGCGGACGAGCGGGTGCTGCTGGAGCCGGACACCGATGGCGGCTGGCGGGTGGTCTCGGAGCGGCTGCTGGTGGCGGTCTCCCGGTACGGGGCGGTGGAGGTGCGGACGCCGGGCGGGGTGGTGCTGCGGCGTGAGCAGCCGCCGCGCTGGTGGGAGCCTGTGGATCCGTCCGATGCCGCGGAGGGCGGGCCGCGCTGGGTGCAGCGTGCCGAAGTGCCGCCGGACGCGCGGTACTTCGGTCTGGGCGGCCGCTCCGCGGGCCCGCGGCTGCGGGACGGTGTCTACCGGCTGTGGAACTCCGATCCGGGGGGCTCCTTCCTGCCGGGCGACGATCCGCTGTATGTGACCATGCCGGTGCAGCTGGTGGTGGCGGACGCGGGGACGCACCTGGTGTTCCACGACAACTCCTTCGACGGCCGGGTGTCCTTGTGGGAGGGCGAGGAGGGCGAGGGCTCCGGGCACGACCGGCCGGGCCGGGCCGAGATCCGGATGGAGGGGGGTCCGCTGCGCTACTGGGTGCTGGTGGGCACGCCCGCGCGGGTGCTGCGCACCTGGGCGGGGCTGACCGGCGGGGCGGCGCTGCCGCCGGCCTGGGCGCTGGGCCACCACCACGCCCGCTGGGGTTTCGGCAGTGCCGAGGAGGTGCGGCGGGTGGTGGCCGGCTACCGGGAGCGCGGCCTGCCGCTGTCCGCGGTGCATCTGGACATCGACCACTACCGGGGCCACCGGGTGTTCACCGTGGACCGGGAGCGCTTCGCCGATCTGCCGGGCCTGGCCGGGGAGTTGCGGGAGTCGGGGGTGCGCCTGGTGTCCATCGTGGATCCGGCGGTCAAGGTGGAGCCCGGGCTGGCGGCGTATGACGGCGGGCTGGCGGTGGATGCCTTTGTCCGTGATCCGCGGGGCGAGCCGGTGCGCGGTGAGGTGTGGTCGGGGGAGTCGGTGTATCCGGACTTCACGGATCCGCGGGTGCGCGAGTGGTGGGGCGGGCTGTACGCGGAGCGGCTGGCGCAGGGCTTCGCCGGCTTCTGGCACGACATGAACGAGCCGGTGTCCTTCTCGGCCTTCGGTGACCAGTCGCTGCCACGTTCCGCCCGGCACGCGCTGGAGGGCCGGGGTGGTGACCACCGCGAGGCACACAATGTCTACGGTCTGCTGATGACCCGCGCGGGGTACGAGGGGTTGCGGGCGCTGCGGCCACGGGAGCGGCCGTTTGTCTTCTCCCGCTCCGGGTGGGCCGGGATGCAGCGCTATGGCGGTACCTGGTCGGGGGATGTGGCCACCGGCTGGCCGGGGCTGCGGGCCTCGCTGGCGCTGGTGCTGGGGCTGGGGCTGTGCGGGGTGCCCTATTCCGGGCCGGATGTCGGCGGCTTCACCGGTTCGCCTTCGCCGGAGTTGTATCTGCGCTGGTTCCAACTGGGCTCGTATCTGCCGCTGTTCCGTACCCATTCGGCCATCTCGGCGGGCCGGCGGGAGCCTTGGGAGTTCGGGCCCGAGGTGCTGGAGCATGTGGGGGCGGCGCTGCGCGAGCGGCAGCGGCTGCTGCCGTACTGGATGACCCTGGCCCAGCTGGCGCTGCGCACCGGTGCTCCCTATGTGCGTCCGGTGTGGTGGCGGGCTCCGGAGGACCGGGCGCTTCGGGACTGCGAGGACGCTTTCCTGCTGGGCGACGCACTGCTGGTGGCCCCGGTGCTGGAGCAGGGCGCGGACCGGCGGGCGGTGCGGCTGCCGCGCGGGCGGTGGTACGACACCGCGACGGAGCGGGCCTATGAGGGGCCGGGGCAGATGCTGCTGGACGCTCCGCTGTCCCGGATTCCGGTGCTGGTGCGGGCGGGTTCGGTGCTGCCGGTCGCCGGCCCGGACGGCACGGTGGCGCTGGAGGTGTGGGCGCCGGCCCCCGGGCGTACCGGTGGCGGAGTGCTGATCGGGGAGGACGGGGTGGTGGTGCGGTTCACCGCGCGGTGGCGGGAGCAGGCGGTGCGGGTGGAGCAGGAGGGGGCGGAGGAGGTGGCCTATCCGGTGCGGCTGCGGGGCTGAGGAGCTCCGGGCCAGGGGCAGCGGCCCGGCCCCGCCCCGCCGGAGGGGCCGCTGGGCCCGTCCGGCGGTGACGGCCGTGCTTCCGCCGCGGGCGCCCTGACCGTGCGGGCCGGGGCGGCGCCGGGCCGGTCCTCAGCCGGCCGAGCTGCGCGGCTCGCTGGCCAGGTGGGCGCCTACCCGCTGGACCAGCAGCGTCATCTCATAGGCCACCAGGCCGATGTCGGAGTCCGCGTCGGCCAGCACGGCCAGCGCGCTGCCCTGCCCGGCGGCGGTGACGAACAGGAAGGCCTTGTCCAGCTCGACCACGGTCTGCCGCACCTGGCCGGCGTCGAAGCGCTGGCCCACGCCCTTGGCCAGGCTGTGGAAGCCGGAGGAGATGGCGGCGAGGTGCTCGGCGTCCTCGCGGGTGAGGTCCTTGGAGGTGCCGATGGACAGGCCGTCGCCGGAAAGCACCAGGGCCTGGCGGATGGTGCCGACCCGCTCGACCAGATCGTCCAGCAGCCAGTTGAGTTTGCCCGTGCCGGCACTGTGGCCCGGAGTGGTCTCTGGCGAAGCGTTGCTTATGGCGGTCATCGACCGTCCCTCTCAGTTGTTGTTCCTGGTGCGGTGGTTCTGGGTGGTGAAGGCGGGGTGGTGCGGCCGTGTTCCCGGCCGCGCCGCCAGCCTCGCTGAAGAGCCGTCATCCGGGCCCGTACCTCCTCGGCGTTCCGTGGCGGCGGCTCGGTCTCCGGTGGTCTGGGCGGCTGCGGCCGGCGAGGGCGCCTGGGCAGGCCGCCCGGCGGGGTCGGTTCCGCCTCCGGCAGTGCGTCAATGAGGGTACGTCCATGATCGGAGACCAGCACCGGGGTGCGGCGACGCGGTGGGCCGACGGCCTCCCCGGGCCTTGGGCGCGGGCGTCCGGCGGGCGGGCGCGGGCCGGCTGAGGCGTCCCCCGCCGATGGCTCGCCCGGTAACGGCTCGCCGGACAAGGGCTCGGACAAGGGCTCGCCCGGTAAGCGCTGCGCCGGGTGCTCCTCCGATAAGTGCGGGGTGGCGAGGTGGCGCAGCAGCGGCCGCTGCTCCCCGGCCGGTCCGTCGGCCGGTGCGGCGGCCGGGCGGGGCTCGAACGGCGAGAATGGCGGCTCCAGTTCGACCGGTGCCCGCTGGGCCAGGCGTCCCCCGCCGGCCGGCTCCGGCTCCGGCCCGGCCGGGGCGTCGGTGAGCAGTGCCGAGGGGATGAGCACCACGGCGGTGGTGCCGCCGTACGGCGAGGGCTGGAGCGAGACCCTGATGCCATGGTTCCTGGCCAGCCTGCTGACCACGAACAGGCCCAGCCGGTCGGTGCGGGAGAGTTCGAACTCGGGCGCCTGGGCCAGGGCGAGGTTGGCCTCGGCGAGCGCCTCGGGGGCCAGTCCGGGGCCCCGGTCGTGGATCTCCACGGTGAAGCCATTGGCGACCCGGCCGCCGACCACCTGCACCGCGGTGTGCGGCGGTGAGAAGACGGCGGCGTTCTCCAGGAGTTCGGCCAGCAGGTGGGTGAGGTCGGAGACGGCGGCGCCGAGCACCGCCAGGCCGGGCAGCCGGCGCAGTTCGATGCGCTGGTATGCCTCGACTTCGGCGACGGCCGAGCGGACCACGTCCATCAGCGGTTCCGGCCGGCACCACTGGCGGGAGCCGGTGGTGCCGGAGAGGATCACCAGGCCCTCGGCGTGCCGGCGCATCCGGGTGGTGAGGTGGTCCAGCCGGAACAGGTCGGCGAGTTCCACGGGGTCCTCGGTGCGGCGTTCCATGTCCTCCAGCAGGGCCAGCTGGCGGTGGAGCAGCACCTGGTTGCGGCGGGCGAGGTTGACGAACACCTCGGAGACCTTGCGCCGGGTCTCGGCCTGTTTGACGGCCGCCTCCACGGCGGCGCGCTGCAGGGTGTTGAGCGCCCGGCCGACCTGGCCCAGTTCATTGGGCGGGTAGTCCAGCAGGGGTGCCTCGGTTTCCACGTCGACCCTTTCGCCGGCGGCCAGTCTGCGCAGCAGTCCGGGCAGCCGCACCCCGGACACCTCATGGGCTTCCCGCCGCAGCCGGTGCAGTTCGCGGATCAGGGCGCGGCCGATCCGCCAGGAGACCACCAGCGAGCAGGCCAGGGCGGCCAGTCCGAGCAGTCCGGCGACGGCGGCCTTGACCATCACGGCGTCGGCCACGGGCTCCAGCCGGTCCCGGTAGCGGGCCATGGCCTCGCTGTCCATCCGGGACAGGTCCTCCAGCACCGAGCCCACGGCGGCCTGCCAGCGCCGCTGGGCGACGGCGTGGACGGCGGGGCGGCCGGGGCCGGCGGTGATCACGGCTTCCTCGGCGGCGGTCAGCGCATGGGCGTTGCCGCCGCGCCAGTAGTCCTCGAAGAGCTTCTGGTCGGCCACCGGGAGGGCGCTGAGGTTGGTGTTGTAGAGGACCCGGCGTTCGGCCACCCGGTCCGCGAAGCCGCGCAGTTCCCGGGCGTTCATGGTGCCGGCCGTGAACGCGGCGGTGAGCAGGGCGTCTTCCCGGGAGACCGCCTCGTCGGCGCGGCCCAGCCCGAGCAGGGCGCGCCCCTGCTTGGCCAGGTCGGCGTCCTGGACGCCGCTGAGGCTGCCCAGCAACTCGTAGTAGGGGTCGATGAGTTCGTTGTAGGCGCGGTAGGCGTCGTACCGGTCGACGGTGCGTTCGCCGACCTTGCGGCGCAGGCTGTCCAGGCCGTCCAGGGCCGCTTCCGCGGTGCGCAGCCGGGCGGCGGTGCCGGCGGACAGTTCGCCGCGCAGATCGCCATTGACGGCGGAGCGGAAGCGGGCCACCGCACGGTCGGTCTCATGCTGCCGCGAACCGAGGTCCGCCGCCGGGCCGGAGCGGGGGCCGGCCAGGTACACCAGGGACTGGCGGCGTTCCTCGCGCAGCGCCTGGATGCTGCTGTCAACGGGCTTGCAGATCTTGCGCACCACCTCGCCGGCCGAGAACAGCCGGGCGGCCTCCCTTCCGGTGATCACGGTGGCGAAGGCCCACAGAGCGGTCAGGGACACCAACGGCACCAGCAGCAGCGCCACGATCTTCCGGCGGATGGACTTTCCGCGAAAGGGCATGGCCTCCCCCACGTCCTCCCGGCGGCACGAGAGGTGGTGTTCGACAGTAATGCTGCGTGAGCCTACTACTGCGAGGTAGACGCTCGAAGGCCTGTACGGACGAGAAGTCCAGGCCTGGACCAGACCAACTACCGCTATTTACCTAGAATTTGCCGGATATTTCCGGGTGGCTGATCCGCTGTGCCCCACTGAAGCCCGTTTTTCCCGGCCGGGTTATTTTGGGAGTCGATTCGGGAATGGCCCGGACATCAGGCAGCCACTGGGGGAGGTGAGCCGCCATGGATCATCCAAGCGCCCGCCCTGTGCGCGCCCGCAGACCGCTGTGGGCGGAGGAGCCGGTGCACCGTCCGCGGATGCCCGATCCGGTGCGTACCGCCGCGGTACGGGCCGTGGTCATTGTCGCGCTGACCCTGGTTCAGGCCATGGTCGCGCTGCTGTTCACCATGGCCGCGTCCTGGTGGGCGTTCCCCGCGGTGCTGTGCACGGTGGCGTTGACGGTGGCGGCGACCTGGGCGGTGCTGGATGTGTGGGTCACCCGTCAGGTGTGGCGGCAGCGGAACGGGGTGATCTCGGTGCCCAGTAGTTCGGCGCGGGCGCCGCGGGTCCGGCGGCCGCGCTATCCCTGACGATGCTGTCCCCGACCGTGCTGCCCCTGACGGTTCGGTGACGCACCGGCCGGCCGCGACCGGCCCGGGCCGGTCGCCACTGCCCTGAGGCGGCCGGCCCGGTGGTTCACCGGCCGGGTGCCGCCACGGCCTCCTCCTCGGCCGGGCGGCGGTACATCCGGGTCGCGGTGATCTCGCCGTGCACCGCCTCCGCCCCCGTGTCGCGCTGCGGCAGGCCGGGGCGCAGGTGTTCCTCCACGCTGATGTACTTCAGGCCCGCCCGCAGGTCCGCGTCATTGCGCAACCGGATGACCAGGGGGAACTCGGCCAGCGCGGTGGTGTCGAACAGGCCGGTGGTGTAGAGCAGCTGGACGCCCAGGGCGTCGGCCACCGCCCGCTGGAGCTCCAGCAGATAGGTGGCGTTGGCCCGGCCGATGGGGTTGTCCAGGAACAGCGTGCCAGCGTGCCGCTGTTTGTCCCGGCCCCGGTCGTTGCTGCGCAGCGCGGCCATGGTGCAGTACAGCGCGATGGCCGCGGTCAGCAGCTGGCCGCCGGAGAACACATCGCCCATCTGCCCGACCGGCACCCGCTCGGCGCGCAGCACCGCGTCCGGCTTGAGGATCTCCACCGCCACCCCGCGCGGCTGCAGCGCCGCCCGTACCCCGCGCAGCAGCAGGGACATACCGTCCCGGCGCAGGTCGGAGTTCTTCTTCACGGCCGCCCGGGTGGCCTCGTCGATGACCTCGCCCAGCCGCTCGGTGAGGGTGGACTGGTCCGGCTCCTCGAAGCGGATGCGCAGGAACTCCTGGCCCGACCACTCCCCCAGCCCCTCGGGCAGCCGGGACAGCCGCTGGGCGGAACGCAGGGTGGTGAGCGAGGACTCCACCAGGCCGCGCAGCCGGTCGACGATGCTGTCCCGGTTGCGCTCCAGCTGTGCCAGCTCGTCGGTGAGCACCCGCAGCCGGGGCGCGAAGGCCTCCGCCCAGGCGGCGGCGTACTCCGGCAGCGCGGCGGCGGGCAGTTCGCGGATCTGCTGACGGGCGGGGGTGCGCACCTGCTCGTAGCGGGTGGAGTTGGCGTGCCGCACCAGGACGTCACTGGCCTCGCGGACGGCGGACTCGGCGGCCGACAGCTCGCCGGCGCAGCCGCGCAGCGAACGCCGGGCCTCGGCCGCGGCCTGCCGGGCCTCCTCCAGTCCGCCGCCGTAGGGCTCGGGCTGGTCGTCCTCCTCGGCGGAGTGGTCCCGCAGCAGGTCGCGCAGCAGGGCGGCGGTGTCGTCGAAGCCGCCGGCCGCGTCCTCGGCGGCGCGGTGGGCGCGCAGCAGGTCGGCGTGGGCGGTGCGGGCGGCTTCCAACGCGTCGCTGCGGGCGGCCAGTTCGGCCGTGGCGCCGCGCAGCAGCTCCTTGGCCCGCTCGGCGTCGGCGGGCACCAGGTCCGCGGGCAGCTCGGTGTGCGCCTCGCCGTCCGCGGGGGCCAGCCGCTCGGTCTCGCCGCGCAGCCGGCCCAGTTGCTCACTGGCGGCCGAGGCCCGGGACTCCAGCATCTGCACCAGTGCCTCGGCGCGGGCCGCGGCCGCCTGCCGGGAGGGGCCGTCGGCACCGTCCGGGCTCTGCAGCAGCTGCTCGGCGCGGGTGCGCACCTTGTTGGTCAGCCGGTCGAGTTCGGCGCGGGCCGCGCTTTCGTCGCTCTCCGCGCGGGCCTGTTCGGCGCGCAGGTCGGCGCCGACGCCGACCTTCTCGTACACCTGGGAGGCGGCCCGGTATGCCTCGCGCAGCGCGGGCAGTGCGGTGGTGGACGCCTCATCGGCCTCGCCGAGGTCCTCGGGGGCGCCGGCGATCTCGGCGCGTTCGGCGCGCAGCGCGCGGGCGGTGCGGTGGGCGTCGTCGGCGGCGCGCTGGGCGGCCCGCCGGTCCTCGTCGGCGGCGCGCGCCCGGTCCACACAGACGGCCGCACGCTCCTCGAACTCGGCGGATTCCTCGGCCAGTTCGCGCAGCCGCAGCTGCCAGTTGGCACGCTCGCGCAGCCGGTGGGCCAGCCCGGCCAGCGCGTCGGCGACCCGGCGGGCCCGCTGGGCGGTCTCCTGCCGCTCCTCGCGCACCCGGGCCGTCTCGGCGGCGAGTTCCTCGGCCTCGGCCCGGACGGTACGGGCCTCGGCCAGCTCCTGCCCGGCGATCTCGGCGGCGGTCCGGGACCGTTCGGCCTCGGCGGCCAGTTCGGCGAGCCGGCCGGCCGGGCAGCCGGCCCGCCAGGAGGCCAGCCGGGCGGCCAGGGTGCGGTCCCCGGCCAGCCGGGCGGCGACGGCACGGATCTCCTCGTCCCGGGCGCCGGCCCGCTCGCGCAGGGCGGCCCGCTCCTGGTCGGCGGCGCTCTCGTCGTGCATGGCGGGGTTCGGCGGCACCAGGAACACCGAGCCGTCCTCGGCCCTGGGGCCGGGCGGGGCCAGCAGTGCGGCGGCGGTGCCCACCGCGACCGCGGAGCGCGGCAGCAGCGAAGCGGCGCCCAGGACCTCTCGGGCCCGGGTGTGCGCGTCCGGGTCGGTGACGACCACACCGTCCACCAGCTCGGGGCGGGCGGCCAGCACCCGGGCGTGGTCGGCGGGGTCCACGGCCTGGGCCAGATAGCGCCAGCCGGGCAGCGCCGGGATGCCGTGCTCGCCCAGGTACTCCACGGCGGCCAGCACATCGGGGCTGGGCGGCAGCAGCCCGCCGTCGCCCAGCGCGCCCAGGATGCGGGAGTCGTCGGCGGCCGCGGTGCGCAGGTCGAACAGCTGCCGCTCGGCGGCGGCCACGTTCTCGTCCAGCAGCTCGCGCAGCGCGTCGGCGCTGCGGTCCAGCTCCTCGGCGGTCAGCGGGCCTTCGGCGGCGGGCCGGCCGGCCGGGCCGTCCTCGTCCGGGGCCGTGCGCTGGCCCGGCACCTGGCCGCCGGCCGACGCCGGTGCCAGGCCCAGCAGTCCGGCCAGCCGCGGCTCCGCGCCAAGGGCCTCGGCGGCGCGCCGCTCGGCCTCGTAGGCCGCCTGGGCGGCCTGGGCCCCGTCGGCGGCCCGGGCGGCCGCCAGCTCGGCGCGGCTCTCCGCGGCCGCGGCCTCCCGGGAGCGGTCGGCGGCCTCCCGGGCCGCCTCGCGGGCGGCCTCGTAGGCTGCCAGGGCGGGCTTCTCCGCGTCGCTGGCGGCCAGCGCGGCCCTGGCGGGGTCGGCGTCCGGCGCACTGTCGTCCAGCCAGCCGGCCCGCACCGCCTCGGCGGTTTCCTGTTCCACCTCGGCCAGCCGCTGGCGCAGATGGCCGGCCTCGCTGCGGGCGCGCTGTGCCTCGGTGGCGGCGGCGGTGGCGTCCCGGTGCGCGGTCTCGCCGGCCTCCTGGAGCCCGGCGGAGCGGGCCTCATGTTCGTCGGCCAGCCGCTCGCCCTGCTCGGCGGCGGTGTTCAGGGCCCGTACCAGGTCGGCGGCGGCCCGGGTCCGGGCGGCCAGGGCCGGGGCGGCGTCCCGCTCGGCCTCGTGGATGGCGGCGGCCACCCGGGCCGAGCGGTCGGCGGCGGCCCGGTGGCGCAGCACGGTCTCGGCGGCCTGCCAGGCGGAGTGCAGGGTACGGGCGTCATTGAGCTCGCGGCGCTGGGCGGTGGCCGCCTTCTCCGCGGCGGTCAGCGCCAAGGAGGCGTGCCGGTAGGCGAGTTCGGCGGAGATCAGCGAGGCACGGCCCCGCTCGGCGTCGGCGTCGGTGACCCGGTGGGCGGCGGCCGCCACCTGCTCGGCCAGCTCGGCGGCGCGGCCGCGCTCCTCGGCGCCGCGCGCGGACAGCCGGCGCGCCAGCAGACGGGTGCGGCGCTCGGCGGCGGTGTGCACGCCCCGGGCCTGCTCGCGCCGGGCGCCGGCCTCGGCGATCCGGGAGAGCAGGTCCAGCGAGCCGGCGGTGAAGTCGCGTTCGGCGGTCAGCTCGGCCCGGCGGCCCAGCTTGTGGGCGAAGCCGTGCACCAGGTCGGCCAGGCCGTCGGTGTCCCGGGTGTCGGTGACGGCGCGCAGCAGCAGGTCGGTGAAGTCGGAGTCGTTCTTCACCGCGAACAGGCCGGCCGCCTCGCCCTCGTCGGCGTTCATCTCCCGCTGGTAGCGGAAGAGTTCGGGGTCCAGGCCCAGCTCGCCGAGGTGTTCGTTCCAGCGCTCGTGGATCTCCTCCCACACCACATCCAGGTGCGGGTAGGTCTTGCCGGCCTCGGTGAGCGCGTCCCGGAAGCCCTTCATGGTGCGGCGGCGCCCCCGGGCGCCGGAGCTGCCGTCCGCCGGGTTACGCATGGCGGTGGACTCGGAGACCGGCAGCGAGTCCAGGCTGAGGCCGGGTCCGGGCCGGAAGGAGTACCAGGCCTCGGCGAACTTGCGCGGGTCGTTGGAGACCTGGCGGCCGCGCCACTCGCTGACCTTGCCGACCACCACGCTCTCGCCGGTGAGGACGTGCTGCCACTCCAGGGCCACATGCCCGCAGTCGTCGGCCAGCAGGAACTTGCGCAGTACGCCGGAGCTGGCGCCGCCCAGGGTGTTGCGGTGGCCGGGCAGCATCACCGAGAAGATCAGCTTGAGCAGGACGGACTTGCCGCCGCCGTTCTCCAGGAAGAGCACGCCCGCGGGCGCCGGGCGGCGCGGCGGGCCGACCGGCTCCTCCTCGAAGAACTCCGCCTGGGTGGGCGCGGGAGACGGCACCGGGGCTCCGACCCCGCGCAGGTCCAGCACGGTGTCGGCGTAGCGCGCACCGGCGGGCCCGATGGAGTAGAGGCGGACCCGGGACAGCTCGTACATGGCGGCGGACTCTCGTTGATCGCTGGTGGGTTGACGGGCAGGAGACTCGGGAGGCTCAGGAGTGGAAGGGCAGACCGGCGTCGGCGACCAGGTCGAGGTCGTCGGTCTCCTCCGGCGGCAGCAGGCTGGCGGAGCCGTCGCCGACCGGGACCACGCCCAGTTCCAGCAGCTCGGTCATGGCGGCGTTGCCCGCCATGTCGCGCACCTGGAGCTGGTAGCGGGGGGTGGTGCGGTAGGTGCCGCCGGCCTCGTCGCCGGTGCGCTGCAGGAAGCCGGAGTCCATCAGGAAGGCGACCGCCTTGGCGATGATGCCGGTGGTGGAACCGGCCAGCCGGCGGGCGTCCTTGGTGGCGCCGGTGGCGCTGCGCCGGGCGTAGACCCGCCAGGCGGCCTCCAGGCCGGGGGCGTCGGTGGTGGGGTCGGTGTTCTCGCCCTGCTCGGCGGCCCGCTCCTCCAGCCGGCGGCAGGCCTGCCGGACGAAGGCGTCCACGCCGTTGACGGTGACCCGGCCGATATAGCCGTCGTCGGCCAGGTCCTCGGGGCGCGGGAAGGCGAGCGCGGCGACCGCGAGGTGGGCCAGTCCGTGCAGGAAGCGGTCGCCGGAGTCGACGGTGGCACGGCGGGCGTAGTCGCCCATGCGGACGGCGAACACGGAGTCCTCGGCGGCGGTCACCGCCATGCCGGCCCGGGTGGAGACCTCCAGCACGACCAGGCCGAGGCCGGCGGCGACGGCGTCGGCGAGCCGGGCGAAGGCGGGGTCCTCGCGGTGGCGGCGCAGCAGCTCCGCGTATTCGGCGTCGCGGGCCGGGACGAGCTTGGGCTGCAGCCCGAAGGCGATCAGGCGGGCGGCGTCGGCGGCGTCCGCGGGGGTCACCGCGGAGGACCTGGGTTCCGGCTCCTCCGGCTGCGCCGGGTCTTCGATCGTCTCGTAGTCGGTCACGCTGCTCGCTCCTGTGGTCGCGGACTGAGGTGTTGCCCCAGACCCGCCCTTGCACCGTTTCTCTTCGGGGGCTCCGCCCCCATGCCCCCGACTGCGCCGTGGGTGGCTGGTCGCGCAGTTCCCCGCGCCCCTAGCGGGGCCCGCGTTCCGCCGCCATCCCCGCCGCGTCCAGCAGCGCCTTCCCCACGATCAGGTCGGCCCCGCCGAACTCGGGATCGCTGAGCGCGACGCCGTCGTCCACGGCGAACAGCAACTCCTGCTCACCCTGCCGATAGGCCGTCCCCACCGCCGGACTGGCCGCATGCACCGCCAACAGCGCGACGAGGTACGGCAGTTCGGGATCCCTCCGCCGCGCATCCGCCAGCAGCCCCGACAACCGCCGCGGCGCGTCCGCCGGGAGGTCCAGCAACTCCAGCGCGGAGGCCAGCTGTTCCTCACTGAAGCGGCTGTCATCCGGTGTCTCCACCAGATCCGGCTCCGGCATCTCCGCACCCAGGTGCTCCCGCTCCGCCGGCGGTGTGAGCAGCAGCTCGACCAGGTCGCCCAGCCGCACCGAGGCGGGCGTACGCAGGCCCGTGCCCCGGGCGAAGAAGGCATCCGTCACCCGGGTCGCCCGTTCCACCGGCAGCGTCAGCACCGGCGCGACCAGTTGCCCGTACAGGTCCAGTCCGGCCCCGGCGGCGGGTGTGGCGAAGGCCTGCCGGTCCTGTTCGGCGCGGAACAGCGGGCCGGCCTGGAGCAGCCTGGACTGCAGCTGGGTGTGGCGGCGGATGCAGTCCTTGACGATGTCCACCAGCTCGGCGGCGCGGCGCTTGTGCTCGGCCGTCCTTGAATCAACCCCGGCCTCGGCCTCGTCCCGCACCTTGCGGATGTTGGTGAGGATGGCGTTCTCGTGCCGGTAGCGCTCGGCGACATGCTCCAGCGCCTCGGCGATCATGTCGGGCACGGTGCGCAGCCAGTCCACCGCGCGGACGTTGCGCCGGGTGGCGTCCAGGGTCTTGCGGAGTGTCTCGGCGTACTGGACGGTGCGGTAGCGGGCCTGCTCGGCGGCGAGCTGGGCGTCGGCCAGCCGGCCCCGGCTGATCAGCACCTCCAGCTTGACCTCGGCGGCGATCTGGGCGCTGGTGACGTCCGTGTCCAGCGCGCCCACCAGGACGTTGACCGCCTCGTCGGTGGTGCGCAGGAACACCGTGCCGCCGGGGCCCGGGACCTCCTCGATCAGCTTGAAGTCGTAGTCGCGGCGGACATAGGCGCCGTCCGGGCCGAAGGTGCCGTAGACGGCGCGGAAGCCCCGGTCGACGCTGCCGACGTTGATGAGGTTCTCCAGCACCCAGCGGGCGACCCGCTCATGCTCCGCCGCCGGGCGCTCCGGTGCCTGGGCGGCGACCCGGGGCAGCAGTCTGGTGACTATCTGCTCATGGTCGGCGCCGGTGTCGAAGTCCATGTTCAGGGTGACCAGGTCGATGGCGGCCAGGGCCACCTCGGCCATCGCGTACACCCCGTACTCGCCGGCCAGGTTGGCCTTGCGGGTGTCCAGGTCGTGCAGCGGCGCGGTGCAGGCGAGCGCGCGCAGCCGGCGCGCCAGGCCCTCGTCGGCCGCGGGGCCCGGGGCTGGACGCGCATCCCCATTGAGCTGGGGCGAAGCGGCCGTCGGGGCGGGAGAAGTCACGTCGCACAGAGTAGGCGGTCACCCGGACAACGGACGAAACGGCACGGGCGTAGGGCGCTCCGGCCGGCCGGCTCAGACCGCAAAAAGGTACATGATTCCTATATTTGCCCCAAGCAGGATGAAAGCCGTTGGCAGTTGGGCCCTGATCGGGCCATAGCGGTCGGTGAGCTCCAGCAACGCCGCCGGAACCAGGTTGTAGTTGGCGGCCATCGGGGTCACCAGGGTGCCGCAGAAGCCGGCGAGCATCCCCACCGCCAGTACGGCCGGGGCGTCCCCGTGCGCCTGTTGCACCAGCACCGGCCAGCCGACCGCCGCCGTCATCACCGGGAAGGCGGCGAAGCCATTGCCCATCACCACGGTGAGCAGGAACATGCCGGCGCAGTACACCACCACCGCCGCGAACACCGAGCCCGGGGGCAGCACGGCGGTGGTGATCCGGCGCACCTGCTCCCCGACGCCCGCCCTGGCGAAGATCGCGCCCAGGGTGGCCAGCAGCTGGGGCAGCAGCAGCGCCCAGCCCATCGACTCCAGCATCGAACGCCCCGCGTGCAGCGCGACCGCCGGCCGCCGCTCACGCAGCAGCACCATGGCCAGGGCGAGCCCCAGCAGGGCGCCCAGACCCAGGCCCAGGATGGTCTCGCTGCCCTTCTCCAGCAGCGGGCGGCCGTCCAGGCGTACCTTCTTCAGTCCCACCGCGCAGACCAGGGCCACCGCCGGGACGGCCAGCGCGGGCAGGAACAGCCGCCCGCCCAACCGCCGGGCGCTGTCCGCCCGTTGGGCGGGTGTGGTGGTACGGACCGTGCCGCGCCCGGTCCGTCCGAACCCGGCCAGGCAGATCATCAGCAGCACCGCCGCCCCCAGCGGTTCGGCCGGCGCCCGTTTCCCGGTGACAAAGGTGCTGTAGCAGAAGCCCAGGCCCAGCAGCCCCCAGAAGGCCGCGCTGCCCAGGCGGCGGGGGTTGGAGCGGTCGGTGAGCATCTGCCCGGCCATCGCCAGGAACAGCGCACCCACCAGCCAGAAGAACCACTCGGACCGGATCACCGCGAACCCTCCAGCCGCCCGTCCAGCCGCAGCAGCCGCCAGCCGTGCACCAGCAGGGCGCACACGGCGGTCGGGATCGCCCACAGCGCCAGGCTCAGCGGTTCCAGCCGGGTGTGGTAGGTGGTGTTGGCGAAGCCGGTGATCAGCAGGATCGAGCCGACCGCCAGAAAGATGTCCTCGCCGAAGAAGAAGCCCACATTGTCGGCGCTGGCGGCGAAGGACCGTATGCGCTCGCGCACTCGGTCCGGCAGCGGCCCATGGGCCCGTTCGGCCGCGCCCTCGGCCATCGGCGCGGCCAGCGGCCGTACCGTCTGCGCGTGCCCCAGCACCCCACCCAGGCCGAGGGCGGCGGTGAGCTGGCGCAGCAGCAGATACAGGGCGAGGAAGCGGCCGGCGGTGAGCCCGGCGAAGCGGCTGATCAGCCGGCGGGCCTGTTCCTGCAGCCCGTACCGCTCCAGCAGACCGATGACCGGCAGGGTGACCGCGAAGACGGTCACCGCCCGGCTGCCGGCGAAGCCGGTGCCGAAGGCGGCCAGCACCTCACGGGGCGAAAGGCCGCCCAGCAGCCCGGTGGTGATGCCGGCCGCGCCGACCACCAGCAGGGGGTGACGGCGGGTGGCGAATCCCGCCACTACCACCAGGACACCCAGCAGTACGAGCATGTATCCCCCTTCGCGCTCCAGGAGTTGACTGGCGAGGAGGCTAAGCTATTGTTCAACAATCCTCAATAGACGGCACTCTGACGGAAGTTGACCGCCATGGCCCGATCCACCGCCCAGCGGATCGCCGACGGGCTGCGCGACCGCATCGAGCGCGGCGTGCTGCCGCCCGGCACCCGGCTGTCCGAGGAGGCCCTCGGCCGCGAGCTGGAGGTCTCCCGCAACACCCTGCGCGAGGCATTCCGCCTGCTGCTCCATGACAATCTGGTCGAACACCGGCTCAACCGCGGGGTGTTCGTCAGAGTGCTGGATCCGGACGATGTCACCGATATCTACCGGATGCGGGCCGCCCTGGAGTCGGCGGGGGTACGTGCCGCACCACAGGCGGCGCCCAAGCTGCGGGAGGCGGTCAGCGCCGCGGTGGCCGAGGCGGAGTGGGCCGCCGACGAAGGCGACTGGTCCGAGGTCGCCTCGGCTGACCTGCGCTTCCACCGCGCGCTGGCCGCGCTGGCCGACAGTGCGCGCATCGACACCGCGATGGACCGGCTGCTGGCCGAACTGCGCCTGGCCTTCCACCCGATGCCCTCGCCGCGCCGCTTCCACCAGCCCTTCCTGGTCCGCAACCGGGCCCTGGAACGGCTGCTGGCCCGGGGCGAGTCCGCCCGGGCCGAGGCCGAACTGGCCCGCTACCTGGACGACGCCTGCCGGCTGATCACCGGCACCATGCGGGAGGTTCACCGATGACGGACACACCCGTACTCGATCTCAACGCCGATCTGGGCGAGGGCTTCGGACGCTGGACGCTCACCGATGACGAGGCCCTGCTGGAGTGCGTCACCAGCGCCAATGTCGCCTGCGGCTTCCATGGCGGCGACCCCTCGACCATGCGGCGGGTCTGCGAGCTGGCCGCCGAGCGCTCCATCGCCATCGGCGCCCAGGTCTCCTACCGCGACCTGGCCGGCTTCGGCCGCCGGTCCATGGAGGTACCGCCGGGCGAGCTGGCCGATGAAGTCACCTACCAGATAGGCGCTTTGCAGGCGTTCGCCCGGGCGGCCGGGGCCCGGGTGTCCTATGTCAAGCCGCATGGCGCGCTCTACAACCGCTGTGTGCACGACGAGGAGCAGGCCGCCGCGGTGGCCGAGGGGGTGCGCCGGGCGGGCGGCGCGCTGCCGGTGCTGGGGCTGCCCGGCTCCCGCCTCCACCAGGCGGCCCGGCGGGCCGGACTGCCGGTGGTGGCCGAGTCCTTCGCCGACCGCGCCTACACCGCCGCCGGGACCCTGGTGCCCCGGCGGGAGCCGGGCGCCGTGCTCACCGACCCCGATGCCGTGGTGCGGCGCTGCCTCCAGCTGGCCCATGACCACAGCATCACCGCCATCGGCGGCGAACGCGTCGGCATGCGCACCCGCTCACTGTGCCTGCACGGGGACACCCCCGGGGCGGCCGCGCTGGCCCGGCGGGTACGGGCCGAACTGGAGGCGTCCGGAGTGCGGTTGGCGGCCTTCGTATGAGCGGGATGCGAGCCCTTCCGGTGGGCGAGCGGGCGCTGCTGGTCGAGTGCGGCAGCGGTGAGCGTGCCGAGGCGCTGCACGCCGAGCTGCTGCGCCGGGCCGCCCGTGATGAACTGCCGCCGGTCGCGGAGATCGTGCCGGCCGACCGCACCGTGCTGCTGGACGGGCTGGACGATCCGGCCTCCTTCGCCGCCGAACTGGCCGGCTGGGAGATACCGCCGCCGGACGGCGGGCGGCGGCGGACCGTGGAGATCCCGGTCCGCTATGACGGCCCCGACCTCGCCGAGGTCGCCCGGCTGTGGGACGTCACCCCGCGCGAGGCCGTCCGTATCCACACCGGCACCGAATTCCGGGTCGCCTTCTGCGGATTCGCCCCGGGCTTCGGCTATCTGCGCGGACTGCCGGACCGCTGCCAGGTGCCGCGCCGGGACACCCCGCGCACCCGGGTCCCGGCCGGATCGGTCGCCCTGGCCGGGCCGTACACCGGGGTCTACCCACGGCCCACCCCCGGCGGCTGGCAGCTGATCGGCAGCACGGACGCGGTGCTGTGGGACCCCGGCCGCAGCCCGGCCGCCCTGTTCACCCCCGGCACCCTGGTCCGTTTCAGGGAGGCCGGGTGCTGACCGTGCTGCGCGCCGGGGCGCTGACCACCGTGCAGGACCTGGGCCGTACCGGGTACGCCCATCTCGGCGTCCCGCGCGCCGGAGCGCTCGACCAGCGGGCCCACCGGCTGGCCAACCGCCTGGTGGGCAACCCGCCCTGTGCCGCGACCCTGGAGACCACGCTGTCCGGCTGCGCGGTGCGCACCGGGCGTGCGGTGGTGGCCGCGGTGACCGGTGCGCCCTGTCCGGTGACGGTCGACGGCCGGCCCGCCGCCTGGGGCGCCCCGGTGCGCCTGCCGGCCGGGGCGGTGCTGGAACTGGGCGCCGCCGTGCACGGGGTGCGCAGCTATCTGGCGTTCCGCGGGGGCATAGCGGTGCCGCCGGTGCTGGGCAGCCGGTCAACGGATGTGCTCTCCGGGACCGGACCGGCGCCGCTGGCCGAGGGCGCCGAACTGCCGCTGGGTACGCCCTCCTCGGCGCCGCCGCCCGCCCCGGACGCCGTTCCGCACCCGGGCCCCGTACGGGAGCTGGTGCTGCCGCTGGTGCCGGGGCCTCGGGATGACTGGTTCACGGCCGGGGCGCTGCGGGTGCTGGCGGCGGGCGGCTTCCGGGTCTCGGCGGCGGGCAACCGGATCGGGCTGCGCACCGAGGGGCCCGCGCTGGAGCGCGCCCGGGAGGGCGAACTGCCCAGTGAGGGCGTGGTGTTGGGGTCGGTGCAGGTGCCGGCGGATGGGCGGCCGGTGCTGTTCCTCGCCGATCACCCGACGACGGGGGGCTATCCGGTCATCGGCGTGGTGCCCGCGCGGTACCTGGACCCGGTGGCCCAGGCGCGGCCGGGGACGCCGGTGCGATTTGTGTTGCGGGGGTAGTTTTTCGTTGTCCGGTGCGGGTCCGCTGTGGCTGGTCGCGCCCGCGCGGCGGAGCCGCATGATGCAACCGCCCCGCGCCCCTGACGGGGCGCCCCGTAACCCCCACCGCCCGGTGTCCGCATCACCAGCGCGTCCCCCGCACCCATCTCCACCACCGCCACGCCCCCCAGCGACTCCACCGAACCATCCGCCCGCTCCACGCAGTTGACTCCGAGCGCACCGGGCCCGCCCCCCGCCATCCCATAGGGCGCCACCCGGCGGTGCCCCGTGAGCAAGGCAACGGTCACCGGCTCCAGGAACCGCAGTCGCCGTACCACCCCGCACCCCCCGTGCCAGCGCCCCGCGCCCCCGCTGCCGGGGCGGACGGCGAACTCCTCCACCCGGACCGGGTAGCGCCACTCCAGTACCTCCGGGTCGGTCAGCCGGGAGTTGGTCATATGCGTCTGCACCGCGTCCGTGCCATGGAAGCCCTCCCCCGCGCCGGAGCCGCTGGCCACCGTCTCGTAGTACTGCACCCGGTCGTTGCCGAAGGCGAGGTTGTTCATGGTCCCGGATCCCTCGGCCTGCACGCCCAGGGCCGCGTAGAGCGCGCCCACCACGGCCTGCGAGGTCTCCACATTGCCCGCCACCGTGGCCGCCGGGTGGACCGGTGCCAGCATGCAGCCGTCGGGGATGCGGATGTCCAGGCACTTCAGCGAGCCGCTGTTGAGCGGGATGTCCTCGGTGACCAGGGTGCGGAAGACATACAGCACCGCCGCGGTGACCACCGCCCGCGGCGCGTTGGCGTTGCCCGGCTGCTGCGGTGAGGTACCGGCGAAGTCGATCACCACGCCGCGTGCCGCGCGGTCCACCCGGACCTCGGCCCGGATGACCGCGCCGCTGTCCGTCTCATAGCGGTACGCCCCGTCCCGCAGCCCGGTGACGATGCGCCGCACCGATTCCTCGGCGTTGTCCTGCACGTGCCGCATATAGGCCCGTACCACGTCCAGGCCAAAGGTCTCGATCATGCCGCGCAGTTCGAGGGCGCCCTTCTCATTGGCGGCGATCTGGGCCCGCAGATCGGCCAGGTTGGCCTCGGGGGCGCGGGAGGGGTACGGGCCGCCGGTCAGCAGCCGGCGGGTCTCCGGTTCGCGCAGCCTTCCGTCGCGCACCAGCAGCCAGTTGTCGAAGAGCACGCCCTCCTCCCGCACGGTGCGGCTGAGGGCGGCCATGGAGCCGGGGGTGATGCCGCCGATCTCGGCGTGATGGCCACGGGCGGCCACCAGGAACAGCAGCTCCGCGCCCCGTTCATCGAACACGGGGGTGATCACGGTGATGTCGGGCAGGTGGGTGCCGCCGTGGTAGGGGTCGTTGACGGCGTAGACATCGCCCGGCCGCATGGTGTCCCGGTTGCGGCGCAGCACCTCCTTGATGGCCTCGCCCATGGACCCCAGGTGCACCGGGATGTGCGGGGCGTTGGCGACCAGTTCGCCGCGTTCGTCGAAGAGGGCGCAGGAGAAGTCCAGCCGTTCCTTGATGTTGACCGAGTGGGCGGTGTTGGCCAGCCGCACCCCCATCTGTTCGGCGATGGCCATAAAGAGGCTGTTGAAGACCTCCAGCAGCACCGGGTCGGGCCGGGTGTCCAGGGCCGAGGGGGCGGGACGGGGCCGGACCCGGGCCAGCAGGAGATGCCCGCGCTCGGCCACGGTCAGCCGCCAGCCGGGATCCACCACGGTGGTCGCGTCGGCCTCGGCGACGATGGCGGGGCCGGTGACGGTGTCGCCCGGGTACAGCTCGTCCCGGCGGTGCAGCGGGATGTGCCGCCACCGGCCCTCGGTGAACATCCGCACGGTGTCGGCCGGTTGAGGGGTGCCCCGGTCCGGCGGGCGGGCCAGGGCTGCCGGCAATGATTCGCCGGCCGGTGCGCGGGCCTCCACCGAGACCGCCTCGGCGACCAGCGGCTTGTCCATGGTGAAGCCATAGCGGGCGCGGTGCAGGCGCTCGAACTCCCCGGCCATGGCGGCGACTTCGCCCAGCGGTACCGGGAGGGCGGTGTCGGTGCCCGCGTAGCGCAACTGTACCCGGGCGGTGGTGGTGACGGCCTCATCGGGCACCCCGTCGGCGCGGAGGTCCTGGCGGGTGCGCTCGGCCAGCCGGGCGCACTCGGCGCGCAGCCGGTCCGGCGCCGGCCCGTCCAGCCCGGTCTCCACGGCCTGTTCGCGCATCGCGGTGGCATCGGCGGTGCCGATGCCGTAGGCGGAGAGCACCCCGGCCAGCGGGGGGACGATCACGGTGGAGATGCCCAGGGCGTCGGCGACCGCGCAGGCGTGCTGACCGCCCGCGCCGCCAAAGCTGGTCAGGGCGTAGCGGGTGATGTCCCGGCCACGCTGCACGGAGATCTTCCGGACCGCGTTGGCCATATTGAGCACCGCGATGTCCAGGAATCCGGCCGCCACTTCCTCGGGCGAGCGGTGGTCCCCGGCGGCCTCGGCGGTCCGTTCGGCCAGCCGCGCGAACCGCTCCCGGACGGTGTCCGCGTCCAGCGGCCGGTCGCCGCCGGGGCCGAACACCGCGGGGAAGTGGGCGGGTTGCACCCGGCCGAGCATCACATTGGCGTCGGTCACGGTCAGCGGGCCGCCGCGCCGGTAGCAGGCCGGGCCGGGCGCCGCTCCGGCCGAGTCGGGGCCGACCCGGTAGCGCCGTCCGTCGAAGTGCAGCACCGAGCCGCCGCCGGCCGCCACCGTGTGGATGTCCATCATGGGCGAGCGCATCCGCACCCCGGCCACCTCGGTGCCGAAGACCCGCTCGAACTCCCCGGCGTAGTGCGAGACATCGGTGGAGGTGCCGCCCATGTCGAAGCCGATCAGGCGCCGGTGGCCGGTCTGGGCGGCGGAGCGGGCCATGCCGACCACCCCGCCGGCCGGGCCGGAGAGCACCGCGTCCTTCCCCCTGAAGTGCGCCGCTTCCCGCAGCCCGCCATTGGACTGCATAAACAGCAGCCGCACCCCGCGCAGTTCGCTCGCCACCTCCGCCACATAGCGGCGCAGGATCGGGGAGAGGTAGGCGTCCACCACCGTGGTGTCGCCCCGGGGGACCAGCCGCATCAGCGGGCTGACCTCGTGGGAGCAGCTGACCTGGGCGAAGCCGGCCCGGCGGGCCGTCTCGGCGAGGGCCAGTTCATGCGCGGGGTTGCGGTAGCCGTGCAGCAGGACGATGGCGGCGCTGCGCAGGCCGTCGCGGTGGGCGGCGGCCAGTGCCCGGTACGCGGCCGCCGGATCCGGCGGCCGCAGCACCTCGCCATGGGCGTCCAGGCGTTCATCGACCTCGATCACCCGGGAGTAGAGCGCCTCGGGCAGCACAATGTGCCGGTCGAAGAGCCGGGGGCGGTTCTGGTAGGCGATGCGCAGGGCGTCCCGGAAACCCTTGGTGGTGACCAGGACGGTGGGTTCGCCGGTGCGTTCCAGCAGGGCGTTGGTGGCGACGGTGGTGCCCATCTTGACCACGGCGATCCGGTCGGCGGGCAGCGGGCCGGACGGGTCCCGGCCGGTCTCCTCGGCGAGGGCGAGCCGGATGCCGGCCACGGCCGCGTCCCGGTACCGCCCGGGGTCGTGGGAGAGCAGCTTGCGGGTGACCAGGCGGCCGTCCGGGCGCCTGCCGACCACATCGGTGAAGGTGCCGCCACGGTCGACCCAGAACTCCCAGCGCCCGGTCATGTGGTCATTGTCAGGCCGCCTCCCCCCAGGCGGCACGCTGGTCCAGTACCTCGTGGTAGTGCTCCAACAGCAGGTCGCCGATGACGCTCCAGCCCCGGCCGAGCACCGACTGCCGCCCGGCCCGCCCGTACTCGGCCCGCTGCCGGCGGCCGGTCTTCAGCATCTGCACCGCGTCGGCGATGGCCCCGGCGTCCTCTGGCGGCACCAGCAGCCCGGTCCGGGCGTGGCGCACCAGGTCGAGCGGGCCGCCGGCCGCCGGGGCGATCACCGGCACCCCGCTGGCCTGTGCCTCCTGCACGGTCTGGCAGAAGGTCTCCATGGTGCCGGGGTGTACGAAGACATCCAGCGAGGCGAAGATCCGGGCGAGTTCGTCGCCGGTGCGGCAGCCCAGGAAGCGGGCGCCGGGCAGCACACCGCGCAGCGCCGCCGCGGTGGGGCCCTCGCCGACCACCACCAGGCGCACCCCGGGCAGCGCGCAGACCGTGGCCAGCAGGTCCACCCGCTTCTCCGGGGCGAGACGGCCCACATAGCCGACGATCAGTTCGCCGGCGGGGGCCAGCGCCCGGCGCAGCTCCATGTCGCGCCGGGCCGGCTGGAAGCGCTCCAGGTCCACGCCGCGCGGCCAGAGCCGTACCCGGGGCACGCCGTGCCGGGCCAGGTCGCGGACCGCGGCAGTGGACGGTGCCAGGGTGCGGTCGGCGGCGCAGTGCACCGCCCGGATGCGCCGCCAGGCCAGCCCCTCGCCCATGCCCAGATAGACGCGGGCGTAGGAGGCGATATCGGTCTGGTAGACGGTGACGGCGGGCACCCGGAGCCGGGCGGCCGCGGTCATGGCCCGCGCCCCCAGGACAAAGGGGCTGGCCAGGTGGATCAGGTCCGGGCGGTGGCCGGCCAGCACCGCGGTCAGCCGGCGGCCGGGCAGGGCCACCCGGACCTGGGGGTAGCCGGGCAGCGGCAGCGAGGGCACCCGGACCACCGGGCAGGGCCCGCGCTCGTCCGGTCCGGCCGGCTCGCCGCGCTGGGCCGGGGTGACGACCAGTGGCTGGTGGCCGCGCCGCGCCAGGTGGCGGGCGGTCTGCCAGGCGCAGTGGGCGACGCCGTTGACATCGGGCGGGAACGATTCGGTGACGATGGCGACACGCATGGGGACGTTGTCCTGAGCGTGCGCGTGGCGGGGGCCACAGGGATCTTTCCGCCCGGGAAACGTCCCATGAGCATTGCCCGCCCGGTGCTGTGTACTGCCGGGCCGCTCAGTCCATGCCGCGGACGATATGCGGTTCCAGGTCGTCCTCGTCCTGCTGGACGGCGGGCTCCTCGCGGGCCGCCGCCCGGCGGGCCGGGGACGCCCCGGCCCGGGAGCCGTTGCCCGCTCCGGGTCCGCCCGTGGTGCGCTCCCCCGGGCGCTCTTGCTGCCTCTCGGGATCTTCCATCAGCTGCTTCCTCCCCCAGAGGTGCCGGTGATGCCGGTACGGGGCGCCGTGCCCCGAAGGAATCTTCCCCGGCCGCACACCCGGTACGCCCCACCCCCTTGGACGTCATCACATCGGACTATTCACCCGTTAATTGGGCGAATTGTTACCCAAACGGGTTAAAATATCGGTAAGTCCGACCTTACTCGGAAAGAAGGTGGCTGATGTGACCGCCCCCACGTCACCCCGGATCGAACACCACCCGGACATCATGGCGCTCCGCGCCCATTCCGAGGAGACGACGGCGACTCCCGCCGCCCAGGCCGTCGAGGCCCTCGCTGTTCTGAGCGGCGTCTATCTGGCCGCCTCTCCCTGGATAGCGGGCTTCAACGGCGCGACCACCCTGACCGTCACCAACCTGATCACCGGCGTCGCCTACGCCTGCCTGGTGGGCGGCTTCGGACCCGCCTATGAGCGGACCCACTCACTGAGCTGGGCCGCCGTGGCCATAGGCGTCTGGACGATCATCTCCCCCTGGGCCGTGGCCGGCCACACCTTCGGCACCGCCGCCCAGGTCAGCAATGTCATCGTGGGCGTCGTCGCCAGCCTGCTCGCCCTGGCCATGGCCGGCCTGGGCATGGGCCGGGCACAACGCTGACCGACCGGACCGGCCGGACCCTCACCGGGGAAGGGCGCCCTGCGCCTCCTCCCCGGAGTCAATGGGTCCGGCCGTAACCGTTCCGGCCGTAAGAGTTTCGGTGTCCGAGCCGGCACCCGCGGTCGCGGCCCAGCCCTCCCGCTCGTCCTCTCCATCACCGAACGCGCGCCTGGCCCGCTTGCGCAACTGCGAGTTCATGTCACGGCGGATGCGTCCGATGATCTCATCCATGTCAGACATGCGGGCGAGAGTAGAACCCGTTCAGCGCCGGCAAGGGGCGAGCCCGGCGGCATTCACTCGCGCGGATGAACAACTTCCGGTATCCGCCCGGGACTCAGGGCGGGCATCCGGCCAACTCTCCGCCGTCCACCGTGAGTTCAGCCCCCGGCCACCAGCAGCTCTTCCCCGGCGGCGAACCAGCGGTCCCCCCGCCGCTCCGCCAGCCCCTGCGAGAGCAGGCCCTGGACGTGCTTGAGGATGGTGCGCGGCTGGTAGCCCACGGCCGCACTCAGGTCCTCCACCGAGGCACCCCCGGCACCGCAGGAACGCAGCCCGTCCCAGGTGCGGGCGGTGTGCCGGCCCAGCTCCGGCGCCACCGGCCGCGGCGGCTGCGCCTGAGGCCGGGCGAAGTACGGGCGGGACGCGCCGGCCGGCCGCGGGGTGCGATTGACCCTGCGGTGCCGGCGGCCCTTCTGGCGCTTGCTCATAAACCACTCTCCTTCCCGTTGACCACTGTGAGTGCGCGGAGCATGACACATGGCGAAGGGAAGATCTATGAGGAACCGCTTCATGCCGGATATGTGACTCTAGGGGCGTGCACATATTGCTTGCGGAGGAAGTGACGGGTTTCGCCAGGCTCCGGGGAAACCTTGGAAAACTCCCGGTTCTCCCGGGCCGAGGCCGATCATCATGACGAGTGTGACCGTGGAAACCGTACGGGTGGCGGGCGGCGACGGGGGCGACAGCCGCCCGGCCGCCTCCGAGACCTCACGGCGGCGCCGCCGCCGTGAGGCGCTGCTGCTCGGCTTCGCCGTACTGATCAGCTGCTTCGGCTACCTCTACACGGGTCTGTCGGTGGAGGACCGGATCCCGGACGGACTGGCCGGGTTCGCCGCCAGCATGCTGTGTCTGGCGCTGGTGCCGCATCTGGTGGTGCGCCGCTGGGCGCCGCACGCCGACCCGCTGATCCTGCCGCTGTCGACCCTGCTGTCCGGCCTGGGGCTGGTGCTGCTCTACCGGCTGGACTTCGCCTACAGCACCCGCTACCACTCCGCGGGCACCGCCTCCGGCCAGCTGATGTGGACGGTCATAGGGGTGGCGGTCTGCGTGGGGGTGCTGGTGCTGCTGCGCGACCACCGGCGGCTGCAGCGCTATATCTACCTGACCATGGCGGTGGCGCTGGTGCTGCTGATGGCACCCGCCGCCTTCCCCGGCGACACCTATGGCGCCAAGCGGTGGATCTTCCTGGGGCCGCTGTCCTTCCAGCCCGGCGAGTTCGTCAAGACCATGATCGCGGTGTTCTTCGCCGGCTATCTGGTCACCCACCGGGACGCCCTGGCGCTCACCGGCCGCAAGGTGCTGGGCTTCCGGCTGCCGCCGGGCCGCCAGCTGGCGCCGATCCTGGCGGTGTGGGTGCTCAGCCTGCTGGTGCTGATCCTGGAACGGGACCTGGGCACCTCGCTGATCTTCTTCGGCCTGTTTGTGGTGATGCTCTACGCGGCCACCCAGCGCACCAGCTGGGTGGCGTGCGGGCTGCTGATGGCGGTGGTCGGCGCGGCCGCCGTCGGCTCGATGGAACCGCACGTCAAGGGCCGTATCGTCGCCTGGCTGCACCCCTTCGACATCTATCTCCCGGCGAGCCAGCGGCCCGCCGGACTGATCTCCGACCAGGCCGCGCAGGCCCTGTTCGGCTTCGGCAGCGGCGGTATCACCGGCACCGGCCTGGGCCAGGGCCACCCCGAGCTGATCGGCTTCGCCGGCCGCAGCGACTTCATCCTCACCACGGTGGGCGAGGAGCTGGGACTGGCCGGGATGATGGCGGTGCTGCTGCTCTACGGACTGCTGGTGCAGCGCGGGCTCAATGTGGCGCTGCGCTCCCGGGACCCCTTCGGCAAGCTGCTGGCGGTCGGCCTGGCCGCCGCGCTGGCGCTGCAGGTCTTTGTGGTGGCCGGCGGTGTGATGGGGCTCATCCCACTGACCGGAAAGGCACTGCCCTTCCTGGCCAAGGGCGGCTCCTCACTGGTGGCCAACTGGCTGATGATCGCGCTGCTGATCAGAATCAGCGACGCGGCCGGCCGGGACCGGGAGGGCACCCCACCGGGGTCCGAACAGCCGTCTGCCCCATAGCGCCTCCGGGTGGAAGCGGGCACCGTGGTGGACAACCGCTGTGGTGTCCCCCGCCGAAGGAGCCCCGCCGTGCCCCCGGCCCGCTTCCCCGGGCGCGCAGCCGGAGCGCTGCGCGCCCTGCTCCTCGCTCCGTTGCTCGTCCTGGTCTGCGCCGCACCGCCGTCCTGGGCGGCGCCGCCCGAGGACGCCCCACTGGCCCGGACCGGGACCGGCCTGGTCCGCGGCCGGGCCCAGGCCGGCTACCTCACCTATGAGGGCATCCCCTACGCCGCCCCGCCCGTCGGCCCGCTGCGCTGGCGCGACCCCCGGCCCGCCCGGCCCTGGACCGGCGTACGGGACGCCGGGGCACCCGGTCCCCGGTGCCCGCAGGTCTCGCCGGTCACCGGACGGCCGGACGGGGCCGAGGACTGCCTGACGCTCAATGTCACGGTGCCGGCCGGCCCGGCGCCCGGGCCCGGCCGGCCGGTGCTGGTGTGGCTGCACGGCGGCGGCTTCGTCTATGGCTCGGGCGCCGACTACCGGGGCGAGCGGCTGGCGGTACGCGGCGAGGTGATGGTGGTCACCGTCAACTACCGGCTGGGCGTCTTCGGGTTCTTCGGCCACCCGGCCCTGGACGGCTCCGACTTCGGGTTCGCCGACCAACAGGCGGCGCTGCGCTGGGTACGGGCCAACGCCCGCGCCTTCGGCGGTGATCCCGGGCAGGTGACCCTGTTCGGCGAGTCGGCCGGTGCCCTGAGCGTCTGCGGGCAACTGGTCTCGCCCACCGCCGCCGGGCTCTTCCAGCGGGCCGTGCTGCAGAGCGGATCGTGCCTGACCACCATGCCGCCGGGCGCCACCTACGGGGCGGCCGCCTGGAGCCCCTGGCGCTCCCTGGGCCGGACCCGGGCCGAGGGCGCGGCCGCCGCCCGCCGGCTGGGCTGCCCGGGCGGATGGCAGGCCCTGGCGTGCCTGCGCGCCCTGCCCGCCGGCCGGCTGGCCACCGCCGACCTGATGGCGGCCTTCTCCACCGTCTCCTATGGCACCGCGCCGGTGCCGCTGCGGCCCGACCGGGCGCTGCGGCAGGGCCGCTTCCAGCACGTGCCGGTGATCCAGGGGACCAACCACGACGAGATGCGCTACTTCGTCGCCCTCGACTTCGCCGCCCACCCCCTGCGCGACCGGCACGACTACCGGGCCCGGCTGAGGCAGTCCTTCGGCGGCGCGGCCGGCGCCATCGAGCGGCGCTATCCGGCCGCCCGCTATCCCACCCCGGCCCTGGCCTGGGCGGCGGTGCTCACCGATGTCTCGTTCAGCTGCTCCACCCTGCGCGCCGACCGGGCCCTGGCCCGCCAAGTCCCGGTCTACGGCTATGAGTTCGACGATCAGCGGGCCCCCAACGGCTTCGGCCTGCCGGCCGTGCCGGAGGTGCCCTACGGGGCGGCGCACGGCTTTGAGCTGCCGTATCTGTTCCCGGTGCCGGTGGCCTTCACCCCGCCGCAGCGGCACCTGGTCCGGCGGATGACCGGGGACTGGACCCGCTTCGCGCACGGCGCGGCCCCGGCCGGCTGGCCGCGCTGGACGGAGCGGGCACCCCGGGTGCGTTCCCTGGCTCCGGAGGGGGACCGGGCGGTGGACGCGGCGGCGGAGCACCAGTGCGCCTTCTGGGACCGCTACCGGGGCTGAGCCCGTGCTGCGCGGCGGCCGGCGGCATCGCACCATAAGGGCATGCTGCTGGCCGAACTCGCCCGGGCGTCCGCCGAGATCGCGGCGACCCCCGCCCGCTCGGCGAAGACCGAGCTGCTGGCCGGGCTGTTCCGGCGGGCCGGGCCCGAGGACGCGCCGGTGGTCATCGCCTACCTCGCCGGGCGGCTGCCGCAGCGCCGCACCGGCATCGGCTGGAGCACCCTGCGTCACCCGCCGCCGCCCGTCGCCCGGCCCTCGCTGACGGTGGCGGAGGTGGACACGGCGCTCACCGGCATCTCCGGGGTGGCCGGCCGGGGCGCCCAGGCCGAACGCAAACGGCGGGTGGACGAACTGCTGGGCCGGGCCACCGCGGCCGAACAGGACTTCCTGCTCCGGCTGATCGGCGGCGAGCTCCGCCAGGGCGCACTGGCCGCGCTGGCCGCCGAGGGGCTGGCCGCCGCGGCCGGGGCCGGGGCCGAGGAGGTGCGGCGGGCGGTGATGCTGGGCGGCTCGCTGGGCGCGGTCGGACGGGCCCTGCTGGCCGGCGGCCCGGCGGCGCTGGCGGACTTCCGGCTGGAGGTGGGCCGCCCGGTGCTGCCGATGCTGGCGCACAGCGCCCGGGACCTGGACGAGGCACTGGACCGGCTGGGGCCGTGCGCGGTGGAGGAGAAGCTGGACGGGATCCGGGTGCAGGTGCACCGCGACGGCCCCCGGGTGCGCGTCTTCACCCGCACCCTGGACGAGATCACCGAGCGGCTGCCCGAACTGGCCGAGGCGGCCGCTCACTTGCCGGTCTCCTCGGCGGTGCTGGACGGCGAGGTGATCGCCCTGGACGACCGGGGACGCCCGCGCCCCTTCCAGGACATCGCGGGACGGGTGGGCTCCCGGCTGAATGTGGCGGCGGCCGGCGCGGCACTGCCGCTGTCCCCGGTGTTCTTCGACGTACTGGCCGTGGACGGGCGGGAGTTGCTCACCCTGTCCACCGCCGGGCGCCATGCCGAGCTGGCCCGGCTGGTGCCCGGGCCGCTGCGGGTCCGGCGGCTGGTGGTCGGCGACCCGTCCGACCGGCAACTGCGGGCCGCGGCCCGGGAGTTCGCGGCCGAGGTGCTGCGACGGGGGCATGAGGGCGTGGTGGTCAAGGCGCTGGACGCCCCGTACAGCGCGGGCCGGCGCGGCGCGGCCTGGCTGAAGGTCAAGCCGGTGCACACCGTGGACCTGGTGGTGCTGGCCGCCGAGTGGGGACACGGCCGGCGGACCGGAAAGCTGTCCAACCTCCATCTGGGCGCCCGGCTGCCGGACGGCTCCCTGGCCATGCTGGGCAAGACCTTCAAGGGCCTGACCGACGCCATGCTGGTCTGGCAGACCGAACGGCTGCTGGCGCTGGCGGTCGAGGACGACGGCCAGGTGGTGCGGGTACGGCCGGAGTTGGTGGTGGAGATCGCCTTCGACGGGCTGCAGCGCTCCGCCCGCTACCCGGCCGGGGTGGCCCTGCGGTTCGCCCGGGTGCTGCGCTACCGGGAGGACAAGACCGCGGCCGACGCCGACACCGTGGCCTCGGTGCGGGCGGCGGCCGCCTGACCTCTCAGGTCCCGGAACAGCCCGTCAGCCCTCCCGGAACAGCTCCAGCAGGTCCTGGCGTCCGAACATGGCCGCCGTCTCCATGGCCGAGGGCGTGCCCGCCGAGGGGCTGGCGCCATGGCCCAGCAGCAGCCGCACCACCTCGTCCTCCGCCTTGAACACCGCCCCGGCCAGCGGGGTCTGCCCCCGGTCGTTGGCCCGGTCGGGGTCGGCGCCGCGCTCCAGCAGCGCGGTGACCGCGTCGGGGTGCCCGTGGTACGCGGCCAGCATCAGCAGCGAGTCGCCCCGGTCATTGGTGAGGTTGACCGGCACCCCCGCGTCCACATAGGCGGCGAGCGTGGCGGTGTCGCCATGCCGGGCCAGGTCGAACACCTTGGCCGCCAGCTGGAGCACCTCGGGGTCGTGGGCGGGCTCGGAAGTGGGCTCGGACATGGTCTGCGTCCTTAGCGTAGGAATGCGGAGGAATGCCTGAGGTTCGGCGGCAGGAACCGGTGCCTGCCCGCCCCACCCTACGTACGGGCCCGCTCCGGTGGACCCCGGGGGACCGCTCAGCAGCCTCCGCACTGCGGGCCGAACAGGTGATTTGAAGGATTAGTCACCCTTCCGCCGCCTCTCCCGTTTTCCAACTCCGGCACTTGCCGTGAAGCTGGAGGAACTCATGGTGATCGCCCTCACAACAGGAGAAACCCCCATGATCCTCTCCATCTCCGGCGTCGTACTGCTGGGTGTCATCGTGTTCCTGTTCTTCCGCAAGGACGGGCTGAAGGCCTCCCACGCCCTGGTCTGCGCCCTCTTCGGCTTCTATCTGGCCGGCACCGCCATCGCCCCCAGCATCAGGGCGGGCGGCGCCAGCCTGGCCGGGCTGCTGGGCGGCCTGCGCTTCTGACCGGGCCCGCCGCGACCGCCCGTACCCACCACCCCGACGACGGGAGGCCGACGTGGGCCATCGAGGACACCACCGTCCCCTGACCGACCGGCCGCGGCCGGCCCCGGCGCGCGAGCCGGCCGGCAGGATCGCCGAGGGGCTGCGGGACGTGCTGTATCCGCTGATCACCATCGGCCGGGGGCTGCGCTCGCTGGCCGTGGCCGGCCGGCGCGGCTGGGACCGTACCCCCCGGGACCGGCGTGGCTCGGCACTGCTGCTGGCGGCCTCCTGTGTGCTGATCGTGGCCCTGGTCCCCTACGGCCCGGCGCTGGCCGCGGCCGCGCTGCTGGCGGCGGGCGCCTGGTGCGGCCGTGACCGGGCGCGGCCGGCCGGGGACGAGGACGCGGACTCCGCCCGGCTGCAGGCGCTCCATGACTCCCTGGTGCCCTACTTCTCCTCCCCGCTGGACCCCGACCCGCTCTACGCCCATGGCGGCGACTGGCAGACCGTCTTCGAGGACCCGCTGTTCGACGAGGGCGGCCGGCTGGCCGCGCTGCGGCTGCGCTACCCGGCGTACTTCACCGACGGCGAGCCCGAGGCCCGCGCCAGGATCGAGCGGCTGCTCCAGGTGAAGGCGGGCCGGGGGCGGGAGTACCGGTTCGACTGGGACGAGGAGGCGGGCCGGCTGTCGCTGTACGCACTGCCGCCGCTGCCCACCGACATCTGGGCGCAGCGCTTTGTCACCGCCCCCGGGGAGACGGTGCTGGGTCTCACCGACCCGGACGAGGTCCAGCGCACCCTGCCGGTGTCCGACGGCGAGTACACCATCGATGTCCCGCCGGTGATCTGGCGCACCGGACAGCGCTCCACCGAGCCGCACCTGCTGGCCCTGGGCCGGCCCGGCTCCGGCGTCACCACCCTGCTGCGCTCCATCGCGCTGCAGGCGCTGCACCAGGGTGACGCGGTGGTGGTGGACGGCAGCGGCACCGGGCAGTACGCCTGCCTGGCCGGGAGGGAGGGGGTGCTGGCGGTGGAGGCTTCGCCGGCCGGGGCGCTGAGCACCCTGGAGTGGGCCAGCCATGAGACCCAGCGCCGGCTGATGGCCGCCAACGAGGCCCGCCGGCAGGGGCGTTCGCTGCCCGAGGATGTGCGCCGTCCGCTGTGGATCGTGGTGGACCGGCCGGCCGCGCTCAGCGAACTGGCGGCGGGCGAGGGCCGGCCCGACCCCCAGGAGCTGCTGCAGGTTCCGCTGCGGCACGGCCGGGCGGCCAATGTCACCCTGGCGCTGGGCGAGGAGGCGGACGGCGAGGGGCTGCTGACCGAGACGGTGCGCACCCACACCCGTGCCCGGGTGGCGCTGGGCGCGCTGGACCACGCCCAGGTCCTGCGGGCCCTGGGCGCCCCGCCGCACACCACCCCGGCGGCCGAGGTGCCGCCCGGCCGGGGCTATGCCCGGCTGGGCACCGGGCCGGTGCTGCGGGTGCAGGTGCCGGCCACTCCCGACCCCTACGAGGAGGGCATCGGCGAGGCCCAGCGCCAGGCGGTGCTGGCCCTGCTGCCGCCCTGGCCGGACCCGGAGCGGCCCGCTCCGGGCGCCTCAGGCGACGTAGGTCTGGGGAGCCTCGACGGCGACGGGAGCACCGGAGGCCACCAGCCGGGCGGCCTCGGCCAGCCGGGCGGCGGCCTGGTCGGCGACTGGGCCGCGTACGGTGAACGGCAGCCGGACGTAGCCTTCGAAGGCACCGTCGACCCCGAATCGCGGACCGGACGGCACGCGTACCCCCAGCCGTTCACCGACCTGGGCGATCCGGGAGCCGGAGAGCCCTCCGGTGCGTACCCACAGGGTGAGCCCGCCGCTCGGCACGGTGAACTCCCAGTCGGGGAGGTGCCGTTGGAGAGCGGCGACCACGGCGTCGCGGCTCTCCCGGGCCTCGGCGCGCCGTATGTCCAGGGCGGCGTCCCAGCCTTCGGTGCCCAACAGCCAGCTGACGGCGAGCTGTTCGACCACCGGGGTGCCGAGGTCGGCGTAGGCCCGGGCGGCCACCAGGCTGCGGATCACCTCGGGAGCGGCGCGTACCCAGCCGATGCGCAGCCCGGCCCAGAAGGACTTGCTGGCCGAGCCGACGGTGATCACGGTGCTGCCGGCCGGGTCGAAGGCGCAGACCGGGCGCGGCAGTTCGAGGTCTGGTTCGAGCAGCAGGTCGGACATGGTCTCGTCGGCGACCAGCACGGTGCCGGCGGCCCGGGTGGCCTCGACCAGGGCCCGGCGCTGATCCTCGGGGGCGAGGGCGCCGGTGGGGTTGTGGAAGTCGGCGATGACGTAGGCCAGTCGCGGAGCGGCGTCCCGCAGGACCTGGCGCCAGGCGGGCAGGTCCCAGCCGGCCAGCCGGTCCGCCATGGCGACCGGGACCAGCCGCGCCCCGGCCTCGCGCATGAGCTGAAGGACATTGGCGTACGAGGGTGACTCCACCGCCACCCGCTCGCCGCGCCCGGCCATCAGCCGGCAGATGGCGGCGACCGCGCCCATCGCACCAGTGGTGATCATGATCTGCTCGGGCATGGTGGGGATGCCGCGCGCGGTGTAGCGGTCGGCCAGCGCCTGTCGCAGCGCGGGCAGGCCGGCCGGGTAGTCGCCATGGGTGTGGGCGTAGGGCGGCAGCTCCTCCAGGGCGCCCTGGAAGGCGCGGGTGAGCCAGGGCTCGGGGGCGGTCAGCGCGGCACAGCCGAGGTCGATCACCGAGCCGCTGGCCTCCGGCGGCAGCGGGTCCAGCGCCCGGGTGGGCAGCGGGTTGCCGGCCGGCACCGCGGTCCAACTGCCCGCGCCCCGTCGGGACTCCAGAAAGCCCTCGGTGCGCAGCGCCTCATAGGCGGCGGCCACGGTGGTGCGGCTGACGGTCAGCGCGGCCGCCAGCTCGCGCTCGGCGGGCAGCCGGGCGGCCACCGGAACCCGTCCTTCCAGCACCAGCAGCCGGATGCGGTCGGCCAGCGAGCGGTAGGCGGGCACCCGGCGGCCGTTGAGGGCCGTCACCGGGGACCGGGTGCCGCGCCCGTACTGCGCGTCCAGCAGCCGCGCCAGCTGCTGCGCCCCCACAGAAGCGGTCCACTGACTCATCTTTTCAGTCCACCCCTTTGGAATTGGCCATGGATCATGCGCTGTCCCACTCCACAGACTGCCACGCAACAGGCCACTCACACCATTCCGGGGAGGATCCTTGTCCGCGTCAGGGAGGCTTACAACAGGAGGGCCACGACTGCTCGGCCGCCTGGTCCAGCTCTATGCGGGCCTGGGCCTGTACGGGGTGAGCGCCGCCCTGCAGCTGCGGGCGGGTCTTGGACTGGACCCCTGGGACGTGCTGCACCAGGGCATCGCCCGGCACACCGGGCTGTCGATCGGCACCGTCTGCATCGTGGTTGGCGCGCTGGTGCTGCTGCTGTGGATCCCGCTGCGCCAGCGGCCCGGACTGGGCACCCTTTCCAATGTGGTGGTGATCGGCCTGGCGATGGACGCCACCCTGTCCCTGACGCCGGCGCCCGGCTCACTGTGGGTGCGGGTGCCCTTGCTGGTCTTGGCCGTGGTGCTGTGCGGGGCGGCCACCGGGCTCTACATCACGGCCGCCTTCGGCCCCGGCCCGCGGGACGGGCTGATGACCGGGCTGCACCGCAGGACCGGACGCTCGGTGCGGCTGGTGCGCACCTGCATCGAGCTGACCGTGCTGGTCTCCGGCTCCGCCCTGGGCGGCTCGGTGGGCGCGGGGACCGTCTTCTACGCGGTGGCCATCGGCCCGCTGTCCCAGTTCTTCCTGCGGCTTTTCGAGCCGCGCCGGAGCGGCGGTCCGGCCGCGGCGGACGCGCCGGAGCAGCCGGCACCGGTGCCGGTGGCCGACCCGGTTCAGCACTGAATTGCGCGAGCGGGTAGTGTACGCCCTTGACCCACTGGATGAACCGTTACTGCGCGCTAAAGCCATGCAAACGCAGGGTGACATCTGTTGTCAGATGTGACAAACCGGGCGCCGGTGGGTACAACAAGGGGCGGCACGACGGGCGACGCATGTCCCTCAACGGGAATCTTCACCGCCGACCGGACGTTGACCGGATGACGACGACAGCGACACCTGTCCTGTGGGCGACAAGCCCGGGAGGCACGAATTCATGAGTGAGCGAGCTCTTCGCGGCACGCGACTTGTGGTGACCAGCTACGAGACCGACCGCGGCATCGACCTGGCCCCGCGCCAGGCGGTGGAGTACGCATGCCCGAACGGCCATCGATTTGAGATGCCGTTCTCGGTGGAGGCGGAGATTCCGCCGGAGTGGGAGTGCAAGGCCTGTGGTGCCGTGGCACTCCTGGTGGACGGCGATGGTCCCGAGGAGAAGAAGGGCAAGCCCGCGCGTACGCACTGGGACATGCTCATGGAGCGGCGCACCCGCGAGGAGCTGGAGGAGGTGCTGGCCGAGCGGCTGGCGGTCCTGCGCTCCGGTGCCATGAACATCGCCGTGCATCCGCGGGACACCCGCAAGTCGGCCTGACGGCCACCGCGGCAACCAGTCAAGGGCCCGGGCCACTGCTTCACGGCAGTGGCCCGGGCCCTTGTGTATGTCCCATCGCCGTTGGTCAGCGCGGCAGTTGCGGGTCCTGGCGGGGGCCGGCGGGCGGCTGGTCGTCCCGGATGACCTCGCCCTGGATCACATCGCCCCGGCCCTGGCCCATCCGGGCCTGCTGGAATGCCTCGCCGAGCGGGCCGGACCGGTTCAGCCAGCGCTCCCCGGCCCGGTGCACCAGGGCGTGGGTCGGCGGGAACAGGCACAGCAGCCCGACGGCATCGGAGAGCAGGCCCGGCACCATCAGCAGCAGCCCGCCCAGCATGGTCACCGCGTTGCCGCCGCCCTCGGGTGCGGCGGCGCCGCCCTGCAACGAGGAGGTCAGCCGCTGCCAGGCCCGCCGGCCGGCCCGCTTGATCACCGCCGCGCCCAGCAGCAGCCCGCCGACCAGCAGCAGGAACACCGTCAGGCCCCCGGCCGCGTCGGCCACCAGGATCAGCAGCCAGAGTTCCAGCAGCACCCAGGCGGCCACGGCGAGCGGAAGGATCCTGCGCTTCCGGCCGGGGCCGGACGGCGGACTGGGCACGGTCTGCTGCTGCGTTCCGAAGGTCATGCCTCAAGTGTGCCTGGCCTGCGGCGGAACGAGCGGGCGGGCCCAGGCGCTCCGCCGGCGATGAGGTCATGCGACTGCGGGCCGTCGTGGCCGGTCGCGCCCACGCGGCGGAGCCGCATCAGGTAACCCGCCCCGCGCCCCTACAGCCCCAGCGCCTTGCCCACCTTCGCGGCCCGGGTGCCCACGCCCCAGGTGGTGACCCGCCACAGCGCCTCGGCCACGATGTCGCGGCTCATCTTGCTGTCGCCCAGCGCCCGCTCGACAAAGGTGATGGGGACCTCCACCACATGGAAGCCGGCCTTCAGCGCCCGCCAGGCGAGGTCGACCTGGAAGCAGTAGCCCTGGGAGGCCACCTCGTCCATGCCCAGGCCCTCCAGCGTCTCCCGGCGGAAGGCCCGGAAACCGCCGGTGATGTCGCGCAGCGGCAGGTCCAGCATCAGCCGGGAGTAGGTGGAGCCGCCGCGGGAGAGCAACTCGCGGTACTTGGGCCAGTTCACCACCCGGCCGCCGGCCACCCAGCGGGAGCCCAGCACCAGGTCGGCGCTCTTCAGCGCGGTGAGCAGCCGGGGCAGTTCCTCGGGCTGGTGGGAGCCGTCGGCGTCCATCTCCACCAGCACGCCGTAGCCGTTGTCCAGGCCCCAGCGGAAGCCGGCCAGATAGGCCGCGCCCAGGCCCTCCTTGCCCTTGCGGTGCAGCACCTTGATCTGCTCGTCGCCCTCCGCCAGCTCATCGGCGAGCTTGCCGGTGCCGTCGGGGCTGTTGTCGTCGGCGATCAGGACGTGCGCCTCGGGCACGGCCGCGCGCACCCGGGCGACGATGGGCCCGATGTTCTCCGCCTCGTTATAGGTCGGAATGATCACCAAGGTCGTGCCGAGCGGACCGAATCTCCGCTGCCCACCGTCGTTCACTTAAGCCCCTTCTTCTCCGTACGTCCCCGGCGGCCGACCCAGACCGCGGCCGCGCAGGACAGAAGCCCCACCATAGCGAGCGCCCATTCGGGAGCTTCACCGAGCCGGTCGGCCACCGTGGTGCCGTCCCGCAGTGGAATGCTGGTGCTGATCACCTGCCGGGTGAACAGCGGTGCCTGCTCACGGACTTGGCCGTCCGGGCCGACCACCGCGCTGATGCCGCTGGTGGCCGCGGTGACCACGGCCCGGCCGTGTTCCACCGCCCGCAGCCGGGACATGGCCAGCTGCTGCTCCGGCTGACCGCTGCGGCCGAAGGTGGCGTTGTTGGTCTGGACAACCAGGGCACGGGCACCGGCGTTGACCGTATCCCGCACTATCCCGTCGTAGGCGACCTCAAAGCAGATGACATCGCCCAGTTCGGCCGGTCCCACCTTCATCACACCGTTGTGGTCGCCGGGGTAGAAGTTGCGCGGCACCCGCTTAAGCCGGGAGATGACCTTGCTCAACTCCTCGCGGAACGGCACATATTCACCAAACGGCACCGGGTGCTGCTTGGTGTAGGAGGCACCGGGACCGCTCCTGGGGTCCCAGACGATGCCCTCGTTGAAGACATAGCCCGGCTTGCTGGGGTGGTCGATCAGCGCGCCGACCAGCACCGGCACCCCGATCGCCCGGACCGCCTCGTTGATGCGGTCATACGCCTCGGGGAACTTGAACGGGTCCAGGTCGGAGGCGTTCTCCGGCCAGATGACCAGGTCCGGCCTGGGGGCGCGGCCCGCCTTGACGTCCTTGGCCAGCGCCAGGGTGGCGTTGACATGGTTGTTGAGGATCATCATCGGCCGGCCGAGGAAATCCATACCGGGTTTTTGCACATTGCCCTGCACCACGGCGATGTTCACCGAGTCATCGCCCTTGACCGGAACGGGCACCGCGTACCCGGCGAGGACCAGGACCGCGGCCAGGCCCAGCGCCCCGGCCGGCGGCAGCAGCGGGCGTACGCCCCGGCGTAGCCCCGCCCGCACCGCGCCCAGCACCGCACAGGCCAGCAGCGCCCCGGACAGCGCCACCGCGAAGCTGACCAGCGCGGCGCCGCCCAGCGCGGCGAGCGGGGTGAACGGCGAGCCGGTGTTGGCGAACGCCAGCCGGCCCCAGGGGAAGCCCCCCAGCGGCCAGCGGTCCCGGACCAGTTCCTGGGCCACCCACAGCCCGGCCGTCCACAGCGGCCACCAGCGCAGCCGCGAGGTGACCGCCAGCCCGGCGCCCATCGCGGCCACATACAGCGCCTCCACCACCGACAGGCCGAAGACCGCGTCATAGCCGACCACATTGAGCCAGCGCAGCAGCGCGCAGAAGAAGGGCAGCGCGAAGGCGAAGCCGGTCCAGGCGCCCTGGCGGGCGGTGCGGCCCCGGGTGAGCAGCGACAGCAGGGCCACCGAGACCAGTGACAGCGGCCACAGGTCATAGGGCGGGAAAGCGAAGACAAGCACCACTCCGCCGGCCACGGCGGCCGTGGTGCGCCGCGCCTCCCGGCGGGCGAGCGCGGCGAAGCGCGCGGCCCGCCCGGGGCGGGACGCGGCAGGCCCGGGCGCGACGGCGGCCGGTGGCGCGGCGGCCTGGCAGCCGGCCGGTTCGCCGGACACGTCGGCGGCGCTGGGGGTACCAGGGGGCACGGTCGGGACCTTTCCTGCAGGTCGTGTGGTGAGCCGACGGTACCCCGGCAGAGGCGGACCGCGCTGCCGGGGTGGCCGGCAAACGCCTGGTCAAGGGAGTGGGGGCGGGGACTGCGGGTGGGGCGCGGTGTCCTTCGGGCCGACCCGGGAACCGCTGGCTGCGGTCACCCTGATGCCGTTGTCTACTGAACTTCCGGGCCCCACCCGGGTCACACCTGCCGACCCGGTGGAATCCTCCCCCGCCCCCGTGCGCTGGACCTGGCTCCCAGTGGCGGGGTACCGCCCCATGGCCCAGCGGCGTGCGACGACTGCGTGGAGATTTACCGGTCGGACGTCCTGTGGTGGACTCGGCAGAACCTACCGGCCGCCGCCCACACCCTGTCAACAGTTGTGTGACCTGCGTGGCTACCTCAAATCAGCAGGTCAGTACGGAGGGGGCGGCCCGGGGCGACAGGCCGAGGGCACGCCGTTCGGCGGTACGGCCGCCAAAGCCGTCACTCAGTCGGCCCGGTGGACGGTGCGTCCGGCCACCACCGTGCGGACACAGACCGGGAGTTGGGCGCCGGGCGTGAGGTCGGGCAGGCCGGGAGTGCCCGAGCGGGGATCGGTCGACCAGTTGGCGACCCGGGTGTCCGGCACCTGCACCACCAGGTCGCCGGCCCGCCACACCGCGTAGTCCGCCGGGGCGCCGGGCACCAGCACACCCGCGTCGTCCCGGCCGATGGCCCGCCAGCCGCCCCTGGTGTGCGCGGTGAAGGCGGCGCGCACCGAGATCCGGTGGGCGGGGGTGCGGTGGAAGGCGGCGGCCCGCACGGTGCCCCAGGGGTCCAGCGGGGTGACCGGGCTGTCGGAGCCCAGCGCCAGCGGCACTCCGGCGCGCAGCATGGCCGCGTACGGGTTGAGGGCGCGGGCCCGCTCGGGCCCCAGGCGCCGGGCGTACATGCCGTCCTCGCCGCCCCAGGCCGCGTCGAAGGCGGGCTGAACGGAGGCGGTCAGCGCCAACTCGGCGAAGGCGGCGATGTGTTCGGGGGTGAGCAGCTCGGCGTGCTCGACCCGGTGCCGGGCCGCGCGCACCCGGGCCAGGCCCAGCTTCTCCGCCGCCGCCCGCACCCCTTCGATCACGGTGCTGACGGCCGCGTCGCCGATGGCGTGGAAACCGGCCTGGATGCCGGCCTCGGTGCAGGCGGTGACATGGGCGGCCACGGTGGCCGCGTCCAGGTGTGCGGTGCCGGTGCTGTGCGGGGCATCGGCGTAGGGCTGATGCAGACAGGCGGTGTGCGAGCCCAGCGAGCCGTCCACAAAGAGGTCGCCGGCCGCGCCGATCGCGCCCAGTTCGCGCACCTTGGCCGCCTGCCCGGGAGATTCGATCGCCTCGGCCCAGTAGCCGACGACCCGGGGGCCGGGGCGCTCGGCGGCCAGCCGCAGCAGGCCGGTGAGGTCCTCGGCACCGGAGATCTGCGGTCCGGCGCACTCATGGACCGACCCGATGCCCAGCGCCGCCGCGCGGTCCAGGGCGGCGCGCTGTGCCTCGGTGCGCTGGGCGGCGCTGACGCCGTCGTACGCCCTGGCGCGCGCGGCATGGTGGGCGTCGCCGGTCAGCGGCGCGTCCGCCGCGTATCCGGGCAGACCGGTCAGGCCGGGCACCAGGTCGAGCAGCGCCGTGCTGACCACGGCCGAGTGGACATCGGCCCGGGTGAGGTAGAGCGGGCGCCCGCCGGCCGCCTCGTCCAGCTCGGCCCGGGACGGCGGCCGCCGCTCGGGCCAGGCGCTGGCGTCCCAGCCGTGCCCGATCAGCACCCGGTCGCCGGGGCGCGAGCGGGCGTACTCACGCACCCGGCCCAGCGCCTCGGTCAGGGTGCGGGCGCCAGTGAGGTCAAGGCCGGTGAGCGCCAGCCCGGTGGCCGTGGTGTGCACATGGGCGTCGGTGAACGCCGGGGTGACCAGCGCGCCTTCCAGGTCGACGACCTCGTCCACCCCGTCCGCGAAGGAGTCCGCCGCGCCCTCGGAGCCGACCCAGGCGATGCCGCCCCGCTCGACCACCATGGCGGTGGCGAAGGGGTCCGCCGGGCTGTGCACCTCGCCATTGCGCAGCAGTACGGTGCGGGGCTGGTCGTCCTGGGGCTCGCTCATGGGGCCAGTCTGCCAATGCCGGCCCCCGGGCGGTGCGAGGGGGTTCACCCCACCCGGGGCGGCCGTGCCTCATAGGGGGTGGACAGCACGATGGTGGTCCGGGTGGACACGCCGGCCAGCGACCGGATCCGGGCCAGCAGGTGCTCAAGCTCCAGCGGGGTGGCCACCCGCACCTTGAGGATGTAGTTCTCGTCGCCGGCCACGCTGTGGCATGCCTCGATCTCCGGGATCTCGGCCAGCCGGTCGGCGATGTCATCAGGGGCGCTGGGGTCAAAGGGCTTGACCGAGATAAACGCGGTCAGCGGCAGGCCCACCGCCTCGGGGTCGACCACGGCCGCATAGCCCCGGATGACACCGCGCTGTTCGAGCCTGCGCACCCGCTGATGCACCGCCGAGGTGGACAGGCCAGTGGCCTTGCCCAGGTCGGTGTAGCTCATCCGCCCGTCCTTGACGAGCAGTTCCACGATCTCTCTGTCCAACTCCTCCACGAAGGGTCAACCTACTGCGTCGGCGCATTCCCGGCACAGTCGGCGCCACCACAGGCGCACTGGTCGCGTGATGAACGCCACACCCGTGCCCCCGCGTCCCCCCGGGCCGGGCGATTACCCGGCCGCGCGCGAGGGAAGTGCTTGCTGTGGCCGGAGCCGAGACGCATGCCTGGCCAGTCCAGCCAAGGGGGAAGACACATGCAGCCCAGCCTGGAACGCCTCGACCACGATGGCGACAGTCTGTACGGGGCGGACGAATCGGCCGACCTCACCGCCATGTTCCGGGTCAGCTGCCCGGACTGCGCCCGTCCGATCGCTCTCCTCGCCGACGAGGAGGTGCTCCCGGAGCACGCGCTGTGCCCCTCGTCCTGGAACCCCTTCGGGCTGACCGTCTGCCCGGGCTCCGGGTGCTCCGTGGATGAGGCCAAGCCGGTCGACGAGCCCTTCTCGGCCCAGGAGTTGGACACCGCCCTGCTCCTCACCCTGCCCGAGAGCCTGGACTGGCGCACCCAGCCGTTCTCCCATCTGGGCGGCCCGGGCTCGCGCCCGCTGCGGGTGCCCGCGATGCGCCGCCCGTCCTGACCACCGGCCCCCTCCAGTAGGGGGCCTTTCCGTAGATCAGCTGTTACCGTCGGGGCATCCGCCGTGCCGCTCCGAGGAGTTGACATGCCACAGCCCTTGCCACAGCCCTTGTCGCAGGCCCTGCCGCCGCTGTACTGCCCGCGCTGTGGCACCCCGGCCCGGGACTTCGCCGGCTGTGCCGCCTGCCGCACGGAGGGCATCGGCGCCAACCCCGTACCGCCGCCGGCCGATCTGTCCGGTCTGTCGCTCGCTTCCTTCCCGGGCGGCCCCTGGGGCTGGCCCACCGCCCTCCCGGTCGCCGGCCCGCCGGTGACCCTGGGCGAGGGATCCACTCCCAACATCCGCCTGCCGCTGGGCGATTCGTCCCAGGGTGAGCTGGTGGTGAAGTACGAGGGCGCCAACCCGACCGGCTCGCACAAGGACCGCGCCATGGCGGTGGGCATGGCGGCGGCGGTGGCCTCGGGAGCGGACACGGTGGCGGTCTCCTCGTCCGGGAACGCGGCGGCCTCGGCGGCCGCTTACGCCGGCCGGGCCGGGCTGCGCTGTGTGGTCTTCACCACACCGGCGGTGCCCGGGCCGCTGCGGGCCCAGATCGACGCGCTGGGCGGGGTGCGGGTGGTGTGCGGTGACCACGACACCCGGCAGGCGGCGCTGCGGGAGTCGGTGGAGCGGTTCGGCTGGTACCCGCTGACCTCGTACACCGCACCCTCGCCGGGCGGCAACTCCTATGCCAATGAGGGCTATAAGTCCCTGGCCTATGAGCTCGCCCGGGACTTCGGCGACCGGATCTCCACCGTGGTGGTGCCCACCAGCCGGGGCGACCTGCTCTCCGGAGTCGCCCGCGGCTTCGCCGAGTTGTGCGCCGCGGGTCTGCTGCCGGCGGTACCCCGCCTGGTCACCGCCGAACCGGACGCGGCCGCTCCGCTGGCCGCCGCGCTCTCCCACCCCGACCGGGCCCGGCAGGAGCGCACCAGTGTCCCCTACCGCCGCTCCCCCGCCTTCTCCCTGGGCGAGCGGACCCCCACCTGGCAGGCGCTGAACGCGCTATGGGGGTCGGACGGCACCGCGCTCGCCCTGCCCGCCGAGGAGTATCTGGCCGAACGTCAAACCCTGGCCGCTCAGGGCCTGTTCCTGGAGACCTCCTCGGCGGTGGCGGTGAGCGCCGCCCGCCGCTGGGTCCGGGAGCACGGGGGTCTGGTGATCGCCGTGGGCACCGCCACCGGCGTCAAGGACACCGCCGCTCTCCCCGCGCCGGGCGAGGCGGTGGAGCGGGTCCCCGAGCTGGCCGGGCTGACGCTCCGCTGACCGCTTCCAGGAGGCGGCCGGCCCCGGTCGTATCTCAACTGCGGGGCGTCCTGGGCCTAAACCAGCCATTCCCCCTCGCGCATCAGGGTCCGTCCGGCCATCTCCGGGACCGTCCCCCACGCCTGCACCACCCGCGGGGTGACCCGGAAGAAGACATACGAGGGGTGGTCTTTGCGCGGGTCCCAGCCGTCCTTGGCCGCGAAGGCGTCCCCCACCTCGACCGGAAGCTCCTCCCGGGTCAGCATGCGCGCGGTGCCGTGCATCAGGACCACGTCCCGGGTGTGGCCGAAGCTGAGCCGGACCCGGCCCGAGGCACAGAGGTTGCGCCCGGTGGGATTGGTGTCCCGGGTGGCCAGCCACACCGCTTCGCCGTCCCACCAGAAGGCCAGCGGGACGAGGCATGGCTCGCCGGTGGCATCGGCCGTGGCGACCCATACATCGTTGTCCCGGGCGAACCTCTCCAGCGCCTCGCGCTTGCGCTGCCGTGGGCTGCGAGGTTTGCCGGTTTCATGGTCAACTGCCGTCATGCCGTGAGGCTATGGCCCGAAGGCGCTCGGTCGCATCCGGCGGCCGATCTAGGCCGCGGGACGGAGGAGCGCCCTGGCGCGGACCCCTCAGCGCGACTCGGGCCCGGCCAGATGCCGCGCGATCACCATCCGCTGGATCTGGTTGGTGCCCTCCACGATCTGCAGCATCTTGGCCTCCCGCATATAGCGCTCGGCGGGGAAGTCGGCGGTGTAGCCGTATCCGCCCATCAGCTGCACGGCGTCGGTGGTCACCTGCATCACCGCGTCCGTGCAGAACAGCTTGGCCATGGCGGCCTGCCGGGAGAAGGCCCGCCCCTGATCCCGCAGCCGGGCCGCGGCCAGGTACAGGGCACGCCCCGCCTCGATCTGGGTGGCCATATCGGCGAGCATAAAGCGCAGGCCCTGGAAGTCGGCCAGCGGACGGCCGAACTGCCGCCGCTCCTCGACAAAGGCCAGCGCCGTGTCCAGCGCCGCCTGGGCCACGCCGACCGCGCAGGCGGCGATCCCCAGCCGCCCGGAGTCCAGCGCGGAGAGCGCGATGGAGAAGCCCTGCCCCTCCTCGCCGATCCGGCGCGCGTCCGGCACCCGCACCCCGTCGAAGTGCAGCTGGGCGGTGGGCGAGCCCTTCATGCCCATCTTGTGCTCCGGCGGCGCGGCGGTCAGCCCCGGGGCGTCCCCGGGCACCAGGAACGCGGTGATCCCATGCGCGCCCTCACCGCCGGTACGGGCCAGCACGGTGTAGAAGTCCGCGATCCCGCCATGGGTGATCCATGCCTTGGTGCCCTCGATGACCCACTCGTCGCCGTCCCGGGTCGCCCGGGTGCGCAGCGCGGCCGCGTCCGACCCGGCGGAGGGCTCCGACAGGCAGTACGCGCCCAGCAGTCCGCCGCCCAGCATGGCGGGCAGGTGCCCGGCCTGCTGCTCCTTGGTCCCATAGCCGGCCAGCGCATGGCAGGCGAGGGTGTGCACGCTCACTCCCAGCCCCACGGTCAGCCGCGCGGCGGCCAGTTCCTCCAGTACCTGGAGGTAGACCTCATAGGGCTGGTCGCCGCCGCCGAACTCCTCGCCGTACGGCAGCCCCAGCAGTCCCGAGGACGACAGCAGACGGAACAGTTCCCGGGGAAAGTGCCCGGCGGCCTCCTCCTCGGCGGCCTTGGGCTCGATCTCCCGCGCGGCCATCTCCCGCACCAGCGTGATCAGATCGCGGGCCTCCTCGGTGGGCAGCTGACGCTCCACCGGCTGTGGGCCATGCTCGGTCATGTCGGCGGTCTCCTCCCTGTTCGGGCGCTGCGAAGACGGCCGCCCGGGGTGTTGGTGCCGTCCTCGGATAACTGCCCAGTCCAATGGTCCCGTGCCGGGTCTCGGACTGCCGTGACCTGCGGCTGTGGCGCTTGGAGTATGCCCGATCGGGGCGCGTACGTCACGGGGTGAGAGATCTTGTATTGGGCCGCCTCCGGGCCCCTCAGCGCGAGTGGCCGCAGCCGCAGTCGCAGCGCAGCCGCTGCACCGGAGGTTCGTGAGCCGGTGCCCCGATGCGCCGGATGTCCGTGTTGCCCGCACAGTGTGCGTGGTGCCCGATGCGGCACTCGGGTGTGGTGTACGGGTCCGTACGGCGCATCCGGTGCGCGGCGGTGAGCGCGCAGTGGAGGTCTTCGGGGCGGATGGGCTGTGAGGGGCCGCCGGGCGGTGAACTCCAGAGCCAGTCGGGGTGGTAGGTGCCGGGCGGGGGCACGGTCAACTCCCGTCCGGCTTCCTGGAGTCGGACACCGGGCGTTCCGGCGAACCGGCATCCGGTGCCGATCGGCAGCAGCCACCAAGTGGATTGGGCGGCCCGGTTGATGATGCAGGGGCCGTTGGGGCGCCCGCTGTCCCGGAGCCTCTCCAGGGCGAGGCGAGCCAGGGCGAAGTCGACTTGGACGATGTCCCAGTGCTGTCCGGCTACCAGCTTCATCGCGTCATCTGCTGGGGTGTAGGTATCCACGGAGACGATCTCAGTGTCCTGGGGCCACCAGCGGGATATGACAAGCCAGGACACGGAGTTGATCATGGAGCGCACGATCACCGTCACCGGTACCCGGGCAACGGAGCACCGTACCCCCGGCGACTACACCGCGCTGTTCGCCGCCTACCTGGCTCCGTTCGCCGGCCGGGACGCCCGCTTCTACCTGGGCGGCGCCGTGGGCATCGACTCCCTGGCGCTCCAGTGGCTGGCGGAACGGACGGAGGCCGGGATCACCGTGGTGGTTCCCGACGTTCTCGATCGTCAGCCACCGCAAGCACTGCAGGCCATCGCCCGCTCCCGGAACAGGGTCGACGAGGTCGTGGAGCTGGGCGCCGGTGAACTGAACAGCGGCTCGTACCACGCGCGGAACCGATGGATGGTGGACCGGAGCCGCCTGGCCATCGGATTTCCGCTTGCGCTCGGCGGCGAGACCACCGGCACCTGGCAGACCCTGAACTACTGCGCCCAGCAGGGGAAACCGCGCCTGATCGTGCCCGTGTGACGCGCCGTTGCGGCACCATGCCGTCATGGAGGTCCGCAGCAAAGCCACCGGAGCGGCCACGCTCAAGCTTCTCCGGCACCGCAGGGGGCTGTCGCTCGCGCACATGGCGCGCTCGCTGCTCGCCCAGGTTCCCCGGACCGGCTTGCCCCGCACCGCGTTTCCCGACGTGTCAGGCGTTCAACGGTCCATCGCCCGCTGGGAGAGTGGCAAGACGGCCGTCCTGCCCAGCGAGCGCTACCAACTGCTACTGGCCCACCTCTACGCTCGCACCCCGAGCGGAGACCTCACGATCGGTCCGGGTTCCGACTTCGCCGAACTCCTTGACGCCTTGGCGCACTTGGGTGAGGGTTCGGCACAGCTCGGCCAGCTGCGCAACGCGGTGGTCCGTGCCGCCACCGACGATGGAACGGGCGTGCTGGCCCTCCTTTCCCCCACCATGGGCGCGGCCTTGGCTTCGGCTCTCGCGGACCCGGCCCGAACCGACGAGGAACTCGCACACGGCCTGACCGAAGTCGTGAACAACGTCAACGCACAAGTGGGTTCGCTGTCGTTCGTCCGCCTACGGCTTCTACTCGCCCCCACTGTGGAAGCCTGCCGCCGCCTCCTGTCCGGTCCGGTACCGGATCACGCGGCGCCGACGCTGCGGCTTGCCGCGCTGTCCGCCTACACACTCGCGGGCCGTCTGGCGTTCGAGACCCGTGACGACACCGCGTCGAGGGCCCTGTACGCCGAGGCCACGCGCACTGCCGGACTATGGAACCAAGGATGGCGGCGCGCCACCGTCCATATGAGCCACGCCCTGGTCACCCTGTACTCCGCCCCGGACCGCGAGCAGGCCCGGCGGCTGGTCGACGCGGCGGTGCGCGACGCGCGCTCCGGAGAGAGCCGCCTCACCCGGGCCCGTGCCCATGCGCTTCAGGCTGAGATCGAGGGGCGGGCGGGCCACCGGCGCCAGGCCGAGTCGGCCATGCGGCTCGCCTGGTACGACATGGAGCACGCACGCCCGGACGACGATCCTTCACCCGGTGCTTTCAGCGCGGAGCACTTGCGTGGCTTCGAGGGCCTGTGCGAACTCCATGTAGGCGACGCAGAAGCCGCCCATGACTACTTCGCCCGCTCGGCCTCGGCTCTGTCCCACCCCCGCGACTCCGTTCAGCGCGCGATCGTCACCGCCGACCATGCTCTGGCCCGGGTACGGCTCGGGGATCCGCAAGGCGCCGCCGGACTCCTGCACGAGTGCATCGGCGCCGCCGGCGCCACCGGCGCCCGGGTACCGGCGATCCGCCTCCGCCAAGTGCGCAGGGAACTCAGGCCCTGGCGTCAGGAGGCGTTCTTCGCCGATCTCGACGACCACCTGATGGACTCGTTGGGACTGTGACGGCCGGGATCGACATGACGGCAGCCATCCGCAGGGTTCATGGCACCAGCGCCGGTCCAAGCGCGTGGAGCGAATCGACGCGCCAGTCGGCCGCCCGGGCAGCCGGGCTGTCGCCCCAAAGGTGGCCGTACGGCCCGCGCTTGAGGTGCGCGGTGCGCAGCCCGGCGGCCGCGGCCGGAGTGATGTCGTTCTGTGGGTGGTCGCCGACGTAGACCAATCGGCCGGGTGCGGAACCGGCCAGTTCGACCACCTTCGCAAAGAAGTCCGGATCGGGTTTGGCAACTCCCCACTCGCCCGAGGTGGCGATGGCGTCCACGGGGAGATCCAGGGCTCGCAACAACTCGCCCGCCCGCCGGGTCTGGTTGCCCGCGATGACCACGCGCAGTCCTGCCTGGCGCAGAGCAGCCAGGGCCGGGCGTACGTCGGCGTACAGGTCGTCCTCTTCGAGGAGTTCACCGCGACCGGCCGCCTCACGGGCCCGGTATTCGGCGGCGATGTCTATATCGGGCCGCACCAATCGGAGCGCGTCCGCGTTGTCGCGCCCCTGGGCGACCACGGCACCGACCAGGGCTGACAGCGTGTGGCGGGGCACGTCCAGCCAGTCGGCCCAAGCCTGCCAGCCCCGGTCGTCCCGGATCAGCGTTTCCCCGACATCGAATACCACGGCCTCGACCATGCGCGTCAGCGTAGACGTGGTGGCGGACCCAACGAGTTGTCAAATGCTCTGACACCACCTCATTCGGTCTGCCACAGTGAAAGGCAGAGGTCAGCCGACCCACTCCCGTATCTGTCGGCGGAGTGCGGTGAAGAACCAGGGGTGGTGGCCGCCGAATGGAGAAAGCCTCTTTCCCGGTGCAGCGCAAAGCACTTGGCTGGAGCCTGCGCGTCACGGGCTGGATCCTGCGCCTGGCGGGCGGTCTGACCGTCCTGGTCAGCGTGCAACGACTGCGGACGGCGGGGTCCCGCACCAACATGCCCGGCTACCACGGGCCGCCCTGGTACGTCGAAATGCTCACCCTGGCCGGCATCATGGCCGTGGGCATCGCAGCCCTGGTGACCAGCCTGATCGTGGGCAGACGCGCTCGCGTGCACACGGCACACGTCATCACCTCCGTGGCGGGTCTCATACCGGGTTCCTATGTGCTCTATCTGCGCCCTTTCACCCAGGACCTGGCGGCCTCGGGTATCGCCCCGGCCCCGGAGAACGACAACGCCTTCTCCAACCCGGTCCGGACGATCACGCGATCCGGCCGTACTTACGAGGAACGGCTCGGCCGGATGTTCCGCAAGTTCGGCCCATTGATCGCGATCGGGCGGCCGGGGGAGCCCTTGCCCGGCGGATCCGGTGCCCGGCGGACCTATCTCCCCCTCAACGACTGGAAGGACACCGTCGGGGAGTTGATCGACAACGCCCGTGTCGTCATCCTGGGCGCCGGGCCGGGTCCCGGCACGGTGTGGGAGTACGTGGAGATCATGCGCCGCAGGGACCCGTCCCGGCTTGTGGTGCTGGTCACCGACCGGGAGGAGTACCAGCGTTTCAAGACCTCGACCATCGCCGAGGCCGAAGGCGTGCTGTTCGAACTCAAGCGGAAGTACGGCGACTTCTGGCAGCCCCCGATCCTGCCGGACCTGCCGGACCCGGTGAACCCGAAGGCGGCCAGGGCCTTCTACTTCAAGGCGATGATCTATTTCACGGAGGGCTGGGAGCCCCACCTGGCCCACTTCGACAGATCCGCTGTGAAGGGCACCCACCGCAGGAGAATCGACAAGTACTTCGCGGAACGGCTGCGCCCGGTGATGACGCACATCAGCCAGGGGACCCGGCCCTCAGTCTGACCGGTCGGCGCAAGCACGATCACGCGCTGCGGCGTGAATGGCCTGGACATACGGCAGATCCGCGCGCTGCGTGGCTTCGTCCAGTGACTCGAACGGGACCAGGGCCGGATGCTCCGGGTTCCGGGCCTCCATCCAGGCCGCCCAGGCGTCATGCACATCAACCTCCGTGACCTGCACACCCTTTGCTCGCATAAGGACGGCGTAGATGAGGAACAGCGCGTCGGCGTCCTCCGGTGGCTGGGCCTGCGGGGGCAGGTGGGACTGGATCAGTCGGGCGTCATCGCGCAGGTAACTCATGCGAGCAGCCTGCCCAGGCACAACAGTCCGTGCAAGAAAGCGAAGACCCATGGGATCATCCGCTCACTGAATCCGAGTTCTGCGTAGCGGGTGCGCCAAGACGTCACGGGCCTCCGTGTCAGATGCTCCCACTCATCGGTGAAGACCTTGACCGGAAGTTGCGCCTCGATGGCGTTGATGACCTCGAACTTCGCCCGGTTGAGGTCTCGGTAGCTGCGCAGTTGGAGCCACCAGGTCATCGAGAGCATCACGCCCGCCAGGGCGATGACCGGTGCGGTCCACAGGGGTTGCTCCCGGAGATTGACCAGGCTGATACCGATGGCACCGACGAAGGCCGTCTGGATGGAGAGGAAGAAGGCATTGGCCAGACCCCGTCGCGCGGAGACCCGATCGGCCATCTCGACGGCCAGCTTGTACAGTTCCAAGACCGTTGACGAAGCTTCTCGGACCGCGAGGGGTACGTCCTCGGCCGAGACAGGCGGCGGTGCGCTGCGCGGATCAGGCATCACAGCCATCATGATGACGTCCGGGACCGCCGGGCATGACCCGCTTCCCGGAAAACGGGCGGCGGCGTCTGGGCGAACACGCCTTCGCAGAAGGCGGAGTTGACGGTGTCCATGGAGCCATAGGTCTTGGCCGCACAGGGGCCCGGCGCTGGGGCGGTCCATCCAGGGCGCCGCGCCCGGTCCGCAGGTCACTCCCGAGGCCGGCCCTCCGGCTTGGCAGGCTTGACCTGTGCTCCCTGACAGCGTGTACGCGAAGGGTGGCGGGGGGCCGGGGGGCCCCCCCGCCCCCCCCCCCCCACCCCCGCCCCCCCCCCCCCGGGGGGTGGGTGGTTGTAGTCGTGGCCCAAGGATTTGGGGCGGGGGTGAACAAGCACCCCCGCGTTGGGCCCCC
>NZ_JBIUAW010000025.1:56017-56305 GCF_044593195.1 Streptomyces sp. NPDC052396
GGGGGGGGGGGGGGGGGGGGGGGGGGGGGGGGCGGGGGGGGGGCCCGGGGGGGGGGCGGGGGGGGGGCGGGCCGCGGGCCCCCCCCCCCCCCCCGCCACCCTATGGAACTCCCCTGATCAGTAGGCGGAGTTGACGTTGTCCATGGAGCCATAGGTCTTGGCCGCATAGTTACAGGACGCCACGATGTTGGCCACCGGGTCGTAGATGTCCCACGAGGTGCCGTCGACGTGGAACTCCTTGAACGTCGGGTCGATGATCTGCAGCAGACCCTTCGACGGGATACCGGC
>NZ_JBIUAW010000026.1:0-47944 GCF_044593195.1 Streptomyces sp. NPDC052396
CGACACCCTCCCCGTACGACAACGTCGGCCTTCAAGACCACAACCAGGTCTTGAAGGCCGACGTCACGCCGGAGCCGGATTAACCAACAGCGTCCGGCGGAACGCACCCGGCCCTTCCGTATTCCTGTAACGCGTTCTACCGTGTGCGCCGTTGTCGCCGGGACGAACCCTGGAGGGCCAAGTGCACCTCGACCACACCCCCGAGCAACAGCGGCTGCGCACCGAGCTGCGGGCGTACTTCGCCGGCCTGGTGCCCGACAACGCCTATGCCCGGCACACCGACCCCGCCGAGCAGAAGCGCTTCTACCGCCGCACCATCCGCCGCATGGGCGCGGACGGCCGGCTGGGCATGGGCTGGCCCCGGGAGTACGGGGGCGGCGGGTTGACCCCGATGGAACAGTTCATCTTCTTCGACGAGGCCGCCCAGGCCGGGGTGCCGCTGCCGCTGATGGCGCTGAACACGGTCGGCCCCACCCTGATGCGCTTCGGCACCGAGGAACAGAAGGCGTACTTCCTGCCCAGGATCCTCAGCGGGGAGATCGATGTCGCCATCGGCTACAGCGAGCCGGGCGCGGGCACCGACCTGGCCTCGCTGACCACCCGCGCGGAACGCCAGGGCGACCACTACCTGGTCAACGGGCAGAAGATCTGGACCACCAACGGGGACACCGCCGACTGGATCTGGCTGGCCGTGCGCACCGATCCCGCGGCGCCCCCGCACAGGGGCATCAGCATCCTGCTGGTGCCCACCACCGCCCCCGGCTACTCCTGCACCCCGATCCGCACCCTCGCCTCGCATGACACCACGGCCGGCTACTACCAGGACGTCCGGGTCCCGGTGACCCATCGGGTCGGCGCCGAGAACGAGGGCTGGCGGCTGATCACCACCCAGCTCAACCATGAACGGGTCACCCTGGCCGCGCATGGCGCCGGGGCGATCCGGGCGCTGCGCGAGGTACGGGCCTGGGCGGCGGCCACCAAGACCGCCGACGGCCGCCGGGTGATCGACCTGGGCTGGGTACGTGGCCTGCTGGCCCGTACCCATCTGCGGCTGGAGGCCATGAAGCTGCTCAACTGGCGCATGGTGGACGCCCTGCAGCGCGGCGCGCTCACCCCGCAGGACGCCTCGGCCGTCAAGGTCTACGGCTCCGAGGCCCGGCGCGACGCCTACGGCCGGCTGCTGGAGGTGCTGGCCGCGGCCGGCCCGCTGAAGGAGGGCTCGGCCGGGGCGGTGCTGCACGGTGAACTGGAGCGCGGCTACCGCAGCGCGGTGATCTTCACCTTCGGGGGCGGCAACAACGAGATCCAGCGGGAGATCGTCTCCTGGATCGGGCTGGGGATGCCCCGGGTGCGGCGCTGAGTTCGCGGGGCCGTCGGAGCGGGGACGTGCGACGCTGGTAGATACCCGGCACAGGTGCGACGCGGGTGAGGTGAGCCGTGATGGACACGCTGACCGGACGGTGGAGATGGCGTAGCAGTCCGCTCCTGCGGCCCTCGGACATCGCCGAGCGGTGGATCCGGGTGGCCACCGTGCTGCTGATGGCCGTGCTCGCGCCGGTCGCGGGCACCATGGCCGCCCATGGTGTCGAGACCGGGATGAGCCGCGAGGGACGCGACTGGCACCCCGCCACCGCGACCCTGGTGACGGACGCGGCCCCCGTGGTCGCCGACCGGACCCCCGGCGCGGAGACCGTGACCACCCAGGCCCCGGTGCGCTGGGACGCCCCCGGTCACACCACCCGCTCGGCGGTGGTCCAGGTACCCCAGGGCGCCAAGGCCGGCTCCACGGTCCGGGTCTGGGTCGATGCCCGCGGCCTGCCGCACCACCGGCCGCCCAGTGCCTCCCAGACGGACACCGAGGGCGGCGTGACCGGGGCCGGGGTGGCCGGCGGGATCTGCCTGCTGCTGCTCGGCGCCCGGCTGGTGACCGTCAGAGTGACCCTCGACCGGTGGCGGGACCGCGCCTGGGAGCGTGAGTGGTCCCAGGTGGAGCCGCTGTGGAGCCACCGCATCGCCTGATCCGCCGGCCCGCGCCGGACGCCGTCAGACGGCCCAGGCGTACTGGGGCGGTATGGTCGCCCGGTCGCCCAGTTCGGCGGCGGCGCGCCGCGCCCAGAAGGGGTCGCGCAGCAGCTCGCGGCCCAGCAGTACCGCGTCCGCCTGGCCATTGGCCACGATCTTCTCGGCCTGCCGGGCCTCGGTGATCAGGCCGACCGCGGCGGTCGGCAGGCCCGTCTCCTCTCTGACCCGCTGGGCGAAGGTCACCTGGTAGCCGGGGCCGACGGGGATGGCCGCCCGGGGAGCGTTGCCCCCGGTGGAGACGTCCAGCAGGTCCACCCCATGGGCGCGCAGCTCGCGGGCCAGGCGCACGGTGTCGTCAGCGGTCCAGCCCTGGCGTCCGTCCTCGGGGTTCTCGGTCAGCCAGTCGGTGGCCGAGAGACGGAAGAACACCGGCAGCTCCTCGGGCCACTCGGCGCGCACCGCGTCCACCACCTCCAGGGCGAGGCGGATACGGCCCTCGAAGGAACCGCCATAGGCGTCGGTCCGGTGGTTGCTGTGCGGAGAGAGGAACTCGTTGATCAGGTAGCCATGGGCGCCGTGCACCTCGATCACTTCAAAGCCCGCCGCCCGGGCCCGCCGCGCCGCGGCCGCGAACTGCCCTACCACGTCCTGGATTTGAGCCGTGCTCAGCTGGTGGGGGAGGGGGTGGCCGTCGTCGAAGGGCAGCGGGCTGGGCGCGAGGGTCTGCCAGCTCTCCGCGGGCGCCAGCGGCTGCCCGCCCTGCCAGGGCCGCTCGGTGGAGGCCTTGCGGCCGGCGTGGGCTATCTGGATGCCGGGCACGGTGCCCTGCTCCTTGAGGAACGCGGCGATACGGCCCAGGGCCGCGGCCTGGTCGTCGTTCCAGATCCCCAGGTCCCCCGGGCTGATCCGGCCCTCGGGGCTGACCGCGGTGGCCTCCAGGAGGATCAGGCCGGTGCCGCCGGTGGCCCGCGCGGCATAGTGCGCGAAGTGCCAGTCGGTGGCCACACCGGTGGCCGGGCCGGCGGTCCCCGCCGAGTACTGGCACATCGGCGCCATCCAGACGCGGTTGGGGATGGTCAGCGAGCGCAGGGTGTACGGCTCGAACAAGGTGCTCACGGCAGGCTCCGTTCGGAACGAGTTCCCGTTGGTTCGTCAGGCAGCGTACTACGACGATTGGCGAACTACGACAGCCTTCGTAGAATGAAGGGGATGTTCCGTACGTCACCCATCACTCACCGCCCATCGCGCACCGAGGAGCAGTCGTGAAGACGCAGCCGTCGACGCCGGGTCGGCCCCTGGAGCACCCCTCCCGTGGCGAGATCCGCCTGGAGGAGGTGCTGCACGCCCTCGCTGATCCGCAGCGGCTGAGGATCGTGCACACCCTGGCCGAGCCCCCCGCCGAGCGGTCCTGTTCCGACTTCGGCCTCCCGGTCAGCAAGTCCACCACCACCCACCACTTCCGGGTGCTGCGGGAGAGCGGAGTGATCAGCCAGGTGTACCGGGGGACCGCCAAGATGAGCTCACTGCGCCGGGACGATCTGGACGCACTCTTCCCGGGGCTGCTGGACAGCGTGCTGTCGGCTTGTGATCGTCACCTTCTCCCCTAGGGAGTCAGGGAGGCTGGGTGGAACCTCAGTGGATCCGCCGCTCCTGGCCCGCCCAGTAGGGCTCTCTGAGCACACTCTTGCGGACCTTGCCGTTGCTGGTGCGCGGCAGGGGCGAGTCCAGGAAGGCCACCGAGGTGGGCGCCTTGTAACGGGCCAAGTGTGCCTTGCAGTGGGCGATGACCTCCTCCTCGGAGACGGCGGCTCCGGCGGCCGGCACCACCAAGGCCTTGACGGTCTCGCCCCACCGTTCGTCCGGCACCCCGATGACGGCCACCTCCTCGATCGCCGGGTGGCTCAGCAGGCAGTCCTCCACCTCCAGTGAGGACACGCTCTCCCCGCCGGTGACGATGACGTCCTTGACCCGGTCGAACAGGGTCAGCCTCCCCTCCCCGTCAAAGGCGCCCACATCGCCGGTGTGGAACCAACCATCCTCCAGGGCCGAGGAGTTGGCCTGTTCGTCCCGCCAGTAGCCGTCCAGCACCATATTGGAGCGGGCCAGCACCTCGCCCTGCCGGCCGGTGCGCAGCCGCACCCCCAGGGCGGGGGCGCCCGCCCGGGTCAGCCCGCTCCGGGGGGTGCCGGGCAGCCGGCGGTTGAAGGTCAGCAGGGTGGTCTCGGTCAGGCCGTAGACCTGGAGGAACTCCCAGCCCAGTTCGTCCTCCAGCCGCTCCACCAGCTCCTCGCGCACCGGCGCCCCCGCGCAGACCACACGCATCCGCCCGCGCCCGGGGATCTCGCCCGGCCACCGCCGGGCCGCCTGAAGCACCGAGTCCCATACGGCGGGCGCGCCAAAGGCCAGGGTCACCCCGTGCTCCCGCACCCGGTGCAGGATCTCGGTGCCGTCGATCCGGCGCTGCACCACCTGCTTGGCGCCCAGCCCGGCGAGGAGGAAGGGCGCCCCCCAGCCATTGCAGTGGAAGGCGGGCAGCGTGTGCAGATACACGTCGCCCTCCCAGATCCGGGCGTGCACACCGAAGGTCATCGCGTTGAGCCAGATGGCACGGTGGGTCAGGGCGACGCCCTTGGGGCGGGCCGAGGTGCCGGAGGTGTAGTTGAGGGTGGCCACCGCGTTCTCGTCCGGCCGCGACCAGGGGCGGGGGGCGGTGTCAAAGCTCATCACCTGGGTCTCGGTCTGCTCGCCGAGCACAAACCGCTTGGGGCCGTCCAACGAGCCCAGTGCCGCCTCCACTTCGGGATCGGTGAACACCACCGAGGCATCGCACTGGCGCAGGATGTGGCCGATCTCCTCCGGGGTGAGCCGGTAGTTCACCGGTACACAGATCCGGCCGGCGGCCGGGACCGCGTACAGCAGTTCCAGCAGCCGGGCCGAGTTGGGGCTGACCACGGCGACCCGTTCGCCCTCACCTATCCCCAGCGCGTCCAGTCCGGCCTGCCAGGCCCGTATGCGCCGGAGCAACTCCCCGTAGGTGGTGGTGGCCAGCCCGCCCGGCTCGTCGACAATCGCCGTACGGTCGGCGGCGGTTGCCTCGGCGCGGTCGAGGAAGTCGGCCATGGTGAGCGGAACGAGCATGCTGAGCCCTCCGACTGGAGTACCGGGAGAGGGGGCGAACCGACCGGCGTGCCGCCGTGGCCCCGGCCCATCCTGTCACCCCCGATCGGCATCCAGAAGCCTCGTCCTCCCGCCGCCAAGTCGCGTCCAAGAAACCGCCAAGAGCGGCCAGCGACGATGCGACCGCACGTGCACGGGCCCATGGACGACGGGCCGGGACGAGGCGAGGGACGAGGTCGGGAGAGACGATGCGAGACACGGAGGCGGGCGGGGTGACCACCTGGGCCGCCCGGGGATGGGCCCAGGAGGACGGCACCGGCGCCGAGGAGACCGGCATCGGCGGCGCCACCCTGCGCCGGCTGGTGGACGCCTGGCCACGCCGGGCGGCGGTCACCTCCAGGGCCGAAATGGTGCAGGACCGGGCCGAGTTCGACCCCGCGGTGCCGGACTACCCCCTGGAGATCGTGCCCTTCGCCGAGCACCCCCGCTTCCTCGCGGCCGCCCCCGAGCAGCGGCAGCGAGTGCTGACGGGCCTGTGGATCGGTTACAACGAGCGCGTCATCGCCACCGAACAGCTCATCGCCGAGCCCGCCTTCGACCTGGTGATGCGCGGGGTGTTCCCGGGCAGCGACGACCTGCTGGTGCGACAGAGCGTCCAACAGGCCGTGGTCGACGAGGGGTTCCACACCTATATGCATATGCTGGCCATCGACCGGGCCCGCGAACTGCGCCAGGTACACAGCCGCCCCGCACAGCCCGAACTGGTCACCTACCGCCGGCTGCGCCGGACCCTGGCGGAGATGCCCGAGCGGTGGGAACGGGACGTCGCCGTGCTGGTCTGGGGAGCGGTGGCCGAGACCTGTATCAACGCCCTGCTGGCCCTGCTGGCCCGGGACACCACCATCCAGCCCATGCACTCCCTGATCACCACCCTGCACCTGAGGGATGAGACGGCACATGGCTCGGTGGTGGTCGAGGTGGTCCGGCAGCTGTATGCCCGGATGAACGACGCACAGCGCCGGACCGTGATCCGCTGCCTGCCGCCGGCCCTGGAGGCATTCGCCGAACAGGACCTGTCCACGCTGCACTTGGAGCTGGTCACCGCGGGCGTCGAGGGCGCGGACGAGATCGTGGACGACCTGCGGGCCACGTCCTCGGGGCGACGGCTGGTACGTGACTTCTCCGGCGCCCAGCGGATGCTCCAGCAACTGGGACTGACCCATGAGGTCGACTTCGACTTTCCCGAGCGGCCCGAGTGGTCGCCCGCGGCCGGAGCACTCCGATGAGCCGGAACACCGGATGAGCCGGAACACCAGATGAGCCGGAACGCCGGATGAGCCGGAACACCAGATGAGCCGGAACGCCGGATGAGCCAGCACACCCGATGAGCCGCAACACCCATTGAGAACGGCGGCCGTGGTGCCCGACGGGCCCAAGCCGACCTGACTCCAAGCCGATCAGCCGCAGAAAGGTGCCTGATGATCGTCGCCCGCTTCCGCCCCGATGTGCTGATCGATGAGCAGAGCCGGCTGGCCGCCGGCTGGCGGCACCGGGGGCACCGGTCGTTCCGCTGCCGGGTCGGCCACCGCACCCTGGTCACCTTCCCCGACCTCGCCGCGGCCTCGCCGGAGGGCGAGCGGTTCCTCACCGTGCTGCGCGCCACCCGGGCCGTCGAGTCGGTCGTCGACAGCGCCGAGTCACCGCCACTGGGCAGCCTGGCGGCCGTCGGCGAGCCCACCGCCGTCCAGGTGTCCGAGGACTGGACCGTGGGCGGTGGACGCTTCACCTGGATCGCCGGCCCCTGTGCCGTGGAGAGCCAGGCCCAACTGACGGCCGTGGCCGGGGAGGTACGCGCCCACGGCGCCCAGCTGCTGCGGGGCGGCGCCTTCAAACCCCGCACCTCGCCCTATGCCTTCCAGGGGCTGGGGCAGGAGGGGCTGCGGCTGCTGGCGGAGGCATCCGCCGCCACCGGGCTGCCGGTGGTCACCGAGGTCGTGGACTCGGCCCAGGTGGAGGCGGTGGCCGAAGTGGCCCAGGTGCTGCAGATCGGCGCCCGTAACGCACAGAACTTCGCCCTGCTGCGCGAGGTGGCGCTGACCGGCCGTCCGGTCCTGCTCAAGCGGGGCTTCGGCTGCACCGTCCAGGAGTGGCTGCACAGCGCCGAGTATCTGCTGGCGGCCGGCAACTCCCAGGTGCTGCTCTGCGAGCGCGGCGTGCGGACCTTTGAGAGCGCCACCCGGTTCACCCTGGACATCAGCGCGGTGTCCCTGGTGAAACGGCTCAGCCACCTGCCGGTGCTGGTCGACCCCAGCCATGCCTGCGGGCGCGCCGACCTGGTGGCCCCGCTGGCCGCGGCCGCCGCGGTGGCCGGAGCCGACGGGGTGATGGTCGACGTCCACCAGGACGCGCACGGCGCGCTGTGCGACGGCCAACAGGCCATCACCCCCGAGGAGTTCGGCGCACTGGTGACCCGGACCAGCCGGATCCTGCACAGCATCGACCCCACCGAGCCGGTCGCGGACCATGCGATGGCCGGCCGATGAAGGACACCGCGAAAGACGCCGGGAAAGACACCGAGAAGGACACCGAGATGGAGCTCAACCAGGCACGCGACCGGGCGCTGCGAGGGCGGCTGGCGGCCGCCACGGAGACCGAACGGCACCGTCTGCTGCTGGATCTGATCCGCACCGAGGCCGCCGCCCTGGACCCGTCCGGCCGGCCGCCGCTCGACCCCGGCCGGGCCTTCGGCGAGCAGGGCGTGCGCGGGCGGGCCGCCGGACGGCTGCGGGAGCGGCTGGGCGAGGCCACCGGCATCACCCTGCCCACCACCGTGGTCTTCGACTACCCCACGCCCCAGGCCCTGGCCGGGCACCTGAGCGCACTGCTGCTGGGCGGGCCGGGGGAGCGGGCGGCGGAACCGGCGGAACCGGCCGAGGAACCCATCGCCATCGTGGGCATGGGCTGCCGGCTGCCCGGAGATGTCCGTTCCCCGGACGACCTGTGGCAACTGGTGCACACCGAGACGGACGCCATCTCCGAGTTCCCCCGGGACCGCGGCTGGACGGTCGAACACCATCCGGACCCCGACCATGTGGGCACCACCGTCACCCGGCACGCCGGCTTCCTCTATGACGCCGCCGACTTCGACGCCGACTTCTTCGCCATCAGCCCCGGCGAGGCGGTGACCATCGACCCCCAGCACCGGCTGCTGCTGGAGACCACCTGGGAGACGGTCGAGGGAGCCAGGATCGACCCGGCCTCGCTGCGCGGCAGCCGCACCGGAGTGTTCGTCGGCCTGATGTACAGCGAGTACGGCGCCCGCATCCGGCAGGTGCCGCCCAGCGCCGAGGGCTACCGGGTGGTGGGCAGCATGCCCAGCGTGGCCTCCGGCCGCCTGGCCTACGCCTTCGGCTTCGAGGGCCCCGCCGTCACCGTGGACACCGCCTGCTCCTCCTCCCTGGTGGCCATGCACCTGGCCGCCCAGTCGCTGCGCAAGGGCGAGTGCACCCTGGCCGTGGCCGGCGGCGCCACCGTGATGGCCACCCCCTGGGGCTATATCGAGTTCAGCCGGCAGCGTGGACTCGCCCCGGACGGGCGGTGCCGGTCCTTCTCCGCGGACGCGGCCGGCAGCAGCTGGTCGGAGGGGGTGGGCGTGCTGCTGCTGGAGCGGCTGTCCGACGCGCGGCGCCACGGCCACCGGGTACTGGCCGTGCTCCGGGGCTCGGCGGTCAACCAGGACGGGGCCTCCAACGGCCTGACCGCGCCCAATGGACCGGCCCAGCAGCGGGTGATCCGGCAGGCCCTCCGGCACGCCGGACTGACCACGGCGGATGTGGACTGTGTGGACGCCCATGGCGCCGGGACCCGGCTGGGCGACCCCATCGAGGCCCAGGCCCTGCTGGCCACCTACGGCCAGGACCGGCCCGCCGGACGACCGCTGTGGCTGGGCTCGCTGAAGTCCAACATCGGCCACACCCAGGCCGCGGCCGGCGCGGCCGGCGTGATCAAGATGGTGATGGCGATGCGGCACCGGACGCTGCCGCGCAGCCTGCACATCACCGAGCCCACCCCGCATGTGGACTGGTCCTCCGGCGCGGTGGAGCTGCTCACCGAGGCCAGGCCCTGGCCGGCGGACGGCCGGCCGCGCCGGGCGGCGGTCTCCTCCTTCGGCGTGGGCGGCACCAACGCCCACATCATCCTGGAGCAGGCCCCGCCGGAACCCGACCGTCCGCGCGCGGTACCGGCGGCGGGCGAAGACGGCGACCACCGTGAGGACCGGCCGCTGCCCTGGCTGGTGTCCGGCCACGGTGCGGCCGGCCTGCGGGCCCAGGCCCGACGGCTGGCCGACCACCTGCGCACCAACCCCGGCATCCCGGACGCCGACCTGGCCCACTCGCTGGCCGGAACCCGGGCCCGGCTGGCCGACCGGGCCGTGGTGGTGGCCGCCGACCGCACCGAGGCCATCGCCGGCCTTACGGCCCTCGCCGAGGGCGAACAGGGGCCGCGGACGGCCCGGGCGGTGGCCGCGGCCCGCGACCGCCTGGTCTTTGTCTTCCCCGGCCAGGGACCCCAATGGCCGGGCATGGCCGCCGAGTTGATGCGCACCTCCCCGGTGTTCCGGAAGTCCATCGAGGACTGCGCCCAGAGCCTGGCCCCGCATATGGACTGGTCGCTGACCAAGGTGCTGCGCGGCGAGTCCGGCGCCCCCACCCTGGACCGTGTCGATGTGGTGCAGCCCGCCCTGTTCGCGGTGATGGTCTCGCTGGCCGCCCTGTGGCGGTCCTTCGGCGTGGAGCCGTCCGCGGTCGTCGGACACTCCCAGGGCGAGATCGCGGCGGCCCAGGTGGCGGGCGCCCTCACCCTGGACGACGCGGCCCGGGTGGTGGCCCTGCGCAGCCGGGCCCTGCGGGCGCTGTCCGGGCGGGGCGGCATGGTCTCCGTCGCCGCGCCCGCCGAGCGAGTGCTGCGCACCCTGGAGCCCTGGGGCGGCGCGGTGTCCGTCGCGGCGGTCAACGGACCGCGCTCGGTGGTCATTTCCGGCGATCCCGGGGCGCTTGAGCAGGCCATGGCCGCCTTCGAGGCCGAAGGGGTGCGCGCCCGGCGCATACCGGTGGACTACGCCTCGCACTCGCCCCAGGTGGAGGAGATACGCGCGACCATAGCGGCGGAGCTGTCCGGCATCCGGCCCCGCCCGGCCACCGTGCCGTTCTACTCCACGGTCGGCGGCGAACCCCTGGACACCACGGCCCTGGACGCCGGGTACTGGGTGCGGAACCTGCGGGACACCGTCCAGTTCGACCGCACCGTCCGCCGGCTGCTGGCCGACGGCCACCCCACCTTCCTGGAGATGAGCCCGCACCCCGTGCTCACCGTCGGCATCCAGGAGACCGCCGAAGAGGCCGGCGCCGATGACGTACTGACCGTGGAGTCCCTGCGGCGCAACGAGGGCGGCCCCGCCCGGCTGCTGGCCGCACTCGCCGAGGCCCATGTGCACGGCGTCGCCGTCGACTGGTCGCCGGCCTTCGCCCACGCCGATCCCCGTCCGGCGGACCTGCCCACCTATGCCTTCCAACGGCGCCGCTTCTGGCTGGAGGACGCCGCCGAACCCGCCGCGGATGTCACCGCGGCCGGCCTGGACGGCCTGGACCACCCCCTGCTGGGCGCCGCCGTCCCGCTGGCGGACGGCACCGGCACCACGCTCTTCACCGGAACGCTCTCCGCACGGACCCACCCCTGGCTGGCCGACCACGCCGTCGCCGACGTCCTGGTCGTCCCCGGCACCGCGCTGGTGGAAATGGCCCTCCAGGCCGGCGAGCGGACGGGCTGCACCCTGCTGGAGGAACTCGTCCTGGAGGCCCCGCTGATCCTGCCCGAACAGGGCGGTGTCCGGCTCCAGTTGAGCCTGGGCGGACCGGACGGGACCGGGCGGCGCGCCCTCGCCCTGTACTCCCGCCCCGGTGACGCCGGCGCCGACGAGCCCTGGACCCGGCACGCCGGCGGCACCCTGGCACCCGGCGGCCACCCGCCCCAGGACGAGCCGGGGCCCTGGCCGCCCATCGGCGCCCAGGAGATGGAACTCCAGGACTGCTACCGGCAGTTGGCCAAGACCGGACTGCACTACGGCGCCGCCTTCCAGGGCCTGCGGCGCTGCTGGCGCCTGGCCGACCAACTCCACCTGGAGGCCGAACTCCCCGAAGACGCCGGCCGGTCCGCCGGCTACGGCCTGCACCCTGCCCTGTTCGACGCCGCCCTGCACGCCGCGGCCCTGGCCCAACTGCCCGGCCCGGACGCCGTGGAGCCCGCCACCCGGCTGCCGTTCTCCTTCAGCGGTGTCCAGCTGCACACCACCGGCGCCACCCGGCTCAGGGCCACCCTGACCCTCACCGGACCACGGTCGCTCTCGCTCACCGCCACCGACCCCCAGGGCCGCCCGGTCGTCTCCATCGGCACCCTGGGCATGCGCCCGGTCACCGCCGAGGCCCTGCACCGGGCCGCCGCCTCGGCCGGCACCACGCTGCTCCGTCTGGAATGGCGGCCGGCCCGGCACGACCCGGCAGCCGGGCCCGCCCTGGAGCGCTGGGCCTGGATCGGCGCCGAGGCGCCGTCGGACGGCGTGCGTTACCCCGATCCGGCAGCCCTGTGCGCCGAGTTGGACGCCGGTGGTGCCGCCCCCGACATCATCGTGCTGGCCCAGCCGGCCATGGACGGCGACGCCGACCCGCTCACCGCCGCCCACCGGGCCGTGCACCGGACCCTGGCCGCCGTCCAGAGCTGGGCCACCGACGAACGGCTGGCCGGATCCCGCCTGGTGGTGCTCACCCGGGGCGCGGTTGCCGCCACCCCCGGCGCCCTGCCCGATCCCGCCCTGGCGGCGGTATGGGGCCTGGTGCGGTCGGCCCAGTCGGAATACCCGGACCGCATCACCCTGGTGGACACCGACGACGCCGACCGGTCCCGGTCCGCCCTGGCCGCCGCGGTGGCCGACGGCCGGGCCCAGCTCGCGGTGCGCGACGGCGCCCTGCTGGAACCCCGCCTCACCCGGGTGGCCGGCCCGGCCGCGTCCGGCGAAACGGCCTGGCGCACCGACGGCACGGTCCTGGTCACCGGTGGCCTGGGCACCCTGGGCCGGCTGGTGGTGCGGCACCTGGTGGCCGCACAGGGGATCCGGCGGCTGGTGATCCTGTCCCGGTCCGGCGAGCAGGGTCCCGAAGCAGCCGCGTTCCTCGGGGAGTTGCGCGCCCAGGGCGCCGAGATCCAGGTAACGCAGGCCGATGCCGCGGACCGCGACGCGCTGGAACGGACCCTGGCGGCCATCCCCGGGGAGCATCCGCTGACGGCCGTGGTCCACCTGGCCGGCGTGCTGGAGGACGGAGTGCTGACCTCTCAGACTCCCCAGCGCCTGGACCGGGTGCTGCGCCCCAAGGCGGACGCCGCCTGGCACCTGCACCGGCTGACGGCCGGCACCCGGGTCCCGCTGGTGGTCTTCTCCTCGGCGGCCGGCGTCCTGGGGACGGCCGGGCAGGCCGGTTACGCGGCGGCCAACGCCTTTGTGGACGCGCTGCTGGAACAGCGCCGGGGCGCCGGCCTGCCGGGAGTGTCCCTGGGCTGGGGGCTGTGGGCCACCCGGTCCGCCCTGACCGGCGGCCTCAACGAGACCGACACCCGGCGGATCGCCCGCTCCGGCATCCGGCCGCTCGCCGACGAACAGGGACTCGCCCTGTTCGACCTCGCCCTGGCCGGCGACCACCCGGTGGTCTATCCGCTGAGCCTGGACACCGCCGTACTCGGCGGCGCCGGCAGCGAGGACGTCCCGGCCCTGCTGCGCGGACTGGTGGCCCGTACCCCCGTCCGCCGCGCCACCCCCACCACCACCGAGGCCGAGCCCGGCGGTGACTCGCTGGCCGCCCGCCTGGCCGGGGTGCCGGAGGCCGAACGCGAGGACCTGCTGCTCGGCGTGGTCCGCACCCATGTGGCGGCCGTGCTGGGCTATGACGACCCGCGGACCGTGGGCGAGCGGCGCCCCTTCGCCGACATCGGATTCGACTCACTGCGCGCCCTGCAACTGCGCAACCGGCTCAACGGCGCCACCGGCCTGCGCCTGCCCGCCACCCTGGTCTTCGACCACCCCAACCCCGCCGCGCTCGGCCGGCACCTGCGCACCCTGCTCTTGCCGGACCCGGCCCCCGGCGCACCGGCCCGGCCGGACACCGCCGCGGGAGACCAGGTCATCGAACAGCTCCACTCGGCCTCCCTGGAGGAAGTCCTGGACTTCATCGACCACCAGCTCGGCGAGTCAGACGAGTAAGGGACAGCGGGTAAGGGCCGGCGAGTAAACGGATAAGGACGCCCCGATGAGCGTGCTGCTGATCGACAACTACGACTCCTACACCTACAACCTGTTCCAGCTGCTGGCCCAGGTGTACGGCAAGGAACCCACGGTGCTGGTCAATGACGACCCGTCCTGGCCGGACCTGGACCCGGCGCTGTTCGACGGCGTGGTGATCTCACCCGGCCCGGGCCGCCCCCAGCGCCCGGCCGACCTCGGCTGGTGCCGGCAGGTCCTGGAAGGCTGGCAGGAAGTCCCCATCCTCGGGGTGTGCCTGGGCCACCAGGCCATCGCCCACCACCACGGCGCGCGGGTGGAACGCGGAACGCCCCGGCACGGCCACCTCACCCGGGTCCGCCACAACGGCCAGGACCTCTTCGACGGCCTGCCACGGAACTTCACCGCGGTGCGCTACCACTCGCTGCGGGTCAGCGAACCCTTGCCGGAGGAGCTCCAGGCCACCGCCTGGGCCGAGGACGGCACCGTGATGGCCCTGCGGCACCGCCGACTGCCGCGCTGGGGACTGCAGTTCCACCCGGAGTCCATCGCCAGCGAATGGGGCGCCCAGCTGATCCGCAACTTCGCGGAACTCACCGGACGCCACTACGCCGCCGCGCCCCCGGAACCCGCCCGCTGGGCGCCGCGCGAGCACACCCCCGGCACCGGCCCCGAACTCCGGCCGGTGGTCGAGGTCATCGACCGCGCGGTGGACACCACGGCCCTGTTCACCACCCTGTTCGGCGACCGCGACCACGCCTTCTGGCTGGACAGCGGCACCGCGGCCACCGGCCGGGGCAGGTTCTCCTTCCTCGGCGACGACTCCGGCCCCTTCGCCGAAACCCTCACCTACCGCACCGGGGAACACACCGTGGCGGTCCGCGACCGGGCCGGCGAACACCGCGAGGACGGCACCGTGTTCGAGGTGCTTCAGGAGCGGCTGCGCGGCCGCCGGCTCACCTCCCCGGAGCTGCCCTTCGACCTCAACGGCGGCTATGTCGGCTACTTCGGCTATGAGCTCAAGGCCGAATGCGGCAGCCCCAATGTCCACCGGGCCCAAACCCCGGACGCGGTATGGATGTTCGCCGACCGCCTGGTGGTGGTGGACCACCAGGAGGCCCGGACCTATGTGCTGGCCCTGAGCACCACCGGAGCAGCCGAGACCGAACAGGCCCGCGCCTGGGTGGCGGAGACCGCCCGGCGCGCCCGCGCCCTGCCCGGCCCCGCCCCGGCCCGCCCGCCCGCCCAGGCCGCCCAGGCGCTTGCCCGGCAGGAGACCCTGGACCGGGCCCGCGCCGAGTACGGCCGGGACATCGAGGACTGCCTGGAGGAACTGCGCAACGGCGAGAGCTATGAGATCTGCCTGACCAACCGAATACGCCTGCCCGCCCTGCACGACCCGCTCGCCTTCCACCTGCTGCTGCGCGAGCTCAACCCCGCGCCCTACGCCGCCTTTCTGCGCCTGGGCGAGACGGCCGTGGTGTGCTCCTCCCCGGAACGCTTTCTGCGCATCGACCAGGACGGCACCGTGGAGAGCAAACCCATCAAGGGCACCGCGCCCCGGGGCGAGGACCCGGCCACCGACCGGGCCCTGCGCGACTCCCTGACCGCCTCGGCCAAGACCCGGGCCGAGAACCTGATGATCGTCGACCTGCTCCGCAATGACCTCGGCCGGGTCTGCGAGGTGGGATCCGTCGAGGTGCCCGCCTATATGGTCACCGAGTCCTATGCCACCGTGCACCAGCTGGTCACCACCGTCCGGGGCCGGCTGCGCCGCGATGTGGACCCGGTCGCCTGTGTACGGGCCTGCTTTCCCGGCGGCTCCATGACCGGCGCCCCCAAGCTGCGGACCATGGCCATCATCGACCGCCTGGAGCAGGACGCCCGCGGCATCTACTCGGGCACCATCGGCTACTTCGGACTCTGCGGCGGCACCGACCTCAACATCGTCATCCGCACCGCGGTGACCACCCCCGCCGGCACCGTCATCGGCGCCGGCGGCGCCATCGTCCTGGACTCCGACCCGGACGACGAATTCGACGAAGTGGTCCTCAAGGGACGGGCGTTGCTGCGGGCCCACACCCTGCTGGCCACCGCCGGCGAATCCGCCGGTCCCAGTCGGGTCCAAGAAGGCGCCAAGTCCCACTGATCACAATGCGGTGCGGCAGCACGGCACACCGCACCCAGGAAGCGAAGGACCGCGAATGTCTACCGCCATACAGAGCCAGTCCCCTTGGCAGGACCTGCCGTTTCTGGACATCATCTCGCCCGGGTTCGCCTGGGACGCACCCGAGGTGGCCGAGGCCAGGGAGAAGTCCTGGATCGCCCAAACCCCCATGGGACTCCTGGTGCTGAGGTACGCCGAGGCCCACAGCCTCTCCCGGGACCCCCGGCTGGTCTCCGGCTTCCGCGATGTGGTGGACCTGGTCGGGCCGCCCAGCGGAATCGTCCGCGAGTTCATGCGCGACTTTATGCAGAGCCTGGAGGGCCCCGACCACCGCCGGCTGCGCGGGCTGGTCACCCATGCGTTCACCTCCCGCCGGATCACCGCGCTGCGCCCGTTCATCCGGGCCACCGCCGAGCAACTGGCCGACCGGCTGGCCGCCGCCGGCGACTGCGACTTCGTGGCCGCCTTCGCCGACCCGCTGCCCGCGGCCGTGGTGTGCGAACTGCTGGGCTTCCCACAGCAGGACCAGGACACCGTCGGCCACTGGTGCAAGGAGACCAACCTGGTGGCGGCGCTGGGCGACCTCAGCCTGGTTTCCCGGGTGGAAGAGGCGCTGTCCGGGATGTACGCCTACTTCGAGACCGTCTTCCCCAAGCTGCGCGCCAACCCCGGTGACGACCTGCTCTCCGACATCCTGCGCGCCCAGGAACGGGACGACGCCCTGGACGAGGAGGAACTGCGCACCCTGGTCGCCACCCTGCTGGTCGCCGGATTCCAGACCACCAGCCACCAACTCGGCCACGCCATGGTGGCGTTCGCCGCCCACCCCGAGCAGTGGACCCTGCTGAGGGAACAACCCGAGCTGGCCCCGCAGGCGGTGGAGGAGGTACTGCGCTGGGCCCCCACCACCACCGTGGTGGCCACCAAGTCCGCCGCCGAGGACTTCGAGATGAACGGCCTGCACATCCCGGCCGGCACCCCGGTGTGGCTGTGCGCGCACTCCGCGCAGCGCGACCCCAGGGTGTTCGCCGACGGTGACGCCTTTGACATCACCGTCAAACGCGAGGCCGGCACCCTGGCCTTCGGCGGCGGCGCCCACTTCTGCCTGGGCGCGGCACTGGCCCGGGTGGAGATCGCCGAAGCCCTGCAGGTGCTGACCGCCCGGCTGGACCCGCCGCGGATCACCGGTCCGATCAGCTGGCGCCCCGAGACCGGCGTCTCCGGCCCGGACATCCTGCCGCTGCGCTTCGGCGGCGCGGCCACCGCCTGACCCGCCGGCTCCCGACGGTGCACCGCTGAGGATCCCGACCTAGCCGGCGGCAGCTCGACCAGTCCCTCGATCTCCGTGTGAAGGGCAGCACGTTCGACATGAGCAAGGACGACAAGACGCTCGACTACCTCAAGCGGCTCACCGCCGAGCTGGTCCAGACCCGTGAGCGCCTGCGGACCGCCGAGACGGCGAGCCGGGAGCCGGTCGCGCTGGTGTCGATGGCCTGTCGCTTCCCCGGCGGAGTGTCCTCGCCGGAGGAACTGTGGCGGCTGGTCGCCGCCGGCTCGGACGGGATCACCCCGATCCCCGAGGACCGGGGCTGGGACGCGGAGGGACTCTACGACCCGGACCCCGACCGGGTGGGCAAGTCCTATGCCCGGGAAGGCGGGTTCCTCGACGACATCGCCTCCTTCGACGCCGAGCTGTTCGGCATCAGCCCTCGGGAAGCCCTGGTGATGGACCCCCAGCAGCGGCTGCTGCTGGAGGTCTCCCGGGAGGCCCTGGAAGGGGCCGGCCTGGCCCCGTCCGCACTGGCCGGCAGCCGCACCGGGGTCTTCACCGGGCTGATGGGCAGCGACTACACCCCCCGACTGCCCGGCATCCTCACGGAGTTCGAGGGACAGCTGGAGATCGGACGGGCCGCCGGTGTCGCCTCCGGCCGGGTGGCCTACACCTTCGGCCTTCAGGGCCCGGCGGTCACCCTGGACACCGCCTGCTCCTCCTCCCTGGTGGCCCTGCACCTCGCCGTGCAGGCGCTGCGCAACCGGGAGTGCGACCTCGCCCTGGCCGGCGGGGCCACCCTGATGTCCAGCCCGGCCGCGCTGCTGGAGTTCAGCCGGCAGCGCGCGCTGTCCCCCGACGGCCGGTGCAAGGCATTCGCCGGGCAGGCGGACGGCACCGGGCTCGCCGAGGGCGTGGGCGTGGTCCTGCTGGAGCGCCTCTCCGACGCCCGCCGGCTGGGCCACCCGGTGCTCGCGGTGGTCACCGGCAGCGCCGTCAACCAGGACGGCGCCTCCAATGGGCTCACCGCCCCCAATGGCCCCGCCCAACAGCGGGTCATCCGGGCCGCGTTGGCCAACGCCGGACTCACCGGGGCCGAGGTGGACACCGTGGAGGCCCATGGCACCGGCACCACCCTGGGCGACCCCATCGAGGCCCAGGCCCTGCTGGCCACCTACGGCCAGGACCGGCCCGCCGAACACCCGCTGTGGCTGGGCTCGTTGAAGTCCAACATCGGCCACACCCAGGCCGCCGCCGGCATCGCGGGCGTGATCAAGACGGTGCTGGCGCTGCGCCATGGCACCCTGCCCCCGACCCTGCATGTGGACACCCCCACCCCGCATGTCGACTGGTCCGCCGGCACCGTACGGCTGCTGACCGAACCCCGGCCCTGGCCGGAGACCGGCCGCCCCCGGCGGGCCGGCGTGTCCTCCTTCGGGATCAGCGGCACCAACGCCCATGTGATCCTGGAGCAGGCCGAGGACCTTCCGGAAACCGGAGACCGGGAGCCGGACGCGGCACCCGGCCCGGTCCCCTGGGTACTCTCCGCCCAGACCCCCGGGGCCCTGCGGGCCCAGGCGGCCCGGCTGTGCGAACACCTGGCGGCCCACCCCGGCGAGCACCCGGCCGATGTCGCCCTCTCGCTGGCCACCACCCGGGACGCGCTGCGGCACCGGGCCGTGGTGGTGGGCAGCCGGTCCGCGGAACTGCTGCGCGGGGTGGCCGCGCTGGCCGCCGGGGAGCCCGCCGCCGGCCTGGCCGAGGGCACCGCCCGGGAAGCGGGCCGCACGGTCTTCGTCTTCCCCGGCCAGGGCTCCCAATGGGCCGGCATGGCCGCGGAGTTGTGGCAGTCCTCCGCCGTCTTCCGGGAGCGGATGGAAGCCTGTGCCGACGCCCTCGCCCCGTATGCCGACTGGTCACTGCGGGAGATGGTGTCCGCCCCCGCCGAGGACACCCGCTGGGAGCGGGTGGAGGTGGTCCAGCCGGTGCTGTGGGCGGTGATGGTGTCCCTGGCCGCCCTGTGGCGCTCGCACGGGGTGGAACCCGCAGCCGTGGTGGGCCACTCCCAGGGCGAGATCGCCGCGGCCTGTGTGGCCGGGGCGCTGTCCCTGGAGGACGGCGCCCGGGTCGTGGCCCTGCGCTCCCGTCTGGTCGCCGAACGGCTGGCCGGAGCGGGCGGCATGGTCTCGGTGGCGGCCCCCGTCGCCGAGGTCCGCGACCGTCTGGCCCGCCGGCCCGGCCGGCTGGCCGTGGCCGCCGTCAACGGCCCGTCGTCCGTGGTGGTTTCGGGCGACCCGGCGGCACTGGACGAACTGCTGGCCGACTGCGCCCGGGACGAGGTGCGCGCCCGGCGCGTGGCGGTGGACTACGCCTCCCACTCCCCGCAGGTGGAGGCCCTCCACCAGGACCTGCTGGCCGCCCTGGCCGGCATCCGCCCCCGCGCCGGGGACATCCCGCTGTACTCGACGGTCACCGGCGACGTCCTGCCGGGCGGCGAGCTGACCGGCGAGTACTGGTACCGCAACCTGCGGCAGACCGTCCGGCTCGCGGAGACCGTCGAGTGCCTGGCCATAGCCGGGCACGGCACCTTTGTGGAGTGCAGCCCGCACCCGGTGCTGACCCCCGGCCTCACCGAGACCCTCACCGCACTGGGCGAGGACGCGCTGGTGACCGGCACCCTGCGCAGGGACGACGGCGGCCCGGACCGCTTTCTGCGCTCCCTGGGCGAGCTCTACGCCCAGGGACGGTCCCCCGACTGGGAACGGGTCTTCGCCGGCACCGGCGCCCGCCGCATCCCGCTGCCCACCTATGCCTTCGACCGGCGCCGCCACTGGCTGGACGCCCCACGGCCGACGAGCGACGTCGGGGCGGCCGGGCTCACCCCGCTCACCCACCCCTGGTGGGCCGCCACCGCCGAACTCCCCGACTCGGGCGGCCTGTTGCTCACCGGGCGGCTGTCCCTGGAGACCCATCCCTGGCTGGCCGGCCACGCCGTGGACGGGACCGTCCTGCTGCCCGGCACCGCCTTCCTGGAGCTGGCGCTCCGGGCGGCCGAGCGGGCGGGCTGCGAGGGCGTGGCCGAACTGACCCTGGAGGCACCGCTGGTGCTGCCCGCCCGGGGCGCAATCCAGCTGTGCGCCATGATCGGCGCCGCCGATGACACCGGAGCCCGTCACCTCACCCTCCACACCCGGCCCGAGGACACCCCGGACGCGCCCTGGACCCGGCAGTCCGGCGGAACCCTCACCCGTATCGCCCGCCCCGCCGGCACCCCGCTGGAGGAATGGCCCCCGCCCGGCGCCGACCCCCTGCCGGTGGACCGGGTCTACCAGGACCTGGCGGAGCGTGCACTGGAGTACGGCCCCGCCTTCCGCGGCCTGCGGGCCGCCTGGCGCCGGGGCGAGGAGATCTTCGCCGAGGTCGCCCTCGACGAGGAGTACGACGGCGAGCACCACGGTGATGGCTTCGCCGTCCATCCGGCGCTGCTGGACGCCGCCTTGCACGCGGTGGCCGCCGATGACACCCGGACCGCCGGCCCCCGGCTGCCGTTCTCCTGGTCGGGCGTGGCCGTGCACGCCACCGGTGCCACCCGGCTGCGGGTACGCCTCACCCCGGCGGGCCCCGACGCGGTGACCCTGGAGGCGGCCGACGCCACCGGCGCCCCCGTCGCCTCGGTGGACTCGCTGGCCGTCCGCCCGGTGACGCCCGGCATGCTGAAGTCCGCCGAACCCGGGCCGGGCGCCCCCCTGTTCGCCGTGGACTGGATCCCGGCCCCCGCCCCGGCCTCCGGCCGGTCACGGACCTGGGCCGTGCTGGACGGCGCCGGGGAACTGGCCCCGGCCCTGGAGGCCGCCGGCCTGCGGGTGCGGCGACAGCCGGACCTCGCGGCGGTGGCCGCCGCACCCGAGACACCGGATGTGGTGCTGGCGACACTGGAGCCCTGCCCGGGCGAACTGCCCATGGCCACCCGCGAGATCACCGGCCGCGCGCTGGCCCTGGCCCAGCGGTGGACCGGCGACGACCGGCTGTCCGCCGCCCGCCTGGTCCTGCTGACCCGGGGCGCCGTCGCGACAGACGAGCGGGAGACGGCCGACCCCGCCCTGGCCGCCGCCTGGGGCCTGCTGCGCTCGGCCCAGGCGGAGCACCCGGACCGGCTGGTCCTGGTGGACTGGGACGGACAGCAGCCCTCGGCCGCCCTGCTGCCCACCGCGGCCGACGGCGAGGAGCCCCAACTCGCCCTGCGCGACGGGCAGCCGCTCGCCCCCAGGCTGCGCCGCCTGCCGCCGCCCGGCCCCGCACCGAGGGTGTTCGACGGCGAGGGCACCGTCCTGGTGGCCGGGGCGTCGGGCGTACTCGGCCGGGTCGTGACCCGCCACCTGGCCGCCACCCATGGCGCGCGCCGGCTGCTGCTGCTGGGACGGCGCGGCGCCGACGCACCCGGGGCCGCCGAACTCACCGGCGAGCTCACCGAGTTGGGCGCCTCGGTGCACTGGGCGGCCTGCGATGTGGCGGACCGCGCCGCACTGGCGGAGGTCCTGGCCCGCATCCCGGCGGAACACCCGCTGCGCGCCGTGGTGTACGCCGGCGGCCTGCTGGACGACGGCATGCTGTCCGCGCTGTCCCCGGACCGGCTGGATACCGTGTTCCGGCCGAAGACCGACGCGGTGGTGAACCTCCATGAGCTCACCCGCACCGCCGAGTTGACGGCCTTTGTGATGTTCTCCTCCGCCGCCGGCACCTTCGGCAGCGCGGGTCAGGCCGGCTATGCCGCGGCCAATGCCTTCCTGGACGCCTTCGCCGGTCTCCGGCGCTCGCTGGGGCTGCCCGCGCTCTCCCTGGCCTGGGGGCTATGGGCCCGGACCAGCGCGCTGACCGCCGGCATGTCGGACACCGACCGGGACCGGATGCGCCGCTCGGGAGTCACCGGCCTGTCCGGCGCGGAAGGCGTCGCCCTCTTCGACGCCGCCCTGGCCGCCGGACCGCCCGTGGCGGTGCCCACCCGCCTGGACCTGACGGCCGTCCGGGCCCGGGCCGCCACCGAGGGCGTACCCGCCCTGCTGCGCGCCCTGGTCCGGCCCCCGGCCCGGCGCGCCGGGGCCGGCACCGAGGGCACCTCCGCCCTGGGCCGCGAACTCGCCGCCCGCTCGCCCCAGGACCGTGCCGCGGCCGTCCTGGAGGCCGTCCGCTCCCAGGTCGCCGCGGTGCTCGGCCACGCGGGGGCGGCGGAGGTGGAACCCGGGCGCGCCTTCAAGGAGCTGGGCTTCGACTCGCTCACCGCCGTCGAACTGCGCAACCGCCTGGCCCGGGTCACCGGCCTGCGGCTGCCCGCCACCCTGGTCTTCGACCAGCCGACGCCACAGGCGCTCGCCGAGCACCTGCACGGCCGGCTCACCGGCGAGCGGCGGGAACGGCGGCCGGCGCTCCGTGGCCCGGTGCGCACCGATGAGCCGATCGCCATCGTGGGCATGGCCTGCCGCTTCCCCGGCGGTGTCGGCTCACCGGAGGACCTCTGGCGGCTGGTGGACGGGGGCGCCGACGCCATCTCCGCCTTCCCCACCGACCGCGGCTGGGACCTCGACCCCGGCACGTACACGGCGGAAGGCGGATTCCTGCGGGACGCCGCCCACTTCGACCCCGAGTTCTTCGGCATCAGCCCACGCGAGGCGGTGGCCATGGACCCCCAGCAGCGCCTGCTGCTGGAGATCTCCTGGGAGGCACTGGAACGGGCCGGCCTCGACCCCACGGCCCTGCGCGGCAGCCGCACCGGGGTGTTCGCCGGCCTGATGTACCACGACTACACCATGCGGCACGCCGCCGCCCCGGGCGAGGCGGCCGGCTATCTGGGCACCGGCGGCTCCGGCAGCGTCGCCTCCGGCCGGATCTCCTACACCTTCGGCTTCGAGGGCCCGGCCGTCACGGTGGACACCGCCTGCTCCTCCTCGCTGGTGGCCCTGCACCTGGCCGCCCAGGCGCTGCGCGGCGGGGACTGCGACCTGGCACTGGCCGGCGGGGTCACCGTGATGTGCACCCCCAGCGCCTTCACCGAGTTCAGCCGGCAGGGCGCCCTGGCCGCCGACGCGCGCTGCAAGCCCTTCGCCGCGGCCGCCGACGGCACCGTGTGGGGCGAGGGCGCCGGAGTGCTCCTGGTCGAACGCCTCGGTGACGCACGGCGCAACGGGCACCGGGTGCTGGCCGTGCTGCGCGGCTCCGCCGTCAACCAGGACGGCGCCAGCAACGGTCTGACCGCCCCCAACGGCCCCGCCCAGGAACGGGTGATCCGCCAGGCCCTGGCCGGCGCCCGGCTCCGGGCCTCGGATGTGGACGCGGTGGAGGCCCATGGCACCGGCACCACCCTGGGCGACCCCATCGAGGCCCAGGCCCTGCTGGCCACCTATGGCCAGGACCGGCCCGCCGAACGGCCGTTGTGGCTGGGCTCCGTCAAGTCCAACCTGGGGCACCCCCAGGCGGCGGCGGGTGTCGCCGGGGTCATCAAGATGGTGCTGGCCATGCGGCAGGGCATGCTGCCCCGCACCCTGCATGTGGACGCGCCCACCCCGCATGTCGACTGGTCCCAGGGCGCGGTGGAGTTGCTCACCGAGGCCCGTCCCTGGCCGGAGACCGGGCGGCCGCGCCGGGGCGCCGTCTCCTCCTTCGGCATCAGCGGCACCAATGCGCACATCATCCTGGAACAGGCACCGCCGGCGCCCGATGACGGCCCGCGCGCGCCCGTCCCCGACGGCCCGCTGCCCCTGGTCCTGTCGGCCAGGAGCGAACCGGCCCTGCGCGCCCAGGCCGCCCGGCTGCACGAGCACCTCACCGCCCGTCCGGAGCAGCAACTCCCCGAGGTGGCCGGCTCGTTGCTGACCACCCGGGCCGTGCTGGACCACCGTGCGGTGGTCCTGGCCGGCGGCCGGGAGGAGTCGCTGGCCGCCCTGGCCGCGCTGGCGGCGGGGCACGAGGACCCCGCCGTCGTCCGGGGGACGGCCGGCGACCCCGGAAAGACCGTGTTCGTCTTCCCCGGCCAGGGCGCCCAATGGGCGGGCATGGCAGCCGAGTTGTGGGATGCCGCACCGGCCTTCCGGGAACGCCTGACCGAGTGCGCCGAGGCCCTGGCCCCCCATGTGGACTGGGACCTGCTGGAGGTGGTCCGGGGCACCGCCGCCGAAACCTGCCTGGACCGGGTGGACGTGGTCCAGCCGGCCCTGTGGGCGGTGATGGTCTCCCTGGCCCACCTGTGGCGCTCCCATGGGGTGGAACCCGCCGCCGTGGTGGGCCACTCCCAGGGCGAGATCGCCGCGGCCTGTGTCGCGGGCGGACTCTCCCTGGCCGACGGCGCCCGGGTGGTCGCCCTGCGCAGCCGTGCCCTGACCGCCATCGCCGGACGCGGCGGCATGCTCTCGCTGGCCATCACCCCGGCGGAGGCCGAGAAGCTGGTGGCGGACCAGGACGGGCGGCTGTCCCTGGCGGCGGTCAACGGACCGGCGTCGGTGGTGGTTTCGGGCGATGCGGCCGCACTGGACGAGGTGCTGGCCCACTGCGAGCGGACCGGGGTCTGGGCCCGCCGGATCCCGGTGGACTACGCCTCGCACTCACCCCATGTCGAGGAGGTGCGGGAGCGTATCTCCCGCGACCTGGCGGAGATACGGCCGCGCACCGGCCAAGTCGCCTTCTTCTCCACGGTGACCGGCGCCTTCCAGGACACCGCCGGGCTCAACGCCGGCTACTGGTACCGCAATCTGCGCGAGCCGGTCCGCTTTGAGCCTGCCGTCCGGGAACTGGCCGGCCTGGGCTATGGCGCCTTTGTGGAGGCCAGCCCGCATCCGGTGCTCACCACCGCCGTCGGCGAGGTCCTGGCGGACCACCCCGGACGGCCCGGGGTGACGGTGGGGTCCCTGCGGCGTGGCGAGGGCGGCCCGCACCGCTTCCTGGCCTCGCTCGCCGAGGCCCACACCCGGGGCGTCGCGGTGGACTGGACGGCGCTCTGGGCCGGCCGCCCGCCCCATGCGGTGGAGCTGCCCACCTACCCGTTCCAGCGGCGCAGGTTCTGGCTGCCGGCCCCCGCCGCGTCCGGAGAGGTGACCGCGGCGGGACTCGGCCGCGCGGACCATCCGCTGCTGGGCGCCCGGCTGGAACTCGCCGACTCACCCGAGACCGTCCTCACCGCCCGCTGGTCCCTGGACAGCCACCCCTGGCTGGCCGACCACACCGTGGCCGGGACCGTGATTGTGCCCGGCACCGCCTTCCTGGAACTGGCCGCGCTGGCCGGGACCGAGACCGGCTGCCCCCAGATCCGGGAACTGATCCAGCAGGCCCCGCTGGTCCTCACCGAACGGGGCGCGGTCCGCCTCCAGGTCCGGGTCGCCCCGCCCGAGGAGGACGGCACCCGGCCGCTGGCCGTGTACTCCCGCCGCGAGGACGCGCCACCGGAAGACCCCTGGCTGTGCCACGCCCGGGGCGTCCTCACCACGGATACCCCGGCCCCGCCGCCCGCCCTGGACGGCGCCTGGCCGCCCCCGGGAGCCACGCCTCTCGAACTCTCCGACTTCTACCAGCGGATGGATGAGACCGGCCTCGGCTACGGCCCCGCCTTCCGGGGCCTGCACACCGCCTGGCGCCTGGGCGAGGAGATCTTCGCCGAGGCGGCGCTGCCGGAGGAGCGGCACACCGGGACGGACGGCTATCGCGCCCACCCCGCGCTGCTCGACGCCGCCCTGCACTCCTGTCTGCTGCGCGGCCGGCCGGACGGGACCGGGGAGGCGGCCATGCCCTTCGCCTGGAACGAGGTGGCCTTCCACCGCGACTGCGGCCCGGCGGTACGCGTCCGGGTCTCCCCGGGCGCCGCCCAGGATGTGTCGGTGGTGGTGGCGGACGCCGAGGGTGCCCCCGCGGTGACCGTACGGTCGCTGACGGCCCGGCCGGTCGCGGCCGGGCAACTGCGCGGCCACCGGGACGCGTTGTTCCAGCTCGCCTGGACGGCCGCCCCGTCCACCGCCACCGGCACCGCCGCCGGAACCTGGGCCGTACTCGGGGACGACGCCCCGGAGCTGCCCGGCCGCCGCTACCCGGACCTGCCCGCGCTGCGGGCGGCGGCCGAGACCGGAGCTCCGGCACCCGAGCTGGTCCTCGCGCCGCTTGACACCTCAGCCGGCGACCTTGCCGAACGCGCCCGCGAACTCACCTGCCGTGCCCTGGAGTTGCTGCAATCCTGGTTGGCCGGGGAGCACGAGGACACCCGGCGGCTGGTCATCCTCACCCGGAGCGCACCGGCCGCCCCGGACGGTGATCCCCCCGGGGACCCGGCGGCCGCCGCGGTCTGGGGCCTGGTGCGCTCGGCCCAGTCGGAGAACCCCGGCCGCTTTGTCCTGGCCGACCTGGACGGCCACCCCGAGTCCCTCCGGAACCTCGCCACCGCCCTGACCCTGGACGAACCCCAACTCGCCCTGCGCGCGGGCCGGATCCTGGTGCCCAGGCTGGAACGCGCCCCGGCGGCCGAGGAGGACACCGCCACCCGGTGGGACGCCCAGGGCACGGTGCTGGTGACCGGAGCCTCCGGAACCCTGGGCCGCGCCGTGGCCCGGCACCTGGCCGGCACCAGGGGAGTGCGCCATCTGCTGCTGGTGAGCCGGCGCGGCGGCACCACCGAGGAGGCCGCCCAACTGACCGCCGAGCTGGCCGCGTTGGACGCCAACGTGACCTGGGCGGCCTGTGACACGGCCGACCGCGAGGCCATCGCCGCCGTGCTGGCCTCGGTCCCCGGCCGGCACCCGCTGACCGCCGTGATCCACGCGGCCGGAGTGCTGGACGACGGCGTGATCCCGGCCCTGACCCCTGAGCGCGTCGACCGGGTGTTCCGGCCCAAGGTGGACGCGGTGCACCACCTCGACGAGCTGACCAGGACATCCGGTCCGGTGGCGCTGGTGGTGTTCTCCTCGGCCGCGGCCACCCTGGGCAGCGCCGGGCAGGGCAACTACGCGGCGGCCAACGCCTTCCTGGACGCGCTGCTGGCCGGCCGGCGCCGGGCCGGGTTCCCCGGGCTGTCGCTGGGCTGGGGGCTGTGGTCCGAGACCAGCGAGCTGACCGCCGGCCTGGGCCGGGCCGACCGGGCCCGGCTGACCCGCTCCGGCCTGCGGGGCATCTCCACCGAGGAGGGACTGGCGCTGCTGGACACCGCCCTGGCCATGGACCGGCCGCTGCTGCTCCCCATGCGACTGGACCTGTCCGCGCTGCGAGCCCGCACCGACACCCTGCCCCCGGTGCTGCGCGGGCTGGTGCGCACCCCCGCGCGGCGCGGCCCCGGCACGGCGGAGGGCGGTGCGGCACTGCGCCGCCGGCTGGCCGCCCTGACCCCGCCCGAGCGAGCACGCCAACTCCTCGGCCTGGTAAGGGCGGAGGCCGCCACCGTGCTCGGCTACCCGGCCGCCGAGGCGGTGGGCCAGGACCGGGCCTTCAAGGAACTGGGCTTTGACTCACTGACCGCCGTGGAACTGCGCAACCGGCTGTCCGCCGCGACCGGGCTGCGACTGCCCCCGACGCTGGTCTTCGACCATCCCACCCCGGGCGCGCTGGCCGGGCACCTGGACGGCCAACTGGCCCCCGGGGACGCGGAATCCGACGCCCAGCGCGACACCGAGCACCAAGTGCGCCAAGCCCTGGCCGGCATTCCGCTGGCCCGGCTGCGCGACGCCGGACTGCTCGACGCCCTGCTGGACCTCGCGGGCCGTCCGGCCGCCGCGGCGGCACGGCCCAAGGACGCCGAAACCGGCTCCATCGACCGACTGGACGCCGAGGGGCTGCTGGCCATGGCCCTGAACAACCAAGCACACCCCGAGACGGAGGACCACGATGCCGGCTGGTGACGAGAAGCTCGTCGAGGCACTGCGGGCCTCACTCAAGGAGATTGAGACCCTGCGCGCCCGCAACCGGGAGCTGATGGCCGCCTCCCGTGAGCCGGTGGCGGTGGTGGCGATGGGCTGCCGCTTCCCGGGCGGCGTCCGGTCCCCGGAGGACCTGTGGCGCCTGGTGGCCGGCGGAACCGACGCCATCGCGGCCTTTCCCACCGACCGGGGCTGGGACACCGAGGCGCTCTTCGACCCGGACCCCGGCCGGCCGGGCACGACCTACGCCCTGGAAGGCGGCTTCCTGGACGACGCCGCCGAGTTCGACGCGGACCTCTTCGGCATCAGCCCACGCGAGGCCGCCGCGATGGACCCCCAGCAGCGGCTGCTGCTGGAAACCGCCTGGGAGACCTTTGAACGGGCCGGGGTCAGCCCCGGTGCGCTGCGCGGCCGTCCCATTGGCACGTTCGTGGGATCCGTACTCACCACCAATGGCGCCGGTGCCGAACCGGCCGAGGGCAGCGAGGGACACCAGCTCACCGGCAGCGCCGCCAGTGTGCTCTCCGGCCGCCTCGCCTACACCTTCGGCCTGGAGGGACCGGCGGTCACCGTGGACACCGCCTGCTCGGCCTCCCTGGCCTCGGTGCACCTGGCCGTCCAGGCCCTGCGGCAGCGCGAGTGCACCATGGCCCTGGCCGGCGGCTCCCAGGTGATGACCACCCCGGGCATCTTCACGGAGTTCAGCCGGCAGCGCGGGCTGGCGGCCGACGGCCGGTGCAAGGCGTTCGCCGCCGCCGCGGACGGCACCGGGTGGGGCGAGGGCGTCGGCCTGGTGCTGCTGGAGCGGCTGTCCGACGCCCGGCGCAACGGGCGCCCGGTGCTGGCCGTGGTGCGCGGCTCCGCCGTCAACCAGGACGGTGCCTCCAATGGACTGACCGCCCCCAATGGACCGTCCCAGCAACGCGTGATCCGGCAGGCCCTGGCCGCCGCCCGTCTGTCGGCGGACCTGGTGGACGCGGTGGAGGCCCATGGCACCGGCACCACCCTGGGCGACCCCATCGAGGCCCAGGCCCTGCTGGCCACCTATGGCCAGGACCGGCCCGCCGAACGGCCGTTGTGGCTGGGCTCCATCAAGTCCAACCTGGGGCACACCCAGGGCGCGGCCGGCATCGCCGGCCTGATCAAGATGGTGCTGGCGATGCGGCACGGGGTGCTGCCCAAGACCCTGCACATCGACCAGCCCTCTCCGCATGTGGACTGGTCCTCGGGCGCGGTCCGCCTGCTTACCGAGACCCGGGACTGGCCGGACACCGGCCGCCCCCGCCGCGCGGCCGTCTCCTCCTTCGGCATCAGCGGCACCAACGCCCATGTGATCCTGGAGCAGGCCGCCGAGGACGAGCCGGGGGTACCGGACGCCGACGCCGACCGCCCGTCCGGCAAGACGCCACTGGTGCTCTCGGCCCGCGGCGACCAGGCCCTGCGACAGCAGGCGAGGCGCCTGGCCGGCCACCTGGCCGCCCGCCCCGCACTCCGGCCGGTGGACGTCGGCTGGTCCCTGGTGACCTCCCGGGCGACCCTCGACCGGCGCGCCGTGCTGTGGTCCGCCGACCGGGACGGCCTGCTGGACGGGCTCTCCGCCCTGGCCGAGGGCCGCCCCGCCGCCGGACTGACCCTGGGCCCGGCCGCCGAGGGCGCAACGGCCTTCCTCTTCTCCGGCCAGGGCAGCCAACGCCCGGGCATGGGACGCCAACTGGCCGCCGCCTTCCCGGTGTTCGCTGAGTCCCTGGACACGGTGGCCGGTCACCTCGATCCGCACCTGGACCGGCCGCTGCGCGAGGTCCTGTCTGCCGAGGAGGGGACGCCGGCGGCCGCGCTGCTGGAGCAGACCGCCTACACCCAGGCCGCGCTGTTCGCCTATGAAGTGGCCATGTTCCGCCTGCTCACCCACTGGGGGCTCACCCCCGGCCTGCTGCTCGGCCACTCGGTCGGGGAACTGGCCGCCGCCCAGGCCGCCGGAGTGCTGTCCCTGGAAGACGCCTGCGCCCTGGTGGCCGCCCGGGGCCGGCTGATGCAGAGCATGCCCGGCACCGGCGCGATGGTCGCCGTCCAGGCCACCGAGGCGGAGGTGCTGCCCCTGGTGGCGGCACACGCGGAGGAGATCTCCCTCGCCGCCGTCAACGGACCGGCGTCCGTGGTGGTTTCGGGGGCCGAAGGCCCGGTGCTGGAGGTCGCCGGGCACTTCAGGGAACAGGGGCGGCGGACCAGCCGGCTGCGGGTCAGCCATGCCTTCCACTCCCCGCAGATGAGCGGCATGCTCCAGGAGTTCGGCCGCGTCGCCGAACGGCTCACCTTCCACCCGCCCCGCATCCCGGTGGTCTCCAACCTCACCGGAGAGATCGCCACCGAAGAGCAGTTGTGCTCCCCGGAGTACTGGGTGCGCCATGCCCAGGCACCGGTGCGCTTCCACGACGGAATGCGCCGCCTCCTCGCCTCCGGGGTGCGCACCTTCCTGGAGGTCGGGCCGTCCGGGACACTGACCGCGATGGCCCAGGACTGCCTCGCCGGGGACCCGGCGGCCGCCGGCACCGTGGTGATCCCGGCGGCCCGGTCCGGCCGGCCCGAGGCCGACACCACCCTCGGCGCGGTGTCCCAGGCGTTCGTCCATGGCGCCCCGGTCGACTGGACCCGGTTCTTCGCCGACACCGGGGCCCGCACGGTGGAGTTGCCCACCTACCCCTTCCAGCGCCGGAGCTTCCCCTGGAGCCGGCCGGCCGCCACCGCCGAGGTGAGCGCCGCGGGCCTCGCCGGGCTCCGGCACCCGCTGCTGGGCGCCGCCCTGGAACTGGCCGACGCCCAGGAGGCCGTCCTGACCGGCCGACTGTCCCGCCGGACCGAGTCCTGGCCGGCCGACCACAAGGTCCTCGGCACCACACTGCTCCCGGGCACCGCCGTGGTCGAGATGGCCCTGAGCGCCGGCGCCCGGGCCGGCTGCCCGCGCCTGAGCGAGCTGACCCAGGAGGCGCCGCTGATCCTGCCCGACCGGGGCGCCGTCCACCTCCAGATCCGGGTGGGAGTGGCGGGCGAGCAGGGCCACCGCACGCTGGGGGTGTACTCCCGGCCCGAGGACGCCGCCCCGGGCGAACCCTGGACCTGCCACGCCCGCGGCGCGCTCGCCCCGGGTTCCGCCACCGCACCCGCCCCCGCCGGTGCGGCCTGGCCGCCCGCCGGCGCCCAGCCCGTCCCGCTGGACGGCTTCTATGAGCGCCTGGCCGGCCAGGGCTTCGAATACGGCCCCGCCTTCCGCGGCCTCAACCGGGCCTGGCGACTGGGCGAGGAACTGTTCGCCGAGCTGGCGCTGCCACCCGGCATCCGGGCCGGGGCCGGCGCCTATGCCGTCCACCCGGCACTGCTGGACTCCGCACTGCACCTGGCCCTGCTGGACGGGGAACCGGCCGACCGCTCCCGGCTGCGGGTGCCCTTCGCCTGGCAGGACGTCTCCTGCCACGGCGGCGGTGCCCCGGCGCTACGCGCCCGGCTGGCCCCGGCCGGGGCGGACACGGTGTCCCTCACCCTGTGGGACGAGCAGGGCGCCCCAGTGGCCTCGGTCGGCTCGCTGGTCACCCGCCCCGTCTCCGCCCAGCAACTGCGTGCCACCCGCACCCAGGACACGCTCTTCCATGTCAACTGGGTGGCGGACAAGGCCACTTCGGACCCCGACCCCACCGCGGCCCGCGTGGTTCTCGGGGACGAGGCGCTGGCCGGCGCCCTCGCCGTCCCGGCGTTCGCCGACCTGGACGCCCTGACCGCCGCGCTCGACTCCGGCGAGGTCATACCCGAGGTGGTGATACTGCCCTGCCGCCCGGGGGACCACACGGACCCGACCGGTGCCGCACGGTCTCTGGCCGGCCAGGTGCTTCGCGTGATGCGTCAATGGCTGAAGGACGACCGGCTGCGGGCCGCCCGGCTGGCCGTGGTGACCCATGGCGCCCTGCCCGTCACCGCCGCCGGAGAACCCGGAGAAGCCGGAGAACCCGCGGCAGCGGTCACCGACCTGGCCGCCGCCGCGCTCTGGGGCCTGGTGCGCTCCGCACAGTCCGAGCACCCGGGCCGGTTCATCCTGGCAGATCTGGATGACCACCCCGGATCCACGGCGGCCCTGCCCGGAGCACTGTCCGGCGACGAGCCCCAACTCGCCATACGAGCCGGGGCGTTGCTGGTGCCCCGGCTGGCCCGTGGCATCCCCGAGGGCAGTCTGGTGCCCCCGCCGGGCCCGGGGGAGTGGCGGGTGGAACTGGCCGGCGGCGGCACGGTGGAGGACCTGGTCCTCGCCCCGTGCCCGGCGGCCGCCGCGCCCCTGGCGCCCGGGCAGGTCCGGGTGGCGGTGCGTGCGGCCGGGCTGAACTTCCGGGATGTGGTGATGGCCCTGGGCATGGTGTCCGACCAGCGGGCGCTGGGCGGTGAGATCGCCGGAGTGGTCACCGAGGTGGGGCCGGAGGTGACCGGACTCGCCCCCGGCGACCGGGTCTTGGGGCTGGCGGCCGGCTGCCTGGGCCCGGTCGCGGTGGCCGACCACCGTCTGCTCGCCCGGATGCCCCGGGACTGGTCCTTCCCCCAGGCCGCCGCCGTCCCCGTCACCTTCCTCACCGCCTACCACGGCCTGGTGGATCTGGCGGGGCTGCGGCCGGGGGACAGGGTGCTCATCCACGCGGCGGCGGGCGGCGTCGGCATGGCCGCCGTCCAGCTCGCCCGGCACCTGGGCGCCGAGGTGTTCGCCACGGCCGGCCCGGCCAAATGGGAGACCGTACGCGGGCTGGGTGTGGACGAGGCGCATCTCGCCTCCTCCCGTACCGGAGAGTTCGAGACCCGGTTCGCCGCGGCCGGCGGTGTCGATGTGGTGCTCAACTCCCTGGCGCGGGAACTGGTGGACGCCTCCCTGCGGCTGGTGCGGCCGGGCGGCCGGTTCATCGAGATGGGCAAGACCGATATCCGCGACGCCGGCCGGATCGCCGACGACCACCCGGGGGTCGCCTATCGCGCCTTCGACCTGATGGACGCCGGACCCGAGCGCATCGCACAGATGCTGGCGGAGATCCTGGCGCTGTTCGAGCAGGGCCGGCTGGCGCCGCTGCCGGTACGGACCTGGGACGTCCGGCAGGCGCCCGCCGCCTTCCGCCACTTCGCCCAGGCCCGGCACATCGGCAAGATCGTGCTGACCATGCCGCCGGTCCGGGACCCCGAGGGCACCGTCCTGATCACCGGCGGCTCCGGGGCGCTGGGCACCGAGGTGGCCCGCCACCTGGTCCGTACCCACCAGGCCAGGCACCTGCTGCTGGCGAGCCGCCGTGGGCCGGACGCCCCGGGCACGGCGGAACTCACCGCAGAACTGGCCGCGTTGGGCGCGTCTTCGGCCCGGGCCGTGGCCTGTGACCTGGCCGACCGGGCCGCGGTGGCGGAACTGCTGGCCGCCATACCGGACGGGCACCCGCTGACCGCCGTGGTGCACACCGCCGGAGTGGTGGACGACGGAGTCCTGGAGTCCATGACACCGGAGCGGATCGACACCGTCTTCCGGCCCAAGGCGGACGGCGCCTGGCACCTTCATGAGCTGACCCGGGACCGGGACTTGGCCGACTTTGTCCTCTTCTCCTCCGCCGCCGGCACCCTGGGCGCCGCCGGGCAGGCCAACTACGCGGCCGCCAACGCCTTCCTGGACGCCCTGGCCGCCCACCGCCGCGACACCGGCCTGCCCGCCGCCTCGCTGGCCTGGGGCCTGTGGTCCGCGACCGGGGGCATGGGCGGCGGACTGGCCGGGGCCGACCTGGAACGGGTGTCCCGCTCCGGTGTGGCCGGCCTGTCCACCGAGGACGGCCTGGCACTGTTCGACGCGGCCCTGGCCACCGAACGGCCGGTATGGCTGCCGGTGCGGTTCGACACCCGGGCGCTGCGCACGGCCGCCGAGCAGGGGGCCGTACCGCCGCTGCTGCGCGGCCTGGTCGAGGCCCCGGCGGTGCGGGCGCAGGAGGCGCCGGCCGGGGCGGCGGACGCCCTGCGCCAACGCCTGACCGCCCTGGCACCCGAGGAACGGCACCCGGCCGTACTGGAGTTGGTGCGCGGCCAGATCGCCATCGTCCTCGGCCACCCGAACCCGGACGGCGTGGATGCCCAACGCCCCTTCAAGGACCTGGGGCTGGACTCGCTCACCGCCGTGGAACTGCGCAACCGCCTGGGCGCCGCGACCGGTCTGACCCTGCCCAGCACCCTGGTGTTCGACCACCCCACACCGGCCGCGCTGACCGACACCATCGAGGCCGAGCTGCTGGCCGGCCTGGGCTCGCCGGCCGACCCCTTCCTGGCCCGCCTAGACGACTGGGCGGCCGGGCTGGCCGCCGCACCGCTGGACGAGGAGGAACGGGGGCAGGTGGCGGCCCGGCTGCGGGCGCTGGCCCAGCGGTGGGAGGAGACAGCGCCCGCCCAGGCCGCCGGGACGAGCGTCGCCGACGAACTCGACCTGGCGACCGACGAGGAAGTCATCGACTTCATCAGCAATGAACTCGGCATCTCCTGACCGCCCGGCGCCCCGGCACGAGCGGACCGCGATGGCCTCTGAGGCTTCTGTGACTTCTGTGACTTCTGGACGAGGTGTTTTCGGATGGTGACGGACGACAAGCTGCGCTACTTCCTCAAGCGGGTGACCGCCGACCTGCATGAGACGCGCGGCCGCCTGCGGGAGCTGGAGGAGGCGGCCGGAGAACCGATCGCGGTGGTGGCGATGGGCTGCCGCTTCCCGGGCGGCGTCCGGTCGCCGGAGGACCTGTGGCGCCTGGTGGTCTCCGGACAGGACGCCATCACGCCCTTCCCCGCGGACCGAGGCTGGGACGCCGAGGACCTCTATGACCCGGACCCCGACCGGTTCGGCAAGAGCTGCGCCCGGGAAGGCGGCTTCCTCGACGATGTGGCCTCCTTCGACGCGGCCCTGTTCGGGATCAGCCCGCGCGAGGCCCTGGCACTGGACCCCCAGCAGCGCCTGCTGCTGGAGGTGACCTGGGAGACCTTCGAACACGCCGGCCTCGCCCCGGCCGCCCTGCGCGGCAGCCGGACCGGGGTCTTCGTCGGCACCAGCAGCCAGGAGTACGCGCTGCTGGTGCAGAACGCCCGGGAGAACTTCGAGGGTTACTCGACCGGCTTCCTGGCCAGTGTGATGTCCGGCCGCCTGGCCTACACCTTCGGCCTGGAAGGCCCGGCGGTCACCGTGGACACCGCCTGTTCCTCCTCCCTGGTGGCCCTGCACCAGGCCGCCCAGGCGCTGCGCGCCGGCGACTGCTCCCTGGCGCTGGCCGGCGGGGTGGCGGTGATGGCCACGCCCAGCATGTTTGTGGAGTTCAGCCGGCAGCGCGGGCTGGCGCCGGACGGCCGGTGCAAGGCGTTCGCCGCGTCGGCGGACGGCACCGGCTGGGGCGAGGGCGTGGGGCTGCTGCTGCTGGAGCGGCTGTCCGACGCCCGGCGCAACGGGCATCCGGTGCTGGCCGTGGTGCGGGGCTCGGCGGTGAACCAGGACGGTGCCTCCAACGGCCTGACCGCGCCCAACGGCCCCGCCCAACAGCGGGTGATCCGGCAGGCGTTGGCGGCCGCCCGGCTGGCGCCGGACCAGGTGGACGCGGTGGAGGCGCATGGCACCGGGACCCGGCTGGGCGATCCCATCGAGGCCCAGGCCCTGCTGGCCACCTACGGCCGCGACCGGCCCGCCGAACGCCCGCTGTGGCTGGGCTCGTTGAAGTCCAACATCGGCCACACCCAGGCCGCGGCCGGTGCCGCCGGTGTGATCAAGATGGTGCTGGCGATGCGCAAGGGCGTCCTGCCGCCCACCCTGCACATCGATGCGCCCACCCCGCATGTGGACTGGTCCTCGGACGCGGTGCGCCTGCTGACCGAGGTCCGTGACTGGCCGGACACCGGCCGGGCGCGCCGCGCGGCGGTGTCCTCCTTCGGCATCAGCGGCACCAACGCCCATGTGGTGCTGGAACAGGCGGAACCGGATGGCTTCCCGGCCCCCGCCGAGCCGCCGGTGCCGCCCGCCGGGACGATGCTGCCCTGGGTGGTCTCCGCGCGCAATGACCGGGGGCTGCGGGAACAGGCCGCCCGGCTGCGCGACCATGTCCGTGCCCGCCCGGAACTCTCCCCGGCCGGCATCGGCCACTCCCTGCTGGTCTCGCGCACCCTCTTCGACCACCGGGCCGTGATCCTGGCCGGGGAACGGGAGGAGTTCCTCGCCGGCCTGGACGCGCTGGCCGAGGGGCAGGGCGCGCCCGGCGTGGTGACCGGCATCGCCGCCGAGGGGCGCAGGCCGGTGTTTGTCTTCCCCGGGCAGGGGGCCCAATGGGCGGGCATGGCCGCCGAGTTGTACCGCGACTCGGCCGTCTTCCGGGACCGCCTGCGTCAGTGCGCCGAGGCCGTGGCACCCCATACCGGCTTCTCGCTGGTCGATGTGGTGTGCGGCGCGGAGGGCGCCGCCTCGCTGGACCGCGTCGATGTGGTCCAGCCGGCGCTCTGGGCCATGCTGGTCTCGCTGGCCGAGCTGTGGCGCTCCCACGGGGTGGAACCCGGAGCCGTGGTCGGCCACTCCCAGGGCGAGATCGCCGCCGCCTGTGTGGCGGGCGCGCTGTCGCTGGAGGACGGGGCGCGGATCGTGGCCCTGCGCTCACGGCTGATCGCCGAACACCTCTCCGGCCGGGGCGGAATGGCCTTCCTGGGCCTGCCCGCCGACCGGGCCCGGCCGTGGCTGACCCCATGGGAGCCGCGGTTGGGTATCGCGGCGGTCAACGGCCCGTCCTCGGTGGTGGTTTCCGGGGACGCCGAGGCGCTGGACGAACTGCTGGCCGCCGCCGAACAGCAAGCCATCCGGGCGATCCGGGTCGCGGTGGACTACGCCTCCCACTCGGCCCATGTGGAGTCACTGGAGACCGAACTGCTGTCGGTGCTCGCCGGAATCACCCCCCGGGCGGCCAGGATCCCGTTCTTCTCCACGGTCACCGGCGCCCTGGCCGACACCTCCGGCCTGGACGCCGCCTACTGGTACCGCAACCTGCGGCAGACCGTCCGCTTCGACCCCACCGTGCGCGGGCTGCTGGCCGCCGGACACCGCGGCTTTATCGAGGTGAGCCCGCACCCGGTGCTGGCGGTTTCGGTACAGGAGATCCTGGACGCCGCCGCCACCGAGGGCGTGGTGCTCTCCTCGCTGCGGCGCGGAGAGGGACACCTGAGGCGGTTCCTCACCTCCGTCGCGGAAGCACAGGTGCGCGGCATACCGGTGGACTGGTCATCCCAACTCGGGCCGTGCGGAGGGCTGGTGGACCTGCCCACCCATGCCTTCCAGCGCCGCCGCTACTGGCTGGACGCCCAGCCCACCGCCCCGGCCCCGGAAGCCGAGGAGAGCGCCGCCACCCTGTTCCGGCAGCGCCTGGTGGAACTCCCGGACAGCGAACGGGAACGCGCGGTGCTGCGGACGGTCTGCGAGAATGCCGCCGTGGTGCTCAACCTGTCCTCGGCGGCGGAACTCGACACCACCCGGGCCTTCACCGACCTCGGCTTTGTCTCCATGACCGCCATGGAACTGCGCAACCGGCTGGCGACCGCCACCGGGGTCCGCCTCAGCCCGGCGGCGGCCTTCGACCACCCCACCCCGGAACGGCTCTCCGCCCACCTGCTGGCCCGACTCACCGGGGGCCAACTCACCGGGGAGCGTGCACAGTCGGGCGATCCGGCGCCCATGGTGCCCGTCGCCGGTGAGCCGATCGCCATTGTGGCCATGGGCTGCCGCTACCCGGGCGAGGCGACCTCCCCCGAGAAGCTGTGGGACCTGCTCGCCTCGGGACGGGACGCCACCTCCTCCTTCCCGGCCAACCGGGGCTGGAACACCGAGGACCTCTACGACCCCAACCCGGGCCGGCCGGGGCGGACCTATGTCCGCCGGGGCGGATTCCTGCATGACGCCGACCGGTTCGACCCCGGACTGTTCGGGATCAGCCCGCGCGAGGCCCTGGCCATGGACCCCCAGCAGCGCCAACTGCTGGAGGTGGCCTGGGAGGTGTTCGAGCGGGCCCGGCTGGCACCCGCCGCGGTGCGGGGCAGCCGCACCGGGGTGTTCATGGGCATCAGCGGCCAGGACTACCTGCCGGTGCTCACCGCCACCGAGGACGGCGGCGCGGGCCATCTGATGACCGGCACCTCCACCAGCGTCGCCTCCGGCCGGATCGCCTACACCTTCGGCCTGGAAGGCCCGGCCATCACCGTGGACACCGCCTGCTCCTCCTCCCTGGTCGCCCTCCACCTGGCCGTCCAGGCCCTGCGGCAGGGCGACTGCACGGCGGCCCTGGTGGGCGGGGCCACGGTGCTGTCCACCCCGGGGGCGTTTGTGGAGTTCAGCCAGCAGCGGGCCCTGGCGCCGGACGGGCGGTGCAAGGCATTCGCCGCCGGCGCCGACGGCACCGGCTGGGGCGAAGGCGCCGGAATGCTGCTGCTGGAACCGCTGTCCGCGGCCCGCCGCGCCGGCCACCCGGTCCTGGCCCTGATCCGGGGCAGCGCCACCAACCAGGACGGCGCCAGCAACGGCCTCTCCGCGCCCAACGGCCCCGCCCAACAGCGCGTCATCCGCCAGGCGTTGGCCAACGCCGGTCTGGCCGCCCGGGATGTGGACGCCGTGGAGGCCCATGGCACCGGCACCGCCCTGGGCGACCCCATCGAGGCGGAGGCCCTGCTGGCCACCTACGGCCAGGACCGGCCGGCCCAACGCCCGCTATGGCTCGGGTCATTGAAGTCCAATATCGGGCACACCGCCGCCGCGGCCGGCGTGGGCGGCGTGATCAAAATGGTGCTGGCGATGGACCGGGGCGTGCTGCCGCCCACCCTGCACGCGGACGACCCCACCCCGCATGTGGACTGGTCGGCGGGCGCGGTGGAGCTGCTGACCGAGTCACGGCCCTGGCCGGACACCGGCCGGCCGCGCCGGGCCGGCGTCTCGGCCTTCGGCATCAGCGGGACCAACGCCCATGTGGTCCTGGAACAGGCGCCGGCGGAAACCGCCGAGGGCGAGCGGCAGCCCGCGCATCCGCCGGCCGCCGTGCCGGTTGTGCCCTGGACGCTGTCCGGCCGGACCGCCGCCGCCCTGCGGGCCCAGGCCGGCCGGCTGCACCGGTTCCTGGCCGACCGCCCCGCCCTGGGGCCGGCCGATACCGGGCGCTCCCTGGCGGCCACCCGGGCCCCGCTGGAACACCGCGCGGTGCTGCTCGGGCAGGACCGGGACGAACTGCTGGCCGGGCTGGCGCTGCTGGCCGCCGACGACAAGGCCCCAAGCCTGGTCCGGGGCACCGCCCGCGCCCGGGGCAGGGCGGCCTTCCTGTTCCCCGGCGGAACCGGCCCCTCGGGCGGGCCGGCCGGGGAGCTCTACCTCCGGGTGCCGGCCTTCGCCTCGGCCGTGGACGAGGTGGGCGCCGCCTTCCGGGCCCGGCTGGACCGGCCGCTGGGGGAACTGGTCGCCAAGGGCGGGATACCGGCGGACCCGGTGCTCGTCCGGGTGGTGCGCTTCGCCGAGCAGGTGGCACTGTTCCGGTTGCTGGAGCACTGGGGAACCGTCCCCAGTCATCTGCTGGGCCACCGGCTGGGCGAACCGGCCGCCGCCCACTGCGCGGGCGCGCTCACCCTGGACGACGCGGCGGCACTGCTGCTCGCCCTCGGGTCACCGGAGGACGACATCCGCCGCACCGTCAAGGAACTGGCCTTCCGGGCGCCGCGCATCCCCCTGGTCTCCAGCCGCACCGGCCGCCCGCTGACCCCGGAGGAACTCCGCTCTCCCGACCACTGGACCGCCCTGGCCCGGGAAAGCGCCATCCCCGCCGAGGGGCTGCGGTGGCTGCTGGTCGACGGAGTGCACGACTGCCTCCGGCTCGGCCCGGACGACACCGCCGAGGCCCGGGACGAGGCCCTCGGCCAGGCCCTCGGCCAGGCCGCCGAGGACGGACTCGTCCTGCTGCCGGACCGCCGGCCGGACGAGTCCGGGGCGAGCGCCCTGCTGCACTCCCTGGCCCGGCTCCATGTCCGGGGCGTCCCGGTGGGCTGGGAGCGGATGCTCGCCGACTGCGGCGCCCGCCTGGTGGACCTGCCCACCTATCCCTTCCAGCACCAGCGCTACTGGCCCGGACAGGCCGCCCTGCCCGCCGCCGGGAGCCGCGCCAGGGAGCGGCAGGACACCGAAGGCGGACGGGAGTTCCGGCAGCGCCTGGCGGCCGCGTCCGACGAGGAGCGGGCACCGCTGGTCGCCCAGCTGGTGCGCACCCAGGTCGCGGCCGCCCTCCGGCTGGCCGGCCCGGACCCGGTGGAGGACGGAACTCCCCTTCCCGAGCTGGGCTTTGACTCACTGACTGCGGTGGACCTGCGCAACCGGCTGGGCGCGGCCACCGGCCTGCGCCTGCCCCCCGCCCTGGTCTTCCAGCACCCCACCGTCACCGCCCTGACCCGGCACCTGGTGGACCAGTGGACGGCCGCCGGCCCGGCCGGACCCGACGGGCAGAACGGGGCGGCCGGGACGGGCGGCGACGGAGCCCGGTCCACCCTGGGGCCCCTTCTCGCCCGGGCCGGCGAACAGGACCGTACCGAGGAGTTCCAGGAGCTGATGCGGCGCGTCGCCGCGTTCCGCCCCGCCTTCGACACCCCGTCGCCCGAGCACCGGATACCCCCCGTCCGCCTCAGCCGAGGACCCGCCGGCCCCGCGCTGGTCTGCTTCCCCACCTTCGCCGGCGGCTCCGGGGCCCAGCAGTACGCCCGGCTGGCCGCCGCCGCCCGCGGCGAACGGGACCTATGGGCCTGCCCGGCGCCCGGCTTCGACTGGCGGGAACCGCTGCCCGCCTCCGTGGACGCCCTGGCCCGTCTGCAGGCCGATGGCGTCGAGGAGTGCGCCGACGGCAAATCCGTGGTCCTGCTCGGTTATTCGGCGGGCGGCTGGATCGCCCACGCCACCGCCGCCGCTCTCGAAGAGCGTGGCACCGTCCCCAACGCCGTGGTGCTACTGGACAGTTACTGGCCCGGCAGTGCCATGCTCGCCCACCTGCACGCCCTTGTCGACCGGGACCGCAGGGCCGGTTCGCCGGACGCCCGCTGGACCGAGGACATCCGCGACGACGCCGCCCTGACCGCCATGGCGCACTACTCCCGGCTGTTCCAGGACTGGCGCCCGGCACCGGTCAGCGCGCCCACCCTGCTCCTGAGGGCCTCGCAGCCGGCCTTCGAGGAGCCGCCGGCCGACTGGCGGGCGCACTGGCGGCTGCCGCACACCGCCCTGGACACCCCCGGCACCCACTTCTCTCTCATCCGCGAACACAGCGAGTCCGCGCTGCGTTCCCTTCACCCCTGGCTCAGCGGCCTTCAGCAACAGGAGCATCGATGACGACCAGCGGCACCAACCACGACAAGCGCCTCGACCAAGCGGTCATCGACGGGCAGGCCGCTTACAGCAAGCAGGCGCTCAACCTCTATGACCTCGCGGTCTACCGGGGCACCGCGCCCTTCTTCTGGCGCTGCCCGCCGGCGGTCTCCCGGAAGCTGTACGACCAGAGCGTCGGCGCCCGCCACCTGGAGATCGGTGTGGGCAGTGGCTATCTGCTCGACCACGCCCGGTTCCCGGTGCCCGACCCCAGGATCACCCTTGCCGACCTCAACCCCAACTCCCTTGCCCACACGGCCGACCGCCTGCGGCGCTACCAGGTCACCACGGTCCGCGCCAATGTCCTGGAACCCCTTCCCGTGCCGGAGAAGTCCTTCGACTCGGTGGGGATGAGCTATCTGCTGCACTGTGTCCCCGGCAGCCTGCCGGAGAAGGGCATCGCCTTCTCCCACGCCGCGGCCGCCGTCCGCCCCGGAGGAATCGTCTTCGGCGCCACCGTGCTGTCGGCCGGCGTCCCGGTGACCTTCGCGGCCCGGCAGATGATGTGGTTCCTCAACCGGACAGGCGTCTTCCATAACGAGCGGGACAACCTCAATGACCTCCGCGACCAGCTCGACAAGCACTTCGAGCGCCATGAGCTGACCGTCAGCGGCTGCGTCGGCGTCTTCCGCGCCTGGACGGCCTCCTGAGACAGCACCCCGCCCCGGTGCGGCCCGGACAGAGCTCCCGGGCCGCACCGGCCACCGGCCCCGGCACCCCTGATTCCGTTGCGCGCCGCACTCCGGGGGCGCGTGGCAGCCTCCGCCCACGCCGCCCTGCCCCCATACGCCCACGAGTTGTACGGGCGCCCCGCGCCCCCGCCCGCCGAGACCAACCGCCGCCCGCGTACCACCGGCACCCTGCTGCGCCGCATCCCCAGCACCATCCGCGGGCAACTGCCGCCGAAACACATCCTTATGGCCGTGGCCGGACTGGGACCCGGCAGTCGGCCGTCGCCCTACAAGCCGCAACTACCGCCCGCCATACTTGAAGAGCCGGGGGAGGCTGGGCGAATCGACGGGGGCGGCGGCGCGGGATGGCGGAGACCAGGCTGATCCAGGGCCGTTATCAGCTGCTCGACCGGATCGGGCGGGGCGGCATGGGCGAGGTGTGGCGGGCCCGCGACGAGTCCCTGGGCCGCCAGGTGGCCGTCAAATGCCTCAAACCGCTGGGTCCCCGGCATGAGAACTCCTATCTGCGGGTGCTGCGCGAGCGCTTCCGCCGGGAGGCCCGGGTGGCGGCCTCGCTCCAGCACCGGGGCGTCACCGTGGTCCATGACTTCGGTGAGCACGAGGGCGTGCTGTTCCTGGTCATGGAACTGCTCGACGGCCGCAACCTCAGCCAGTTGCTGGAGGACAACAAACAACACCCGCTGCCGGTAACCGAAGTCACCGAGATCGCCGAACAGGTCGGCGCCGCACTCGCCTACACCCACCGGCAGGGCATCGTGCACCGCGACCTCAAACCGGCCAACATCATGCGGCTCACCGATGGCACCGTGAAGATATGCGACTTCGGCATAGCGCGCCTGGCCCATGACATCGGCTTCACCGCCCGGCTCACCGGCGGCGGCGTCGCCATGGGCACCCCGCACTACATGTCGCCCGAGCAGATCGGCGCGGGCAGCGTGGACCACCGCAGTGACCTGTACTCACTCGGCTGTGTGCTCTATGAAATGGCCACCGGAGTACCGCCGTTCGACATGGACGACGCCTGGTCGGTGCTGGTCGGCCACCGGGACACCCCGCCGCGCCCGCCACGCGAGCACCGCCCGGAACTGCCGGTTCCGCTGGAGCGGGTGATCCTCGGGCTGCTGGCCAAGGACCCCGACGACCGCCCGGAGGACGCCGCCGAACTGGTCCGCCGGGTCGCCGAGGCCCGCCGCACGGAAGAGGTCCCCGTGCCGCGCGTACCGCCGCCGCCCCCCGTCACCGAGCCCCGACTCCCCGCCTGGGCCAAGGAGATGACCACCGGCTCCAAGGCGGTGGGCACCGACCCGCAGGCCCCCGTACCGCCCGACCCGGCGGAGGCCCTCACCGGCTCCTGGACCGCCCCCGGCCCCCGGCGCCCGGCCGGCGGCGGAACCGAACGCCCCCCGCCGCCGGCCACCCCGCTCACCGAACTCACCACCCGGCAGGACGAGGCCCTGCGGCTGTGCCAGGAGGGCCGGTGGTCCGAGGCCGGCGAGGTCCAGCGGTCGGTGGTCGCCGAACGCGAACGGCTGCTGGGCGCCGGCCACCCGGACACCCTGGCCGCCCGCTATGACCTCGGCGCCACTCTCGCCCGCCTCGGTCACCTGGACGAGGCGCTGCGCGAGTACGCCCGGACCACCGACGGCCGCTCCCGCACCCTCGGCCCGGACCACCCCGACACCCTGGCCGCCCGCCAGGAGTCCGCCCATGTACTGGGCCTGCTGGGTCGCCACTTCGAGGCCCGGGAGGTGTACGCCGCCGTGCTCGCCGCCCGGGAACGCACCCAGGGCCCCGACCATCCCGCCACCCTGCGCTGCGGCCATAACCTCGCCTTCAGCCTGGGCCGGCTGGGACGGCCGGAGGACTCCTACCGCACCGCCCTGGAGGTCGCCGCCGCCCGCGCCCGGGTACTGGGCGCCGACCACCCCGACACCCTGGTCACCCGCTGCGAAGTCGCCCATGTGCTCAGCCTGTTGGAACGGCGCCGCGACGCCCTGCGCATCTACCGCGATGTGGCCGCCGCCCGCTCCCGGGTGCTCGGCGCCGACCATCCCGACACCCTGGCCGCCCGCTATGAGGCGGGCATCTGCCTGGGCCGGCTCGGCCGGGACACCGAAGCCCTGGATGTCTTCCGCACCCTGGTCGAGGACCGCTCCCGCCTCCTGGGACCGGTCCACCCGGAAACCCTGCGCGCCCGGCACGCGGTCGGCATCAACCTCGGCCGGCTGCACCGCTGGGAGGAAGCACTCACCGAGGCCCGCGACGTCGCCGCCATCCGCGCCCGGGTACTGGGCACCGACCACCCCGACACCCTGGTCAGCCGCCGGGAGGTGGCGGTCGGCCTGGGCTGGCTGGGCCGCTGGCCGGACGCCCTGGCCGTCTACCGCGATGTCGCCCAGGCCCGCCAGCGCGTGCTGGGCGCCGACCACCCCGACGCCCTGGCCAGCCGCAATGACGAGGCCCACTGCCTGGAACAACTCGGCCGCTCCGCGGAGGCGGTCGAACTGTACCGGCAGGTGGCGGCACTTCGGCACACCCGGTCGACCCGGGAGCGGTCGGTGTAGGACGGATGGTCACCGGCTCACGGGTTCCGTCAGCGCTCCCTCAGCCGGCGTGCAGAACCCGAAAGCGATCGAGTCGCGCCGGGTCCCGGTCAACGACCTGGACCGGTGCCCAAGCCCACTGCCACACGCTGATGCCCGGTACGCGGCCGAACCGGATCGGCCCACGGGTGCCCTCGACCGCCACGCACGGCCATGACCCGGCGATGGCCGCCCGGTCCGCGCCCTGGGAACGCAGCAACGCGGCGAGCACGGCGATGCTGTCCCAGCCCTCGAAGGCCACAAAGGAGGGCGCTTCGCCCAACTGCCCGAGGAGTTCCCTCCCGACGCGCTCGCCGAGCGGACCGAGACGCTCGGGCAGATAGCGCAGGAACGGGATCCCGGCGCCGTCCTCGCCCAGCGCCGTGGCCCACTCGGCGAACTCCGGTTGTCCGGCCGGAGCGCCGATCAGGATCTCCGCCAGCCGCCGGTCGCCCCGGACGGCCCGGACAAGCGGCACCGCCGGCTCCGGATGGCCGACCAGGAGCAGGAGCGCCGTCGCGCCGTGATCGACAAGCGCGTCGCACAGCGCCTCAGGGGTGAGAGCGGTTGTGTCGAATTCGACAACGGTGCCGCCGCGGGCAGCGAGTTGGTCCCGCAGGACGCGGGTCCCGGACGCCCAGTAGACGCTCGGCTGGGTCGCCAGGGCGATCCGGCGCCGGCCCGCGCCGAGGAGGAAGTCCGCGTAGATCCGCCAGCCATGGGACTGGGCCGGGGCCAGGCGCGCGACCCACTCCGTCGGCTCCGCGGTGAGCCCGTCGAGCACCGCGGACGAGCAGAGGAACGGCACACCGAGGGCGCCGGCCCGGGCGGCGGCGGCCCGGGCCACGAAGCTGTGGTACTCACCCACCACGGCCGCCACGCCCAGGCCGGCCAGTTCGTCCATGGCCGCCGCGGCCCGCTCCGGATCGGCCGCGGTGTCCCGGACCAGTAGCTCCAGTGGCCTGCCGGCGATCCCGCCAGCGTCATTGACCTCGCGAACGGCCAAGTCCAGCCCCGCGAGCAGATGCCGGCCCGCCTCGGTCCAGCCGGGCCGCGACAGCGGGACGAGAGCACCCAGGCGGACGGAGGACCCGGCTGTGTGCTCCGCTCCGGGCGGCGATGGTGGCATGTTGACCATGCCGGTCATTGGACCCACCACCATCCCCATGGGCAACCCATTATTCGTTCGCCGAGCAGCCAAGCCGCCTTGCCGAAACAGGTATTGGACCTCTTCCTTCCACTTCCGTCCACGTACACTGACCGGCCATGGCATGCCGCATCAGTGAACTGGTCATCGACTGCGCCGATCCCGACCGGCTCGCCGCATTCTGGAGCGAGGTCCTCGGCTACGTCGAACTCGGCCGGGAGGCCGACGGAAGCATCGAAATCGGGCCGCCCGGCGTGGGCTTCGGCGGCCCGCAGCCCACCCTTGTCTTCGGCCCCAGCAGCGACCCACGGGCCGGGAAGCTCCGGCTGCACATCGACGTCAACGCCACCGACCGCGACCAGGACGCCGAGTTGGCGCGGCTGCTCGCCCTCGGCGCCAGGCCGGTCGACGTCGGCCAGACCGGCACCGAGAGCTGGCGCGTGCTGGCCGACCCGGAGGGCAATGAATTCTGCCTCCTGAACGCCCGGCTTCAGCCCCTCTGACCCGATGCGCCCTGGCCCCGGGCGGTGGCTACGCTGCCCGCATGCCTACTGCTCTTGTCATCGGTATCGATCCCCACGCCATCCCCGCCCATGCCATGCCCGGCCTCGACGCGGACGCCCTCCGAGCCACCCTGGACCAGGAGTTGAGCCGCTTCGCCGAGCACGGCATCGAGTCAGCCATGACCCTGATCACACTGGACGAGTCCGCCGAGCCCGCCATTGTCACGGCCCTGACCGAACGGCCCTGGGATGTGGTGGTGATCGGCGGCGGCATCCGCAAGCCGGAGCCGCTGCTGCCGCTCTTTGAGCAGGTGGTGAACCTGGTGCGGCGCCATGCGCCACAGGCGGCGGTCGCCTTCAACACCAGTGGCGGCGACAGCGTGGAGGCGGCGCGACGCTGGGTCTAGGGCGGGTCAGTGACACAGGGCGTACACACCGCCGCACGACAGCGGTGTGCTGACGAGCCCTCCGGCGCGTTCAGTCGGCGGCCACCTCTTGGCCGGCGAAGCCGGGAAGTTGGCCCCAGGGGCCGGTGCGGCAACGGGCAATCGCTCAGGTGCGCCGCAGCGTCGCCGTGGCGATCTCCAGGAAGTCACGCAGCAGCTTTTCGCGCCGGTCCGCTACAACGGCCAGGCAGGTCTCGATTCCTGGGGCGTCGGTGACGGGGAGGTGGACCAGGTCGGGGCGGGAGTAGGACCGGGCGACACTCAGCGGGATAAGCCCGATGCCATGCCCGGAGGCGATGAGCTCGAACTTCTCCTCAAGCGACGACGTCCGCCGCTTTGGCATATCGATCATCCGCTCGCCGTCGAGATCCGTCGAGGTGAGCTCCTGACGACACGCCAGCGGGTGCCCCGCCGGCATACAGGCGACTCTGGGCTCATGGCCGATGGGAATGATGCGCAAGCCCGACTCGTCGAACGGCCGCCGCAGATACCCGACTTGGGCGCGGCCGTCCCGCAGCGGACGGTCCGGCTCCCACCAGCGTGCCGGGACCACATCGATCTCGACGTCCGGGTGGCGCGAGGCGAACGCCCGGATCGCTTCCGACACATACAGCCCGGGGGAGAAGGCGACCGTGAGCTGTTGGAGGCCCTGATCCGCGTCCTGCACACGCCGGACCGCCGCAGCGATCGACGGGAGGATCTGCTGTGCCTCCTCATAGAGCTGTTTGCCGGCGTCGGTCAGCTCCACACTGCGCGTGGTCCGTATGAGCAGTGTGCACCCCAACTCCTGCTCCAGCGACTGGATCTGACGGCTGAGAACCGGCTGGGTGATGTAGAGCCGCTCCGCCGCCCGGCCGAAGCGCCGGTGCTCGGCCACCGTGGCGAAGTAGCGGAGCTTGCGCAGATCGAGGTCCATGCCCTGAAGGTATCAATCGCCGGAAAGGGCATTGGACGCCGTTGGATGGCCGCCCCGAGACTCGATGCATGATCGTCATCACCACTCCCACCGGCCAGATCGGCAGCCGGCTCCTGGAGATCCTCCTCGACGAGACCGGCACCACCGGCGAAGAGCTGCGCGTCATCGTGCGTGACCCCGGGAAACTCCCCGAGGCCGTCCGCGCCCGCGTCGACGTCGTCACCGGCTCGCACGGCGACGCCGAGGTCATCGACCCGGGCCTTCGCCGGCGCGGACGCCGTCTTCTGGCTGGTTCCCTCAAACACACAGGCGTCGAGCCTGGACGCCATGTACTCCGGGTTCACCAGCGTTGCCGCGAAGGCGTTTACCGGGACTCTTGCAGAAAGCCACGGCGTTCACGCCGGGGATGAATGCATCTCAAGGCTGCTCTGACGTGCACGTTAGAGCGGACGTTTT
>NZ_JBIUAW010000027.1:0-37975 GCF_044593195.1 Streptomyces sp. NPDC052396
AACGTGCCTTAACACCCCCCAGATATCGTGCAGGCAAGTAGAGATCCACCCTACTTGCCTCACATACCTGAAGGGAATCACTCACCCTAGATAACTGGAGACACACGTGACGGGTAATCGTCACAGCGCGGGCGCGTTCTGGCTGACTCTCTGTGGTTGCCGTTGACGCGGGGATTTTGAGAGGAAGTCCAGGTCAGTTCAACGGCGGCAGATCAGCAGGCCGCCGAGGCACGTGATCTCGAACTGTCCCTGCTTCGCGATCTGTTGGGCAACAATCTGCTCTGCCCGCCGGGTCGTTTCGTCGAAGGGCACTTCGTGTTGGTCGGCCCATGCGCGGTATGACGCCATGTGCGCAACGACCGGCGCAGGGTCGGTTACGGCGATGGTTCCGGGCAGCTCGATCACGCGCACCGTGCCGAAGACGGTGCCGAGCAGCGACGGGGCCTTTTCGAGCGAGAATCGGGCGCTGAGTGAGATGCGTGACGGGCCTCGGTCACGACCGAGGATGTCTCCGGATGCGCGCTGCCACAGGTCGTCGAGCTCCGCCTTGTCGTGGTCGCTGTTGGTCGATGCGACGACGATTCCGCCGTTGGCCAGGACCCGGCCGAACTCGGTGATCGCGGTGGGGATGCCTGCCACGTGGTAGAGCATGTGCAGGGCCAGTACGGCGTTCGTGCTGGCGTCGCGGAGTGGCAGCCGTGCGGCATCGGCCACGGCCACCGGTCCGGGTACTTCGCCGAGGATGCCGGCTGAGATGTCGAGGCCGAGCAGTCGGAGGTCGGGTCGGTCCCGCCGGAGGCGGTTGATGAACTTGCCGTTCCCGCAACCGACGTCCACCACCGTCCCGCGGATTTCCCGCAGTTGCTCCGCGACGAGGCCGGGCAAGTCGTAGCGCGGTGACTGCCACTGATACAGGGACTGCCGGGCCAACAGGTCCCGCCCGCTCTTGTAGGCGCTGCCGGACAGGAGCGAACGGTCGGTGACAGCGGCGTCATGCCGTGCGGGGGTATCAGTCACGTCATCGGCTCCGGAGAGTTGTTGGCGGGCAGTGCGGTGGACGTGTCCGTGCTCTTGATCCGGTCGCGAAGATGCGCGACGTGTGACGAACCACGGTACTGGGCTGCCGTGAGGTCGTTGCCGAGACTGCTCAGCCGACGACGGATGCTCGCCGAGAGAAGCGGGGGTGGGCTGTCGAGTACGAAGGTCAGCATGGGCTCGGCCGCATCGATGTCTCCCATGAGCATGTGGCCGCGGGCAAGGTCCAGGTGAGCCGCGAGCAGGTCTCCGGTCGAGCGGTCGTCGGCGTCTGCGTCGCGGTAGAGATCAACGGCGGCAGCGGCGCAGCCGATTGCCTGGCGTACGTTGCTGTCACCCAACGAGAGGTGTGTGGTTCCGGCGTAGGCCAGTTGCTTGGCGTGCGGGAAGCTGAACATGCCGGGCAACTCGTCACCGTCACCCAGCGAGTCCCGTGCGCGCTCGGCGCGGTGCAGTGCGGCCGTTGCTCCGTCGCGGTCTCCGGCCATGCTGAGGGCCCGGGCCTCCAGGCTGGCGAGTCGGATCCCGACGTTCCCGGGTGCGGGGAGGGACTGGCCGGCACGAGCGAAGTCAGCGGCGGTTCTCGGGTCGCCGTCCCAGAAGCTGATCAGTGACTGCACCGACCGTACCCACGCACGGAGCCCGTTGTGGTCCGCCTCTTCGGCGCAGGCCCAGGCCGTGCAAGCGTGAGTCATGGCGGACGCGTAGTCCCCCAAGTCAAGGCACACATGGGCTGAAAGACCGCACAGGCGGCCCGCCGTCACATAGAGGTCCGAAGTCTGCTGTGGCCGCTGCCGTCCTCTCAGCAGGTCGAACGTCTCGTCGCGCAGGCCGCGGATTCCGGCGTACAGCTCGGAGATCGGATGACTGACGTACTGGCGGGCCAGGGAGAAGACTTCTGCATCGAGTTGCTCGACGGCACAGGCGTCCGTGTTCCGCGAGGCGATGAAGCGCGAAAACCGCGCTGAGGCAGAGGCGTCCGCCGCCAGTGCGCGGTGCGAGGGCGGGGCAAGAAGGTGGTCCCGGGGCGTCGGCAAGCTGAGACTTCGGCCCTCCGCCTTGCGACGCTTCGTGATGCCGGCCGCGTGGTCGAGTGTCAGTGGATCGACCCCGAAGACGACTGCAAGGAAGCCGCGTGTGCGGGATGTTGGCACCCGGGATTCGCGCTCGTACCGGCCGATCTCCTTGCCGGTCATGGCCGAGCGGCCTTCGACCTTGTTGTACTCGTCGGCGACGCGCTGCTGTGACCACCCGAGGTCATCGCGCAACTGAGCGAGCAGTGCCCCGATGCCCGTCTCGGCCATCCGTTGCCCTCCCCGGCCGTCCGCTGCTGGCCCCCATACTGGCCCCCCAACTGGCCCCCGCGCAGGCTCCCGACGCGAACGGGTGACGGGGGTTGGCTGGAGCCATGCCGTCAGGAAGAACGGTCAGAGACCGTAGAACGCGCTACTTCGCCTTCGTGCGTGCCGATCGAATCCGGGAAGGCGATGCCGTGCTCGACGAAGGTGTGTTCCGCACCGTGCGCCAGCCGCCTGTGGGAGAACAGTCACCCGGGGGTGGCCGGGTGATCAGTATCGCGTTGGAGAACCGCGAGGCGCCCCTGTGCACCCGGCCGCCCGCACGTTTCGTGGTTCGTCGCCTTGTCGTTCTGCCGACTGCGTGGAAGGAAGGCCCACGATGAATGGCGCACTCGCTGAGACGTCAAGCCGGGTCCCGGGTGTCACGCCTGGTCTGCTGTGCTCGGTGGTGGTGTCCACGTGGGTCGAAGACACCACCGCCGGGCCCGTGGCTTTCCTGCTGATCGGGCACCCGCCTGCGCGTCGCCAAGGTGAGACAGCCGAGAGCGTCGAACAGCAGATGCTCGGCCTGTCCGCCGCACTCGACCTCGCCGAACCGGCCGAAAACATCCGGCACGTAGGCAACCGCGTCCTGTTGCTGGGTAGTTCAGGCGCCCTGCTCACGATCGCCGGAGCCCCGTATTCACTTCGTCTGCCATCCGTCGGTGCTGAGTGGTCGCGCATGGTCGGTGAGGGCTGTCCCGTCTGCATCTTGCTGGGGCTGGATCCCATCTCTCCGCACACTCCTGAGCGAGCCACCCAGGAGTACCTCGGGGCGGCGCTGGCAACCGGCCGTCTGCGCATGGGTGCAACTGCCGCGATGGATGCTCGTGAACCGATGGGGCTGGCACGATGACCAAGAACCCACCTCCAGGGCACCCGATCACCGCATCCGTGCTGATCACCGACCCGGAAGACCGGCTTCTCATCGTCTATCCCGCGCGACAGAACGCCACGTGGGTACTGCCGGGCGGCGCGGTGGAACAGGGGGAGTCCCCGCTGGACGCGGCCCGGCGGGAGGTCCGCGAGGAACTCAACCTCGTTCTGGACCACCAGATCCATGACTTGATCGCTGTCGAATGGTTGCAAGCGACCAAGCCCGGCCGTCGCGACCGGCTGGCGTTCGTCTTCGCGGGGCCACGGCTCCACCCGTCCGACCAGGACAAAATCATCTTGCAGTACGACGAGATCACGGCGTGGCGGTGGGAAAGCCCCTTGAACGCCCTGCGGCTTCTGCATCCACGCATCGCCGCCCGCATCGCCAGTTCACTCCAGTGCCGCTGCTCGACCACCTATCTTGAGACCAAGAACCCGGAGGGGACAGCATGAACGACTTCCCCGAGCGCACCCTGCGCATCGGAACTCGCAGCTCACCCATGGCACTTGCCCAGGTCGAACAGGTATCGACGCTGCTCCGCAAGCACGAACCCGAGTTGAAGATCGAGGTCGTGCCCGTCACCACAGAGGCGGACAAGTGGCAGGGTGATCTGGCCCAGCTCGGCGGGAAGGGCCTGTACGTCAAGGAAATCGATCAGTTGCTGCAACGCGGTGCTGTCGATATGGCGGTGCACTGCGTCAAGGACGTGCCGGGGGACCGGCCGCTGCCGCAGGGGCTGATCTTCGCCGCGTACCTTCCACGCGATGACGTCCGCGACGTGCTTCTCTTCCCGGAGGGCTCCGAGCGCCAGACCCTTGACGACCTCCCGTCCGGTGCAGTCGTCGGTACCTCGGCCGTCCGCCGCAAGGCACAGATCAATCGCGTGCGTCCCGATCTCAGCGTCGTACGGGTCCGGGGCGCCGTGGGCTCCCGCGTCGAGAAGCTCGACGGGGCGCGCAAGATCGACACCAAGCTTGACGCCATGGTGCTCGCCACGTCCGGGCTGGAGCGGCTGGGCATTGCTCACCGAGGTCGCCAGGTCTTCACCGTGGACGAGATGCTGCCTGCTGTCGGCGCCGGCACACTCGGTCTTGAGTGCCGCCAAGACGATGGAGCCGTTGCCGGTCTGCTGTCCCAGCTCAACGACGAGCGGACCATGACCGAGATCACCGCCGAGCGCGTGATGTTGCACGGTCTGCGCGGGCACTGCAACAGCCCCATCGCCGGGCACTGCATCTCGGAGCCGGACGGCCAGCTGTCGCTGCGGGGTATGGTCTTTTCGCGGGACGGCTCGAAGTTCGTCCACGCCCACTACTGGGGCGAGAGCAGCAACGATCCCGCGACCCTTGGCACCCGCGTGTGCGCCGAGCTGCTGCGGCAGGGGGCGCGGGACATCATCGAGGGCATCCCACACTGACCCTTCCGGAGTCTGTGGCCCATGTGTGGCCCGCCGTTCCGTTCGAGGCCTGCTCAGTGTGTCGTTTGTGCAGGTCAGCACGCTGACGGGCCCCGCACCCACACCCCTCTTGAAATACGTTGCCATCCACCGCACTACAACGTGCGCGCTGGCGACCAGCCTGCCGGCTCCGTCCATGCCGTGCCAAGGAGAATGGACGGAGACCAGCAGGGGCCCGCCACCGGACCATACACACCGCCATCCACGGCCTGACCGGCAACGCCGTCGCCGTTGAGCGCTGCATCGGGCACGCGCAGGCCACCTTGAAGCGGGCCGTCCCAGACGAGCCCCGCTCGCTGTGGATGACCGCCTTCTATGACCAGGCCAAACTCGACGGCCTTGGGGTCGCCGCCTACTTCTCATTGGGCATGCACGAGCAAGCCGAGGCGTACGCCCCTGAGTGGCCGGGATGCTGGCTGCCTTCGGCAATAAGCTCCACTTCACCGCGCCCGACAGCAAGCACACACGCACTTGGGACGAGGACACCCACGACGCCTGAAGGAAGCCGGGTGACGACCACCAGCAGCATCGTTCTGCGCCATGCCACCGACATCGAGCCCGTATGGGAAAGACTGATCGACGTCTATGCCGAGGTTCGCGCCGACCAGCTTCACCGACCGCACTACTCCGTCGAGCGGTACGGCGAACGGCTCGCCCGCCACGCCGCGGACCCGGGGTGGGAGGCAGTGATCGGCTATGACGGTGACGAGCCGATCGGGTACGCCTACGTCAATACGCTTACTTCCGACGACCGGTGGTGCCAGAGGACGCGACGACCACACCAACAGTCGCCCTGAAAGAGATCATGGTCCGCGTGCCGTGGCGGAAGACGGGCAGCGCCCGCCGCATCCATGACGAGCTACTGGCCGAGGCCGGCCGCGGCAAGGTGGTGGCGCTGTACGAGTCGTGGGGCTACGAGAAAATCAGCGAGCAGCAACCGTCACCGGACGGGCCGGTCTTGACGGCGATGCTGCGCGACATCCGCTGAATCTCTCCGGCAGCCCGGCTACTGCTGATTCCCGATGTTGTGGAGGCGTCATTTGAAAGTGGACCGGGATGGGGGACGCTCGAGCAAACTGACCCGGCAACTCGCAAAGGCCCAGGACCGCCAGCGCACCGCACAGGATGCAAGACCGTCAGGCCCGCGCCGACCTGGACGACGCCGAGCGCTCATCGCCGGAGGCCGGAAGTCACCACGGGGAAGAGTGAGCTCCCAGGAGCATTCGATCCGCCCGCACAGCTCGGTTACCCACAGCGCCGGATGACCGCCCGGCGAAGTTGGACCAGAACCCTGGCTCGCCAAGCAATCCCGCAGCTCTCGGGCGTTGTTGAGGGCGTGCGCGGGCCTCGTGGGGCAGAGGGCCGAATACTGAGCGGGCGCCGTCCTCCAGCGACTCCGCCGGCACCCGGTGACCCTGTCCATCGGCAGCTACTCTCCCACCCCGGCGCCGGTGTTCCGCCCGCCCGACACTGCTGCGGGCCGCTCGCGAGGGGCGTCCGGCCGGGCCGTCTCCGCCCGCTGCCCCTCACCGGCGGCGAGGAGCGGACGAGACGGCTCGCCGAAGGGCACGGCGGCGCCGGCGCCATGGCTGGGCCCGTTGTCCAGGACCTGCGCGAGATCGGCCTGAAGGTCATGGATCGCCTCTGTCAGCCGGTCGAAGGCGGCGACGCGGTCGGCGGCCTCGTCCCCGCGCACCGTGGAGGCGGCGCGCTGCGCGGTGTGGCCGAGGTCCTGGATCGCGCGCCGCCCGGGCGAGTCATACCGCCCGGCCTTGGCCAGCCGCTCGGCGAGCCCGTGGGAGAGGCGCGCGACGGTATCCAGGGCGCGCACGCCGACGGTGCGCATGGCACCCTGCCACCGGACATCGGTGGCCAGGTCGGCGCCGTACCGGGCGAGGGCGGCGGCCCGCTGCTCGCCCAGGACGCGGCCGGCCATCGGCCACATGGCGGTCAAGTGGCGCCATTCGGAAGCGCCGTTGTACTCGCGGCTGTGCCGCGAGGCGCTACCGAACGCCTCGTTGACCAGCTGATATGCGTCCTTGTCGCGGTCCGCAGTCGCGGGTGCCTGGTCGCCTGCGGGAGCATCCGGGTGTACGCCGTCCACGTCCGTGCCACGGGCGAGGCCGGTGCGCAGGTCCCGGAGGGAGTCGGTGATCTGCGCGAAGGCGGCGGAGTTCTCGGCCCGGTCGCCCATGCGGGCCGCGCTGTTCTCGGCGGCCTGGCTGAGCGACCGCAGAGCACGGTGGCCCGGCGAGCCGTCACGGCCGGCCTTGGCCAAACGCTCGGCGAGGCGGTCCGACAGGCGCGCGACGCCGTCGGCGACGCGGATGCCGACGGCCCGGCAGATTCCCCGCACGCGGTCGGCCACGCGGGCACCGGAGCGGCGCAGCACGTCGCGGGCGCTCTCCCAGACCCGCTGACTCGACTGCCACAGCGCACTGAGCTGCCTCCACTCGCGGGCACCGTTGTACTCCTGGCCGTGCTGAGCGGCTGCGGCATACGCCTGCTCCACCGCCTCGAACCCGGCCAGACCGAGATCCGGCATCGGCTGCGGCGCGTCTGGCGGGTCCACCACGGTGCCGAGCTGGGCAACCCCCTGGTTCAGGGCGGCAATTGGCTCCGCCGGTGGCTCCTGCGGGCTGGCGGCCACGGCGCGATCCGCAGCGCCACTCTGTGGCAGTTGGTCCAGCGCGGCCATGACATGGGCAAAGGTCACAAAGCCTGGGTCGTCGGCCAGCTGATTCGCTACGGCCATGACCGCTAGCGCATCAATGACGTTGTGTGGTGCCTGCAGGTCCTCAGCGCGAGCCTCGCCCACCGTCACGTCGACAGTCGTTTCGACCGGTGCCTGCGCTGTCCCGGCGCGCTCGTCCTCCGCGGTCGCCGCAGGCCTGGGCTCGACGGCTGACCGTGGTCCGTCGGGTGCTACCACTTCATTCACTTCGGCTGTCTCCGCCGCCGCGTTGCTCCGCGGGGCGTCGTCGGTCGCTTCTGGCTCGGTTTCCTCCCCGCGCTCGGCACGTGCGTCCACAGACCGCTGCGGGGGCTGCTCCGGGCTGGGGTCGTCGATCGCCTCGGTGGAGTCGAACTCGGGGGCATCGCGCTGCTGGAGCCACTCGTTCCAGGTCAGCGCCCCTTGGTAGCGCTCGTACTCGTTCTCCAGGTCGAGCGCCTCGCTGGCTGCCTCCTGATCCTCGGCGTCGAGTTGCTGCCATTCGCGGTATGCCTCGGCGGCTGCCTCATCGCGTGGCGGTCGTCCGGCCCGGTAGTCGGTCAGGTAGCCAGCGTTCCGGGACTCATCGGCATCAAGCTGCACGGCTGCGGCGGCATCCGGTCCCGCTTCCGTGGGAAGTCCGGGCTCCAACTCTTCCTCGTGCAAGAAGTTGTTGAGGATGTTGCCCACTTCGGCCGCGTACTGCGCGCGGTACTGGTCTGCCTCGGCGGCGGCCTGCTCGCCGGCCGCCCGCAGAGCGGCCCCGGCGGCGGCGTGGACGTCCTCCGGCAACCCGAGGGCCGCCGGCCCCATGTTCCACAGCGCACGCAGACCGTCCGCTCTCGCATCCGCGCGGGCAGCGGCCTCCTCGGACCCCCTGTCCTCGATCGGGTCGAGGACGGGGGCCTTGGGTATCAGCGGCACCGCGGACTCCTGCGGCTGTTCCTCAGCCATGGTCATGTCCTCCCTCGATGACGCCGTGTTCGACGGCGAGTTCTACAGAATCATCGGACTCCCCTAGCACGACAGAGTCTTCCGTCAGGTCCGGCACCTCCGCCACACCGGATACGGCGGCGCGGTCCAACTTCTCTTGCGCCGAAGCCGGTTCTGCGGGCTGGTCCAGGCCCGTGCGGACTCACGGCCGGGCGTGAGGGCGGCGAGCGGCCGCTCAAACTCGTCGGGGTAGAGCACCTCGTAGTCCGGCTCGCCCCGAGCTCCGCTTCCTCGGCGTCCCTGCCGGCAAGTCCCGGCTTCCCCGGGTCAACCGCCTCCTCCGGGGCCTTGGCAGCGGCGAGAGTTGCCGACGGGGCTGCGGCTTGCGGTTCTGCCGAGCCGTCGCACTCAGGGGCCGACGCAAGGCCCTCGGCATCCGCTGCGAATGGGCGGCGCGCACTCTTCTCCGCACCGCCCTCCTGCCCTGTGCCGGGTTTCACCTCCGCGTTCCGGGCCGACGGCTCGTCGCCCTCCGACTTCTGGTCGGAGGCAAGGACCTCGGAGTCCGCATCGCCAGTCGGTGTCCATCCAACTTCGTTGTCCGGGGCAGACAGGGCAGAACGGACCGATTCAGGCACCGCGGTGGTCTGCTCGAAGCCTGCCGCCGACGCGTCGGTGCTGTCTGGGTCGGGCGTCGGATTCGGGCTCCTCGGCACCAGGCTCCTACGGCTTGTCGTACGGGTCCGGCTCTCCCGGCGCGGGCACAGATGCGGCCCGGCGGGCCGGAGTCGTACCGCTGGAACTCCAGCTCGCGGGCGGCCCCCGCAACGCCGAGGCGATCACCACCTACCTCGACTACCGGCACCGTCGCCGGCTGGACAGCACCAATCCGCACTTGCTGATCAGCCGGAACACGGCCACGGCGCCGGTGGGCACGTTCTGGCTGGACAAGCTCGTCAAACCGCTGCCCGTAGGCCTCGACCGGCTGCGGCAGGACCGCATCCTGGAAGAGGACCTCGCCAACGGCGCCGCCCCCCTTCGCCTCGCGCACGTCTTCTCGCTCGGCGCCAAGACCAGCCTCCGCTACACGACCGCCGTCGCCGTCTCAGCCACCGAGCAGGAGTCCATTCGTGGCTGAGGCACGGCTCCCCATGAGAGGCCGGGCGGCATGAGCGGAGGGGCTGACAGCCGGGCTTCCTGGATTTTCTGGCTGCTGAGAACCCACAACTCTGGGCGTTCCTGGAATCCCTCCGCGCTGGCGGGATACTTTCAGGAAGGGTCGCGTCGATCGAACGGTTCGGTGTGTTCGTGGCACTGGATGACGGCCCTGACCATCCGGTCTTCCCCGGCGTCGGGTTCATCGCGCTCCCCGAACTGTCCTGGCGACGATTCGAGACAGCTTCGGAAATTCTTCACGTGGGGCAGCGCGTTTCGTGCGTGTTCCTCCAGTTCGACACATGGAACGGAGAGGCCAGGCTGTCCTTGCGAGCAACGCAGCCCGACCCTTTCCAGACGTTTGCCGACGGCACTGCGGTGGGGAAGACGCTGCAGGGACGGGTCACCAAGCTGGTTCCGTTCGGCGCCTTCGTCCAAGTCGCCAACGGTATCGAGGGACTGGTTCATCTGCGAGAACTCACACGGACGCCCGTGGAGACTCCAGAGGATGCCGTCCAGGTCGGCGACAAGATTACGGTTGTCATCACAGAAATCGACCAAGAGCGGCGCCGGCTGGCTCTCTCCCGACGGCAGGTCTCTCCAGCTCTCGATTGACCCGAGGCATCGCCGCAGCATGAAGCGATGCCTGAACCGCCATGTCCATCCAGGCGAACTTCCGTCCTGAACCGGTGGGTTCGTTCCGAGCGCCCTTCGGAAATCGCGAACTCGCGGAGGTTCAGCGTCGACCGCCTGCATTGCACCCCCGGAGTGCTTGGAGCACGCTCTGCGGACCGCCGCTGTCCGGCCACTGGAGGCCCGCCGACCGCGACCTCGCGGCTGACCGCCGAGCATCGGCCTCGGCCTTTGTCTCACGGACCCGGTAGTCGTCGGCCCCGTCGATCAGCCAATGGCCACGGACCGCAGCCGGCATTGTGAACCGCTCTCCCACACACACAATCCCCCTTGAACAGCTCCTTGCCGACTCAGTGCTGGCCCTCTTCTTGGATCCGGCTTTCAGCGGGACTCCGGCGGCCGCTGCCCGGTCGTGTCACGTAGCCGGGTCGGATGCCGGGCGCGCTCCACCGGGTCAGTTCTTACGGCGCAGCCAGCGGCGGCGCTCGGGCCGAATCGCTTCTCCGGCGGGGGTGGCTGTGCCGTCGGGGTGGATGAGCAGTGGCCAGACAGTGCCGTCCGGTTCCATCGCGCGGGCGCGGACCGAGCGGGTCAGCCCGAGGCGGGTGACGTGCTCGGCGGCCGCGACCACTCCTGCGGCGCGGGGGTCGCTGCCGGCCGGCACCGGCACGGCCGCATCGTTGACCAGAACCGTGCCGTCCTGGGTCATGACGATCGTGACAAGCGGCCAGGCGGGAACAGACTGGGGGTCAACTGCGAGTTGTGGGGCGGCGGCAGGCTGCGCGAGGACATTCCCCGGTGGGCGCTCGTGAACGGGCGGCGCCTGGTGCTGCGCGGCGGGCGCGGGTTCGGCAACCGCGGTCTCCTCGGCGGGGGGCCTCAGCGGGCGGTTGCCTTGGAGGACACCGCCGTCGGGGGTGACGATCAGCGGCCATATCAGGCCCTCGGCGTCATGGAGCTCCGCGCGGACGGCGCGGCCGATGAGCTGTGCCTGGGCGATGACCGCGTTGGCGGCGACGACACGGGGGTCGACGCCGACGGGGACGTCGAGCGGCGTGCCGTCCACCCGCGCCTGGCCGTCCGCAGTGGTGACGAGGGTGAACACGGGGAGAGCGGGAATGTCGGCATACGGTGTGGTCATGGCGTGGTCCTCATGACGAGACGGTGATCGCGGAAACGAGCCAGGGGTCGGTGCCGGAACGGGTCATGGTGACGAAGACCGTGGAGCTGACGGGGCGTCCGGTCCACCGGTCGCGGCCGTGCGGGGTGACAGTGACGAGCCATTGACGGCGGGCCATGGTCGGCGAGTCCGCCGGCCGCTGGTCGTGAAGAGGTTGGGTGGCCACGGTGGTGTAGACGCGGTGGCGGGCCCATTCGATCCACCGGGCGCCCGGTGCGGCCATCGGCGGGTTCGCCTTGATGGTGGCGAGGTAGTGCGGCTCCAGGAATGCAGCGGAGCGCAGTTCGGCGTCGTGCTGCGAGGTGTCGATGGTGGTGTCCATCGTCCACTGGATGGTGAGGGCGGCCTGGCTGACCGCATCGGGGTCCTGCGTCTTGACGGTGGACGGCGCGGGCAGGGACACCGGCGGCGTGCCCGAGGTGCCGGGCGGCAGCGGGCGCAGGCTCGCGGATGTGGTGCTTTCTGTTGTGGGGAGCGCGGTGTTGCCCGCTGGTTTCGCCGCGGTGTGGCTGCTGGAACAGCCGGCCGTTGTCAGGGCTGTGAAGGCGGCGGCTGCCGCGGTGGCGCGGCGCAGTGCGTTGGTCATCCGAACCTCCGTACGGTCTGCTGCATGCCGTCGTACTCACTGAGGGGGGCTATCCGTACATTGCGCCCCGGGCGCGGGGCTTCGATGATCTTGCCGCCGCCGTAGTAGATGACGACGTGGCTGTAATCGCCCGGCTCGGTCTGGATCGCGATGACATCCCCGGGCTGCATCTGGTCCCGCGGGATCTCACGGCCCATGGTGGCCTGGCTCTGGGAGGAGTGCGGCAGCTCGATCTTGCCGCCCGATGCCTGGTAGACCGCGTACAGGACGAGTCCGGAGCAGTCGAAGCCGCCGTCGCTGGGGCCGGTAATGTCACCGCCGCCCCAGACGTAGGGGATGTCGAGCTGCTTCTCTGCAGCGGCGATGACCCCGAGGCCGAAACTGGACGCGGGCTGGTCGCTGAGCGCCGCGGTGTACTTGGCCATGGCAGCCTTGATGGATTTGACGTAGTCCTGAGTCTCGCTGATGTTGGGCACCCCGTTCGCGTTGATCACGGCCTGCGGGCCCGCGTTGTAGGCGGCGAGCATGTTGGCCACGGGGTCGCCGGGGACGTTGGCGACGTCCTTGGCGACGGCACAGTCGTAGCGGCCCTGCGCCGGTATGGCGTCCTGCGGGTCCATCGGGTCCGCCGTGCCATCGTTGTTCTCGTCCCGGCCGTACTGGGTCCACGTCGCTGGGATGAACTGCGAGATGCCGTAGGCGATCGGCTCGTGGGTCACAGGGTCACGGGAGATGGCGCCCGGATCCCATGAGCTCTCGGACTCGATCTGAGCAGCGATCAGCGGCGGGCTGACGGTCTTGCACATCGTCCCGGCTTCCATGACCAGGTTGACGTACTTCGCGGGGACCTTGCTCGTGTTCAGCCCGAGCGTGCCGTTGGACGTGATGGACGAGCTTTCGCCGCCGGCCACCAGGGTCAGCAGCATGATGAGGCTGAAAACGAATGCCACACAGGCAGCGAGCGCGTAGAAAACGCAGCCTTTCGCGGCATTCACGTGGCACACCCCCAACGGGCCACGTGTCTGCTATGGCCAACTATGAGGCCATAGCGCGTGTTACGTATGTCCGCGCATATTTCTCCGGCCACCCTGCCTCCCCCTCAGTGGCACCCGACTCCCCCCACGTGTCACAGAACAGGACACGGGTCTACGACCATAGCCCTTGAACCTGCTTACATCACGTCATAATCCCCGTGCCCTCTGTCACTTGGGTCGCTTAAACTCGCTGGCCGGGGAGGGGTGGGTGTCAATTGCACGAAACGAACCCATGGGTTACCAAATCCGAGCAGACTGACTCGTCTGGTCATCAAGGGGTGGATATTCCTGCTGCAGCACCGGCGCGCCTGACGGGGCCTCACCGTCCGCAGCCCGCGACGGTTCCGAAGCCGGTCGGCGGCTTGCCGGTCTTCGCGATACCCCCAGGCGTGGAACCTGCGTTCTGGTGGGTTTCTTGCCACGGCGGGGCGGGGACCACCACGCTCGCCACGGCGGTCGGCTCATCAGGGGCGGAGTCGGGCGGCTACTGGCCCGCGCCGCCGCGGCCGGCCCTGGCCCGGGTCGTGCTGGTCGCCCGAACCCATTACTACGGCCTGACCAGAGCTCAGCTCGTCGGCCGCCAGTGGGCATCCGCCCAGGCGCCCGAGGGCGTCGAGGTACTGGGCCTGGTCCAGGTCGCCGACGCACCCGGCAGGCTTCCCCGCGAGCTGCGCGACCTCGCGCTGCTGGTCGCCGGGGGCTTCCCGCGCGTTTGGCAGATCCCCTGGATCGAGGATCTGCGGCGCGGAGCTCCCCTCCCTCCGGGCCACCCGGCGGTCCGCCAACTCGGCCTGGACCTTCACCACATCGTCTCTGGAGGCGCTCGACATGCTTGATCTTGCACATGCGGTGGCCAGCCACACCCACCTCTACCTGGCCGACGACATCCCCAACCCGGGCACCGGCACCACGCCCCCGCACACCAAGGGCCTGGTCCTGATCCTCCAGTGGGTGGCGTGGGCCGTGTGCGGAGTGTGTGTCGCCGGCCTGCTGATCGTCGCCGGCCGCATGGCCCTGATGCACCAGCGCGGGGAGGGCGGCCAGCACATGACCGGCCTCGCCTACGTCATGGGGGCCTGCGTCATAGTCGGCTCCGCCTCCGCACTGGTCGGTGCGCTGGTCACCGCCGGCTAACAAACCGAACCAAGAGGGGGTACTTGTGAGCATCAACGACCTGCCCACGGGGGATGACAAGCCCGGTCCGTTCCGCCGCCGCGGCTTCATTGCCGCCGCGGTTTTCCTCGGCCTGGTGGCAGTCCTGGCCATCGTCGTCATCACCACCGACAGCTCCGGCAAGAGCAACACGCCCGCGGCCTCTGAGTCACAGCCTTCCACCGGCGCCCGGCCCGCGCCCGCCAGCAGCCCGGCCGTCACCGGCAACTCCTGCGGGCTGACAGACACCAACCAGACACCACCCACCAGCACGCCCAAGGGCGTGACCTGGCAGCTCATCAAGGGTGACGCAATGCCCACCTCGCCGAGCGCCGGACCAGGCAAGATCGAGGGCCCCGTCGCCCGCTGCTATGCCCACACCCCGCTCGGCGCACTGATCGCCGCCTCACAGATCGGCGACCGCCTGGGCGTGGCGTCCAACGCCGACGCGATCCAGATCCTCAAGGCCCAGGCGGTTCCCGGTCCGGGCGTGGACCGCGGTCTGAAAGAACTGGCCGGGCCAGAGGTCGGTACCGGCACCGCCGACGGGCAACTGGCCGCCTTTCAGTTCGCCAGCTACACCCCTGATACGGCTGTCATCAACCTGGTCAGCCGGATGAACAACGGCACCTACAACGTGGCGACGTTCACCGTGAAGTGGATGGACGGGGACTGGAAACTTCAGCTCCAGGACAACGGCGCGGACAGCTCGAACGTGAGCCAGGTGACAAGCACGGCGGGCTACATCCCGTGGAGCGGCGTTTCATGAACGGCATATCGCGACTGGGAGGCGTGACCGCTGATGTGTAACTACGTCTTCCATCCCCTCAAATGCTCGGCTGGTTCGGCAGCCAAGGGAATCATCGGCGAAATCGCTTCCGCCATCCAGACAGCTCAAGCCGACATCATCGGAACCATCTCCTCGATGTGGGTCGATATCCCCACACCAAAACTCGGCTCCGCGACGACCGGAAACCCGGTGGGTCCCGTCGCCTTCCTGTGGGAGTACACACACTGGCTCACCACCTTCTTCGCCGTGCTGGGGTTGCTCATCGCGGCCGGACGGCTGGCGTGGGAACGCAGGGGCGAGCCAGCAAAGGAGGCCCTGCAAGGGCTCGTCCGCCTGGTGATCGTCACTGGCTGCTCCGTCGCCGCCGTCACCCTGGCGACGGAATTCGGTGACTACTTCTCGACGTGGATCCTGGAAAAGGCCCTCAAGGTCGACGCCAGCGGAGGTACCAATCTCACGGACACGGGCGCATCCCAATTCAGCACCGCAATGAAGAACTTGGCCGTTCTTTCGACGAGCGGCCTAGCCGCCTTCCTCGTCATCGTGATGGGCCTCTTCGGCATCATCTCGTGCATTATTCAGCTGATCTTGATGCTCGTGCGCTACGCGATGCTCGGCCTGCTGGTCGGCACACTGCCCGTGGCTGCTTCCCTGTCCGGGACGGAGAACGGGAAATCGATGTACAAGAAGGCCGTTGGCTGGCTGATCGCCTTCGTTCTCTATAAACCGGTCGCCGCGACGATCTATGCCTACGCCATCGTCAGCATGAAGCAGGACGACGTCACGTCTGTATTGGCGGGTCTGGCAATGATCATTATGGCGGTGGCGGCGCTGCCGGCGCTGATGCGATTCATTGTGCCCGCTGTCTCCCAGACCACTGGTTCGGGCTCGGGCGCGGGGGCGGCGCTGGCCGGTGCGGGTGTCGCCACGGGAGCACGCATGATTGCTTCTCGCAGCGGCGCGGGCAGCGCGTCCGGCGGCAGTGACGGAGGTTCCGCCGGTGGTGCATCGGGCGGCGGGCCCACGGGGTCGAACAAGGCTGCCGCCGGTGGCGGTCCTTCCGGCGGTCAGGGCGAGGAACCGACGTCTTCTCAGGGGCCCTCGGGCGGCGGGTCGCCCAGTGGGGGCGAGGGCGGACAGGCCCTGGCCGGCAGCGAGGGTGCCGCTTCCTTGCCGTCGGGCGGGCCGGAAGGTGCCGGCGGTGGGGCCACGGCGGGAGCCGGTGCCGGTGGTGCAACCGGTGGGGCAACTGGGGGTGCGAGCGTTGGCGGGGCGACGGGAGCTGGTGCTGCCTCCGGTGCGGCCGGTGGTGCGGCAGCAGCCGCGGGTCCTGTCGGGATGGGTGCCGGGGTGGCATTGCAGAAGGTGAACGAGGCCAAGCAGGCCGCCCAGGGGGCAATCGAGGGCTCGGCGGGAGAGGACGGTCCCAGTGGCGCGTGATGTGGCAGAGCGGACCTATGGCAACTGGCGGCGCCCGACGTCGCCGGGCATCGGCAGTCTGGGGCTCGCCGGATCGATCATCCTGCTCGGCGGCCTGGTCGTCACCGTCCTGGTGATGATGTTCTCCCTCGTCGCCGGCCTGGTCGTTCTCCTCCTGCTCGGGCTCACTCTCCTACCGCTGTTGTTCAGGGACCGCCATGGAAGGACTCTTTTGCAGCGCTCCATCGCTCGTTTCGCCTGGCGCCGGGGTCGCTCGGCCGGGCAGCACATTTACCGCTCCGGCCCCCTGGGGACGGCGGCGCATGGCACGTTCCGTCTGCCGGGCCTTGCGGCTGCGTCCTCGGTCTACGAGGCCGAGGACTCCTACGGCCGCCCGTTCGGGCTGATCGCGATTCCCAGCACCGGGCACTACACGGCGGTGTTCGAGTGCGGTGCCGATGGCGCCGCGCTGGTGGACCCCGACCAGGTGGACACCTGGGTGGCCTACTGGGGCAGCTGGTTGGCCTCGCTGGCGCATGAGCCGTCGCTGGTGGCCGCGTCTGTCTCGATCGAGACGGCACCCGACCCCGGTACACGGCTCGCCCGGGAGGTCGAGGGGCAGCTGCAGTCGGGCGCCCCTGCGCTCGCGCAGGAGGTGCTGCGCGAGGTGGTGAACACCTATCCGGCCGGTTCGGCCCTGGTCAACGCCCGTGTGTCGGTGACGTATTCGGCGTCGCCGCGGCCGGGGGCCAAGCGCCGTGACCACGCCGAGATGGCGCGGGAGATCGGTACCCGGCTGCCGGGCCTGTCCTCCCACCTGGGGATGACCGGGGCCGGTGAGGCCCGGCCGATGACCGCCCAGCAACTGGCGGAGATGGTCCGCGTGGCCTACGACCCCACGGTGCAGGTCCTCATCGAGCAGTCCCAGACTGCTGGCGGCTCCGGGCTGACCTGGCAGGATGCCGGTCCGGTCGCCGCGCAGGAGTCCTGGGGGCACTACGTTCACGACTCCGCGGCGTCCATCACCTGGGGGATGAGCGAGGCGCCGCGTGGTGAGGTGCTCTCCAGTGTGCTGACCGGGCTGCTCGCCCCGCACCGCGACATCGCCCGGAAAAGGGTGACTCTCCTGTACCGGCCGCACGATCCGGCGACCGCGGCGAAACTCGTCGAGCGGGACCGGCGCGATGCGCGGTTCAAGATGGGCGGGAGCAAGCCGGCCGCGCGCGACACCGTGGCGGTGGCCGCGGCCGAGCAGTCCGCCCGCGAGGAGGCCAAGGGGGCCGGTCTGACGCGGTTCGCGATGCTGGTGACCGCCACCGTCAACTCCCCCGAGGAACTGCCGACCGCCGCGGCGGCGGTGGATGTCCTCGCGCCGCCGACGCGGGTGCAGCTGCGCCGGATGTACGGCTCGCAGGCGTCGGCGTTCGCCGCGGCGCTGCCGATTGGAATCGTGCTGCCGGATCATCTGCGCGTGCCGCAGGCGATACGCGACGCCTCGTAGACACAAGGGGGGACTTGATGGCGAAGCAGAACACCGTGCGCAGACCGGGAGTGCGCGGCTTTCCCGGCCGTGGCGGAGGCAAGGCGTCTTTGGTGGAGGCGCCGCCGGAGTGGCGGGGCACGACCGTGCAGGTCTGCGGCCTGTGGCCGTGGGCGGCGGGCAGCGGCACCCCGATGCGCGGGGTGCCGGTCGGCCGCGTCCTGGAATCCGGTGCCACGTTGTGCATGGATCCGATCTCGTGGTTCCAGCGGGCCGGTCTGATCCACAACCCTTCCGCCCTGGTTCTGGGCAAGCCGGGCCTGGGCAAATCGACGCTCGTGCGGCGCTGGGTGCTGGGCCTGGCCGGGTACGGCGTCTATCCGATGGTCCTGGGCGACCTCAAACCCGACTATGTCGATCTGATCCGTGCGATGGGCGGTCAGATTGTCAAACTCGGCCGCGGACTGGGCTCGCTCAACATCCTCGACCCCGGGGAGACCGCCGCCGCAGCGGCACGCCTGTCCGGGACGGCCCGTGAGCACCTCCTGGCCCAGGGCCGGGGCCGCCGGCTGAACGTGGTGAGCGCGCTGGTGACGCTGTTGCGCGGAGTGCCCGTCGTGGACCAGGAACGCACCGTCCTCAACACCGCGTTGCGGATTTTGGAGGAGCGGCACGACGGAGTGCCGATCCTCCCGGACCTGATCCGTGTGATCGACCAGGGCCCCGAGGCCCTGCGCAACATCACCCTCGCCCGGGGCAGCGAAGACCGCTACCGGGCGGCGGTCGACGCTCTGCACGCCTCGCTGCTGGGCCTGCTGGACGGGCCCATGGGCGAGTCCTTCGCCCGGCAGACGTCCCACCCCATCCGCCTGGACTCCCCCGGTGGGGTGTGCATCGACATCAGCAGCATCGACGATGCCGATACCGAGCTGCAGGCCGCAACTCTGCTGGCCTGCTGGAGCGACGGTTTCGCGGCGGTGGAGGCCGCTCATGCCCTGGCCGACGCCGGCCTGGGCCCCCAACGCCACTTCTTTGTGGTGCTCGACGAACTCTGGCGCGTCCTGCAGGCGGGCAAGGGGCTGGTGCAGCGGGTGGATGCGCTGACCCGCCTCAACCGCCAGCAGGGCATCGGCCAGGTGATGATCACCCACACCATGAACGACTTCCTGGCCGTGCCCGACGAGTCCGACCGGATGAAGGCCAAGGGATTCGCCGAGCGCTCGGGCATGGTGGTCTGCGCGGGCCTGCCCGACGCCGAAATGCCGTCCCTGACGCAGGTCGTCCGCATGTCGCAGCGCGAGCAGCGCATGATCGTGGACTGGTCCACCCCGCCCTCCTGGGACTCCCTGCGCGGCCGCGAGGCCGACCCGCCCGGCCGCGGAAAGTTCCTGGCGAAGGTGGGCGGCCGGCCGGGCATCCCCTTCCATGTCGAGCTGACCCAGGCCGAGTTGGAGGTCAACAACACCAACAAGCGCTGGACGATGCCGGCAACGGCGGGGGGTGGCCGGTGAGTGTCACCCGCAACAAGCGCGGCCCCTCCGAGGTCACGCCGTACATCGTCGTGGCCCTCCTGGGCACACTCCTCGCGGTCGTGGTGGGGGCGTGGCTGGCGATGCTCGCCGGTGCGGCCCTCAGCGACACGCCCCGTCCGAGCGCAAACCCGTTCACGGCCGTCATCAACGTGCTGGCGGGCAAGGCGTCGTGGCCCGGGACGGCCGCCACCCTTGTTGCGGTCGCCGAGACGGTCGTCGTCGCCGTGCTGACCGCCCTCGTCTGGTGGCTGGTGCGGCGGCTGAAACAGCCGCGGGTGAGCGTGGACGCCGCCGCCCGGCACCTGGCCAACCGCCGTGAGCAGACCACGCTCTCCCTCCAGGGCGCGGCCGCCACCGCCGCCCGGCTCGGCGCCCCCGCCACCCACCCCGGCGTGCGCATCGGCCGGGCCCGCGGCACCGGCCAGCCGCTGTACGGCTCCTGGGAGGACATGCACGTCGACATCTGGGGACCGAGGACTGGGAAAACTACGAGCCGCGCCATTCCCGCGATCCTCGACGCGCCCGGCGCCGTGCTGGTGACAAGCAACAAGCGCGACATCGTCGACGCGACGAGGGCCTGCCGGGACGACGCCGGTGACGTGTGGGTCTTCGACCCGCAGAAGGTCGTCGGGGAGGATCCCACCTGGTGGTGGAACCCCCTGTCGTACGTGACGGACATCGAGAAGGCGGTCAAACTCGCGAGCATTTTCGCCGCCTACAGCAAGGAGCCGGACGCCAAGACCGACGCCTTCTTCGACCCGGAAGGCCAGGCGTTGCTGGCCTTCCTGATCCTGGCCGCAACCGAGGGCCAACAGCCCATCACGAAGCTGTATTCGTGGGTGTCGGACCCGACGGACACCACGCCGGTGGACATCCTGCGTGCGGCCGGGCACGAGTTGGCAGCCGACGGTGTCCAGGGCGTCATCAACTCCCCTGACAAACAACGCGCCGGCGTCTACGGAACCGCGAAGAAGTCCATCGGTTTTCTGGTGAACCCGGCCATCACCCGGTGGGTCACCCCCGACCCGAAGACCAAGCGCCCGGAGTTCAACCCGCATACCTTCGTCTCGGGCACGGGCACGCTGTACTCGCTCTCCCGCGAGGGCCAGGGCACCGCCGGCCCGCTGGTGACCGCGCTGACCGTGGCCACCATCGAGGCCGCCGAGGAGCTGGCCACCCGCAGCCCCGGCGGCCGCCTGCGCGTGCCCATGCTCGGCGTTCTGGACGAGGCCGCCAACGTCTGCCGCTGGAAGGACCTCCCCGACCTCTACAGCCATTACGGGTCCCGCGGCATCCCCCTGATGACCATCCTGCAGTCCTGGTCCCAAGGCGTCGTGGTGTGGGGTGAGTACGGCATGAAGAAGCTGTGGTCCGCCGCCAACATTCGCGTCTACGGCGGTGGCGTCTCCGAGATCCAGTTCCTCGGCGATCTGTCCCAGTTGCTCGGTGACTTCGAACCGGAGACCACCAGCATCAGCATTCAGCGTGGCTCCATGGCCTCGCGCTCCACCTCCATCTCCACCCGCACGGAGAAGATCCTGGAGATTGCCGACCTCGCTGCGCTCCCGCGCGGCCGGGCGCTGCTGTTCGCCTCCGGCACCCGCCCGGTACTCATCGAGACCGAGCCGTGGCAGCACGGTCCCCATGCGGAGAAGGTCCGGGCCTCCCTGGCGCAGTACGCCCCGGCAGAGGAGATGCCCAGGCACGAACTACTCCCCGCCGACGATGCGGAGGACGGCTGATGCTGGACGCTGACGACGACTGGGAGCCCGGTCCCGCCCTCGACGAGGACGAGGCCGGCTCTGTCCGGGCACCTGCTGCGGCAGGCGAGGAAGAACCGCCCAGACCTGTCTACGCAGATCTGGAGACCTGGCTCCACAAGCACCTGGCCCAGATCATCCGGCGACGTTTCGGCGGCTCCTTGACATGGTGCTCGCAGTGGTACCGGCACGCCGAGGCGATCAGCCGTCTCAACGCAATGTGGCAGGAGTGGGAGAAGGCCGTAGCCGAAGGCACCATGTCGAACTGGTGGCTCTACCACTGCGACCCCCACCTCAGCGTCCTGATGTCGAAAGACAGCGGCCCGTTCATGGCGTGCAAGCCTGGCGAGCATCGCCAGCTCGACTCACTGCCGCTGGCTGATTCCGACCCACTGCTCTGGCTCGGCTCCGCGTTCAGCGATCCAGCTGCTGATCCAAGTGACGGTGAGCGCCAGGCATCTGCTGGTGACCCGGAGCCTGCTGCCCAGGGCGAGACGCCGCCAGGCGGGCGGACGGCGTCCCTCTGAAACCCTCTGCGGCCAGCAAGGCTGCATTGCTGGCCGCCTCATCCCTCGCGGTCACCGCCACGCGCGCCTGTCCCCTGGCAGCGGCACGGCTTGCGGAAGGCACCTGAGCGATGCTGTCCAGCATCGCCTCGGCCGAGTGCTGCCAGGTGTAGTTCTTGCCCAGGAGCTCTTGCAGCTCCAGGGCGCGGGCACGCGTCTGTGCCAGGGCATCAGGGTCCAAACGGCTCTTGATGTGCCCGGCCCACAGCTGGGCGAGCTGTTTGTCGTCGGCCTGCAGGGGGCTTTGCACGACGGAAGGCTGTCCCAAGTGCTCCGGCACGCGGCGAGCGTCGCCGAAGAACATGCCCACGCCGGTGTTGCTTGCGACCGAGACCGGCACGCCGAAGCCGGCGGCCTCGGTGGCCACGAGGCCGAAGCCTTCATGTTTCGAGGGCATCAGGACGAGATCGGCCCCGCGGATCTCCGCCTCTATGAGCGCACGGTCCGGAGTGAACGGCTTGACTTTCACGGGGAACCCCGCAACGTCTGATAGGGCACGTTCTTGGACACGCAGCTGGGATGGCTGTGCGCCGAGCACGGTCAGCTGGAGGTTCATGCCCTGGGAGTGAAGCTGCCCGGCAGCCTCCGCTGCCAGCCTGGCTCCCTTCAGCGGGTCGTCGGCCCTGCCGAACAGCAGGAGGTTGAGGCGGCCCTGCGCCGGGGAAGGCGAGGGCGGTTCGCCCAGGATGACGCCCGGTGGCATTTCGGCGACCACCGGCGGCGTCGGGGACATGCGTGCCAGGCGCGCAGCGTCGTCGGTCAGCAGCGGGCCCAGGCCCATGGCAACGTCGGCCTTGCCGATAAGGAGGCGTTCGGTATTGGCATGCTCGGTCGCTTGCATGGGGTCGTCGCGCAGCCGGTCGAGTTCGTCGGTGAGAGCGTGCACGATATGCACGACTTTGGCCTGCGGGTAGAACTGGTCGCGCAGGTAGGAGGCGGCGCCGCCGGTGAAACGCCCGTGCCCGACGATGACGTCGATGTTCCGCGGCAGCCCGTCAGCCCGCAGAAGCTGGCCGCGTTCGTCAGTGATTCCCAGGACCGGCTCGAGTCCTTGGACGTTGACTCGCGGGTGCGATGGACTGGGCACACTGACCCGTGCGGTGACGTCGTGGCCCAGGTCGGCAAGGGCGAGCGACAGTTCACGGTTAACGGTCACTCCGCCGCTGTGGCCCGCCCATGCCGTGGAGAGGGTGAGGACGCGCATCAGTCGCTCAGGCCTCCGGCCTTGTACAGTCTCTCGGCAAGGCTGGCTGCGACCTGTGCGAGCTGTTCGGCCTCCTGGTCGAGGGCCCCGTGCGCCAGGTCGTGCCGCAGCCGGGCGGCAAACTCCTTCAGCAGGGCTGCGCTCACCAGGACTTCGGTTCCGGATATGGCGACACGCTCAGCACTTTGCAGGTCGGCCAGGCTTTCCCGGTGCTCGGCGGCCTCCTCCGCGAAGGTGACGGGCCTGGAGACCGCAGCACCCGAAACGTCCCACAAGTGGCGGCGGGTGCTGAGCATGTGCTGACGGGGGTCCAGATCGGTCATCAGGATTCCTTTCACTCGGCTGGGATGGCTTGGTCGAAGTGGGCCCGGGCGGTTGTCACCAGGTGAGTCATAAGGTCCCGGTCGCCCGCCGTGTAGCGGGCTAGGAATGTCTCCGGCGCCATCAGGAGACGGCCGCGTGATTCGTCATCGCCCGGCGTCCACGGCGCCAGATGGCAGGCCCGGGCCGCATAGATGATCATGTAGGTCAGATCGTCCGGACCGAAATAGTCGGACTCGATGACCTCGATAGAGGCAAGGTCCTCCACGAGGATGCGGGTCTCCTCCCATGCCTCACGACGAGCAGTTTCCTCGGGGGATCGCTCGTGTCGTTGGGTATGTCCCCCGGGCAGGTCCAGGCCGCGGTCGAGGTCTGCCACCACCATCGCCCCGTCCGGGGTGAAGGCGATCACCGAGACGCTGGTGACCTGGTCCCAATGGGGGGTGTAGGAGCCGCCCCGCGGGGTGAGCGTCACCGACGCTCCTACCTCCATCGTGGTGGGACGGAAGTCTTGAGCAGGCGTGCTGCCCGCAGCTAGCCTCACGTTCTTATCCATGCAGACGTTCCTGTTCTTGAGGCCGCTGGCCCAAGCGGAGAGACACGGGGACACTCAGGAGGGGGGACGCTCGTGCCCACGTCGGCACTGCCGCCGTTGCTGCTGCTGGACGTCGACGGACCGCTCAACGCCTTTGAGAGAGATCCGCAGCACCTCCCGGCCGACTCTGTGGCCTGCCCTTGCATCCCTACGTGGATCGCCAAGGTGCCCAGGGAGCCCGGCGCCCAGGTGACACCTTTGCAGATCTACCTGCGTCGCAGTCACGGACCGTCCCTTCAGGAGCTCGGCTTTGAACTGTGCTGGGCCACCGCCTGGATGAGCGAGGCCAACCAGTGGATCTCGCCAGCACTCGGGCTTCCCTCCCTGCCCTTCATCGACTTCGGGACCGACCTGTTCACCGAGAACCCTGACGGCGTGCACTGGAAGACCCGAAAGATCCTCAGATACGCGCGCGGTCGCACGTTCGCCTGGGTCGATGACGAACTGAGTAACGCGGACCGGACGTATGTGTCGGCACACCATGACGCGCCAGCGCTCCTCCACCACGTCGACCCTGCCATCGGCCTCACCGAAGAGGACTTGGGCGCGCTACGCACGTGGGCGGCAGCTTTGCAGTGAGACCGGCACCGGACAGCATCAGCCTGATCCGGGTCATGACCTTCCTGCGCCCGCGACACACCAACAGCAGTCACGCGGAATTCCCCTCCCGTGGTGGCTAGCCACCCTCATGCTACACACGCCATAGACGGGTGGCTAGCCACCATGACATGCTGATTTCATGCCAAGCCAGCATCGGAACCCCGCTGCGGTCTACCGACCCGACCCCGACCTCCACCGCCGCGCCAAGACAGCCGTGGCCGCCGTCGGCTCCGACATGAACGCGCACATCATCGGCTTCCTGCACTGGCTCGTCGGCGACACCGATGACCTCCCCATCAGGCCCGCCGTCAACGGAACGGGAAAACCGCTGCCACTCGCGAGCCCCGACCTGGCGCCGCGACGCGGCACCGGATTCAGCGACCCCCGCGACCCCGCTCCTGATCACGCGACTGACTCTTCGGCCGCGGCCGCCGGGACCGCTTCTTCCCCCGGCTAGCAGCGAGCCGGGCCGACGGGTTTCCGGGGAACCCCTGCGCTGCGACCGCAACGGCATCCGCCGCTTCGCGGTCGCCCATCGCCGCCAGCACCGCGGCCGCCCGGCGGTCCTGCTCCGCGGCGGCCTCCATATCAGCAGCGTATGCAGCCGCCGCCTCCACCTCACCCGCTGGCTCCCTCGCAGCGGCCGTCTCCTCGACTTCTTTCTGAGCCTGTTCCTTCTGAGCCTTTTTGGCCGCCGCGGCCCAAGCGGCCCACACATCAGCGGCCGTGGTCTCGTCCTCGGCACGCTGCAGCAACCGGTCCCTGTCACGGTCGGCAGGCAGGTTCATATCCCGAGCGTCACCTGCAATCGCGGCAGCGACATCTACCGCGCTGGCTCCGGGCGACACCACCACGCCATACGTACGCTGAACACCCGCGCACAACTGGGCCTGGGCGGCATCCTTTCCCACCCCGTCGGGCCATGTGCCCACGTGATCACACACGCCGGACACCTCTGCCGGACTGGCCGTCTCCCACCACCCGTCATCCAAGTCCTCGCGCAGCCTCGCCGCCCACACAACGGTCTGGTCGCTCTCCCCCCGCAGCCGCGCCTCGGCCATCTCCCGGCGCAGCCGCAGGGCCCCCATCCGCTCCTGCACCGCCGCAGTGGTCTCGGCCAGTTTCGCCTGCGCCTGCTCTCTGGCCCGCAGATCCACACCCGCACCCTGTGCACGCGCCGCTTCGTAGGCGGGCCACTGGGCAGAGCGCACCTCCTCCACCTGCCGGCTGTCGACCCGGGCAAGCACGCTGGAGCTCTCCCGGTCCCGCACCACAATGCTGTAGTCGTCCGGCACACGCCCCTTGCTGCCCACCCGCTGCAGCAGCTGCTCCGCCGCGAACAACTCCGGTGACATCCCCGCAGGAACAACGCCCATGCCCTGAGCCACATCCCGACTCTTGTACGCCTCATGGACGAAGTCGTAGAAGGTGATGTCCCATGTCACCTGTTGTCCGGGCTCTTGCCCGGCCGCGGCCGCCTGCGCCTGCTGGTACCGCAGATCGTCGCGCGTCGCGCGCTCCTCCAGCGCAATCGCCGCCAGAACTTCTTCGTCGGACGCCTCGGTCTGACCGTCGATGACGCGCTGCCGCTCGGCCCGCCGCTCCGCGCGCACCTCCTCAACCCGCGCCCCCTCCAACGACAACAACGGCGTGCCAAGGGCATCATCCGTGCGCTCTGCCGGGTAGACGGAGACGACCACGCTACTCAGGTCGCGGGCCGGACTGACGCGCCCGTACGCGGCACCGAACAGGCGGCTTATGCGCTCCTCTCGCGTCGCCCCGCGGTCGAGGCCGCCCTGGGCGTATTCGCGCAGCCCCTGCACCGCAATGTCCGCCGGTGAGGCCCCGGGATCGGCCGCCACGGTTCCCTGTCCAAGCCAGGCCGCATCCGGATTCACGGCATCGCGCACCACATACCGATACCGCGCCTGCGCGCTGTCCGGCAGCTCCGGCTCAACACCTGCGGTGAGCTCATCCCGCTCGGCCTGCGGCCGAGGCGCCAGCAGCAGCGCCACGTCCTTATCCGGCGCCGGCTCGTCCGGCACCGTGACGCCGTAGCGCTGCTGAATCTGACGACGCATGTGCTCCAGCGTCGTCCGCGCATAAGGATCGTCCGTGGCCTCCCAGCCGGCCGTCACCTGCCAGACGTGCGCGATCTCCTGCGGCTCCGCACGACGCCACCACGCCGCATCCCACGGCTGCCGCATCACCGGCATCGCCCCCTCGCGCTCCGCACGCAACCGCGCCGCTATCTGCGCCCGCCGCGCCTCGGACGCCGCCTGCGCCTCGCGAGCCCTGTCCATCCGGCCTCTGGCCACCATTTCGGCGATTTCGCTCGCCACCGTGATGACCGTGCGCACCTTCTCCCCCAGTGCGTGCTGCACCTCGTCTGCCTGCTCGCTCATCGCGTGCTCCCCTCCCAAAATCGGTGTGTGGTCTTACCGGTCCAGGTCCTGCTCGTCGCGGCCGGCCGGCCGCTGCTGCGCGGGCCTCTCCAACTGCCCAAGCTCCAGCTGCTCCGCACCGACCGACTGCGGCAGACCGCCGCCGATCAAAGAGCGGTGGAGAGCCGTCAGATCGTTCTGGGCCAGCACTGCCAGACGCGCGGCCTGGGTAGCCTCTCCCCGGGCGACATGAGTGTCGTGGAGGATCCGCACGATGCGGAACATGCTGCGGATCAGCATCTCCTCACCCCGCGTACTACGGCCTATCGGCCGAGCCTGAATGGCGATCATCTGCACCCCGCGCAATGCGCTCGCCGCATTGTTGCTGCGGCGGGCTCGCGGCTGCCCGTGCCGACTCTGCGCGGACCGTGACAGCGCCTCGGCGGCTCGGGCAAGCGGTCCGGGGTGCCGGCCCTCCAGCCGGGTGGACAACGCCGCGTAAATACCGGCCGCTTCACGCGCGACGCCGGCCCACGTCTCCCACTCCTCGACGTCCACCTCGGCCAGCCGCGCGAGGACACCATTGATCTGCGCTTCCGCCTCCGTCCACGCCTCCGCGCGCAGCACACGAGCCTCCCGGCCACTCAGCTCCGGCGACTGGCCCGCCCACTCCTGCACCGCCGCGCGGCGGGCCTGCGCATCCAGGCTCCAGTGCGCGCGCAGCCGAGGAAGCGTCAAGTCCGGAGCCAGTTTGCCGCCGCCGAACCAGACGGGATCGGCTCCTTCTGCGGGGCGCAGGGCGACGGAGTAGCCGTCCACGGCCGCGTGTCCGCCGGAGGCGTACCGCGGCCGCGCAAGGACCCCCGACCGGCGGAGGCGGCGAACAAACTCAGCCTCGCTCGCGGACGCCACCGCAGCGGCCCGTACGACACGTGCAAGCCGCGTGCGAGGTGGCTCCGGCTGCCCGGTGCGCTTGGCGATCTCCTGCTCGGCTCTCGTGACCCCGGGCAGGCCGGCACCCGATCGTCCCTCGATCACCGTCAGCCCGTACTGTCGCTCCATCTCGGCCGCGAACTTCTGGATGCGCAGGCGGTCGTTCCAGATCGACGCCTTGGTGCCGTCCTCCCGGATGAGGTTCGCCGCGATGTGGATGTGGTCGTTGCCCTCGACCGACAAGCCGTGCCGGACCGCGAACCACCTGCACGGTGCCTTCCCGGACGACTCGGTGAAGCCCATTCTTTCCATGGCTGCACGCGTGATCTCGCCCCACTCCTCGCTCGTCAACAGCCGGTCGTCCCGATGGTTGGACAGCACCAGGTGGTAGATGTGCCCGCCGGGAAACTCCGTCCCGAACAACCGGTGCGGGCCGTCGAGATCGTGCCCCAGGTCGATGATGTCGCGCCGTTCGGTGAACCGGTGCCCGTCCTGCAGGCCGAACGTCACGTCCGCGGCCACGATGTGCGGGTCAGTGTGCTCGTTGTGCGTGCCCGGGCCGAACAGGTAGATGGCCAGACCGACGGGGTCACGGCCGCGGACTCGCCGGCCGTTCTTGTCCTTCTTCTCAATGCTCTTGGCGATCACTCGTAACCGCCCTCGGCCAGGTCCTCGGCCGTCGCCCCGGCAGACCGGTCCGGCGGTGGCGTCATCGTGGTCAGTAGATCGTCCAGCCGCGTCAGGACCCGGTTGGAGATGTGCACCGCGGCCGGAATCTCAGGAGGCAGCTCCCCCGTTGCGTTCCCTATTCGGGTGAGCTGATCGGCGTTGCCGAGGTACCTGGCCACCTGGCGGCGCAGTGCGATGAGTTCGCGGGTCAGTGCGTGCCGCTCACTGACTGACGTGGGGTCGCCGTGCAGGGCACTTTCGACCAGCAGCCGCGGAACGCTGAGACCGAGGCCGATGGCGCGCGCCTGTATCTTCACGAACTCCTCGTCGTCCATCTTCACGTCTGTCCGGTGACGCCGACCGCCCTTTGCCCGCGGTTGTCGGGCTGGACTTCGGCGTCGTGCTTTCTGCACGGCCTGGTCGTTGTTCTCGTCGACTGTCACGTATTGGATTCCCCTCCCAGTGAAGCGACCCCCGCCCACGGGGGACCACACGCAGTGTGCGCCGCTGGCCGCCCGCCGGGCCAGCACAAATCGATCAGCCCGGCTGAGGGAATATCTTGCTCCTCTGTAATAGCCGCAGACTCTCAACTCCCGTTCCTGGTAAGGCGGGACGAGCGCACCGGATGGCGGGTCCTCGGGCCGCTGCATGCGGTGGGATTGGGCATTCGCGCGACGGCGCGAGATCGCTAGTCTGCCGATATGACTGACATGACTGGCGTCGACGCCGCGGAGGCGGCGGCCCGCTCCCTGCTCGACACACGGCTGGCTCCGATCCGTGACCTCGCGGCGGCACGGGAGGCGCGCAATAACCTGCGGGACCAACTCGCCGCGGCGGAGAAGGAGTACGCCCGGGCCTACAACGCATCAACGGCGGTGGGCTGGACGACCGCCGAGCTCACCAAGCTCGACTACGACGAACCGGGCAAGCCCCCGAAGCGCACGTACAACCGCAGCACCTCAACCGGCTCCCAGCGCGGGAAGGGCAAGCGCAAGGACACCTCCGAGGCGACCGTCGCATCAGTCCCCGAGCAGCGGGAGATGAGTGCTGAGGAGACGGTCGAGAGCACCGCGCCCACCACAGCCGACGCTTCCTTGCAGTAGCGGCACGATAGCGCGTGGCCGACGCGTTCACCGCGTCGGCCACGCCCAACACTTGTCACGGTTCGCAAGTGCGCGACGGGCTTTCCTGTGGACGGCTTTGGCTGACTCCGTCGACATGATCCCCCGGGACAGGTGCCGCAGGCCGAGCGACCGGTGGGCAAGGGCGGCGGCCCGGACGGCGTCGGTGGCGATTTCCGGGTCAAGGCGGGCAGTGGGAGTCGGCCACCCCGTCACTTCGAAGCGAGGACCCGATCGGTGACTGGTTTCGAAGCATCCGGCGATCAGCTGGTCACCGCTGATGAGGTCACGGCCTGGGCAGCACCGACCGCCCTTCGCCAGGGGCAGAGCAGTCCAGTGAGGTCTCCATAGCCAGCCGTTATTTAGCCTCCGGACCCGAACCTGGGGCAACACGGTGCCCGCAGGCTTGGCACCGACTCGGGTGCCCTGTTCTACTGTCAGAAGACAGGTGCCCTGCCTGCGAGGGTCAGCCGGGCCACGGTGTTCCAGCTCATCGGTGAGCGAGGGCCGCAGTCTGTGCGTAACCCTTCCCGGAAGCCGGCCAGGGAGGCGCGAAGAGCTTTGATGTCGCGGAAGCGCCACCGGGTCAGGAAGGTCCAGACGGCGAGGTTGGCGGGGATCAGGATGCGAGGGAGGTTGCGGCGGGCGAGCCAGACGCGGTTTCGGGCGTTCACATGGCGTGCCGTTGGGGGTTGGTGGTGGGGTGGTGGACGATCACGTTGGGCATGTAGTAGCCGGTGTATCCGTGGTCCCAGCATCGCCAGGCGAGGTCAATGCCCTCGTGGAAGAGGAAGAAGTGCCCCGGCCAGCCGCTGACGCGCTCGAACGCTTCGCGGCGCATCAGCGTGATGCCCTCGGCCATGACGGTGACCGTGCTCGGCCGCGCGGCGTCAGTACGGAGCCGGGGCACCCAGCGGCGCAGGGTGATGCCGGTGTCCGGGTCGGTGATGCGTGGCTGCATGTAGGCCAGGTCCGGGTCCTGTTGCAGGCAGGCGGCGAGACGGATGGTGGTGTCCGGTGTCGGGAGGATGGCGTCGTTGTCGAAGGACAGCAGCAGGTCGCCCTGGACGTTGGCGGCACCGATGTTGCGGCCTCCGGGGATGCCCACGTTGTCCGGCAGCGCCACCTTACGGATGCCGGGCGGTACGAGTTGGGGCTCAACGCCGTTGCCCACCACGACGATGTCGAGGTTCACGCCTTCCTGGGCGAGGAGCGAGGCCATGGCCCGCCGGAACTCCTCTTCGCGGTCGTTCATGGTCAGAACGACGGCGCCGATCGTGGGGGTGGTGTGCTCACGCTCGCTTCCTCTCCGGGGCCCTGCGGCGGCACGGTACTCACTACCGGACCGATGATGGCGTCGACGATTCATTCCCGATTCGCTCGGACGCCGGTGGCCTGGTGCCAGCAACAACACCGACACGCGTGCGTGGCCTCCGCCTTCGCGCTGTCGTCTCTGCGCATCGCCGTTAATACGAGGCTCAGCAAGACGGGGCACAGGCCGCACGTTCAGTTCCTCTGTCGGGTGAACCAGCCCGCGAGGGCAGATCTCTGTGGCCCGGGCCCGGCAGTCGGCAGTCGGCAGTCGGCAGTCGGCACGGGCATAGGCCGGGTTGATCCCGCTTCCCTCTGGGGATCGTCTCGTTGAGCGGTGCCGGGATGCCCTGTCCGTTCTGGAAGTCCCGCCCTTCCATGGCCTTCGCCTTTTCAAAAGCCGAGTAGAGCTGCGGGTACTGGTCGGTGACCCGCATCTCGCGGAACAACAGCTGCCCCCTCGTAGCCGGGGCAGCGGGCGTTGAGAAGGGAGGCGAGCAGGCTGACGCGGGCGTTGTGCTGCACGCTCTGAAGGGAGTTGCCCAGTTCCAGGCGATGTCCGGCACAAGCAGCAGGGGACGGCTCAACGGTGCGGAGGCCGGCGCCGGGAACCTGTGGGGCGATTCTCGGTGGTCCATGCGAGGGTGTCGGGGTCCACCATCATCTGGTGATCTGGAAGACGCCGGCCGGCAGCGAGTTCCTTCGTTGAGGGGACGTCAGGATTCGACATCACTTTGATCACCCGCTGCAGACCGCGTCGGTGCCCGGCCGGACCGGGTGGCGGCTGGCGTCATGCGCAGCCGCTCAGCATGGCGGCGTACTCCTTCCTCAACACCGAACCGGTCGCCGTACACCGCGGAGTCGTAGGCATCGAGCCTGCCGACGACCAACGGTCTGGCGCCGGTAGCGCGGAGCTGCTGCACGATGCGGTTGCCGACCAGGACGAGGCCTCCCGTGACAGCGACGGTGGTGCCCAGCAAGTCGGGACGCGAGAACGGTCTAAGGGTGCACGTCGGTCTGGGTGGTGCTTTCGGACTTCACGAGCGTCTTCGTGATCAGAACTAATCCGTGGTGGGTGACCCGTGGTCGAGCAGGCTCACCGATGTGAGCGTGGGGGCGTGAGCGCGGTGGTGCTGTTCGGCGAACGAGATAACCCGGGCCGCCAAGGGCGGGGGTGGGGCCGAGAACCCTGGTCCAGGCAAGGGGAGGGCGCCTGCCCGGGTCGCATATCCGGACGCGTCGTGCAGCCCGGTGAGTGTCGGGGCGTCGGAGACACGGTCCTGCCGGGCGAGAAGGGTATGGGTCAACTCCGGGAGGTTGCGGAACGCAGGACGTAGTGGTCTGAGCGGAATCGGTGTCCTGCCCGTTACTGCGACCAGTGCCGTGGGGCGCGAACCATGGCGGGAACGCACACGTTCCGTGCGTGGCAGGGGGGTTGAGGCGCCGATTGGGTCCGGCAACCCATACTTGGGGCTATGGAGCGCAGCGGCAGGGCTGTCCCGCTGCGAGGTGTCCTCTCTCACGTAAGTGGGGGGAATGCACGGCTTCTGCGGTGCCGCGGATTGGTTGAGGCGGGGGTCGTCGTTTCGTCTCGACGATCTCGGGTCACGGCAGCACGAGCGTGGTGATGGGGTGCGGTCGCAGCGGATGTCGGAAACCGGCTTACCCGCCCGGTCAACCATTGCCCGGGACGCACGCTGTGCCGGGTGCGGTCCCATGCCTCGTCGCTCACCACAAGTCGCGTGCTTGCAGCCGGGATTGAGCCGGGGTGCTGTGTGCGGTGCGGGAGGTGTTCGGTGCGGCTCTCCGCTCGTGGATTGGGGACGAATGCATGCCCATCATGACAGGTCAGCGCCGTTTTTCGTAGGACGGAACGCACAGTTCGCGAGGCTTGTCCGGTCCGTTCCCCGCCTCTCAAAATCTCCTTCGTGCGTCATCCGGAGACAGGGGGAATGGTGACGATCGATCACGACGCGGTGCTTCGGGCCCGCGTGCTGCTGCTGGGGTCCGGCCGGCCGAGTCGGGCCGAACTGACCGTCGCGTACCGGGTTCTGGCCGAGGTGAGTCCGAAGGCGTACGTGCCGAAGTTGGTCGACGCCCTGCTCGCGCTGCGCCATGAGAGCCGGGATCCGAAGGTGGACGTCGCGCTGGCTGCCGAGGCCACCCGGGCGGCTCGCAGGATAGAGGTCGGGGCGCCGAACCGGGCGGAGCGGTTGCGCCGGGCCCTGGATGCCTACCAGGCTTCCTTGTTCGCCCTCGGGCGCAGGGTGGAAGGACGCGCGATCTGTGAGGAGCTGGCCGAGGCCGGCCGAAGCGAGCCCCTGGCGCGCGTTCTGACCGAGGAGGGGCGCTTCAAGGAGGCCGCGGAGCTCGACGAAGAGGCCGCCCGGAACGGAATCCCGGAGCACTCCTTCTGGAAAATGGTGCGGTGGGCGGCGAACCTGGAGGGCGCCGGGCTGCACGACGCCGCATCGGCCGTCTTCCGCGAGCTCCTTGAGGAGACCCGGCGCAAGGCAGCCGAACAGCGCACCGCTCTGGCGATACTCACCTGGGAGTTGGTTCACTTCTCCCGGATGCGGGAGACCGCCGGGGACGGGGCGAGTGCTGCGGCCGCCCGGCGAGAGGCCCTGAGTGTCCTGGAGGAACTCGCCACCACGGGCGAGCCGAAGAACTGGAGTTGCATCCTCGGGTGGTGGAGGACGCTCTTCGTCCTGTCGGGGCGGGCAGCCGAACCCGCCGCAAGCCCCGAGTCCCCGATGCCGCCGTTCGGCACGGAACTCGGATGGTCGCGCGACGTGCGGGAGGGTTTTCTCGGCATGCTGCCGGGCCTCGAAGCGGAGGCGGCGAGACTGCGCGAGGCCGACCGGCTGCCCGAGCTGGTCGACGTCCAACGCAGGATCAGCATCCGCGCGGCCGTCCGCGAAGGCGACCGCCCCTACCTGTTCGAGGAGCGGTTCACGCCATACTTCGACGAGGGCGTGACGCTCGCCCGCCGCCTGCCCGACAACCCCGCACGCCTCGCCCGCGCCCTCACCGACCGGTCGATGTTCCTCGTCGCGGCACGATCCTTCGAACCCGCGCATGCCGACTTCGCCGAAGCGGTCGCCCTGCTCCACAATCGCTGATCGCGCCGCCCGGTCGCCGCGTCCCCGTGCTGGGCACGAGTACCGGGGCCAGGCCGTCGCAGTGCCACCGGCGCCGGACCCCGGGCTGAAGCAGCCGATTCCAGCCCTGTTGAGGGCTGCGATCGGCTGTTTGACCTCCGAGTCCGTGTGCCCGGAGAAGACTGAGACGTCGGCCCAGTTGCCTTGAGACGATTGAGACTGCCCCAACTTGTGAGGCAGGACACGAGGTCGCCCACTGAGTCGCCGCAGCGGCCATGGCCCAAGACCGCTGGCGGGTCCTGGATGCCACGCAGGCAGGGCACGGGGACTGAAGTGCAGTATTTTTCTGTCGGACCCGCCGTGGGCGGACACTGCGGCGCGCTCGGGTCTGTGTGCTGTGCGCGTCATCTTCCCGCGCCGGGGGGCGGTGCGCCGGCCGGGTTGCCGAACCCGCGTTGAAGGAGGGGGTAGCGGTGATCTATCCAAGCCGGATGTATCTCGTGCGAACACGGGAGCTCTCGGTCCATGGCCTGGGTGTGCCTATGGGCACGTTCCGCAACAGGAGGCCGTGTGCGGAGCCGGGCTTCCCTGCGCCGATCAGTTTCACTGGTGCTCGCGTGCTGGTGTGCGATGGGGAGCAGACCGCCGCCCGTTGCGCTGGCGAGCCGATCCCGGGGCTGCCGGCCATGGACGGCATGGGCGTTCTCTTGGACCGGCAGGAAGCCGCCGCGGAGGTGGGGGTGACGCCTCGGTCGTGGGACGGTTACAAGACGTCCGCTCGCCTGTTGGAGTATGTGGTCGACGTCCGGGGGGTGGAGCATTGGCCACGCAGCGCGGTGCGCGCCTTCTGTGACGACCGGCCTGGCGGGGCGACGGGTCGACCGACGGGGAGAGTGAATGCGGTTCCTCGCGGTGAACGTCGCCCCCGGGTGGCTGCGCTCCTTGACGCGACGCCAGCGGTCACGATTACCGAAGTCCGCGAAGCGCTTGGGATCGCGCCGGCCACGGCACAACGGGTGTTGGCTCGGCTTCGGGCCGAGCGGATTGGGGCGCTCATGGCGATGTCGCCGGCATTGTCCTTCGGTGAGGCTGCGGACCGGCTCGGGTACCCGGCTGCCGTGCGGCGGGCCGCGCTGGGCGTTGTGGCTGCCGCTGGCACAAGGTCAGGGGCGTGATCATGCGCACGGTCGTCGCTGTGGAGGAGTGGAACGCACACTATGCCGCGGGCCACGATTTCAGGCCCGTGACCAGCGAAGAGAAGACGGCGTTTGGCCTGAACGTCGGTTCGGGCGAGGGTCGTTCGGCTCTGGATATCGGCTGCGGTACGGGTGGATTCGCGTCCTTCCTGCGCGATCAGGGTTATTCGGTGACGGGTGTGGATTACGCAAGGGAGGCCATTTCCATGGCCACCGCGCGCCACGGGTCGGCCGCCTGTCTCTCCTTCCGCCATTGGAACGCCGAATCCGGATCGTGGCCGGAACTCCCGTCGTACGATTTGATTTCCTGTCGACTAAGCTATGCGTTCATCCAGAAAAAAGCGGAGTTCCTGGAGCGCGTGAAATCCCGTCTTTCGCCCCGCGGGATTTTCTACGTAATGACCCCTCACACCGATAAACTTCCCCTTTCCCGTAGCGGAATCGGGGTTTCGCTGGAAGAAGTAGAAGAATTGTGCCGGGGGTGGAGTTGCGTCAAGGATTGGGTTTTGGACGCACAGAACGTTTGTTATGCACTGACCCTCTGAAATCTTCGGGGGACAGCAAGGTCGTGCCGCGGGGGACCGGGTACCGGTGCCAGGCCGGCCGTGGGTCGCTGTGTCCTGCGTCGCTCCACCGGTGGTGGGCCGTCCGTCACTCCACATCGGCAGGCGTCCCGAGCCCTGCTCCGTGAGAGCCGCAACGCTCGGGACGCCGCCCGGCTGCACACCCGCTTCCCGGCCGTCACTCTTGGGTGACGGCCGGGAGGGCTCATGGTGCGTTACCAGGTCCGGCTCAGTGGCCGTCCTCCCCCGGTCGGCACGGGGTGCACTTCATCGCGTCCTTCTCCCACAGCGACCAGTCGACGGCGAAGCCGTTCGCTTCGATGATCTCGGCCGTCTTGAAGACGGAGCCGTCACCCTTGCGCTCCACCTCCGGGATGTGGTCGAGGAAGCCGCCGTTCATGTGCTCCGCGCAGAACTCGCGGTAGTTCTTCGTGTCCAGAATGAAGACGTGAACGCCGTGGTCCACCAGCTCACCCGGACCCATGCCGAGACTGCGCCCGCGCATTTCCATGGCCGTGATCAGGTAGGCAACCGCCTGCCCGAAGATGCGCTCCGCCATGACGAGATCGAACGGGAAGTCACGCATGAGGAGCGCGATTTCCTTGTTCCAGACTTCCGGCCGGACGAAGGTCTTCGGGTCACGCGTTGCGACCTGAATTTCGGTTCCCATCTCCGGGGATCCTTTCTGTTGGTGTTTTCTCGTGGTGTTCGGGGCTCTCCGGCTTCCCGGTTGGGGAATTCATCTGCAAGCCCCTTTCATGGGGCCGGGGGGATTCGCCTGGGGCGTCCGGGGTGAGCGGTCCCTTCCCGGCACGAGCCGACCGCCAGGCGTCGGAAGAGGGGCCGCAAGGCGCTTTCCCTTGCGGCCCCTCCGACGCCTGGCAGGCTCAAGTGCCGGGAAGGGCCGCGGCCCTGGCGCTGCTCTTGCTTCCCCGGCCAGTGGTGGGGCTGGATGATGTGCTTGTTCCGGAAGCGCGTCGACCGACCTGGTGGCGATTCCTCGGTGTGGATTGCGCGGCCGCGGCGGGCTGGTGAAGGGCCTGCAGCGGCGTGGTCGCGCCCGCCTGGGTCGGCTGCCTCTTGTTGGAGTCCGATGCCGAGCGGTGTCGGCGAGTGGTCGCCGATCCTCGTGCCCGGCCTGTGGCAATGCGCCGCGTACGTGTGGGAGAGGATCGCGGCTCCGCCGTCAGCCGCATGCCCGAGGAAGTTGCCGCCCTCGCCGGGGTTTTTGGCGCGCCAGGCCGCCGTCTGCTGTTCCGACGGCACTTGGCTGCTGAACTGGGCGTGATCTCCGAGGGGGTCCTGCAGCAGTGGTTCGTCGTCCGCCCGGCCACGATGAGTGAAAAGTTCCAGCCTCCAGATCGCACTCCTGGGTGTCCCGCACCCAGGCGTCGTCGGAGGCTTGACCGTGGTCCGCTTTCCCGGCCCCATGGTGTACGTCGTCCTGGCGGGCCTCCGGGGCAAGTCCTACATCGAGGGCAGCTAAGGCGTGCGCGTTTTCGCGGGGGGTCTTCGAATGGATCGTCGCTGCCGCACTCCCGGTGGGCGGCTGATTGGCGCTGATCAAGCGCATCGAAGGAGGCATACCAATGCGAACGGACTGGTGGTGGAGCTGTATGCGCATGCTTTCTCCGCCGGCGCCTGGGGCGAGTCCTCCGCAAGCGCCGGTGAAGTCGACGGTGTTGAGGTCACCGATCTTCCTGGCGGCATCGTTGTAGGAGACTCCAGGACACTCATTTCCAGCGTTCGCGACAAGGGACCTGCCCGCTACTGGGCGGTGGATGCCGGGGACCGGGCCGGGGACTGCGCCCGGCGTCGGTGGCCGTGTCTGCTCGCGATGATTACGCGGCTTCGGGATTTCGTGGCTGAGAAGCTTTTTCGAGGGCAGGTCACCGGAACAGGTCGCTGGCCATCTGGTCAAGGTTCACGCCACCTGGTCGGGATGTGGGTGAGCCACGCGACGATCTACAAGTCGTTGTTCATCCAGGATGCGGGGTGCTGGCGAGGAGCTCCAGAAGCGCCTGAGGTCCGGTCGGCCGACACGCTGCAACGTTCACAAACGGTTTACGGGGCAGTGGCGTTCGCAGATCAAGGAAGCGGTCTCGATCAGTGAGCGGCCTGCTGAGGCGGACGATCGCACGGTCCCCAACAATTTTTTTGGGGGCCTGCTTCTGGGCCGTGGGTTGATCTAGATCGTCACAGTCGTTGAACGCTCCGTCCGTTTCGCCCCCTCGTTCAGCTCTAGACGAGTCTTTCCGAACGCGTTCAGTGGTCGTAGGCGGTCAGTGAGCGGCTGACCGCCTGGCCGGTGCGGAAGTTGTGCCAGATCGCGGCGG
>NZ_JBIUAW010000028.1:0-34695 GCF_044593195.1 Streptomyces sp. NPDC052396
GCTGACCAGCATCTTCCCGTCCCTGCGAGCAGCACCAGCCCACCGGAGCCGTGGAACCCGGCGCCCACCCGACGCGACAGCCGGGCCCACAACACACCCCTCAACACCCCAAGCAGCCAAAACGGCCCGCCAGAAGAACCGACGGACCGTCATGAAAGATCGAGGCTAGGTTTGCCTGGGGCTTCGACTGCCGTGGAAGCCTGCTGCTGGCCGCGGGTGATTTCAGGGGCGGTATGACGTCGCTGTTCGAGCGTTTGGACATGGAAGAAGCCCTTGTGCGCGGGGAGTTGTCCGTCCTGCGCGAGAAGATCGCGGTGGCGGAGGAACGACTGGCCCACTTGACGATCACGCGGGAGACATTGCGGTCGCTGGTGGGCAACGGGCCCGCCCTCGAGGAGGTCCCTGCGGGGCCGGAGAGCGGGGTTTCGCCCGATGAGCCCTGCTTCACCGCTGCTGATGGCGTGGTCGCCGAAGAACCGGTCGCGAAGCGGGGGCCTTTGGGTTGGGAGGTGGCGCGGGAGCGGATGCTGGTGCTTCTGGCGGGGGCGGGGAGGGCTATGAAGGTGCAGGACATCTCCGCCGCGATTGGTGAGGACACCTTGGTTGCCCGGCGGGTGGAGACCACGCGTTCCCGGCTGAAGCGGCTGGTGAAGGAGGGCAAGGTGGTCGAGGGCCCGACAGCGTGGTTCGCGATCGCGCCCGCCGACGGGGCCGGTGGAGGGGGAACGGGGGCCGCCGTGGGCTGATGAGCCGTCCGCCAGTTGGCTTCCTGCCGCTCTGGCGGCGAAGAGGCTGGCACCGCCGAGAGTAGAGCTCGGCGGTGCCGGTTGCTTGAGTCCCCTGGGAAGGCGGCTCTCGCATGCCCTGACAGTAGTGGAGATCATCTCGCTGGTGGGTGCGGAGCCGCGAAATCATCATGCCCGGTCGCCATCATGCGAATCCGGGCGGAATTCGAGGCTCATTGTTCGCGCTTCCGGACAAGAACAGGCTCGGTCGGCCACAGGTGAATGCCGGTAAAGGCAGACAGGCGGGCGATGGTTGCCACGTCCGGCCAGGATTTGCCGGCCAGCAGGTCGGCGATGGCTTGCCGGTTGACCCCGGATCCGGCCGCCGCAGCCCGCAGGCTCAGGCGTCGGTCGTCCATCGCGCGGGCCAGCTGGCGGGCGATCTGGCGGACCGCCTCGGCTCCTGGGTCCAGGCTGGCCACGTCGGGCCAGGCTTCCGGATCGTGGGTCATCTGCCGCGGGGGGCGTGCGCGGGAGCGTCCGCCGACCATGCACGCACCATCCTTTCCATTGGAGTCGATCAATCCCCGGACGGCTGTTTGTCCAGCCTGTATTCGTGGACCGTGGTCCTTGATCCCGACACGTCCGCGAAGATCAGCCGTTACCGGCCGCGCGAGGCCCCGCCCGTCTGGGAGGAGGTCGCGCCGCTGGTGAGAGCGGTGGTGACGGCCACGGTGAACGCCGTTCCCTATGACGTGGAACGGCTTTTGCACGTCACCGCGTCCTTGGCCGTCTGGGCTACACAGGCCGGGCATCCCATGGATCCGGATGCGTGGCTGCGCAACGAGGTCATCGACGCCTACGTCCTGTCCAGGGCTGCCAGCCTGGAACCGGCTTCGGTGCGGACCTACCGGACCTGGCTTCTGCGGGTGCGTGATGCGCTGGCGCGGAGTGAGCGCGGGGAAGCCCGACCCGCCCGCCTGCACGCCGATGCCAGCCCTCACCCTCCTTAGAGGACGTCTGGTTCGCGTAGTTCGTGGGTGATTGCGTTTTATACGTCTCGCCAGGTGGGGGTGGTTTCGTCGGTTGCTCGTTTGGCGAGGTTGGAGATCGCGGCGATGCGGATCATGCTCTCGGAGTGTTCGGGTTTGGTCTCGTAGTCGCGGGCGAGACGGCGGTGCATCATGATCCACCCGAAGCTGCGCTCTACCACCCAGCGTCGCGGGAGCACGGAGAAGCCTTTGACCTGGGTGTTCCGTGGGACGACGTCGACGTCGATGCCGAGTTGGGCGCCGTGTTCGATCGCCTGATTCTTGTAGCCGGTGTCGACCCAGGCCTTGGTGATCGTGGGATGGGCGGCCGCGGTGCGGGTCAGGAGCTGTTTGCCGGCTTCGTTGTCGGAGACGCCGGCCGCGGTGACCATGACCAGCAGCAAGAGCCCCAACGTGTCGGTGACGATGCTGCGTTTGCGGCGTTTATCTTGAGCCCGCGCCCCTCGCAGCCTGCTGACCAGGTTCGATGTGTGGTGGACGGTGTCCTCAACGCTCTTGTCAGCAGGGCCCGATGACAGCGGAAGGTTTCTTCTTCGGCGTGTCTCCGGGGCGGCCTGGCAGATCGGCGACGCGATGTTCGCCGAGTGCGAGAGCGAGGGCTTCGCGAAGCTCTCGGTTCTCCGCCTCCAATTGCTGGTTGCGTTTGGTGGCCGCCTCCAAACGACGCAGTAGGGAGAGGTCGGAGGCCCGTTGCCGGTCGGGGACGGGCCGCGTCGCGGGGACGTGGTGGCGGGCTCGAAGGCGTTCGATCTCGGCTCTGAGGTCGGACTGGTTGTAGAGCCAGGACCGGGAGACGCCCGCTTCGCGGGCGACGGTCTCGAAGGTGATCGCGGTGCCGGTGGCGTCCATGCGACGCAGGGCGGCGACCGCCCGTCGGCGGGTCGCCGTGGCCCGGCGACGGGCCGCGGCGACGATGAGGTGGGAGTTGTCAGCCGGCATCCGCGGCCTCCGAGCCCTGGCCGTCTTCCAGCTCGCCGATCATGCGGTCGAGGTTGTCGGCGCCCTGCTGGTTCATCTCGGCGACACGGGTGTGTCCGCAGCTCTTCGCGTTGTCGATCAAGGTCAGGGTGCGGGTGTGTTGTTCCTTGAGTTCGGGCAGGAACTCGGGCCCTGTCAGGAAGACGGGGCATGTCAGGCAGGCATTCGCATGCGGGCAGGACTTCTGGACGGGCAGCCCGCAGTAGCCGTTGGGCAGGGTCTGGGTGGCGATGCCGTAGCGGGTCTTGGCCCACTGGGCCTGACCGAGCGGCCCGTTGACGTCGAGCGCGACGTGCTCGCCCGTGATGTTGACCTTCATCGCCGCTTCCCAGCGGCGCCGGACGGTCTGGTCAGTGATCCGCGCGTAATGGGCGGTCATCCGGGATGATTCGTGGTCGAGGAGAACACGTACGACTTCCTGCGGGACGTCGCGGTTGATCAGTCGGCAGGCAAAGGTGTGCCGCCATTGATGGGGCGTCAAGCGGACGGGGCGGCCGTGCTCGTCGCGAATGTCGCAGGTCGCAAGCCAGCGACGGAGCATCTGCCGGTAGCTGCCGTCGGACATCCGCAGTCGTCCCGAGGCGTTCGCGTGCGGCCGGGGGAAGAGGACGCCGGTGCCCTGGGGCCAGCGTTGAAGGACGCGCTGCTGGTGGTCGCGGATAGCCTGTTCGAGTTCCTCGTCGATCGGGACGGCCGCCTCGCGTTTCATCTTGGTGTTGAAATATCGCAGGTAGGGGGCATTTTGGCCGTCGTGGAGGAGGCAGTCGAAGTCCAGGCAGATGACGCTTGAGATCCGCAGACCGCCGCGGATGAGGATGAGTGTGACCAGGCGGCCGGACGGGTTGTCCCAGCGGTCCAGGTTCTCCTCGGATTCGACCTGGGCCATGACGTGCTCGGCCAGCCGACGGGAGACCGTGGCGGCTGGTTCCGGTGGGATGTCGCCGGGGTAGAAGGCGGCGGTGCCGGGCAGGGAGTCGTCCCAGCGGTGTTGCCGGATGGCCTGGAAGAACAGGTTCAGGTTGCTGATCCGTCCCTTCTTCAGCCCGTGCCCGCCGGGTTGGGAGGCGACGTGGGCGAGGTGACGCTCCAGCAGTGGGCGGTCGATGTCGGCGAGACGGTCGACGCCGACGTGTGCGAGGAAGCCGCCGAAGCAGACCAGCGCGTCCAGGCCGGTGTGGGCCGCGGTGGTGCTCAAGCCGCTGGTCAGTCGCAGCCGTAGCCAGCGTTTGGCCAGGTCACGCAGCCACCGCTGGCCGATGCGCTCGAAGTGCAGCCGGATGCGCGGCCTCGGGACGGTCGCGGTCGCGGGGGTGGTGATGCCCGGCAGTCGCTCAAGGCGCCACAAATCCCGCGGAAATTCGCTCTCCCAGCCGGCGCCGTCGCGCAGGATCTCGACGGCGTCGCGGACCTCGATCAGGAAGAGCCCCGGTTCACGGACGCGGCCCGAGGCCGCGTCGTGCCGCCACTGCTCTTCGGTGAGGTCGAGCAGGGAGGACACCCCGACGGCTCGGGCGAGCCGGACGGCTTGGGCCACGATGCGAGGTGGCGTCGTGCGGCGGTGGGCATCGGACCGGCATTGCAGCCCGTACTGAAACTCCAGCGTCAGCTGACGGGGCAGATCGCGCAGATCGATATGGGCGGTGCCGGTCAACTCGGCGTCCAGGATGAACCGTTCAGGGTCCGCTCGGCCAGCGTTCGCCCACCGCTCGTGGTGACTGCGGCAGAACAACATCCGCGGGCCTTCCGCCCACAGAGTGCAGAACGACAGCCGACACTCGGCCGGCACGACACCCGGCGCAACCAGATTCGGCGCATCCCAGACGTCCGGACTGGGCCGACCGGCCCGGCGCCACCGCTCGTAGTGCTTGGCGCACAAGCCCTTCCCGAAGTTCCCGTAACGGCAACCGGCAATCGTGCAGACCATCAGGGCCTGACGCCCGCGAACGGGCAGGCCGGGATCGGCGAGGAAGTCTTCCATCGCCGGGCGGCCGCGGTGGCGCCAGCGGATCACGTGCCCGTTGCAGAGCCCCCGCATGCTGACGATGCGGTCGCAGTCGGCAACACTGCAGGCCGGGGCGACGAAGACCGGGTCGTCGGGGGCCGGACGGTAGATCTCGGTGCGGAACTCGGACCGGACCGCGGCCAGGAGCTTCTCCAGCAGTCCGGCCCGGTCGTGACCGGCAGACAGGGCGTTGAAGGTCACAGCCGGACCTCCCGTCCGCTGAACCACCCCGCGTCCTCCAGGGTGCGGCGGGCGTCCTCGACGGTCAGGTGACCGTAGGTGTCGATCGTGGTGCTGATCGAGGCGTGTCCGAGGAGTTCCTTGACGTTCTCCATGCCCGCCCCGCGACGCAGCAGCCAGGTCGCGTAGGTGTGCCGGTATTGATGGGGTTCGAACGCGATCCCCGTCGTCTTCCGCAGCCGTCTGACCAGGTCATAGACGGCCGGATAGGCCCAGGGGTGGCCATGCGGCTCGGCGAAGAGGTTCACGAAGACGTAGTCGGAGTCCAGGGCGCCGTACTCGCGGTGCAGGTAGTCGGAGTACAAGCGCATCAACTCCGCACTCGCGGGGATGGTCCGCATGCGGCCGGCCTTCGCGCGGGCCCGGTTGTCGTTCTGCCGTGGCACTACGGTCACCTGCTTCTCGGCGATCGCGATGTCGTCGTGCCGCAGGCCCAGGGCCTCGCCGATGCGGACCCCGGTGTCCAGGAGCAGGGCGAACAGCAGCCGGTCCCGTAGATGTTCGCAACCGTCCAGGATCTTCTGAGCCTGGGCGGCGGTCAGCACGCGGGGACGCTTGCGGCCGGACTTGAGCTTGATGGTCCTGGTCCGCTCGGGCTTGCCGGAGGCGATGTGCTGCAAAAACGGCTTGTAGGAGGTGGCCGACGAGCGGTGCCGTCCGGCCGGACGCATCGTCACCAGCAGGTCAGCGACCTCGATGCCGCTGCGGGCATGGAACTCGTAAAACGTGCTGACCGCGGCGAGCTTGCGGTTCACGCTCGAGGCCGCGCAGTGGTGCTCGACCGTCGGCAGCACCGCCACCACCCCGCTCCGGGCCACCGGCGGCAGCCGCAGCCAGGCCACGAAGGCGGCCACCACCTCCAGATCGACCGACTTCCAGCCCAGGCCCCGGCCGTCGAGATAGGTCCACCAGTCCTTCAGGTCATGGGCGTACGCCTTGACGGTGTTCGGAGACCGCTCGATTGCCGACAGGTAGGCCAGGAACGACTCCACCGGATCGACTGGCCGCAGATCATCTCCCAGCAGCGTCCACGACTCCGTCGCCGACCCGGGTGCCACCACCCTCTGTACGCGCATCGCGCATCCGCCCCTTCCGTGCTGGACGGCGGCAGATAACCGCATCCACCACGGGAGTTGGGGGACGTTCAGGATGCTTCACGCACATGAAGGACACGCTCGCGCGGGCTCAAGATAACGGCCCACGATCTTCTTGCCCGCGTCCGTGCCCTGGCTCGCGACGGGGACGCTGGTGGAAGTCTTGACGCTCTGGGCGTCGATCACGCAGGCCGACGGCTCGGCATTCCGCCCCTCCTTCTGCCGCACCAGCTCCCTGAGCAGGCTGTTGAGCTGGGCGAACATGCCGTCCTTCTGCCATTTGGCGAAGTAGCCGTAGACCGTCTCCCTACAAGTTACGTGGAATCTGGTGCCGCAGGATGCGTCTCGTATCCTGCGGCGTTCCTACGTACTGAGGAGATCCGTTGGGCAGCGCGATGGTGCTGGAGGAGAGGTGGCCGGTCCTGGGTCGGCATGAGCGGGCGGCCGAGTGGCTGCGAGTGTGGACGGATCTGGGGCGGGCCCCGCGCACGATCGACGCGTACGCACGGGGCTTGGCCGAGTACCTGACCGTCTGTGAGCGGGACGGCGTCGATCCGGTCGCCGCGAACCGCCTGCAGGTGGCGGCGTTCGTGAAGGACCTGTCCACCCGGCCGAGCCGCCGGGGAAGCAACGTGGTCGCGCTGGACTCCGGGGTCGGCCTGGCGAACGCGACGCTGCAACAGCGCTTGGTGCCAGTGCGGTTGTTCTACGACTACCTCATCGAGGAGGGCATGCGGGAGTCCAACCCGGTGGGCCGCGGCCGCTACACACCCGGTCGCCAGTTCGGGGGCCACCAGCGGGGACTGGTGCCGCGCTTGACGAAGCTGCCGTGGATCCCGAACGAACAGCAGTGGCTGGACCTGCTGGACGTCGTGCGGGAGGAGCCGGTGCGCAACCGCGTCATGCTCGCGCTGGCCTACGACGCGGCTCTGCGGCGCGAAGAGTTGTGCTCCCTGCGGACCGACGACCTCGACCCCGCTCACCGGACCCTGCGGGTCCGCGCGGAGACGACGAAGACCCGACGCGAGCGCGTCGTTCCGTACTCGGCGGCGACCGGTGTCCTGCTCTCCGGCTACCTCGCGCACCGGGCCACGATCAGCCGGGCCCGCGGCCCGCTGTTCCTGTCGGAGTCGCGCCGCAACTTTGGCCAGCTGCTGACCTTGTGGACCTGGTCCAAGGTGGTCCGACGCGTCGCCCTCGCTGCTGACCTGCCGCGCTTCTCGACGCACACCACCCGGCACCTGTGCTTGACCGACCTGGCGAGGATGGGTTGGGAACTGCACGCGATCGCCTCCTTCGCCGGCCAGTCGACACTGACCTACATCCACCTGTCCGGCCGGGACCTGGCGGAGAAGCTGAACCGCGGCATGCAGCAGATCCACTCCTGGCGCGTGAACATGCTCACCCGGGCCGCCCAGAGCACAGGGACGGTCGCCCAGTGACCGCCCACCCAAACCCAACGACCGCACCCGTCTGGGCATGGCCGGTCGACCTCCCCAGCTATGACCGACGCGGCCTGCTCACCGAAGCCGAGGCGGAGGCGCTGCGGAACTGCAGCATCGATGAGATTCGCCGCCACGACCTGGCCGCGGATCTCCCGTCTCTGCGAGCGGCCGCCCGGCTGGTCCGGCCGCTCGCTGATGTCCTTGCTGCCCTGCACCTGCCACCAGACGACCGCCATCAGCGCCGGTACGCACGCGATGCGGCAGGACTCGTACTTCTCCGCAGCGGCGAGCTCCGCCGGGCTTTCTGGGGCTGGTCGGTGCAGGACTGGGCTGACCTGATCAACGCCGATGGCGCCGAGTTTCGACGCCAATGGGGCGGCAGATCGGCCCCAACGCCCGGCCGTTCCTGATCGCCTATGCCTACCTGCTCGGCGAGTTCACGGCCTTCGAGCGGATCGGCCGCTTCATGCGGCCGAGCCTGGCCCGTCGGGTGTTCGGCGCCGGGCTCGTGGACGCGGCTGTCGAGCAGGTCTGCACAGTGCTGGCCGACTGGGGGTATCGCCGCGATGCCCAGAAGCTGGAGGCAGTGCTCTGCCAGGTGCTGCTGTTGAACCGCAGCCCGCAGTTGGAGGACCTGTCCACCGAGGCCCTGGGCGAACTGCGCGAGAGCCCGCCGATGGGCGGGCAGTGGGGCAAGGACCTGCACAGTGTCCACCGGGCGGTCGATGCGCTCGGCCACGCGGACCCGCCGAGGCTGGGCCCTGAGGCGGGGCCAGCGGCCATGAAGGGAGTCCCGAGCGGATGGGCGGGGTGGGTCGAGCGGTGGTACACGACATCGACGCTGACGCCGAAGATCCGTAGGAGCTACCGCAGGGTGCTCGCGAAGATCGGCCGTTGGCCGGCTGCCGAGCACCCCGAGATCACCGAGCCAGGCCAGTGGACCCGCCAGACCTGCGCGTCCTGGGTTGTGGCGGTGGACCGGATGTCCGTCGGCGACTTCTCCCAGTGGACCCATGGCATGCGCTCACAGGGCCGCATTGGCACACCGCTCACCGCGCAGTCGAAGTCCGGCTACCTCAAGGTGCCCCGCGCGTTCTTCCGCGACCTACACGAATGGGAGTGGACCCCGCAGCGCTTCGACCCTGCCCACGCCTTGCGGACACCGCGAAGCGTCCGCGCGTTGATGGGCCCGGACCCGCGGGTGATCGCCGACGACATCTGGGCGAAGCTGCTGTGGGCCGGCCTGAACGTCGAACCCGGTGACCTGCCGACCTCGGACAGTCGCACCTATCCGGTCGAGCTGATCCGGGCCATCACCTTGACCTGGCTCTTCGCCGGCCAGCGAAGTGATGAGATCGCCCGGCTGCGGGTGGGCTGCATCCGCTGGCAGTACGACGGCCTGCCCATCCCCGGTGACTCTGGCGAGTTCCTGGCCCGCGACGCGGTCTGCCTGTTGGACGTCCCGACGCACAAGACCGGCACCGCGTTCACCAAGCCCGTCGACCCGCTCCTGGGCAAGGCCATCGAGGCATGGCAGGCCGTCAGGCCCGCCCAACCGCAGATGCTCGATCACAAGACCGGCGATTTGGCAGACTTCCTGTTCGCCCACCGGGCCCGCCGGGTCGCCAAGCACTACATCAACACGGCGATCATCCGAATGCTCTGCCGCAAGGCCGGCGTCCCCACAGCCGACGTTCGCGGCAACATCACCAGCCACCGGGCCCGGTCCACGATCGCCAGCCAGCTCTACAACGCCAAGGAGCCCATGACGCTCTTCGAGCTGCAGGAATGGCTTGGTCACCGTACTCCGGAGGCGACCGCCCATTACGCGAAGATCACCCCGAACACCTTGGCCAGGGCCTACAACGACGCCGGATACTTCGCTCGGAACGTGCACACCATCGAGGTCCTCGTCGACCGCGATGCCGTCGCCTCCGGCGCCGTCGCCGCAGGCGAGCCCTGGCAGTACTACGACCTGGGCCACGGCTGGTGCACCTACAGCTTCTTCGAGTAGTGCCAGCACCGGATGGCCTGCGCTCGCTGCGACTTCTGCACCCCCAAGGACTCCAGCCGGGGCCAGCTGCTGGAGGCCAAGGATAATCTGCAGAAGATGCTGGCCAACATCCCCCTCACCGACGACGAACGCGCCGCCGTCGACGACGGCCAAGCTGCCCTCGACCAACTCCTGGCGCGACTCACCGACGTCCCCACCCCGGCTGGGCCGACACCTCGCCAGCTCGGAATACCCGCGACAGCCACGTTGCTTCCTGTCGTCGAGGTCCGGCATAGCAAGCAGCCGGCAGGGAGCCACGAAGAGCCGTTCACGACCGGCGGCACCAACTGAAGGGCGAAGTGTGACGTCTCAACCTGCTCCGGGCCTGGCCAGTCTCTATCCTGAACTCGGCCAGGACGGCACGCTCCAGATCGCCCTGCAGAAAGCCGTTGACCAGGCTGGATATCGGTTCGACGTGCTCCCCGAACGAGCTCCAGGATGGAAGCGATCAGGAGCTCGGGCGGACAGTGGCAGCCGGACAACGAGCGTTCTCCTGGGCATCCAGGACCGCTGCTTCATCATGAGCTTCTGGGAACGCGGTGTCGCAATGGCCAAGGGCACGACAGCCACTTTGAACGAGGCTGCCACGGCTACCGGGGTCTGGCAGTCCGGCGCCAACTTGGAAGATCTGCGATCCGCATGCCCGTTCGTCCGCTACGGCTCGCTCGCCGAGGCCCACGAGCGCGGCACCGCGGTCGAGACCATGTGGACGATCTACCGTCAGACCGCGGCGCCATACGTCGACCACGACCTTATCGAGGCCGCTTACGCCCAGCCACAGCTTCGAGCCTTGTTCCCTTTCCACAGCCACAGGTCACTGAACTTCAGCCGCTGCACCGGATTCCCCTACACCCACGACGTTCCAGTGGTTACTCCCGTGGACGGGAGATACCGCGTCACCTGGCGGAAGACCCGCTCGCCTCAAGGACCGGCGGACATCGGAGAGGCTGACAACCCGCGTGACGCAGTCGCCTTGGTCGTCGCCCACCTTCCCCCCGAGTGCGGTCCGGCAGTCGCTGGCACTGCCTATGACCTTGACAAGTCAGATTCCACATAACCTCATGGCAGTGCAGCCGCTGCCGTCCCACTCGAAGTGGTGTGCGTGGCACCACCACTTGAACAGGCCGACTTTCTGCTCGTCCACGAAGTGCCAGGGGCGGTCGTATGCGGTGATACGAGCGGTCAGCCGCCAGGTCAAGCCGAAGTGCCGGGCCCGGAAGGTCACTGCCTCACCGAGTGCGAGAGCGCCGCGGGTTCTGCCCCTGCGGTCTGCCCCGGAAGCGGCCATTGATCGGGTGTGTTCTTCCACGTTGAGGCAGGCGTCGAACGCTTGCTCAGGAAAGGCCGTCAAGACCGTGGTGATCTCACAGAGCGGCACCGGAGCTCCTCCCTCTTGGTGGGACGCCGGCGGTTTCCGTGCCTGGCGATGCGAAGGGACAGCTCTCAGCGGACGGGTTCACAACCGAGATCACCCGTGTGCGCCGGGACCTTCAGGTGCTTGGCTGCTCATCCAGGATTGACCTTTACAGTCCGCGCCTGTGCTATCTGGCCCGCCACCTGCCCGTCCACCGCAAGCGCATGCCGTCGAGTGCGTCGAACGCTCAGTCAGGGCCGAACGGCAGCACCCAGCGTGAGCGAATGCGCAGGAGCGCCTGGTTCCCCAGTCCCCGCTACAGCCTGCCATGGCCAGGTAATCCCCTGACAGAGGCGGGCAGGCCAAGCCCGCTCGGAGCGGGGGCCACGCCAGGGCACCCAGTCCATCAGCCGGATTTCCTCCGCTCCCAGGCACCGGGCCGGAGCCAGCCCGAAGCCGAACTCCGGCCAGCGCAGCCACAGGCTGGAGCCGATAGGGCGAAGGTCCCGGCGGGGCATCCCCGGTACAAGATGCGGAGAATGCGCCTCGATGAGCATGGCGGCTCCGCCGGTGGCCGTGCGCAGTGTTTCCAGCCCGCTCATCAGCGAACGGGCTGTTTCTTCCTCGTTCGGGTTACCCAGCGCGAGTTTGTACAGAGGGCCGACGGTGATCAGGCTCGGGCGAACCTGCTCTACGCGCCGCGCCAGCCACGACCGGTCGGCCGGATTCGTCAGATCCAGACCCCGTTCCGGGATCTCCACCGCCACCTGGCCCGCTCGGATCGGCGCGCCCTCTTCGGCCGCTGCCTGGGCCATGCGCCGCAGCCATGGCCGGGCTTGTCCGGCGGAATTTTCCGCGTCTACCATGAGCACCCGCACCGGCCGGATGCGGGCACGTCGCCAGGGATGCAAGCCTGCGGCGGCGCGCATCGCGATCTGCCGCAGAAGCAGGGACTTGCCGCCGCCCTCCCCAGCAGTGACCATGAGCCGGTCCCAGCGCGCCAGCACCCCGGGTATCACCCACTCCGGTTCGTCTTCGGCTTCGGCCAGGAACTCGAGCAGGTCGAGCGGCGGAGTGTCCGTAACGGCCAGCCCCCGGTCCCGGGCGGCGCGCATGTCCTCCACCGCCCGCTCGGCGATCTCCTGCGGGTCGCCGTCAGCGGCGTACCCGGCAGCTACCGCCCGGGTGCCGGCGGCAATGACACCGCGCAGCAGCGCTACGTTCCGCACCCGCCGGGCGTAGTGGTCCGCGTTGGCCGTGGTCGGCACCGCCTGCACCAGCTCGTGAAGGTAGGCACGGCCGCCGATCCGCGCCAGGTCCGCCCGGCGCTCCAGCTCCGCCGCCACCGTGATCGGATCACATGGCTCATTGCGCACCGCCATGCTGCACACCACATCGAAGATGGTTTCGTGCGCTGGACGGTAGAAGTCGGAACCGGTCACAATCTCGATGACGTCGACAATCGCCTCACGGGACAGCAACATGGCGCCCAGTACGGCCTGTTCGGCCTCCGAGTCCTGTGGCGGCATGCGCGTAAGGTCATCGCTCACAGTCCGCTCCCCTGGGCGAGGATCGCGCGCTTGACCGCCTCGACTTCCGCCCGCGACGGCAGCAGCCGCTCATCCGCAGGGCTACTCGGCACCGTAGACGACCGGCTCGGAACCGGAACGCGCGACCGTTCGCAGTGCAGGGTCAGATCCATCCAGCCGTTCGCCGGCATCTCTGACGCTCGCGCCGCCAGCCACTCCACCGGCAGCCCGGCCGACAGCAACTCCCGCGCCTGGCGTCGCAGCGCCTCGCGCCGCCTCTTCATCAGCGGACGTCCGAGCGCTGTCTCGTAGGCATCCACCACCACGTCGGACGGTCCCGGCCGGGGAGGGTCTGCCTGCTGCCTGCGCTGAGCGCCGCTGGTCTCTCCTGGTGCGGCCTTCCCTCTGCCCCGCCGGTTGTCTGCCTCGCGTGTCCCGGAGAGAGAGTCTTCTTCCTCTTCAGTCTTAATCTTTTTAGCCGCCGACAAACCGAGAGTCGTGGCACCGGCCTCCGGTTTCCCGTAGGTCGTGCTGACGTGCGACGAATGCATATTCCCGCTGGTCACCACCGACATACGGGTTCCCGTCGGCCGGTTGGGCGAGGGACCGACGGAGGAGCGGGAACCGTCTGTGCGAGGGTCGATCCACTCCGGCTCGATCCGCACTGCGAGGGCGCCCGCGCTCACCTCGGACAGCATCTCGGCGATGTCCTGGCGCGTGAACGGAATCGAATCGGCAGTGAACTCGGTGCGCCACTTCCCATCGGCACCGTGAACCTTGAACTTGACGACGTAGGCCCGGGACACGAGGTTACGCATAGCACCGCTCAGAGCTTCCCGGCCTTCCTTGCGGCGCTTGGAGATCCCCTCGACCGTTACGTCATCGCCGTCCTTGGCCCGCAGGAGCAGCGTCAGGAGCCCCAAGGCCAGCACATGCAGCTCTTCATCGTCAGCGGCTCCGTTATCGATCGCCACGAACCGTGGCGGCCTGCTGGCACGCTTTCTCACCGGGCCACCCCCGGAGCGGTGCAGTGCGAACTACGGGAACGGCCCCGCCTATCGCCCTCCCACGAGCGCAACCCTCCGGCCACGTGGTGCTCCTATGTTTCGTATACGCGATTCGTGCAAGACATCAGAGCCCTGGACCCACCACAGCGATGACGGAAGGAGGACTTCCGGCCGGACGAAGGCACAGGCTTGGTTGCCCGGCACGATCCGTTCCGCACCCGGTAGTGGGTACGACTCCCGGCCGGCAGGTATGGACAGGTACCCGTTAGTGACGGACGCCTGGTCCTTCACGGTGGTTCACTTGGTGTTGAGGAGCCGCTCGGCCACTCGCTTCGTCAGCGCCCGGCCCTCGCTCTCAATGCCGGATACGGCATATACAGGGCAATCGGAGATGAAGTACACGGGGGAAGGGCACCGCCGAAGGCCCGTGGGATGGCACTAGTGGACTCGAAGGCCCGATCGCCCGGTCCAGGGCATGACTGCCCTGGCAGATGAGCAGGCGAATCTTCTGTACAAACGCCAAGCGGTGACGGACTGTGCGGCGGGACAACGCACTCCGAGGTGGTCGCCAGCCGCTGCTGCACGGCAGATAAGTGCACAGGGTCAACCGCATCCGTCCGAGCTGGTGCAGCGGAAAAGCCGAGCGAGTTGAGCATTTGGCCCCGTTCCTGGGTAGTACGAAGAGAACCGTGGCGTAGGGTGCACACCTCGAGGGCAGAAGTGGTCGCTTGCGGTTGAGGCCACAAGGCTCATCAATGGAGTGCGGGCAATCCCTTTCTGGCCGCACATGCCCTTTATATGGGGAAAACCGAGGCAACAGAGACACTGAGCTGCCCTGGACCACAAGCGGACAGCCCAACGCTGTGATGACTGAAGACAAGCAAGACGCACTCAAACATTGATCACACAAAGACCAGACGACCTCCATATCCAGATCCAGGCCCCCGGAGAAGCCGGCTGCTCACTGTCAAGTCAACAGGACCTCAGCTCCATCTGCCGCTCCGCGAAGTCGGCAGACCAGCCTGACCCTTGGCCGGCTCACAGCACCCTCCCTGGCTGGGGTCCGGTCGCTCGCCAGGCTCAGTCCGGCGGCGGTCCACGCCACAGCCGGCAAAAGAGCCCAGCCAAGATCACCGGCCACACAAGCTGGAACAGTCCGATCCGTGACCACAGCTGTGGTCAAAAGTCCTCGTGCGCATCACCCCTCGTCCAGTCCGGCTTCCTTACCTCATGGCACACACGGGCCCTAGCCGGTCACATCACCTCTGCATCCTGCGAGTTGACATGGCCTCGGCCTACACCTGACACACCGGTGGCTCATCGGCCACGAGCGCCACCATCCAGAGGTGCAGTAGGATCCGCTGTGGAACCCACCCCTGATTCGACCACAGCAGTTGTCAGCGAAGCTATCCCCATCTCAACGCGATCGTCAACTGGCGTTACCCTGCGTGATATCGGGATCGATGATCCACCCACATCCATGGAAAGGGGAAGGCGGGATGCCCGGTGAGTGAGATACCACCCAACCAGCTCGCCAACCGCTTGAACCGTCTGTTCGCGACGGTCCATCCACGCGGGCGCGGCCCCTACAGCAACGAAGATGTTGCCAAAGCCATCCGCGCTCAAGGCGGCGACATCTCCAAGCAGTACATCGCCTACCTGCGCAACGGCGAGCGAGACAATCCGCGCCTGCACCACTTGGAGGCACTCGCACGCTTCTTCGGCGTCAGGGCCGCCTACTTCTTCGACGACGAAGCCGCCACCGAGATCGACAGGAAGCTCGATCAGCTCGCGGCTCTGCGTGATGCGGGGGTACACACCGATGACCTGCTTGCACTCAAAGAAGCAGGTGTCACCGAAGTCGCAACGCGAGCAGCCGGGCTGTCTCCCAAAGGGCTGAGCTTTGCCTCAGCACTGCTCGACCAGCTCCGGAGGATGGAGGGGCTCCCCCCGAAGTCCCCCAGCGATCAATGAGCACTGCGCCGGCCACGTGCGTCGGCACAGCAACGGGGCCGGTCGCCCGTACCCGGAGAAACCCTCGTGCCATCTCCCCGCGTGAGGCTACCCTTCACGACACTGACCATTGTGCGACCGGACGGAGACCGATAAGCATGCTGACCTGGGGAGGCGACCCGTGCGAGCGGCTTTGATCCGTCGCTTCGGAGGACCTGACGTCCTACAGGTCACGGAGCTACCTCCCCCGGAGCCCAAGCCTGGGCACGTGCTCATCGACGTGAGCCGCGCCGGTGTCAACTTCGCCGACGTTCATATACGCCAGAGCAACTACCTCAGCGAGATACAGCTGCCCTACGTCCTGGGCAGCGAAGTCGTGGGCCGACGGCGGATCGACGGTCAGCGCGTCCTTGCGTTCACCATCCGGGGTGGGGGGTACGCCGAATGTGCTGTCGCACCACAAGGGACCACCTTCGAAGTCCCTGACGGCATCGACGACGGCCAGGCCTTGGCATTGGCGGTTCAGGGCAATACCGCCTGGCATCTGCTGCACACCTGCGCAAGGCTCCAGCGGAAGGACTCCGTCGTGGTCTTTGCTGCTGCCGGCGGGGTGGGCACCCTGGCCATCCAGCTCGCCAGGCGGGCCGGTGCCGGTCGCATAATCGCCGTCGCCTCCACCCCTGCCAAGCGCCAGCTTGCCCTCGGTCTGGGCGCTGACGTCGCCGTTGACTCCACCGGTACGGATCACTTGACCGAGCGGCTCATCGAAGCAAACCGCGGTCACAAGGCCGACATAGTGCTGGAAATGACTGGCGCACTATCGCTCAATCAGTCCCTGAAGGCATTGGCCCCCTTTGGCCGGCTGGTGGCCTTCGGCTATGCCAGTGGCCGGGCGGCCACCCTGGGCACCCGGGACCTCATCGCCAGCAGCCAGGCGGTCATGGGGTTCGCTTTGCCGCAGATCTACCCCATCCGCGGCATGCTCGCTCACTCGATGAAGGAGCTATGGGACGCGGTGCTGTCTGGTGACGTGACCCCGCACATCGGCGGCCGGTATCCGTTGAGCAAGATTCAACATGCGCACATGGATCTCCAAGAGCGCCGTACCACCGGCAAACTACTGCTCGACCCCGCAAGTTAGATCAGACTCGCCTTGCAGGGGAGCGGCTGGCCAGCACTGTGCTACTTCACTCAAGCTGCCGCACGGCGACGGCATCCTTGGATCCACAGCCAGTATCGGCCGCATTGGTCACGTACGAGCTCGCGAAGGCGTGTGCCACGCGTTCCAGCCAAGACAGTTCACTGGCCAGGTCGGTGGTGGAAGAGCTGGCTGTCCCGCCGGCCACCGACTCAGCGTTCTGCACCCCGCGCGACTTCTCACGTATCCCCAACCTGATAGCTGCCGCCTCCAGAGTCACTTGAAGCTCCTCCCCGTCCATGCCCGCTGACTGTGCCTCACGAGCCACAGCTCCCAGTTGCTCTGCGTTCACATAGGGCCGGAGGGCGCGCTGCCCGTCCCTGATCTCAATAATCAATCGGTAAAGGCGCGTTTCAAGAGCAGGCACGAATACGGGCGGACGCGGTGAACGCCTCGGGAAGAGGGCAATTCCGGGTGTAGCCTGGCAGAGCGCGAACCACAAAGGATAGAGCCGACGCAAAGACCGGTACTGTCGAGCCCTGGTCATCAAGCGCTGCCCCCACCCGGGAAAGGTACCGCCGACCACAAGGACCAGAGAGCCCAGGTTTGCGCACACCGGTGCCCCCACGATGGCAGCCGCATCAAAACAACTCATGCCACACCAGCGGCCGATCACGCCCAGCGTCTTCCCCAATAGATAGCCGGTAATGAACACAGATCCCAGCGCAGTGAGCCGCAAGGACCGGCGCAGCCACGGATGACTGATGGCACGGGACGGCAGCCATGTCAGCCGGGCTGTATTGACCAGGTTAAGGCCGTAGGTAGCCAGGTAGACCGCCATGTATGCATCGGCGTACTGGTCTTTGGCGAAGTACACTTCGAAGTCGACGGGGTGTTCACCTGGCAGCGGAGCGCCGAGAAAGATAAGGATCATAGCGACAACGGCCGTGCCGAATACCGCCCATACCCACGGGGCCTTACGCCGGACTCCGGCGGGATCGTTGAACCAGCCGAGCAGCATAAGCTGGGTGGCCAGTGCGCTGAACACGATGCATCCATTGCTCAGCAGGGTGCCGAGGTTAGCGATTCCGAGCAAGCGATCGATCCGCACATACAGGCACGGCGTAATCCAGACGTACGCCAGTGCGGTACACAGCCTGGCTAAACACAGCGCCCTGAGCGCCGAGTTACCGGAGTCGCGCCGCAGATCCCGGACCTTGTAGCCAAGGGCGAGAAAGCTGGTCACCGCACATAACGGATAGACGATATCAAAGGCAGCAATAGCTGTATCGATCATGCAGAACTCTCCTGCCGACGCTGCAGGGAACGCTCCAGCCTGCCAATAAGCTCCGTCATATCCGGCGGGACCAGCGGCAGTTCAGGCGACCACTGACTGACCCGTCGCAGAACCTGCGTAGCAAAGAACTCGGCAGCCCATTCTTCAGGATCGGCGTACTGACTGCGACCGAACATGTGCCGGATCAGAAGAGGGTCGATGTCATCGGGCAGCGTATGGTGAGCGGACTGGCCTGCAAGCCCACTGAATGTTGTTTCATGCTCCCAGAGCAAGTGCCCCAACTCATGTGCTATTACATGCGATTGATGCATTACTGACGTATCTGCCTCATAGAAGATGTAGTCGGCCTTAGCCGTGGCAATGAGCAGACCACACGGGCTCTCGGCAGGCAAAGCGATCGGGGCAAGACGAATCGGCCGCCCGCGCCGCTCACCTACCCAGTGGCACAACACACTGACATCAAATGGGTCCGGAAGATGGAGAGTACGTACAAGTTCCTCACACTCACGTCGTATCCGCCTACGCCTCACCAGGTCTGCCCTCCCTACGATTCAACGTCACGAGACCGCGTCAGAGAAATATCACTCCACTGCACAACGGACATGCCCCCAGTAGTGGCACACGAGGTCGCTGGTTACCTCATGAATGCCGCGCGGCCATGACCCACACGAGTCAACGAAGTTGATATCACCCCTTGTTTCGATGGGTAGTGGAACGGGCTGGGCCATCCCCACGCCCTGGCCTCAGGACAGCAACCTGCAAAGCGGCACGGGCAACGCAGGGATCGCAACGGCAACGACATCACAGACGACACCGGCGCCGTGGCCGGCGAGCAGCGAGCCCTCCTTGACCCAGCACCCGGAAGAGCCCCACCCACGGCAGCCAGCAGCATCGTGTACCGGGGTCGCACATCCAACCAGCATGCCGATCGAGGAACTGCCCAATCGGGGAAGAAGCCCCCCTCCCGCGCCCGGACAAGGCCCCGTCGTCAGCCACGGCAAGACGCTGACGGGCCACCACCTTCTCGACATCTGACCTCCCCTGCAGCTCCGGGGCCTGGCCCTGCATACCGCAGTGCACGACCACTGCGAGAACACACCACTAGCTCCATTTCCAACGCGCCATGTCCGCGGCCCAGGTTGGTTAGTGGCATCCCACCACCCTCTCGGAACCATCATGGCCCCAACGGCATCGACACACCGCACGGGACTGCCATCTCCTCGCCACGCGCACATGCGCCGGCGCACCTCGCCCGCGCCACATGTGGGCGTCACTTCAAAAGTGGCTCTGTTCCACATTCCGGATGCTACTGATGATCTACGCCAGTCGGCGCACCAAACCAGATTGGGCGCAGCTCTTCAGTTCATCCGCTTCGCCACACAGGACCACCTACGCATGCGGCGAAGCGGCACCAGTCTGGCCCAGCAGGTCGTTCCGCAATCTTGTGAGAGCGCTGACCACGAACTCAAGGGGGAAAGACAACCTGCGTTGCGGTGACGCTGCGCCGGACAGCGCGCAGGGTGCCGACGAAGGAGAGCCCGTCGGGGTCCAGCCCCTGGCCGGCCACGCATCGCTGTATCAGTTTCCGCAGAGCACGGTGCACGCCGAGTGGGCCGCCTAGTAGTGCCTCGTTAAATCTGCTGAACTTGCCTGTTCATTGGCACGGTGGCAGGTATGAGGCTCGGGGAAGTGGAGCAACTTCGCAGCGAATTAGCGGAGTTCGTTGGTGATGTGTTCGCTTCGTTCCCGCGGCGGGATCAGCGCCGGCGGGGCGAGTGCTATCTGCGGGGGCTGATGCTCGACGGTCGGCGCAAGTCGGTCCGGCCGATGGCGGACCGGTTGCCGGATGGGCACGTGCAGGCTCTGCAGCAGTTCGTGAACCAGTCACCGTGGGACTGGCTGCGGTTCGGCGCCGGATCGCCGAACGCCTCACGAAGGTGTTCCAGCCCGAGGTGTGGGTGGTCGACGATGTGTCGTTCCCCAAGTGCGGGGCGCGGTCGGTGGGGGTGGCCCGGCCGTACTGCGGGGCGGTGGGAAACGGGCGAACTGCCAGGCCGACGGTCAGCGTGCACACTGCCACCGACACCGCGCCCTGCCCGTTGCACTGGCAGCTGTTCCTGCCGGAGGAATGGACCGCCAATCTGCCGCGCTGCCAGGCGGGCGGTGTCCCGGCCGACAACCAGCACCCTCGGGCCCTCCCATGCGTGGGCCGCAACGGCGTCTTCCCAGACGGCCCGGACGTCGGCAGCGATGTCGTCGGGGGCAACGGCCTGGAAGACGTTGTCGAAGCCCTCCATGCAGTTCCGGGGATGGCCACCGCGGTCCGTAGCGATCGGCGCCTCGGCGGGCGCCTCCATATGGAGTGCCCGGAGGAAGCCCGCCAGCGTGTCGGCCGCGTGGTCGCCGCGGCTGATCGAGCCGTGGTCCAGCGGCTCGTCGGGAACCCAAGTCATTACGGTCCAGTGCTTGGGGAAGCGCTCGGACGGTTCGCCGAACCGCACCGGGGTCGGCACCGGGAGCGGCAGGCGCGGGGCCAGCACGGGGAGCCACCGCCGTTCCTTGAGCTGGAGCTCCGGGGTGGGGTCCATGCGCTGCATGCGCACGGCCAACTCGTCCCCGAGGCGCCACATTTGGTTGCCCCAACCGCCCGCCACCTCGCGGATGGCCAGCCCTGCAAGGTCTGGATGTTGCTCCTGCAGCAGGTCGCGGACCAGGTCTGCGGTGATCTCGATCTCGGTGTCGGTCATGCGAAGTCACAGTACTAAGGCGACAGACGGAGCGAGCTCTCGCTCTCCGGAACATCTCGCTGTGACCATCGGGCATCACCGATTGGGTTTCAGAGAGCTACGAATCACAGGCTTGGGACAGACCGGCCCCAAGTTCAGAGAAGCCTGCGTTCGCTGCCCAGTCCTCATCGTGGATCCCAACGGGAGAGGTCGACTTGTCGAGATTCGGGACAACCTGAACGACCGAATCGCCGAAGCCGCAAGAGAAGGATGGCTCGGCGAGGTTGAAGGCCTCTCGGTGAGCCGGGACGCCGCAGAGAAGAAGATCGCTCAGCTTGACGCAAGGCAGAAGCAGAAGGAATCGCCGGTATTCATGGAGATCCCGAGCTTCAGTCAGGTTGCGGCCCGCACCAGCTTCGCTACCAACGGAGCCTGACGGCCCGCACTTCGCCCCGCGTCGCATGGCGTCGCCTGAAAACCCGTTGCTCCCCGGTCCGCCTGCTTGGTGGGATGCAGGGGCTTCGACCGTGGGAGGGGACAGCTTGGCGGTGTTCGGGTGTGCGGGCTGCGGTGCGGTCCTGACGGCGGCGGTATCGGAGGTGGCGTTGCCGATCCACCTGGCCGACACCCACTGGGAGACACTGCACCCGCCACTGCTGGAGGCCGGGGCCTACGCAGTCGACCCCGCCCCGTACGGGCCGCCGTGGCGGCAGTGGGACGAGGCCGGAGCGCGCGAGGCGGCGGAGCGGGGGCGCTTTGCGCCGTTCGGCGCGCTGTCCGACGGACCGTCGGACACCGTCCTCCTCGCGCCCGGCGACATACGCGGCACCAGGCTGATCCTTGAGCGAGCCGGGGGCTACTGCATGGGGATCGATGGGAGGGACGGGCCCAACCTCGGCTGCCTGGGCTGCGATCTGCCGGTCGGAACGCGGATGGACGACTGCGGGTGCTGGCAGGTCGTCCGGCTCATCCCCCAGGCAGTAGTGCGGCTGCCCGGCCCCCCGGAGCGGCCGGTCATGGAGTGGGCGGAACTGCTGGCCACCGGCGCGCTGTGGCACCGGCTGAGCGAGTACCGGGACATCCCGGCGGGCGTGGCCCTCGCGCAGGTGGTGGTGGCCGCCGGGGGCGCGCCGGTCGCCGTCGCGCCCGGACCGGTCGCGGGGCTCCTCGGCCGGGCACTCGGCGCGCTGCTGCCCGCCGGGGAAGGCACGAAGCGGCTGAACCTGGCGGGACCGGAGTTCGGCGAGCCGACCGCTGACCTGGTGCTGGTGCCAGTCCATCCGCAAACCGGAGAGATGTGGCAGCCGCGTGCCGGGGCGGTACCGGTACCCATGGATGCCGCGCTCTGGGCCGAACTCGCCTTCCCGCCCCACAGAACCAGGCTGCCGGTGGTCGGCGGGCTGCCGGCAGGCGTCGAGCGGGATGACCCGCTGCCGCCGTACTTGTGGTATTTGTTCCAGCTATTCAGGGAGGCGTTCCGGTACATGCTTGCGCGGATGCCCGCTGTCAGGGAACCGTGGCTGCGGGCGATCTACGACCGAGCTTGCTGACCGTCAGAAGTAGTGCGGACCGAGTTGGAGCTGCCTACGACGCCGCCACCGGCCGTAGTATGCCGCCCGCCTGCTGCCACCGCTCTCACTGGCCCAGCGCACCCTCCGCCAGGCTCTGCGCGAGGCAGCCACGTCGTCTGCTCTAGGCAGCCGTCCGGCATGCCCGCCGGCACATCCACCGACTTGTCAGCGCACCGACCCATCGAACCGGCCTTAGGAGCTGAGCTGCTTGGCCATCCGCAGTAGTTCGTCGTTGGTGAGCTCGGTGCTCTGAGCCACTAGGGCAAAGGTGTACTCGTCGTTGGACCAGGTCAGGCAGCGGGATTGGGAGTGTTCGTGCAGATGGGCAGCATGCCCGTTCACGGAAGCTACAGCGCCGCGAGGACCGTCTGGCGCCTCTCCGACAGTCTGCGCCAGGGCCAGGGAAGGGCGTGCCAAGCCTTTGTGGTAGGACCGTGACCACGATGCGGTTGCCGCTCTTTCGAAGGGTGTTGGGAGGCAGCGGTCTCCTGGGGGCTCGTCGTAGACCTCGTCGGTTTGGGCATACCCATGTGGCAGATAGTGGGGGGTTGCGAGCTTCGAGCCGTCGAAGGGCGTGATGGTTGCCCCTGTGCCGGCGTCGATCAGCCGTCGTGACCCCAAAGGTGCGGTGAGAGTGGTTGTGACTTGTTGGTCTCTGCTGCCGCACTGGTGCTGGAGGTTGGCGGTGCCTTCTTTGAACGCCAGCGTTACCGTACCGGGGGATTCTCGGGCCTGAAGCTCAGGACGCGGTGCTTGGCAGGGGGTCCACCTGGCTGTAGTGGTGAGTGTGCGACCGTTCTGGCTCACCAGTACGTTGCCGAACACCGCCCCATCGTCACGGTGGTTTCTCCTGTGCTGATCGCCCAGCCACCATGCTGTTGCGCCGGTGATCAGGATGGCTATGGCGGCGGTGAGCCACACGATGCCTTGCGTTCGTTTCAGCTGCCGTGGGTTCACGGTGACGCTCCGCGCTTGACGATGACGGTTGGGCCTGAGCCTGACACCACTACGGGGGCTGGAGAAAGACAGTGGGCCGATGCCATGTTGATCGCATCGGCCTAGTCCCTTGGCGCGCTACCCGGCGGTGTTGAGTGTCCACTTCAGGTCGTGCAGGGTCTGGTAGATGGGCACGTAGTACACGCCTGCCAGGCACCACGGTTTCCTCTGATGCCCATCCAGGACAGTGCCCGGATTCAGCTCCGACGGGCAGGTGACCGTCCTGTCGAGGGCGGTGATCGTTCCGCGCGCCTCGTCGGTCGTCCAATTGTTCGCGCCGACGAAGACCGGTCCTCCGCTGTCTCCGTTGACTGCTGCAACGCCATGCGAGGGCCAGTCGGTCGCATAGCCGAGGTCGGTGACGGGGCGGTAGCCGCCATCCGCCCCGGTGACACCGACGTCGGTCTTGCTCAGCACGATGCTGCAGTGCACGCCGCCATTGGCGCCGTCCGTGCACACGTAGTCTCCGACGTTGTTGTGCCCATAGCCAGTAACGGGCTTGGCGTAGCCGTCGGTCCTGTTCGCCTCCTCGTCGTACAGGTACCCGTCGGCCGGATCATGCAAGGCGATACCGACAGTGTCCACGCGGGCGTTGCTCTGCAGGTGGTCGCTCACACCGACGTCGTCACCGCCTTCCCAGGTGCGCCAGTGGCCGTCCTTGGCGTCGCAGTGCTTGGCGGTGGTCAACATGTGGTTGCCATGGCTGTCGGTGACGGCGAATCCGCTGGAGCAGATGCCGCCTGAGGGGTTCTTCAAGGCGGAGCCGCCGTACCACGGGGGCGCGTCGTGTTTCCGTATCGCCTTGCCCGCGGCTGCCCCGTTCGCGGAGTGCGGCTGCGCCTTGCCGATACCGGCGGACGGGTCCGCACTCAGCGGCTTATAGGTGACGAGGGTGTTGATGCCGGTCAGCCGGTCGGTGAGTGTCTTGATCTTGCTCGTCCGAGTGCTGCGTTCATCACGGGCCAGCGGGTCCTTTTGATCCCGCCGGTCCGTGTCCCGGTCCTCGTCGTAGGTGATCTCCAGGCCACTACCGTCGTTGGCCCCTGAGATGCTGGTGATCCTGATCGGGTCCGGTGTCGAGGACGGCCGCAAGACCGCTGGCTTCCCGTCCTTGAGCAGCTTGTTGCGGGCGACGTGAAGCTCGGCCTTCGAGTAACGGGCCAGCACCGTCTCGGCCGTCACACCGTGGGGGAGATGGGCGAGAATGCTCTGGACCCGCTGCGAGGGAGTGCCCTTCCAATGCAGCTGTAAGTGGTTGTGGTCCGGGTCGATTTCGATCTCGGTGAAGCCGGGAATCCTGGCCCGGTCGTACTCGGAGAGTCCATCGGTGATGTCTCCGGCGATCTGGTCGAGTACGCGCTGCTTCTGCCGGGGACAACTTCGATGGTCCAGCGACTGAGGGCACCGCACAGGTGGTCCGGGACGGCTGTAGTGGCGATGACGACCATGGACGGCATGTCAGTGGCCTTCGCGTGCGTAGTTGACTCCGGCGGGCAGTGCGCCGACTGTCGGATCCCAGAGGTGAACCATGTCGACGTCCTGGCGTTCGAAGTCGTCGTCGGCAGCCGCGGGTTCGACCGGGTTGAGGAGAGTTTGGACGTCCTTGACGATGCGGGGCAGCAGTCGGAAGAGGCGCAGGTTGTCGCGGAAGGTGCGGCGTGCCTCGGCTTCCGGGTTGGTGGATTGGTGGAGGGAGAAGGCGAGGGGCAGGGTGGTGTCGGCTTTGTAGAGGTCGGCGATGTCGTAGACGAAGCGTGCTGAGTGCCTGCATGGACGAACCCGAGGGCGGGTGAGCAGCCCAGGGCGAGAAGAGCGGCATGGACGATGCCGTAGAGGCAGGTGTTGGCGGCGGGCAGGGCGAGGTTGACGGGATCCTGGGCGTGCCATTGGTCGGGTTGGTAGGCGCGGCGGAAGCGGCCGATGCGGTGTTGTTCGGCGAGGCGGCGGTAGAGGGCTTTCATGCGTTGGCCTCCCAGGCCGCAGAGTTGGGCGAGGGTGGTGCCGTCGGGGACGGTGTCGCCGAAGCGCATGTCGTACATGCGGATGGCGGTCTCCAGCCGGCGCTCGGGGTGACCCAGGCCTGGACTTGCTGTTCAAGCCAGTGGGTGGTGAGGGAGTCGGGCAGGATGCCGGCAGAGGAGCGCACTCCGCCCGCTCCGGTGCAGATGACGTTGGTGCCGTGGCGGGCGAGGGTGGTCAGTGCGCGGGTGGTGATGGAGACGCCGGGGCCCAGAAGCAGGCAGGAAAGCGCGGAGGTTGGCACGTAGACGGTGTCCGTGCTCTGTGCGTTGATTTGGATCTGGGCGCAGACTCCGGTGTCGTCTTGGACGACTCGGACCCTGTCGAGGTAGAGGAATGACAGGGAGTCGGCGACGCGCGGCAGCATGGCCAGGGTGGGGGCGGCCAGACGGGCATGGGCGTTGCTGTGCTGGGCGGGGGTGGTGGTCATGGAGTGCAGGCGGGGGCGAGGCTGAGGAGGCCTGCTCCGTAGGGTTTGCCGCGGCCGATGCCAGTGAGTAGGGCGTTGGTCAGTGCGGTGGGGTCGCTGATGGTGGCCATGCCGTCGTAGCGCATGAGGCAGTGCTGGACGGTGGCGGCAGGGTCTTTGCCGTGGGCGCTGATGGGGCGTTGAGGCACGGGCAGGAGGGTGTGCAGCTGTAGGCCGGCGCTGGTGGCACGGCGGTTCCACCATTCGTCGGCGGCAGGTCCGGACAGTGGCGTGATCTTTCCGCGTCTTTTGTCGGGTCCGGGGCGGCGTTCGCTTTTGGTGGGGCTGACGGTGATCCGGTAGCGGACGGGCAGCCCCTTGCGCAGGGCGCTGAACATGGGGGCGAGGCTTTTGACGTGGGTTCGTCCGTAGTCGCGGGGGAGTTGGGTGGCATCGAGGGGTACGGCGGCTTGGACGAGCAGGGTGCTGGAGTGTTCGGCTTCGTCGAGGCGGTAGAGCAGTCCGGTGTTCTGGCGCGGGGTGTTGCCGAGGTGGTCGGGGACGAGCCGCATGAGGGTGCGGTGCATCTGGGTGGGGTCGCGCAGGTCGCGCTGGACGGCCCGGCTTTGGAGGTTGAGCCGTATGCGGGCCAGGGTGGCGGTGGGGCTCATGCCGCGTGCTCCAGGGCGTAGGTGACCAGGCGGTCGTTCAGCTGATCGGGAGAGGTGCGCAGGGTTGCCCGGACGGGTTCCCTGCTGCGGTAGAGGGTGCGTTTGCCGTGGTGGCGGTGGTGCGGGACGAAGCTGCCTGGGACGTCGTTGATGGTCAGGGTGGCGGCTTCTTGCGGTACCCCGGCCGGGGGGGCGCTCGCGGAGGAAGTCCACGAGGATGGTGCCGTCCTGCGAGGCCTGCTCGCGCGCGTGCTGGTGAAGTACTCAGCGGCACGTGCAGGTGGAGTTCGGTTTCCGGGTCGGTTACCTGGGCGCTCAGCAGGAGTGGTTCGTCGGGGACACAGGCGCGTCGGCCCAAGTAGGGGGACCAGTGGGGGTGTTGGAGGGCTTCGGCGATGCGTGTGGTGTCTTGTTCGGGCCCGCACACGGCGACGACGAACGCGGCGTCCGCCAGGTACTGGCGGCGGGTGATGACGGCATCGCCCTTGTGGGAACCGCCCGCGGTGGCCAGAGTGCGTTCCTTGGGCAGGCCGCCGCCCACCGTGTGGTAGTCGGTCAGGCGTACGCCGGGGCGGTCGATGCGGATGATGAACTCCAGCCCTGCGTAGTCTTCCAGGCCTCTGTGGCGGTCGAATCCTTGGGCTGCGGCGAACATCCCGATGAGGGCGGAGCGGGTGGGGAAGGCCGCGCTGTCGCGGACGGCGGATAAGGCGGAGCGTTCGCCCCAGGACTGCAGGGGTCCGGCCAGTCGCAGCAGCAGGGCGGTCACGGGCCGTCCTCGGCAGGCAGAGCGGCGTCCACGGCTGCTTCGATGAGGCTGGGGAAGGACTCGTGGCGGTCGCCGAGACCGTCTATGGCCCGCTCGTCGATACCGGCGTGGCCGTGGAAGGTCCGCTGTCGGTTGCCGGTGAGGCGGTTGATGTTCCGGGCGTAGGTGCCCAGGGCCTGCCGCGAGGGACCGGAATAGCCGCCGTTCTTCGGGTCCGAGCCGACCGGCTGCTCGAAGGCTGCAGCCAGCGAGAGGGGCCGGCTGGTGCGGACGGCGGCGTAGGCGAGGTCGGGGATGGTGTGCGGGGCCGTGCTGTTCTTCTTGGCCTGGGGCAGCGACATCAGGAAGTGGTCGGCGAAGGAACTGACCAGTGTGCGTGTGGCCTTGTGGTCGCCGGAGAGGTTCTTCAGCAGGTCCGAGATGTTGACGGAGGCGAAGCGGTAGAAGACACCGGTGCTGAACTCGGCGGTGCTCAGGTGTCCGCTTCCGGTCTCGGCCTCGCCCAGCCAGTCGTCAACTGCGGTGAAGTAGTCGCGCTGCGGCTCACTGGCGTGCGGGGTGAAGGCATGAGCAACCTGGGTGGATCCGTCGACGTTGGCGTCGGAGATTTCGGCGAGCATGCATCCGAAGAGGCTGATGGAGGCGGTGCGGCGCTTGAGGATGCCGGAGATACGGTCTACAGGGAGCGTCTGCCCCGGCGTCTTCTTTCCCAGCCCTGGCTCCAGGTCCTGACGGTATTCCTGGCAGATGGCGATCAGGTCGTCGATGGCGGCGGCGGGAAGGAAGAGCAGGACGGAGGTGTGCCCCTCCTTCTCCTTCTTCAACAGCTTCTTCCCCGCACAGGCTGCCACCTGGGCACCTGCGAACTCTGCCAAGTCTTCCGGCCAGCCGGTCGGGGGCCGACCGCATTCGCCGCCGAAGAGATCGAAGCGACCGCTGAAGGCACCATCGAAGGGTTCCGGGATCTCCAAGTCCTCGATCTCGTGGGCCCGATGGAAGAGAGCACGTAATCCCAGTCTCGTGGACTGACCTGCTAACCGGACAGGTATCCAGGGCGCGTCTCTCAGAGAGAACGATGGGCTCATGATCCTCACCTCAATGCCAGCCCGCGGCACAGCGCCGGCCGCGGGCACCCATTCAAGCGACGGCAGCGATGGCGTGTGAGCACTTTCGAAAAGTTGCGCAGAGGCGCTTGAATCTCATGACCCACAAGTCCGCTCTGCGGTAAGGCTGTGGAGCTGTACATGGCGGCGACCATCCGCCGACCCCAATACCTGCCCGCGCAGGGGTGTTCCGTTGCGAAGCGGTGCTTGGGCGCGCTTTCGCAAGCTTTCCCGCCATCGCGGGGGTGTCGAAAAGGCAGACCACGCCCCGCCTGGGACGTGCTGTCACGTACGCACCAAGCCCAACTCGTCATCCAGCCTCAAAGTGGCACAACCCACACGAACCGGCTAAACCTCGCCGCCGGTCACCGGCTGACGGAGTACCACCAGATCTCCCAACATCGGATGCTCCGCCCACGCCGCAGGTGGCTTCACGACGTCGAGGCTGTCCTTGGGGAACCAGTCGGCCCTCACCGGGATAGTCCTGCGCATTACGGCCCGGACATCACTGATCACGATCCGGCCGTCATCACCCCTGCCAGGCAAGGGAATCTCACCAGCAGGGTCGAGCGTCACTGCTCCCTGCTCATGCTGGTACGCGCACAATAGCCGCACCGCGTCGGCCTCCGAACCCTGGCCCGCCGCCAGAAGCGGCGGCAATTCCTCCATCACCGACCGCTGCAGCGCATTGGGCCCAGCGCTGATGCCATACGCCTGCGCGAACTCCTCACCGGCCAGCTCCACCGGCACCAGACCGGCCTCGCCAACAAGCCTCGGCGCCGCAGCAAGAGCCCGAGCGAAGTGCTCCTCCAGCGACGAGGGCATATCCCACTGACGCTGCCGGATGAAGTCCTCCTGACTCACCAGCCAGTCCGCCAAAATCACCAGACCCGTCACCAGCACCGCCGCTGGCGCCTTGAAATCTTCCGGAGGCTCAGGTTCACCCAGCAGCCTATACACAGCCGCAGCATGCGCAACGCGCTGCTGCTCCCACGTGGTTCCGCCGAGCAATTGCGAGAAGGCGGGGTTGTCGATGCGTGCACGGTCCAGGTAGCAGAACCGGCCATGGTGCCCACCGATCACCTGCGCGACGCGCGCCACCACTCCCCGGCGTGGGGCACCTTTGGGAAAGCCCAGGGCCGCCAGCACTGCCGGAGCCGCCTCCATGCCGGCGACATCATGACTCGAGCGCTCCACACCGATCTTGCCCATGTCCGAGCACAGTGCCTCGCTCAGCTCACTCTGGCCATTATCGTCACGCAGCTGGAACCCCGAGATCTTCCCGATGTCATGCAACCCAGCGCATAACGCCACCACGGCCCGAGCGTGCTCCTGGTCACCAGCACAGCCCCAGAGCGGCAGTTACCGACCGCCGCTGATTCTCAGACAGGTAGTGATCCCACAAGTACATAGCCACCGCAGCGGTATCCAGCAGGTGCCGCACCAGCGGATACGGCTCTGCCAACCCACGAGCTTTACCCCACAACGACTCGTCTGGAGCCCCAAATGACCTACGGACAACGCCACTTGCCTCCCCTGCCCTTGATTCCAGCCGCACGCAACGGATTGAAACAGACGGCACTGACAACAGCCTTGTCTGGGCAGTGAGTTGGGTGGCCCAACGAGCCCTGGCTGCCTGGCAGTAATCGCAAAGGAATGGCAAGCACGGCGATAACGCGCACGTCATGAAGGGTCCGTCCCGCGCATGCGGGGGTGATCCGGCCACTTGGACCGGGGTGGTGGTGGCCGTGATGTCCGTCCCGCGCATGCGGGAGTGATCCGCGGGGCGGGTATGTGAACTGGGCGTACTCACGGACCGTCCCGCGCGTGCGGGGGTGATCCGCTCTCCGCACCCTTCACAGCCCTCCAACAGTCGTCTGTCCCACGCATGCGGAGGTGTTTCAGCCTTTTCGATGGGCGGAAAACCGTACGGCGACTCCGTCCCGCAAACGTTCGCTACATTCGCTGACCCATAACGGCGTTATGGCCAGGGGCCCATGGGCGTGCACTCTCAATCTGCGAACGCGGCCGGAACCGGGCCTCCGTTCCTTCCCACAGCTACGAGGGCGTTCCGCTAGACGACCAGCTACTCGAATTGCTCGGGGACTGCCCCGCATCAGCGGGGGTGGCCGGAGAGGTAGATGGTGGCCTGAGACGGCGTTCCATCCGCCCGCGCTGCTGGGTCTTCCGTATCTGGCAGCGCAGACCGGACTCCTGGATCCGTCCGTCGCGCCCGCGACACGGCAGGCACGAACTTGCGGTCTGTCTCAACGGACCGAGTCCATGCGTCTCACTCACTCCAGTCCACACAGGTCATCGGCGCTGGATGACTAGCTTCGTTAAGACAGGACCCGTCGCGACCCTCCCGCACCTGTAGGTCAGGAGCCCCCTCGAAGCCAAGTCGTTCGAGTGGGGACACTTGGACGCTGTCTCAGGTGGTGGTGCTTCAGCTACTCGACCGTGTTCGTGAGAAATGTGTGGATCTCGGCAGCGAGGTTTCGCATCTCCTCGCCAGCTGCGTGCACGGTGGTGGTCTCGAAGTGCCACTCCTCGGACGGAGGCCGGTCGTGGATGCCCCACGTCAGGTGGACGTAGCCGCCCGGGCGGTGTTCCGCCGAGATTGTCAGGTCGTGTTCGAGGGAACGCCAGGCGCGCGCTCCTTCCCAGCCGAGGAAGTCCTCGGCCAGCGATGAGAGGAAGCTGTCGAGGCCGTCGCCGTCCCACGTCCGCACCAGAGTTTCGATGCTCACCCATTGTCCCCGAGCTTTCACGTGGAAGTCGAGCGAGGAGGCGTCCCCGAACGGTCTTGTCGGGTCGGAGAAGTACAGGTGGACCAGTCGCGGTCCGGGGTCTCCCACGTGTACCGCGGCGCCGTCTTCGATCATTCGAGCAGGTTAGAAGTCGTGGGAGTCGATGACCAACTGTTATTCCCTGCACGGCCCCGGGCCCAGGCTGCAGGCGCCACTTGGGGCATGACCGTCCGCTATGACTGTGGATCTTGCACGAAACCTTCTCCCCGATGGGCTGTGGAGGATAGCCGCGCCGCTGATGCCGCCGATCCGGCCCAGGCAGCAGGGTGGCGGGACAGTGCCAGTGGCGGATCGGAAGGTGTTCACGGCGGTGGTGTACGTGCTGACCAGCGGTTGCGCCTGGCGGTACCTGCCGCCAACATTCGGCACGTCGCCTGCCACCGCTCATCGCCGGTTCACGGCGTGGACCAAGGCCGGTCTGTGGCGCCGGCTGCCCCGGGCAGTCCTGGACGAACTCGGTGCCAGGGGCGAGCTGGATTGGACCTCAGCAATCACCGACGCCGCGTCCGTCCGTGCGGTCCTTAGTGCCGGTGAGCAAGTGGTCGGTCCTGCTCTTGCGGGAGTGCTCGAGCCCTTTCGATGGGCGGAAATCCGTAACAGCGTGTCCGTCGCTCATCTGCAAGAGTGTGCCACGGATGCACAAGAGCATCGAGGGACGCGAAGCGGTCCGGCCCCGCACCTGCAGGGGTATCGGGGTTTCCTGCAGCACTGCCTCGGGCCTCGAGACGTCCGTCCGCGCCTCCAAGACCTTCGATATCTCGGTGGGCGAATCCCATAACGGCGTTATGACCAGCGGACCCCAAGGGCATGCACCCTCAAACCGCGAGCGCGCCCAGAATCGGGGCCCCGGTTCATGCCGCACCTGGAGGGACTCCCTCAGCCGGGCGCTACTTCCGCGAGGTCAACGGTGTCCTTCCACTCTGCGGGTCCGTTCCAACGCTGCCCTTACAAGAGCACTTCCACCGGATACCAGCGTCCGTCCACCCCACCCGTCTGGCGGGGGTGGTGTAGCTGGAAGCTGCGGCTGCCTCGGCCATCACATGTCCATCTCGCACTCGCTTTCTTCGCTGACCCATAACGGCGTTATGGCCGGCGGATCCCCGAGGACGTCCACCCTCAGACGCGAGCGCGCCCGGCATCACGGCCTTGACTCTCCCACCACCTACAACGGTGTTCCAGGTTCGTCCGCAAACGACGGCAAGGGCCACGGCGCCCGTCCCATGCATGCGGGGGTGGTCCGCTCAGCCCAGAGCAGTGGGACGCGGCCCGGCGGTCCGTCCCATGCATGCGGGATGTTCCAGCCCTTTCGATGGGCGGAAAACCGTACGGCGAGTCAGTCCCGCACCTCCGAACGTTCGCTACCTTCGCTCACTCATAACGGCGTTATGACCAGCAGGTCCCGAGGGCGTGCACCCCTAATCCGCGAACGCGGCCAGAACCAGGCCCCGGTTCTTCCATATCTGCACCTGGAGGGGCGTTCTGCCAGGCGACCAGCTACTCGAATTACCGGGACTCTTGCAGAAAGCCCCGACGTTCACGCCAGGGATGAATGCATCTCAAGGCTGCTCTGACGGAGGAACGCGCCTGGCTCGCCGACGTGTCAGCGGTCGTCCTGCAACAGTCTCTGCGGGACCTGGACACCGCCTACAAGAACTTCTTCGACAGCCTCAAGGGCAAGCGGCAGGGCCGCAAGGTCGGCCCGCCCCGCTACAAGTCGAAGAAGGACACCCGGCAGTCGATCCGCCTCAACACCAACGCCTTCTCGCTCCAGGACAACGGCACGGTGTACGTGGCCAAGGTCGGCAACCTCAAGGTCACGTGGTCCCACCGGCTTCCGGCCGCTCCCACCTCCCTGACCGTCACCATGGACAGCTGTGGCCGGTACTTCCTCAGCTTCGTCGTGGACACCGAGCCGGAACATCTTCCCCGGCCTGGAGACCGACGCCGGTGTTGACCTGGGCCTGTCCGCCTTCGCCGTCCTGTCCGACGGCAGGAAGATCGACAGCCCCTGCTTCCTGCGCCGGGCGGAGAAGAAACTCAAGCGTCTTCAGCGGGAGCTGTCCCGCAAGGCCAAGGGATCGAAGAACCGGGCCAAGGCCCGCATCAAGGTGGCACGCCAGCACGCCAAGGTGGCCAACCGGCGCCGGGACTGGCACCACAAGGCTTCCACGCAGATCATTCGCGACAACCAAGCGGTGTACGTGGAAAACCTCGCGGTGTCCGGCCTCGGGCGTACCCGACTCGCCAAGTCCGTGTATGACGCGGGATGGTCCGCGTTCGTACGGATGCTGGAGTACAAGGCCGTCAAGCGCAGCCGCACCTTCGCCAAGGTGAACCGGGCCTTCCCGCCCTCGCAGATCTGCTCGGCCTGCAGATTCCGGGACGGTCCCAAACCCCTGCACGTCAGGGAGTGGACGTGCAGGGCCTTGGGACCGTGCACGACCGCGACCACAACGCAGCCCGCAATGTCCCTCTTCGAAGGACGCCGAATCATCGCCACCGGACGGGTGGAGACGCCAAACGCCTGTGGAGCGCGGTAAGACGGGCACACGTGCCCGCACAGCGCGTTGAAGCAGGGGGCCACGCAAGGATCAGACGCCCCAGGCCGGAATCCCTGGACTTTAGACCAGGGGGCACGTCAATCAAGGGCTGCCCGCATCTGCGAGGGTCTCCCGGAGTGGTAGACGCATGCATGGGACAGCATTCCGCCCGCCCCATGCATGCGGAGGTGATCCGCATCTGGCAGTGGCGGCGGACTCCTGAATCCGTCTATCTCGCGGATGCGATGGTGCTCCGGTGTACCGGGACGTGTTGGAGGTCGTCGAGACGTCTACGCCGCACCTGCGGGGGCGTTCCATGGTGGGCGATGGTTCCAGTACAGCCGTCGCGATCCGGCCCGCACCTGCAGGGCAACTGCCACCACCGAAAGCCATAACGACGTTATGACCCACGGCTCTGCCGACACGATCCTTCCCATCCTGCGAGCACGAGGTTACCAACCCCTTCGATGCCTCCGAGTTGTCCCGACACGCGGGCCGGGTCACCGAAACGTCAGCACACCTCTTGCACCTCGCCCTCCGTCCCGCGCACATGGGGGGATTCGTCAGCCGACCTCGCCAAGAGCTCCTGATTTGTCGTCTGCCCTGCGCCCGCGGAAGCGTTCCGCATAGCTCTTCCTCAGCGTCGATGAGCAGGTGATCCGTCTTGCGCCTGAGGGTGTTCCAGCCCTTTCGATGGACGGAAATCCGCGCGGCGCGTCTGGCCCGCACACGCGGAGTTTTCCGGTCTACCACGGCCTCGCCTCAGGCGCCGAGACATTCATCCCACACCTCCGAGACGTTCGCTGTCTTCGCTGAAAGCCATAACGGCGTTATGACCTACGGCCTCATGAGGCGTGCACCCCAATCCGTGAGCGTGCCCGGAACCGGGCTCCCGCCCTATCTGCGAGGGGTCCCGCCAGGCGACCAGGTGCTCGATCTGCTCGGGGGCGTCCCCGCTGTACTGGTACGCGACGACATCGTCCAGACGTCCGTCGCGTACCTGCGGAGGAGTCAAGTACCGCTACCCACACCCCATAACGGCGTTATGACCCACAGCCCGGCCGGCAGGATCCCTTCCATCTCGCGAGCACTGGGTGTCCCGTATCCCGCGCCTGCGGGGAGCGTGTCTGAAAGATCGTGTAAGTCCGTGATGTGACAGGCTGGCCGGGGCCTTGACCTGGGCCTTTGCCAGCCGGGACGGACGGACATGAACG
>NZ_JBIUAW010000029.1:0-33440 GCF_044593195.1 Streptomyces sp. NPDC052396
GCGAGGGAGTCCAGATCTGGCGTCACAACCGATCTTTGGGCTCCCTCGCTTCATCTCATGCGCGCCAGCAAGCCCTTGGCATCAGTCATCTAGGGAGGGCGACCAGGGGCTACTCCATGGCGGCGTGTATGCGCCATCCGCGCGGACTCAGGTCGTCAGCAGGACGCCCCCGTAGGAAACCCCGGCGACCACCACCCAGGAGCACAGCCCCAGCGCCGCGACCCGCGCCCCGGTACGGGTCAGCGAGGGCAGGTGCACCGCGCTGCCCAGCCCGAACAGGGCGGCCGCCAGCAGCAGTTCCTGGATGTGCTGAGCATCGTCCAGCACCCTGCCCGGCACCAGGCCCGTGCTCCGCACCAGCACCATCGCCAGGAACCCCAGCACAAACAGCGGCACCAGGGCCGGCCGCTTGCCGGACACCGGAGCGCCCCGCCGGCGCCGGCGCGCCGACACCGCGACCGCGGCCACCAGCGGCGCCAGCAGCGCCACCCGCATCAGCTTCACCAGCACCGCCTCACCGAGCGCCGACGGCCCGGCGGTCTGCGCGGTGGCCACCACCTGCCCCACATCGTGCACACTGGCTCCCACCCAACGGCCGAACTGCCCGTCGTCCAACCCCAGGGGATGGTGCAGCAGCGGCAGTACGGCGATGGCCAGGGTGCCGCAGAGGGTCACCAGCGCCACCGAGGTGGCCACATCCTCCTCATCGCTGCCCGCCACCTCGCTGACCGCGCCGATCGCGGAGGCGCCGCAGATCGAGTAGCCGGTGGCGATCAGCAGCGGCTGGTCTCCGCGCAGCCCCAGCTTCCGCCCCAGCCACAGGGTGCCGAAGAAGGTGGCCGCCACCACCGCCAGCACCATGGCCACCGTCGCCCAGCCCAGGCCCAGCACATCGTGCAGGCTGAGCTTCAGCCCCAGCAGCACGATGCCCACCCGCATCAGCCGTTTCCCGGCCAGCGTCAGCCCCGGTCGCCCGGCGCCCCGTATCCACGGCCGTACGCCCGGCAGATGGGCGGCCGTGATGCCCAGCACCACGGCCGCGGTGAGCAGCGGAACCGTCGGCACCAGCCAGTGCACCGCCCAGGCCAGGGCGACCCCGCCGGCGGCCGCCGCCAGCCCGGGCAGCTTGCCGGCCGCGGCCCGCGGCGCGGACGGTATCCGCGCGCCGCCGCCGGTCCTGGCCTTCGCGCCTGTCTTCGTCCGACCCGGATCAACGACCGCCATCAGATCTCGTCGGCCGGCAGGTCGTACACACGCCGGACGCTGGATCCCAGCCGGACCACGTCAGCACCGTAGATGTGAATGGAAATCGCCTTCTGCGTACAGGAGTTGTGCACTCGATGGATGTCCCCCGGCGGCGCGAACGCGCTCACCTCGCCCTGGGCGTTGGTCACCTCCGCGGTGGCGACCAGCCGGGCGGTGGTGCCGTCCGGCACCAGGCGGTAGCGCCGCTCGCTCTCCACGCCCCGGTGCACCCCGGCCACGCCCCAGGAGACATGGTCATGGATGCTGGTCCGCTGCCCCGGCAGCCAGACCAGCGCCACCACCGAGAAGCTGCCGTCCGGCTCGGTGTGCAGCACATGCTGGCGGTAGCGCTCGGGGTCGCCCTCGCACTGTTCCTCGGTGAGCAGGTCGTCCGCGCCCAGGTGGGCCGCGAGCCGTTCACCGGCCAGATAGGCCGTGATGTCGGGCGGCAGGCCGCGGCCCACCGCCTCCCGGATGTCCTCGACAAGCCGCGCGAGCCGCGCGGTCGTCACGGGTACGGTGGTTGTGGTCATGTAGGCAGCGTCGGACCCCGGATCCATCACGTCCAACGACGATCTCTTCACCGGTCGCCAACTCCCGCTTATGGACGGGGCCTCGACGGATACCCTCAGCAGCCGACCCGTCGCTCCGCGGCGGCCCTCAGCTCGTCCAGCACCAGGGCGGTGGCCGGCACCCGCAGGTGCTCACGCAGCACATAGGCCGACACCTGCCGCCGGGAGGCCGGGTCCAGCGCCCGGACCGTCACCTTGTCATGCCGCAGAAAGGACAGCACCAGCCCCGGCATCATCGCCACCCCCAGCCCCTCCGCCACCAGCGACTGCACCACCAGGTTGTCGTCCGTGGTGAACGCGATGTCCGGGGCGAAGCCCACCTCGGCGCACTCATGCAGGAAATTGGACCGGCAGCGCAGACACCCGGCGATCCAGCGCTCGTCCATCAGGTCCGCCAGCTTCACCGCCCGGCGGCGGGCCAGTGGGTGCCCGGCCGGCAGCAGCACCGTCAGCTGGTCCTCCAGCAGCGGTATCTCCGCCAGCTCCTCCGGGACCTCCTCGTGCAGCCCCGGATAGGTGAAGGCCAGGGTGATGTCGCACTCACCGCGCACCAGCCGGCGCAGCGACTCCGGCGGCTCCCCCTCCAGCAGCTCCACCCGCACGCCCGGATGGTCCGCCGCCAGCCGGGCCAGCGCCTCGGGTATCAGGGTGGCCCCCGCGCTGGGGAAGGCACACACCCGCACCCGCCCCGCCCGCAGCCGGGTCAGCGAACTCATCTGCTGCTGCGCCACGGTGAGGCTGTGCAGAATGGTCTCCGCGTGCCGGGCCAGCGCCTCCCCGGCCTCGGTCAGCCGCATCCCGCGCCCCACCCGGGTGAACAGGGGCGTCCCCACGGACCGTTCGAGCGCCTTCATCTGCTGGGTGACCGCGGGCTGGGTATAGCCCAGCGCCCGGGCGGCCGCCGAGTACGACCCGGCCGTCACCACCGCGTGGAAGGTCTTGATGTGCCGGGAGTCGAACACACCTGAATCATAAGCGGAATTTGGGATAGACGAGTGAGTGACCTGGGGTTGCTTCTGGATACCCCACCCTCAACTCCGGCAACCTTGGACCTATGCCGCAAACCTCTGGCTCATACAACTCTTACGACGGCGCCGAACTCGCCTACCACCTGCGCCCCGCGCGCGACGGCGCCGCCACCCCGCCCCTGATCTGCCTGGCCGGCGGCCCCGGCCGGGACGCGGCCTACCTGGGCGACCTCGGCGGCCTGGACGCCCGCCACACCCTGATCACACCCGACAGCCGGGGCACCGGCGCCTCCCCCGCCGCCCCCGACCCGCTGGCCTATGCCTTCCCGGCCCTGGCCGAGGACCTGGAGTCCCTGCGCACCCACCTCGGCCTGGAGCGCTTCGCCCTGCTCGCCCATGACGCCGCCTGCGCCACCGCCCAGGCCTACGCCGCCTCCTACCCCGACCGCCTCAGCCGCCTGATCCTGGTCACCCCCGGCTCCCGCCTCCAGGGCGAACTCCCCACCGACGCCGAGGAGATCTTCGAGTCCCGGGCCGCCGAGGACTGGTGGGTGGACGCCTATGTGGCCGTCCACTCCCTCCCCGACACCCGCGACTTCGCCGAGGCCCGGTCCCTGCTGCTGCGCGCCGCCCCCCTCGCCTACGGACGCTGGGACGCCCCCCAGCGCGCCCACGCCGCCACCGAGCCGGACCAGTTGAACCCGGTCCCCCGGGCCGCCTTCTGGCAGGGCGTCGACGAGGCCGCCTGCCGGGCCGTCCTGGAACGCCTCCAGGACGTCCACTGCCCCGTCCTGGTCATCACCGGCGACCGCGACGCCGTCACCGGCATGCGGGCCGGCGAACTGGTCGCCGCCTCCTTCCCCCCACGCACCTCCTGGCTGCACCCGCTCTTCGGCGTCGGCCACTATCCCTGGGTCGACGAACCGGAGATGTTCCGCCCCCTGGTCGAGGACTTCCTGGCGGGGCGGGAGCCGGTGTGAACGCGGCATGACGACCTTGTGGCGGGCGGCCCGCACCCGTTGTGGCACCCCTCGCGCGCCCCTATGGTCGTAGACACGACGACAACACGGCCGTGTGCCCGAGTGGTTGAGGGGCTCGCCTGCAAAGCGAGTTACGCCGGTTCGATTCCGGTCACGGCCTCTGAGCAGCATTTCCGCACCTTCTGAGTATCCCGACTCATGTGCGGCCCCCTCGCCCATCCATACGGTCGAGCCATGACCACGACTCCCCGCCCTTCCCCCAGGGAAGGCACCTGCCTCGCCTCCGTGGCCCTGGCCCTCCCGGCCCTCCTGCTCACAGCCATCGGGCGACCGGCCGGCGCGGCCCTAGCCTTCCTCGCCGCCACCACCGCCCTGTTGTGCGGCCTCGCCGCGGCGGACACCCCCGACGGCCTCTCCGCCCGAGACCGGGGCATGGCCATAGCGGGACTCGTCCTCGCCGCGGCCGCGCTCATCATCTCCCTTGGCGAACTGGCCCACTTCACCTCCCTCCTTCCCTGACGCGGCTCCTCCCAGCGCCCGCCAGAACACCCACGCCACCTTCCCGCACCCGCCAATCCCCGCCCCTCACCCCCGAATTCACCTCTCTCATCCCCACGGCCGCACCACCTGTGGTCACTTTCCCGGCCCATCTGCCCCCAAATACCCCGGGAATCCGACCAATTTCCCCTACGTCGCCATAGTCATGGGCACCTGCGCTCCGGCCTTCCGCCGCGAATGCACCCTGCCGGACCTGGCCAGTGCGCGGACGCCCTTCCTCACTGCCCGAGCCGTGACCGGAGACATCACCGAATGAGCATTCAGACAGGTCCTGCCCCCAACACCGCCGAGGCCCAGCACCCTCACCGCACCGCCTGGACGGCCCTTGCCCTCGGCCTCCTCTCCACGGTCCTGTTGCTCTGGAGCCTCTACAGCGCCCCCTTGGCCCTCGCCCCGAGTTTCACCGCCTTGCTCCTCGGCCTCCAGGCGCACAAAGACCTCAAGCGGCGCCCGGACCCTTACGGCCGCACCCTGGCCATCACCGCCACCCTCCTCGGCGCCGCGACAACCGCCATCTCGGCCAGCGTCACCGCCTGCCAAGCGTTCTTCGTCAGCGCTCTCCTCCTCTGGGCCATGACCGCGACCAGCGAGTAGGCATGCCCACTCCACCTGCCCCTGGTCGTGGCCATACCCGGACCACCCGGCAAACTTGATCAGGCCAACTAGCCGACGAGGACCCCCGCATGACGATGCCTCCGCCCCCGCCCTCACCTCCGCAGCAGCCCTACCCTCCGAACCCCTACGGGGCGGCGCCCCCGCCCTATCCCTACCCCTACCCATGGGGCGGCCCGCCGGTCCCGCCGCCGCGGCGCGGGCTGGGCCCCGGGGCAATCATCGGCATCGTCCTCGGCTCCATAGCCGCCGTAGTCTGCCTCGGCCTGCTCGCAGCCGTCCTGCTCAGCAACTCCGACGACGGCTCCTCCCCGCGCTACCGGCTCACCGTCCCCAGGACCCTGCTGCACGGCCGGTACACCCTGGCCCAGGACATGACCCAAACACTGACCGACAAAATAGGACAGCGCTCCGGCATCAATAAGCGTGACGCAAAGGGGGCTGCGGGCCAGTACACCGCCGGCTCCAGCACAGGTCCTCAAGTAGTCACCGTAGTTGGCCTTTACGGGCATATACGCAGCCCCAAGCAGGCGATGAAAGGCATGCTGCAGGGTATAAACGAGACCGACGGCACCCATGTCACCACCCCGGCTCGCGAGATCACGCCGAACGGCTCCGATGAGCCGGTCACTTGTGAAGTCCTGGATGTGAACCGCAATGGCGACAGTGGCTCCATGACCGTCTGCGGATGGAGCGATCACAGCACGATGGCCACAGCCTCCTTCACACCATCTGCTGACCTCATCGACCTCCACGCGGCCGCGAATCAGATGGCGAGCATTCGCGACGATATGCGAGTGCGGGCGGAGTGAGCGGAGACGCGGGGAGGCCCATTACGATGAACAACCAGCACCAGGGCGACTTTTACCTGGCCCCGCCCGCCGCCGGACCCCTGCCGACCAACGGCCCTCGTGAGCGCGACGTGGCCGTGATCGCACTCTGGTCCATCACAGCCCTCGCCCTGGCAGTCGCCGTGACCGCCGGGCTGTGGGCATTCATCGGTTCTCGCGGCACCGGCAAGCCAGTGGCCAAGGAATACCACGGCCCCACCAGGCTCCCCTGGAGCATCCCCGACGGCAATTCCGCGTTTACCAACCCGGTGATGGTGCGCGGCATTTGGTTCATGGACAGGACCGTAGTCAAGGCACGCCCGGAAGGCATCCACGGCTTCGACCAAGGGACTGGAAAGCTCCTGTGGAGCATCCCAGTTCCACGGAGAAATCAGTCGATTTGCCAAGGGTCCACCGAGGCCACCGACAACATCGTGGTGCTCGCCTACGGACGCGGCGAAGAGTGCGACGCTTTCTACGCAGTCGATCTTGCGGCCAGGCGGGTTCTCTGGGAACGCACCATCCCGCCTGACCAGTGGGCCACCACGAACGGTACCCGCATCGCCCGTAGCGGGGGAACGGTGGTGGTATCGACGGACAAACACCTCCCCACCGCCTTCCGCGTCTCCGACGGAAAACTCTTGTGGAAGGATCCTGAAGTCCATGGCAAGAGCTCGGGCCTTTGCCGGACAACGCAATACACCGGCGGGAAGCAACTGGTCCGAATTCAGCACTGCTCTGGATACTCAAACATCTACTACCTTTCGGCAGTTGACTCAGGAACAGGGCGCGATCAATGGCGCTACCGGACCGAAGCAGGGCTGGACACCCGGGTGCTCTCCACCTCACCGATCATCATTGATGAGCCTGACCAGGGTGATCATTTGCGCATGACGGTGATAGATGACAACGGTCAGGTGCGACGCCACCTGGCCATCGGCCCCGGTCACCACGCGCTCGATATAGATGATGACGGTAGTACCCCGACTCGCGACGTCCAGGTCAAAGGCGACAAGATCTTCGTCATCGCCGAAAAGGAGCACTACCTGGACAGCGATAAGTCACAGACCAACAAGGTCGCCGCTTGGTCGTTGACCACCGGCAAGCAACTGTGGGTTCAGGAAACGAACATCCGCATGCAGACATACAAGCTGGTTGACTCCGACACGCAGGACATCTTCGCCTACAGCTCAGGAAGCACATCCGACCTGAGCCTCCTTGTGAAGTTCAATCCGGACAACGGCACGCCAACCATTGTCCGGCGCTATGACCCCACCGTACCCGAGGCGATCACGGCAACCGAGCCGATCCCAGTACTGAGAAGTGGAATACTCTATCTCTCGGCTGGTTTCCAGAACGCTTCTCGCTCAACGGATGACTGGGAAAAGTCACTTATTGCTCTACCGGGATCCTAAAAATGTATCCGCCAGGGGTAGCGACCGAGACGGAGTTGCGACCGCCCCTCCTCATCACCCCACGGCCCGCGAGTTGACCCGCCCGGCACCGAAGAACCCATCACCTGCGAGGTGCTGGGAGTACTCCCGCTACGGCACCACCGGCTCCATGACCATCTGCGGCTGGAGCGACCACAGCACGGTGGCCACGGCGTCCTATGCCGAGGACAACATGGGCCTGAAGGCCGCGGCCAAGCGGACGGCGGAGGTTCGGGGGGATGCGGGTGCCGGCGGAGTGACGGTGACCATCCCACCTTCCGGCAACCAATGTGGACTACCCGGGAAGTGCGTCAATCGCGGCCTGCCACGGGTACGCGTCCAAGTTGCCCTGCCGTGGCTCGTGCGGAACAAACCCGTCCTTGCCAAGCAGGACGGTTACGCCCGCCGACCGTAGTGTCTCGACGCTCCGGGGAACTGCCGGATGCTTTCCCTGGGCGGCGTTCCAATGCGGCAGGGCAACGATGGGCAAGCCCAGACCGATGCCCTCAGTGATAAGGCCCAAGGCCAGGGTGTCGCTGATCCCAGCCGCCCACTTGTTGAGGGAGTTCGAGGTCAGCGGAGCGACCAGGAGCGCATCCGGGGCAGGCAGGACGTCCTCCTGAGACGGCAACTTGTACTGGTGGCGAACGGGGTGCCCGGTCAGCCTCTGCAAACGATCGATCTCCCCGTTCATGTCCTCGGCAGCCCAGCGGTACGCATACGGCGTCAGGATCAGGCAAACGTCCCAGCCGGCGTACTGCGCGGCGCGGATGGGGACATCGATCCGCCGGACGGGAGGAGCAGCACAGGCAATCAGATAAAGACTCCGCTTGTTCATGCAGGGAGTCCACAGCGCCCGGCCAGCGTCCGCAAGCGTCCCTCGGCAGCACCCGCGCCAAGCAACCGCAGATCCTCGACGAGCCGACGAGTACGCGGCCGACAGCGCACCTCTTCCGCCGCCTCCCGCTCGGCGTCCAGCAAGGTATCCACTGCATCCTCGCGGCGACCTGCCTGGGTGAACGCACGTGCCAGGTCAGCGAGATGGTGGGCACGGCGTTCACGGGGCAGCGCCGCACGCGCGGGGGCAGAAATGCCCTGGGCGACAGCCAGCGCATCAGCTCCCTGAGAGAGTTGAACGTGCGCAGCGACACGGTGAAGGGCAACATTCGTCGGCCCGAAAGCGGTCCACATCGCGTTGCCGTCGCCGCCGAGCTGCACGGCCCGTGCGGCCGCCTCCTCAAGCAAGGCAGGAACGGCGGCTTCGGCCGCTCCCGCATAGCCGTCACCGGACTCGACAACCGCCGCCTGCGCCATCGCGGCCTTGAGGTACAGCATTCCAAGAACGCTCAGCCCGTCCCTACCTCGCGTGAGCAGTTCCGCCTCCAGCCGCTCAGCCGCGGTTACGGCGAACTCGGCTGCCGCTCGCGCCTGTCCTCGGTGGGTCATCGCATCTGCGAGATGCCGGGCCGCAGAGGCCATGGCCACCGGATCACCAGACCGTCCAGCCGCCGCCACTGCCCGATGCCCAGCCAGCCATGCCAGATCACAGTCGCCGTACTTGATAGCGGCCGCCTCGGCCAACTCCAACGCCAGCGACAGCACCTGCAAGGACTCCAGTTGCTCATCACCCTCATGCCGAGCTGCCGCGCGATTGGCGTCAAGCAACAGCTCGGGCACCAAACGGCCGAGGCTCGCGAAGTGACCCGCCTGGAAAGCAACCCGGCTGTACGCCAGGTTGCGGCGCAACAGATCAACGGGCACGGGCTCGGCATCGCTGTCACCACAGGTTCCGGCGATGAGATCGTGTCCCTGAAGCACAGCCCACATCTGCTCGATCTCAACGGGCCCCGCGCATTCACCCCCACCAGTGACGGAGTCGGACAGCAGTCGCTCCAACGGGACCCCCAACACCTGGGCGGCCCGCTCGACCACCGACAGCCGGGGATCCTGTTGCCGCTGGCCACCCTCCAGGTCCTGCACCCAACGCCGTGACTGCCCCATGAGCGCACCGAAATCGGCCTGTGTCATGCGCCGATGCGCACGCCAGTAGGCGATCCGCCGACCGATGCCCCTCGTGTCCATCAGGCCCCCGGCAAGTCAGACAACAAGGCACGCACTCCGCGTGCCCACTCACCGTTATACCGCCCCTACGGTGAGAGGCCTCACGACCGCACAAACGGCTTGACCACCAGCCAAACCGCGGACAGGAGCGTCGACTTGACCGTCATCATCCGTCACCGATCCACCGCCACAACGGCATACATCCATCCGGACATTCCGGACGCAAACCTGCTGTGGCCGACACCCCGGAGGATCTCCGTCCACCCACCCCATGCCATGGGCCCCGAGGTGCGCAAGTGAGCACCATGGATCAGACCGGACGCCCGGCACCCGCAAAAGGCTCGTTGGTGATGGACACCGCATGCGGCCGAATTGGCCAAGTGATGGATCACCTGGAAAATCGCATCCAACTCCGGCCGCTTCGGGGAGGGCTGGAATGGGATGCCAAGCCAGCAGACCTACGGCCGGCAACGTCGGCCGAGGCACTGAGCGCCAAAGTCAAGGCCGTCAACTCGACCGAAGGATGGGGTAGATGAGCGAACACGTCACCGCCCAGCGTAATCGCTGGAGACCCACCCTCGTTAAGGTCATGGGCGTCCCGAAAGTCACACATGAGCTGGAGCGCCTGACTTGCTCGCTCCGCTCCGGACAGGCCCAGCAGTTCCAGCCGGCCCGAAACTGGGCCAATCAGCACTCTGCGGGCAACCCCTCACACACCGCCTATCGGGAAACCTTGCACCGGTACTGGCACACATCCCTGAAGTGACTGGTCTCGCACAACGCCACCCCGGCCCCGGCAGCTTTCCCATTATCCGGAGGTCGGGGTTGTGCTGCTGTCTTCGCCGGCACAAGGGTCGCACCCTCGCTGACCACTGCCTGTGGGACGCCGGATGAACGCGCGGAACTGGCGCTCACTGCGACGCCAGTCATCCCTGTCCAGCCACCACCTATAAGCAGAAGAATAACCATGGCGAACCTGCCGCCAACACCCAGAAAGGGAGCCGCCGCCTCACCCGGCCCCGACCAGTCGATAAGAATTTCTGGTGCGGCTAACCTCCATCGTGAATCTCTTCGGAGTGAAGCCCACTGCAGCAACAGTCAGAGCCGGAAGCGATGCCGTGGCAGACTCCAAGTCTTACTTAAGCTGTGTGCCCTCCGGTGCTTCGTAACAGCGGGAGTCGACGTCGACGCTGATTAGCTGCTTGAGCCCTCCCGACCTGTTCTTTGCCCACTCGACCCGCACCACATGATGCGTTGACGCGTTCTCCGCCACGATCTCTGGGTTCCTAGCTTCTGACTTCGTCTCGCCATCCTTTGTGATGGTCCACCCATGTTTCGGCAATTTCTGACGGAGGTTCTTCATCGCCTCCTCAAACGTGCCTTTCTTCAGGTCGTAGACAGACCAGGGGTGTTGCACTTTGTAGTGCGTCTTCAGCTCGGGATCAATGGCCTCACAGGTACCGAGGGCTGCTCCGGGTTGGGTTACCTTGCCTTGGACTCCCATCCAGTCGAGCAGCTTGCTGGAGATCGCATTAACTTCCTCCTCAGCCGACTTTACGGGGCGTACTTCTGGTTTATATCCGAGCTTGCTCTCAGCCTTATCCCTTTTACTCGCACTACTATCCGGATCAACGTTCATAGAAGAACACCCCATCAGGATCAACGACGTCGCGACTCCGACCATCGGTAGCAGCATTTTCCGGGCTGTGGACGACCATGCAAGTTTCACATTATTCACGTGTCACACCTTTGTAATCGCCAACAATCACGCGCGCCTGGTTCTTGACACTCTCAGAAGGGTCGTCTCCATCTTTACCCACATTCCAGTAGTCACTATGACCTTCGGCATCCGATTTCATGACGATGCTTCCAAACTCCTTGTCCGTGGGTATAGTGAAATCTTTTCCGAGTCCCACATACCGTCCCCCCTCTCGGACGAACCAGTCGTCGCTAAAGGTGTCACCAGCCTTCTCAGCCCACATGTGATCAGGTTTGATACCTAGATCGATCGCATGTTTCGCTCGCATACCCGGGCTTCCCACAGCAATCACGTCGTCGGCAGCCAGAGCTCCATCCGGCCAGTGCCCCCTTGCAGCCTCACCCACAACCGTGCTGCCGTAGCTATGTCCTATAACCGTCGTGTGAGCAGTGCTTCCGGTGGCTTGTTGGTGGGCTGCTCTAGCGCCGTCAAGAAATTCGCGCAGCGTGGGGCCACCCTCCTCTGCATACCCAGGCCTTATGGCATGCGGGATATCATCTGGAGCATCGTAGTTGAACCAGGTAATAGTTGAAATCTTTGCATCGGGATCCAGCCTGTGACTCTGCCGCCATAGCGTCGCACCACGGTTTAGATCTCCGTTGATACTCCCCAAGTGCGTCTTCGTGCCGGGAACATACATCGCCGTGTGGTCGGCAGTGTCTGGATTGCCTGTCGCCAGGACGACCCTGCCGTCCCCTTCCGGATCAAAGGCAAGCAGATATGCCTCGGGTAGGCCATCTTTGCCGCCGGTGCTGTCAAAACGTTTCTGTATAGCCTCCATGCCATGCAGGGCAGACTGAAGCTGCTGACGCCTTTCCGCATATTTATCGTTCCATGCATTCCACTCGTCGGACGGCCCCATACCGCGGGCTGCCCGGCGAATATCGCCAAATTTTGGCGGCTCCTTAGGTATCGCATCCAGTTGCAGCTGGTATTGCGCATGCTTCTCGTCAAATACAACACGGTTTGCTTCATCACGTACCGTCGCAGGCAGGCCATCCATGGCGCCAATCGCGTCAGGGTACATAGAGACGTAATCAGCTTTTCCCTGCTCGGATCTCCCCTTCCACCATTCGGCATTTGCTTCCGGGTCATCACCCTTAGGCGGCGGCTTAATGTGAGCCAAGTAATCCTTAGCCCCTTGCCGGATGCTATCCATGTCCTTCTTGACATCAGCCCAGTCCTGCTCGGACACGGTCAGGTCATCATCGGCTTTTAGTCCTCTTAATTTTGAAGCCCACTTCGCGTCGACCTCCGTTGCTTCCTTGAGGGCTGTAGCTATTTGGTCAGCAATCTTGTATGCACGGGCACGATTAGGGTTCGGATCGATGTTGCCTGCCTGCTGTTGGATTGCGCGAGCCGTCTCGTCGGTTGCCCCCTGTACCGTGCTACCAGCCGGCAACTTACCGTCTACTTCCTTACCGGCAGCCGGGTAGCTAACAGATCCGTCGGACCGCACCGTAAAGCCCTGGGCACGGGCATCCTCGATAGCACCGTCAAGTTTCTTTTTAGCGACACTTATGTCGGAAGCGAATGCCCTGAGGGCGGTACTGACCAGCCCACATTCCGCTTGCATGTAGTGGAAATCTTTGGCTAGTTCCCGTAGCTGACGGTCAGCTGCTTCCGCAGCCTCGCCCTCGAGGTATTTCCGCATATCTGCAGTGATCTGGTTCTCAAGGCTATCTTTAGCCTCGCTGGCCATGTCCCCAGTGGTACGGTATCCATTCGCTGCATCTACGAAATCCGATGGCTTCAAAGAGTTCAGTTCCGCGAAGTCCATGGTTCAGTGATCACTTCCCTTCTTGGCCGCCGATAGCAGGGGTGTCCTTGTAGCGCCCTCTCATGGAATCAAACTCTTTACTTATCTCGCCATCGTTTTGATGCTGCATTTTTCCAGCTTTTTCAAGCACTTCCTGAATTGCTCCGCACCTGCCACTCACTGCCTCAAGGTAGCGCTTCCAGGATTCGTAGACCTCTCGCTGTGCTGCTGCACTCAGCACACCACCCTTAACGCTCGCCCCTTTTTGACCGTGCTCGAGCCCACCAAGGGCAGTTTTTGCATTTCCACGCAGGCGGCTAACCGCAGTCCCGGCATCGCTCCACGCTTTTCTGTCAGATTTCACACCTCCTGCACCATTACCCCCTCCCCAAGAGCTCTTTCCTTCCGCACTTGCAAGCCTCATTTGGACGCCGAGAGACGCATCCCGTTTGGCTTGCTCCCATTCATCGAGTGACGACATCTCATCCAATCTTCAGAGATCGCGGAACTATTTTGAAAGGTCATTCGCGCCATGATGGATGTGTAAAGAAAAGACGCGTATACGCGAGTCGTAGCATCCGCTATACCAGGCCAATGCGGGCAGCTCTGCCCACTTGTTCAGGTAAAGGTAACTACAAACCGGCTATCGATAAGGCTCGCAATTTGACCGAGATGTGTCGGTGGAGAGGGATCCAGCGCGACGTCGTCGGATAATTACGCTTACTGCAAGCCCCAAACCGCCAAGTGCAATTACTGCGATGACGCACGCAACCCATTTCAAGCCGACGCCGCTGTGCCGTTTTGTGGATTTCTCGGTTGGTGACACTACGCTTCCAGCTGTTGATTCTGGTAGCTGAGCGAAGGGCGAGTTCCGCTCATCGGAAGTAGCCTTCCCAGTCAAGGGGCTAACGTTGGCTGGCCCTGGGTCACCGGGATCCTTGAGGGCAATTCGTGGCCGAATCAAGCCGTAACCGACTTTGTCGTTGCGCTGCTCGCCGCTTTGGGCGCGGCCGGCTGTGTTGATGAGGACGCGGAGAACCTGGTTGGCGGTCCAGTCAGGGTGCTTGGACCAGACAAGGGCAGCGGCGGCAGAGGCCAGGGCGGTGGCATCACTGGTTCCGTGGCTCGCGCATACTCCAGTTCCCCCTTTGCAGCTTGAGTGCATGTCGTCGCCAGGAGCGACAAGAGCCACCTGCGGTCCGCGCTCGGATTCGGCTGTTACCTCCAAATCCTTGTTGACCGCGCCTACGCCTACCACACCCGGATGGGCAGCGGGGTAAAGGACATAGTTACCCTTCTGCCCGGAGTTCCCGGCAGCGGCAAAGACCAACTTCCCCTTTGCCAATGCATAGTTGAGCGCCGCTGCCTCCAGCTTGTTTTCATCCGTGTTGGCCAGTGAAATGCTGATGATGCGGGCATCAGAATCAGCCGCGTATCGGATTGCCTTCGCGAAGTCTGCATCCAGGTTCGGGGCGTGGCCAGCAACCGCAAGCGCCTCGGGTACTTTATCCGTAACCACCCGCACGGGTAGGATCTTCGCTCCGGGAGCAAGACCGAAACCGCCCTCCCCGCCATCCCCCTTTCCGTTAGCAGCAACGAACTCCGCCATCATGGTCCCGTGGCCCTCGTAGTCCGAGGTAGCACCGCCGGGCAGACCCGAGAAGTCTCTTCCCGGAAGCACTTGACCACGAAGACCTGGAAGATCCGCCTGCACGCCCGTGTCTACAACGGCCACAGTAATGCCGGAACCCGTGCTCGTCTTCCACATTTCATCTGCGTCCATCGCATCCAGATACCACTGTTGCGATCGAACGGAATCCGCCTGTGCCGACGTGCTCGGTGTCAGCAGAAGGAAGGGGAGCGCAAGGCCCAGTACCACGGTAGAGCGTCTCTTACGCATATGGATACTTACCCCTATACATGGGTTGAGTGCTTCCCCTTCCTTCACCCTTATCAGTCGACAACGGGTGGTACGACTTGCTGTCGCCCCTGCTCCCAAGTGGCCTCTTCCTCAACCAGGAAGTCCGGTCGGGAGGCTTGTTGCAAGCTCTTGCCGCCACGACGTTCCTTCTGTTCATCCTTCGCCACTAGGCCTGTTCCACCTGGCGTGAAAGGCCGGTTGGCAACGGATGGACGTCGGGTCGGAGAACCGCCGACGACACCGCCGGCCTCAGACGCCAGGCGGCGCCCAGCGGTTACCCCACCAGTACCTGTCCGGCCAGTCGCAGCCCCCGGTGAGCCCAAACCTCCTGACCCGTACGCCATCGGGGGACGGCCTTGGGGCTGGCCCGGCTCCGTTCCAATTACTGTGCCTCTCGGCATCTGGCTGGACGTTTGCCCGGTCATGCGCGGCGTCGGGCGCCCGCCGACAATGCCGTCGGCGGGCAGGCCAGGGGCAGGTACTGCGAGCCTTCCTGGGCCGAATGGGCTTTGTTGTGGGACGCGCGCAACTGGGCTTTGCCCAGGTATGCCGATGCGTGCCGATTCCTGCCCTTTGGGGGGCAGCTCGCCAACTTGGACGGGGCGGTTACCGGGCTTGATGCGTCCGGGAGTTGCCGGAATGGACGGCAGCGGCAACCCGACGGGAATGCCGTTCGTGTGTGAGTGATGGGTCGGGCCGCCAAGGGGCGAGGTCGGCACGGACGGTGTGGTTGGCGCCGGAGGCGTAATCACACCACTGTCCACATGCGTATGGGTCGGCGGCTGGTCAGCGTGTTCTGTCGGGATGGTGTGTATCGTGTCCGCGCCATCACGTGCCGGTACGCCGTCGGTCCTGGCGTGCTGGGCCGGCCGAACCGGTCCCGATTCCTCAGAAGACGGTGCCATAGCTCTCGAGGAAGTTGCGGATTCCGGAGCAAATCCCTGGCGAGCGCGCCCGCTTGGCGCAGGAATGTACTCCCAGTCGTTAGTTCTCGGTCGCGGCAGTACTGCCCTTGGCATGGGTGGAAAGTTGGGCCTGGGAGCCGAAGTAATCTGGACTCCTGCTGAGTTATAAGACTCCGCCAATGCCTTCATCAGCTCAGCCGCTTCCGCATGCGCCTTGTCCATGCGAACCTGAGCGTCATATGCCTCGTGCTGACTCGGTACCCCGCTCGCCCCAGGAAGGGTTTTGACGAAAGTCCCGGGCGGGGGAACTTTGCTGATCACCAAGTTCAGTTCGCTATGAGCCAGCCATGTACTGACCTTCTTCTGGTCGTCCTGCGAGAACTTAGGCATGGCAACCGCGCTGGCCAGCTTGTCCGAGGCGTGCTGCATCGCCTCGCCGACCTTCTTGCTGTACTCAGCCAACTGGACGACCGCGTCGGCCATCTTGCCACCCCAGAGATGGAAGGAGTCGGCGCCCTCTCCCTCCCACTCGACACGGGCCATATCTCCCTTGAGGGAGTTGCCCATCTTCTCAAGCGGATCCTGGACGTCGATCAGCCGTTGGGCAACATCACGGAGCTGACCGACATCGGTGTTTGCCACCATCTCCTGCAGTTTCTGATGCGGCAGATTGTGGAAGTCCTCGGAGCACTTGTGCTCACGAACCGAAGTGCGGGGATCTCGTGGTCCGTTTCCCTTTGCGGAGTCAGTCACGCTGGATGTTCCTCTCGTACTCGGTGAAATGATTCGACATCACATGGTCACCTTGTTGCTGCCAGGCTTGTCTTCTGACGGACCCGTGCTGGGCAACGGTACGAACGGATCTCCCTTTGCGGGAATGTAGTGCTTCAACAGTTCTTTCTGCACCGCCCACATACGGTCACGCTGTTCCGTATCGGTATCGGCATAGCTGTTGTGGGCGCCGCCAATGGCAAGCCGCAACGCATCGATCTGGTCATGCAACAGCTTTGACAGCGTCGTCAGGTCGGTGTGAACGGTGCTGTAAGCACCGTAAAGCTCGGCCACCTCAGCAAAGCCGTTCCCCAGGTGTGCCGACTGCAAGCCGCTCGTATATGACGCGCGATCTCCTGTTGCCTCGGGCTTTCGCCTGTCAGGAGCTCGTCCTCAAGTCCGCTCCTCAACGCCGCTTCTCGCGTTGCTGCGCTGCCCTTGCCAATCGGCCCTCAGCGCCAAAGAAGAGTAGGAAGTGGGCATGTATCTTCCGTGAGGCTACCGACGGCCGGCACAGTTATAGGCGATGCCATGAATTATTTAAGATCACGAATGCCCTTGCTTATTCCCTTCGTGGCTGACGAAATCGCCTTGTAAATTCCGATGATGACGTTGGCAGCCATCTGCGCACGGGGGCTCCGCACACTCAACCGAATTGGCAATTACGGCTACTCACCCATGGCTCTTGTCCCGAGTCAAGTATGTTTGCGCCGACCAAAAGTCGGACTCAAATCGAGGAGTCAAGTCTACATGCGGATCGGGGCGCCCATGCTTCCCTGGCGTCCCCTTAGGGTATGTCAATTCAGACTTTTTAACGCAAGGCGACTGAACGACAAAGAAAATGTTGCCCACAGTACCGACGCCAAGCTCGATAGAAAAACCATCACCTGTCTTAGCTCGAATGCCAGGGAGATCCTTGTCTGTATCGACACTTACTATCTCGTATCTGCGGCTCTCCCAGTACCGCTGCACCACTCCAAGGAAGCTTCCTCGACGCTGCTCAGACACTTTAGTGGTGACAACGCGCCGACGCCACACGCTTACGGAACCAGTGGGGATATTCAGACCCGTACTGCACCCGACCTCGTTCGCCCGCGAGTAATCCCACTTCACTGGGGGCTTGATCGCCAAAAGCGTTTCATTGAGGATGGATTCAGCCCGATCCCCCGCCTGTTGCATATTCACCTCAAGCCCTTCCTTTTCCGTGCGTTCATGCTCAGTACGCACTTCGCTAGCACTGCAACCAACGAGGATTCCTGCCAGTGCCGCGACACCGATAAAGCGCGCTCTCAGGACTCTAGTATTCAACGCGGCGCCGCCTTGCTGATTTTATCACCGTGGCCGGTTACGATTTTCGCTATGTTATCAAGGGAGTCACCACCCCTTTGGTCAAAATAGATGGAGTGCGCTGGCGTATTCCCCTTAGCCAGGCCCGTAATTCCGGTATCCTCGCCAGGGGCCACGGAAAATCGGTGAGCTCCAAAATCCCTACTTGCCGGATCATGCCCAAAAGCCCCCTGGTGCGCAAACGAAAATTCTCCGCCTGGCGCTATCAAATCAATCCAACGGTTAAGCTTTCCAACCGATGGTGGCAGATGCGTGACCTGATCATTTTCTGCTGACCCGACATAGACGTGATCAGATCCCACTCCGAGGTCTGACGCTTTATCCACTCCGGTTCCGGGGCTACCCACCAGAATAACGTCATCAGCCGGCAGACCCCCTTTCTGCTGACTTGCCTGCCCAACAGCTAGGGAACCATACGAGTGCCCCAGAGCCGTCACGTGAGGTGGGTCGCCTTCATGAGTGGCACGAATCCCCTGAAGAAACCGATCATAGATCGGCGCACCCCGTTGGGCTGTTGCTGAAAACATGACGTCCGTTGGATCATGGTCACCTGTCATTTGGGGAGCATCGTAGCCAAGCCATACGATTGAGGCAGTCGGATTCTTAGGATCAATCACAGCGGCTCTGTCTGCAACATTAAAGGCTCGACCTACATCAGAATCCGCAAAATGTGCATCAAGTTTTGTATTGAGGCCAGGCACGTAGGCAGATACATTCTTGGCAGTATCCGGATTACCGAATGAGACGATGGCTCGCCCATTGCCTTCCTCACCGATCCCGAGGAGGTATGGCCGCATATCACCTCGATTGTCATGGATTTGTTTTTGGATACCCTGGAGGCCATCGATCTTATCTTTTAGCTCGCTCTTCTTACTGCCCGAAGCGGTTTGATACTCGTCCTCCAGCTTCCTGATGAGAATCGGTAGGTAGATTCGATTCGCCTTGTCCCGATCGCCTGCTGGAATTCCGTCACGGTTACCGAGAATATATGGATGATCTTCCAGGAGTTTGGCCCTCAGCTCGGGAGGCAAACCTTTCCACCAAGAATTGATTGCCGTCGGTGACCCATTCTTGTCCGGCATGCCGATTTCTTTGAGTAGGTCACGATCGGCACTTCGCGCAGTATAGTTCTCCAAGAATCCAAAGAACCAAGTCCCATTCGACTTTGTGCAGCGGCGTCCTGCATCCGTGTAAGTCCTCAGTGCATCTGCATACTCTTTGTCCGCTGCTCGGGCGTCCTTCAGTACAGTGCCTATTCCCTCAGCAAAGCCCTTCATGCGCTCAGCTTGGTCTCTCTCTGCAGCGCCAAGGTCCGCTGAGGATAGACCTTTCTTTGAGAGATCCGGCCCCGTCACGGAGCCGTCGTCATGAACTGTGAATCCTGCTTCTTTAGCCTCTGCGATCAAATTTTTCATGCGCCCCTGGAGGGCCGCAATTGCTTCACCCGCTGCGCGCAATACAGTGCCCACGGATTCAATTTCCTGTCGAGCAACGTTCAAGTCATCCCGCACTCGGCCCAGGTAATCAGCCGCCGATTCTGCACCTACACCGCCTTGCCATTTTTCAAACACTTGAACTTGAAGGTACTTTCCACAGTCCTGGGCGTGGCCACCAAACTTTCCAGAAAGGTCGTCCCAGGCGTTGCCCGCGTCAACTAGCAGCAGGGGTTTGGCCTCTGTTATGTCAGATATTCTCATGCTCACCGCCAGCTTTTTGGAAGGTCAACACCGGATCTCAGGGATTCCCCATTATGCTGATCTGTTGCTTTGTAATTGCCTGCCGATCCCGCCACCTTTTCGCTAGCCTTCTCGACCATTCCTGCCAGTGAACGCAGGGCTTGCGTCCAGGCCTCAAGGCACTCGTGAACTTCTTTTCCGGTCTGCCAACCTCTAACCCCTGAAACGGCACTATCAGACGGTCCGAAGAGTGATTTGATCTCTTCAGGCATTTCTTTGGCTACCTTACGTGCTGCTCCAGCGGCTTTTCCTACCTCGTCGGCTTCAATCCGATAGCCAGGGCCTGCAGGCATGGGACTCATGAATAAAATTCCTCTAGTGTTTAACCACTTACGGAGTTTCAGGGTCGATAGCGGGACGGGGAACCAGTGGACTGGAGACGGCTGCGTCGGCGGTTGATGGCGAACGGCACGGCAATTGCTACGCAGATGAGGGCAGCTGCCCCCATGCCTCCAACAATCCACTTCGTGCTGCTGCCCCCGCCGTCATCTCGTGCGGAGTTGACAGCTGAGTCCACGGTTGGCCGCGCACTGGGCTTTGCCAGCTGCGGAGACGTGGAAGCCGCCAACCTAGACGTCTGCTTGCCAGTCAGCGGATGAATGTCGGCGGGGCCTGGGTCGCCCGGGTCCGTGAGGGCAACGCGGGGGCGGGCAAGGCCGTATCCGACCTGGTCATTGCGTTTATCGCCGCTCTTGGGATGACCGGCGGTGTTGATGAGGACACGGAGAACTTGGTTGGCGGTCCAGTCAGGGTGCTTGGACCAGACGAGGGCGGCGGAGGCCGAGGCGAGGGCGGTTGAGGCGCTTGTGCCGTGGCCGCTGCAGAGGCCCGTCCTTCTTGGGCACGTGGTAATCATGTCGTCACCAGGAGCCACAAGGGCTACTTGTGGGCCTCTTTCGGATTCCGCCGTCACCTTGGCGTCCTTGCCGATCGCCCCAACACCCACAACTCCTGGGACCGCTGCAGGATATTCAGGGAGGTTACCTTCTTGCCCCCCATTACCAACAGAGGCAAAAATCAACTTGCCCTTGGAGATCGCGTATTCAATCGCCTTCTCCTCCGCCTCACTCCGCGCTGGAGCTCCCATGGAGATGTTGATGATCTTTGCAGGGGAGTCGGCGGCAAACCGGATGGCTGATGTGGTTGACGTCTCGCCATCCACTCGTGCGCCACGGTCACCCTCTCCCGTGACTCTCAATGGAAGGATCTTGGCATCCGGAGCAAGGCCCTTGGTGCCCGCTCCCCCAACCCCCTTGCCTGTTCCGGTGATGAGGACCGCCATCACGGTGCCATGGCCGTTGAGGTCCGTGTACTCGTCGCCGGGCTCCCCGGAAAAGTCTTTTCCGGGGAGCACTTGGCCTTGTAGGTCGGGGAGCGTACGGTCAACCCCGCTGTCGATGACGGCAACGGTGATCCCACTACCAGTGCTTGACGCCCAAACGTCGTCGGCGTGCATCATGTCCAGGTACCACTGTTGACTGCGTGGCGTATCAGCACGGGCAGGTTGGGTGGGCGTGGCCAGAAGGAAGAGGGACGCGACAACGCATAGTATGCCGCTCCATCTGCGCGGACCGGCATCTGAGTTGTGGTGCATTTAGTCCCTGTTCCTTCCTCTGTTAATCAACGACGGGTGGCACGACTCGCCGGTCAGTCTGCGCCCAGGTTTCTTCCTCTTCGGTCAGGTAGTCAGGGCTCCTGCCTTGCCTTGCATTGCCCTTCTTACGATCACCGCTTCCTCCATTGGCACCGCGTACGAGACCGGCTCCTCCAGGGGTGAACGGCCTGTCGCTGCCAGTGGACCGTTGCGATGCAGAACCGCCGACTACACCGCCGGTTTGGGATGCGAAACGCCGTCCAGACACGGCCCCGCCAGGTCGGAAATGACCACTTGCTCCGGCAGTGGAACCTACGGCTCCTGGACCGTGGGCCATTGGCGGGCGCGCCTGGGGACTCCCAGGCTCCGTGCCGACAACCGTGCCCCGAGGGGGTTGAGTTGTGCCTACTCCAGTGGCGCGAGGTACGGGGCATCCACCGACCACGCCATCGCCCGGCAACTCTCTGGGCCCCATAGCGCTACCGAATCGACCAACACCAGGCCCTTCAGGGGTGCCCGCAACCGGCAGTTGCCTTGAGAGTCCGCTGAACTTGCCAGTGGGGCCAGTCGAACCCGGCTCGCCGGCGGGGGGTAGCTGATTGCCGGTCATTCCGGAGTGAGGAACTGGAAGGACTGGCGGCAAAGACGGGAGCCCCACGGGGTGGGACTGGTGCGGGACATCGCCATTCGGCACCGTGGGTACGTGCGGCGAAGGAGGAGTAATTACAGTCCCGTCTACATGCGTCTGCACGGGAGGCCGACTGGGTTCTCCAGTAGGCGATCCCTGCGGCCCGCTTTCTCTGCTCGTGTGGTGGAAATCGCTCCCGGGATTCGAAGCGCTTGGCTTGGACGGCACCGACGTACTTGCATCGCTGATTGTCGCCGGCCCCGTCGAGGAAGTGCCAAGCGATCCGCGATTGGGGCCACTGAGAGGCACATCCTCCAAGTGCTCCCTGTGCCTTGGAGCAGGCAGCATCGACAACGGCATAGGCGGAAAGTTGGGCCGCTTCGCAGAAGCGATCTTGACGCCCGCAGAGTTGTAGGACTCCGCCAGCTTCTTGACCGCCTTGGCCGCTTCCTGCTGCCTCTTCTGCTGCTCGTCCTTGGGAAGCGACTTGTCGTAGCGCGGCATGTTCTGCGCATCAACGATGTCAACAGAGGCCTGTACCATCGCCTCGCCGGCCGCCTTGCTGTACTCGGCCAGGTCGAGAACCGCGTTGCCCATGGACGCGCCCCAGTTATGAAAGGCCTGCGCTCCTTCCCCTTCCCATTTGACACGGGACATGTGCTGCTTCAGCTTTTCGCCCACGGTCTTGATTTGTTCATGCGCCGCCTTCAGTCTGTCTCCGACAGCGGCAACCCTGCCGGCATCGGCGTTGAAAACCATGTCCTTCAGCTGCTCGTGTTTGACGGAATAAAAGTCCTGAGAACAAGCATGTTCACTGACCATGGGACGCGGGTCACTGTGCCCACTGCCCCTTGCCGAGTCAGCCACGTCAGCCCTCCCCCCTGCTACTGTGAATGAACACACGCATATCAAGTCGCCACTGAGGTGTCATTCGGCTTGCCCTTGGACTCCGTGGTTGGCTGCGTCGGGTACGGGGCGTACGGGCCCGACTTGGGCGGGACGTAGTGCTGCATCAAGTCTTTCTGCACAGCCCACATCTGGTCCCTTTGTGCCTGATCTGTATCTACATATCCATTGTGTGCGCTATGCGTTGCGAGCTCCAGAGCCTCGATCTGGTCATGCAGCAGCTTGGACAGCGCTACCAGGTCTCCCTGCACAGCGGCATACGCGCCGTGTAACTCGCCTACCTCTTCGAACCCGTTGCCCAAGTTATCGGCGACGAGGTGCGAATCCGCGAAGGACGTCGAAGGCGCGTCCTTCCCTTGGAGCGTCTTGAGCACCTCATCGATACCCGCCTTGAAGGTCGTGAGGGTCTCCAACTCCACTCTGACCTGGTCAGCAGTAACCGTCACTTCAGCCCCACCCCTCAGTCAACCCGTGTGCTCTGCAACAAACACCCCAAGCTTACCGACTGGTACTGACAGTCACCCAGCAGGCACGCCTCAACTGACTGAGTACGGACGGGGATTGACAGGCGTCGTCCCGCCCCCTCACGAACCCATACGGACGGCCGTCGCTACGCTACGGGTTCCCGAGCCCACCGATGAGGTCCCATGAAGCCGAAGCAACGGCGCGCCATCCCCGTGCTCCTCCTCTCCTGCCTCGCCATCGCCTGCCTGGTCGTCTGGGGGCGGCAGGGGAATGCGCTCGACGACCGGACGTCGGCGGCCTGCCGCTGGCTCGCCGTCCCGTGGAGTATTTACGCCACGGCCTACGGGGTGGCGCTCTCGGCCGTAGCCGCCATCGCCGCCTATGTGTGGGATGCGCGGTACCGGGCACCCGGCGAGTTGCCCGCGTGGCCCGCGGCGCTGGGAGTGGTGCTGGCGGTGCCGCTCCTGGTGCTGGGCGCGGGCGCCGTGTGGTTGACGTACGACGAGGCGGCCGATGTGGCGGGGAAGGTCGGGCACAACTTCTGCATGTGACTTCTGAGTGCGAGGGACCGCGACCCGCGCGGCGGGCCAAAGGGCCTAAGCCCCCGTCACCACCGCCGTCTGCGGCCGAATCGGCAGCCGGTTGATCGGCCGCCCCGTCGCCGCGCGGACCGCCGCCGCGACGGCGGACGGGGAGGTGACGACCGGGGCCGCGCTGATGGCCTTGGCGCCGAAGGGGGCGACCACGTCGCGTTCTTCGACGAGTTTGACGATGTGGATGTCGGGGGCGTCCAGGGCGGTCGGCAGGGCGTAGCCGGTGAAGTCGGGGTGGCGGACCAGGCCGCCGCTGGTGCGGAGGTTTTCGGTGAGGGCGGCGCCGATGCCCTGGGTGAGGCCGGCCTCGATGCGGGCGTGGGCCTGGGCCGGGTTGAGGACGCGGCCGACGTCCTGGGCCACGGCCAGTTCGACCACGCGGACGGAGCCGAGTTCCACGTCGACGTCGACCACGGCGCGTACCGCGCAGAAGGCGAGGCCGACGAAGGCGTCGCCCTGGCCGGTCTCGTCCAGGGGCTCGGTGGGGTGGGGGCGGCACTGGGCGGTGGCCCAGAGTTCCTTGCCGTCCAGGGCCTCGGCGACGGTGGTGCTCAGCACGCCGTCATAGGAGGTGATCTTGCCGTCGGCGATGGTGAGCAGCTCGTGGGACATGCCGAACTGGTGGGCAAGGGGCTGGAGAAGCTGGGTGCGCACCATGCGGGCGGCGCGTTCCACGGCGCCGCCGGAGACCCAGGTGTGGCGGCTGTGGGCGGCGGGGCCGCAGGGGGGCTGGTCGGTGTCGACCGGTGCGATATGGACGTCCTCGATGCCCAGGATCTCCTGGACGATCTGGCGGGCGAGGGTGGCAAAGCCCTGGCCGGTCTCGACCGCGGCGCAGATGACGGTGGCGACCGAGCCGCTGACCTTGACGGTGGCGGTGGAGACCTCGTCCGCGCCCTCCGCGCCGAGCATATGGACCATGCCCAGGCCGTAGCCGACGCCGCGGCGGACGGCGGAGGGTTCGCCGGCGCCGTCCGGTCCGCCGGGGAGCAGCCAGTGCTCCTCGGAGTCGTCCGCGGGGAGGGCGGGGAGGGGGAAGTCGCGTACGGCGGCCAGGAGTTCGGCGACGGGGGCGGGGCAGGTGACGGTCTGGCCGGTGGGGAGGAGGTCCCCGGTGGCCAGGACATTGCGCATGCGCAACTCGGCCGGGTCCAGGCCGAGTTTGGCGGCCAGCTTGTCCATCTGGCCCTCATAAGCGGCGCACACCTGCATGGCGCCCTCGCCGCGGACATGGCCGGAGGGCGGGTTGTTGGTGCGTACCGCCCAGCCCTCGACAAAGGCGTGCGGGACGACATACGGACCGCAGGCGAAGGCCACGGCGGCGGCCAGGGCGTCGGAGGAGGAGTCGGCATAGGCGCCGGCGTCCATCAGGATCTGGGCCTCGACCTTGACCAGCTTGCCCTCGGCGTCCGCATGGTGGCGATAGCGCAGCAGGGTGGGGTGGCGGTGGGAGTGGCTGAGGAAGGACTCCTCGCGAGTGGCGGCCAGTTTGACCGGGTGGCCGGTGCGCAGGGCGAGGAGGCCCAGCGGGAGCTGGATGCCGGAGTCCTCGCGGTCGCCCATGGCGCCGGGGACTCCGGTGACCACGATCTTCACGCGCTCGGGTTCCAGGCCGAAGCAGGCGGCGGCCAGGTCGCGGTCGGCATGCGGGTCGGTGGAGGCGGTGTAGATGTCCACGCCGCCGTCCGGGCGCGGTACGGCCAGGCCGGCCTCGGCGCCGATGGGGGCCGGGTCCTGGCGGCCGATGCGGTAGAGGCCCTCGACCACGACCTCGCCGGTGACCTCGGGGTCGCCGAAGCGGAGGGGGATGTGCCGGATGAGGTTGCCATCGGGGTGCAAGGGCTCGGCGGCAAAGGCCAGTTCGGGGTCGGTGACCGGTTCCAGGACCTCGTACTCGACCACGATGGCGGCGGCGGCCAGCCGGGCGGTGTCGGGGTGGTCGGCGGCGACCGCGGCGATCGGCTCGCCATGGTGGCGCACCAGCTCGAAGGCGAAGACCGGGCGGTCGGCGATCTTGCGGCCATGGGCGGCGTCGCCGGGGACATCGGCGTGGGTGACCACGGCGTGGACGCCCGGCATGGCGGCGGCCGTGCGGGTGTCAATGGAGAGGATGCGGGCGTGCGGGTGCGGGGAGCGCAGCACGGCCGCCCACAGCAGTCCTTCGGCCCAGAGGTCGGCGGCGTAGGGGAAGGTGCCTTGGGTCTTGGCCTCCGCGTCGGCCGGGGCCAGGGAGACGCCGAGGCCGTGCGGCGGGGCTTCGGCGGCCGGCGGGGCGGGGACGGCCGTGGCGAGGGAGGCCAGGTTGGGCACGCTGCTCGCGTCCACGCCGACGCCCCCCAATCCGCCCGGCCCGGCGTTACCGCCCATTCCCGTCATGCCATTGCCCTTCCACTGCCGCCGTTGTGCGGGCCCGCCTGGTGCGGGATGCGTGCCGTGTCCGTCTCGGGGTGCGCCTCCTCCAGGGCCGCGGCCCGCTCGGCGCGCTCGTCGACGACCTGGCGCACCGCCTGCAGTACGCCCCGGTAGCCGGAGCAGCGGCAGAGGTTGCCGCAGAGCGCCTGACGGGTTTCCAGCTCGGTCGGAGCGTGGTTGCCCTCCAGGAGGTCGTGCACGGTCATCGCCATGCCCGGCACGCAGAAGCCGCACTGCACCGCGCCGCACTCGGCCAACGCCCGCTGGACGTCGGAGGGTTGGCCGTCCATGGCCAGGCCCTCGACGGTACGCACCTCGGAGCCGGCCGTGGTCGCGGCGGGCACCAGGCAGGAGGCCACCAGACGTCCGTCGACCTGGACCGAGCAGGCGCCGCACTCGCCCTGGGCGCAGCCGTCCTTGGCGCCCGCCAGGCCGAGGCGCTCGCGCAGGACATAGAGCAGCGACTCGCCGATCCAGGCGTCGGTGACCGGGCGGTCGGTGCCATTGACGCGCAGGACGTAGGAGGCGCAGGGGTGTTCGGTGTACGGGCCGACGGGCTCCGGGCCGGACTCCAGGGGCTCCAGGAACTCGTCGGAGTCCAAGGGCGCTTCGGGGTCCGCGGGTGCGGCGGAGTGCGCGGGCGCGGTGGAGTGCGCGGGCGCGGTGGAGTTCGGATGCGCGTCGGAGTTCAGGTGCACATCGGCATCCGGGGATGCCTCGGGGGCCGAGGGCATCTCGGGTGCCGAGGAAGCCTGCGGCTCCGGGTGCTCCTGGATTGCCTGGTGCGTCTGGGACGGCCGGGGCGGCGGCTGGATTGCCTGGGGCGCCTCGTCGGCCGGGGGCTCGGCGGTCGGTGCGACGGAGGCCGGCGCGGCCGGTTCCGGTTCGGGGCGGGGCTCGGGGGCTTCCGCGACAGCCGGTTCGGCGGCGGGGGCCGGGACGGGAGCGGCGGCGGGAAGAGGAGCGGGAGCCGGCTCCGGGGCGGCGGGGACCTGGTCGGTCTCGGCCGCCCAGGCGTCGGCGGGATGTCCGGTGGACGCGTCCCCTGCGGCGCCCCGGATGCCCAGGTCGCCCGGGTGACCCGGGTGACCCGGGTGGCCGGTGTTCTCGGACGCGGCGGGCACGCTCCACTGGCCGCCGGCACCCTCGGCGGCGACGGGCTGGTGCCAGGCACCGCTGCCGGTGTCGCCGGGCCCGGGCGCGGGCCATTCGGCGGTCGACTCCGGGTCGGCGGCGGGGTTCTCGCCCTGTGCCGGCCGGCGCAGGGCGTACTCGCCGGACTCCTCGACCGGGTCGTCCCCGGCGGCCGGGATGTTCCACTGGCCGGTGGACCCCGGGCCCGTCTCGGGAGCGACCGGGGCGAAGGACCACTGTGCGGTGGTGTGGGCCTCGGGAGCACCGTCGGGGGCATGGCCGTGCACCGGGTCATAGGTGTCGGCGGGCATGGCCCACTCGGTGGTGGCACCGGGCTGGTAGGGCACGGACGCCCAGCCGTCGGCCGCGTCCGCGGTGGGCGCGTGCCCGGCTACCGGAGCGGACGCCGCGGCGGACTGGTGCGCTGCCGGGCGCGGGTCGCCCTGATGCGCCGTCTGGTGAGGCAGGTGGGACGGCGTCTGATGGAGGGGCTGATGCGCCGCCGGAGCTGCCTGCGGGTGCGGGGCCGCCTGTGCCGGGAGGTGCGCACCGGGGTGCGTCTGCGGGTGGGCGTCAGGGTGGTGGCCCTGGTGCGCGCCCGGTACCGGGTGCGCGGACAGCGGGGTGCCGTGCGCCGGGGTGCCATGCGGCGGAGTGCCATGCGGCGGAGTGCCATGCGACGGGGTCGTCTGAACGGCCTGGTGCGCCGCCTGATGCGCGGTCGGGTCGTGGGGCGCCGGGTAACCGCCCTGGTGCGAGGGGGCCGGCGTCACGCCCGGGGGCGGCACCATGGGGGTGCCCTGATGCGGGGTGTCCTGGGCGCCCGGGTACACCGGACCCGGCTGGTGCGGCTGCGGCGCGGCGGGGGCCTGCTGCTGCCAGGAGGCGGGCGCGGGCGGGGTGTAGCCGGTGCCGGGGGCGGCCAGCGGAGCCCAGTTGCCGCCCGCTCCGGCGCCATGGGCCAGCAACTCGGGGGGCAACTGGACAAAGGCGGTGCCCTCGTCGTACTCCATGCCGCGCGGCACCGGCTGCCAGGCGCCTTCGCCGGGCGTACGGGACTGTGGCTGCTGATCGTCACTCACGCGAGTGCCCTCCCCAGTGCTCGGCGGGCCAGAGTGGCCACCGTACGCCGCAGGTGGAGCACGGCGGGCGGCAGGGTGCCCTCCCCCGCGGTGTGGGCGGTGCCCCCGCCGCTTCCGTCCAGGCCGGGTACGGGGTCGGGGATGCAGGCGGCGGCGACATAGTCCCCGAAGGCGGCGCACGCCTCGGGTGCCAGGGTGCGTTCGCCGTCCCAGTCGATGAGCGAGGCCACCCAGTGCTCGGCCTCGTAGGGCCGCAGCGGCATGGGAGCCACCGCGCCCACCGCGCAGCGCACCATCCGCCGGGCCGGGTCCAGCACCAGGGCCACCGAGGCGACGGCGCGGCTGGGGCCGGTGCGGCTGGTGGCCTTGAGGAAGACCTGAGGGGCGTGCAGCAGGGGAACCCTTACGTAGCCGATGAGTTCACCCGGGGCCAGCATCTCCACGCCGGCCAGCAGCCTGCCCACCGGGATCTCCCGGCGGCCGCCGGGACCCGCGATGACCAGGGACGCCTCCAGGGCGGCCAGCACCGGCAGCGCGTCACCGGTGGGCGCGGCGGTGACGATATTGCCGCCCAGGGTCCCCGCGTTGCGGATCTGCGGCGGTCCGGCGGCCCGGGCGGCGGCGGCCAGGGCCGGGATGAGCGCGGCGAAGTCGGGCCGTCCCATGCGGGCATGGGTGAGTCCGGCGCCCAGCAGGGCGTGTCCGTCCAGGTACTGCCAGCCGCGGATCTCGCTGATCCGGCCCAGGCCGACCAGCGCGGCGGGCCGCAGCAGCCCGGAGTTGACGGCTGCCATCAGGTCCGTGCCACCCGCCACGGGCACGGCGGCGGGCATGGCGGCCAGCGCCGCCACGGCCTCGTCCAGCGAGCCCGGCAACGTCACGGTGTGCGCCGCCTGCGGTGCGTGCGTGGTCAACCCAGCTGCCCCTTCCCCGGTGATCCCGGCCGTTCCCGCCGTACGGTACGTGCTGTCGGCCCGGACGTGGCAACTCTGGCACATCTTCCGCCTCCGCCGTCGCCAGGGTCGGTGAACCGCGGAATCCCGTCCACCGCCGGAGGCCCGCCACCGGACCGGGCTCCGGCGCCGTCTCCGCTGTGCGGCGTATTGCCATCTTTGGGGTTCCTTGTACGACTTACGGCGGTGTGTGGAGGTCCACCGTGCCAGGGGTGCATGGCACGGACCGTCACCTTTCGGGTTGTCTCACACGATCGGGGGCGGACCATCGATCGGGCGTCCGAGCGCCCGGGCCGCGGAAAGAGGCGGCAGTCCACCGGTGGTTGACCGCCCACGATTGACGCCCGGCCGCCGGGTGGGCGCCGAGTGCCTTACCGCACCGGCGGCAGCGCCTCGACGTCGACAGGCGGGGGGCATCGGCGAGTTGGCGACCCAACCGGACAAATCGCCCATGACGCCGGACCTCAGGGCGAGTTGCTGCCACAGCGGGGGCACACATCCCAAGCGAAAGCGGAGCATATCGGGCGCGGGACGGGCCGTTGGTGCGCCGCTAGGCCCATCTCACCGTGGCGGACGGGCACTTGGGGCGAAGAAATCAGGGCAAAGGGTGGCGAAGGGAAAGCCGAAGAGAAAGGGGCGGGTACCGCCCAGGTATGCGAACGGCCCCCCGGCGCCGATCGGCGCGGCCGGGGAGCCGTACAGCACGCGGGGGCGGTCGGCCCGGTGGCTACTTCTTGTCGCCGCCCTTGCCGCCCTTGCCACCCTTGTCATCTCCGCCGGCGCCCATGCCGTCGAAGATCTCCTTGCACATCGGGCAGACCGGGTACTTCTTGGGGTCGCGCCCCGGAACCCAGACCTTGCCGCACAGGGCGACCACCGGAGACCCGGAGAGCGCGCTCTCCATGATCTTGTCCTTCTGAACGTAATGGGCGTAGCGCTCGTGGTCGCCGTCGCCGTGCGACACCTGCGGCGTCGGCTCTACGAGGGTGCCGGTCCCTGCCCCGCGCTCGGGCTCAAGAGTGCTCATGGTCCCCAAGGGTACTGGGCAGCGGCGCACTGGGTCGGGGCGACCGCGCCACCGGGACCGAGGAGACCGGGGAGTCAGTTGAGGCTTGGATCGTCCGGATAGGTGGCCACCATCGCCAGCTCATTGCGCTGGCGGCGGAGCACGGCGCGCCAGAGGTGGGCAGGGTCGGGCGAGGAGACATCACCGGGCTCGGACTCCACCACATACCAGGCGCCCTCGACCAGCTCCTCCTCCAGCTGGCCCGGGCCCCAGCCCGCATAGCCGGCGAAGATCCGCAGCGAGCCCAGGGCGGCGCGCAGCAGCTCCGGCGGGGCCTCCAGGTCGACCAGGCCGATGGCGCCGTGCACCCGGCGCCAGCCGATGGGGTCGGCCCGGACCGGACCGGCGTCCTCCGCGTCCCCGTCGGGCGGCGGCTCCCCGGGGACCACGGCCACCCCCAGCGCGGAGTCCAGCGAGACCGGGCCGCCCTGGAAGACCACGCCGGGCTCGCCGGCCAGCGGGGCCCAGGGCTCCAGCACATCGCCGACGCCCACCGGCGTGGGGCGGTTGAGGACCACCCCCAGTGAGCCTTCCTCGTCATGGTCGAGCACCAGCACCACGGCGCGGTCGAAGTTCGGGTCCGCCAGTGCCGGCGTGGCGACGAGCAGCCGCCCGGTGAGCGAGGACACCTCGGTCATGGCGACATGATCCCGCATTTCGGGCTCCCGCGGGGAGTGGAATCCGGGACCGGCCGGGGCGGCGAGGGGCGTGGACCCCGATAGCCGGGGCGTGCGATAACCGGTAGCTACCACTCCGTTAACACAGCGTGTTGTGACAAATCCATGACGTTCGCAAAGAGGGCCTGGGGCGGATTTCGGGGGCTCCGGTCGCATTACCCTTTCTTCTTGCCCCCTGCCCAACTCCAGGAACGCGAGATCCATGACCGGCCCTGACGATGTCCTGCTTGTCCACGGCGGTACCCCGCTCGAGGGCGAGATCCGTGTCCGCGGCGCGAAGAACCTTGTGCCCAAGGCCATGGTCGCCGCGCTGCTCGGCAGCGGTCCCAGCCGACTGCGCAACGTTCCCGACATCCGGGACGTCCGTGTGGTGCGCGGGCTGCTCCAGCTGCACGGTGTGACGGTGCGCCCCGGCGAGGAGCCCGGCGAGCTGGTCCTCGACCCCTCCCGCGTGGAGAGCGCCAACGTCGCCGACATCGACGCGCACGCCGGTTCCTCGCGCATCCCGATCCTGTTCTGCGGCCCGCTGCTGCACCGGCTCGGCCACGCCTTCATTCCGGGCCTGGGCGGCTGTGACATCGGCGGCCGTCCGATCGACTTCCACTTCGAGGTGCTGCGCCAGTTCGGCGCCACCATCGAGAAGCGGGAGGGCGGTCAGTACCTGGAGGCCCCGCAGCGGCTGCGCGGCACCAAGATCCAGCTGCCGTACCCGTCGGTGGGCGCCACCGAGCAGGTGCTGCTGACGGCCGTGCTGGCCGAGGGCGTCACCGTGCTGTCCAACGCGGCCGTGGAGCCGGAGATCGAGGACCTCATCTGCGTGCTGCAGAAGATGGGCGCCATCATCTCCATGGACACCGACCGCACCATCCGCATCACCGGTGTGGACTCGCTGGGCGGCTACAACCACCGCGCCCTGCCGGACCGCCTGGAGTCCGCCTCCTGGGCCAGCGCGGCGCTGGCCACCAAGGGCAACATCTATGTCCGCGGCGCCAGCCAGCGCGAGATGATGACCTTCCTCAACACCTACCGCAAGGTCGGCGGCGCCTTCGAGATCGACGACGAGGGCATCCGCTTCTGGCACCCGGGCGGCGAGCTCAGCGCCATAGCGCTGGAGACGGACGTCCACCCCGGCTTCCAGACCGACTGGCAGCAGCCGCTGGTGGTCGCCCTGACGCAGGCCTCGGGCCTGTCCATCGTCCATGAGACGGTCTATGAGTCCCGGCTGGGCTTCACCTCGGCGCTGAACCAGATGGGCGCCCACATCCAGCTCTACCGCGAGTGCCTGGGCGGCTCCGCGTGCCGCTTCGGCCAGCGGAACTTCCTGCACTCGGCGGTGGTCTCCGGTCCGACCAAGCTCCAGGGCGCGGATCTGGTCATCCCGGACCTGCGGGGCGGGTTCTCGTACCTGATCGCGGCGCTGGCGGCGGAGGGGACGTCCCGGGTGCACGGGATCGACCTGATCAACCGCGGCTATGAGAACTTCATGCAGAAGCTGCGGGACCTGGGGGCTCAGGTGGAGCTGCCGGGCGTGGACGCCTGACGGCAGGCCCTAGGGGCGGGTTCCGGGGTTTCGGCCCCGGGCCCGCCCTTTTGCTTTCCGGGTGCGGCTCCGCGCTCCTTAGGGACGCCCCTACGGGCCCCGGGTACGCCGAAGGGCGGCCACCCTGGTCCGGGGTGGCCGCCCTTCGGAGGTAAGAGCCTTACTTGCCCTTGGCGGCTTCCTTGAGCTTGGAGCCCGCGGAGACCTTCACGCTGTAACCGGCAGCGATCTGGATCGGCTCGCCCGTCTGCGGGTTACGGGCGGTGCGAGCGGCACGGTGGGTGCGCTCGAAGGTCAGGAAGCCGGGGATGGTGACCTTCTCGTCGCCCTTGGCGACGACCTCACCGACGGTCTCGGCGAGGGCGGCCAGCACGGCGTCGGCGTCCTTGCGGGTCACCTCGGCACGGTCGGCCAGCGCGGCCACCAGCTCACTGCGGTTCATGTTGTACTCCCGTGTTCTTCTTGCCAATGAGGCGTGAGATCGAAGCCGATGCTGCCAGGGCCCTCGGACAGTCCCCGGACCCGGGTCCGCCACTAGATCCCTCGCGCCCTAGGGGGTGCCCCCTGGACGGAGTCCTCGGGGGAGCATCCTGCCCCCACCAGTGGCGGGAAAGCCAATCCGGCACCCTGGAGAGTCACACGGAAAGCGCCACAGCCTCGGACAGGGCCGCGTTTTTGCGGCCCGATGTCTGCCCGACACCTTATGGGGGGCGCCGGAGCCCCGTGTCACGCGACGCGCCGCGTTCAGACGGGCGTGGCGCCCGTCACAACGGCCCCGGCCGCCCTGGCGGCCTCCCGGACGGCGCCCGCGACAGCACCGGCCACCTTGTCGTTGAAAACGCTGGGGATGATGTAGTTCGCGTTGAGTTCGTCCTCGGCGACGACATCGGCGAGGGCGCCGGCGGCGGCCAGCATCATCTCGGTGTTCACGGT
>NZ_JBIUAW010000030.1:0-19877 GCF_044593195.1 Streptomyces sp. NPDC052396
GGAAGAAGGCGCTGAACCAGTTCTCACTCTTCTTCGAGGACCGGCTCAACGCCACATGAAAGCCAGGGACTTACACAAAGTCCCGGATACGCCCCCTGCGGGGGTGTTCCCGACCAGCGGCGCTGCCTGCGCGACGAGGGCCCGTCCTGAGTCTGCCAGGCTGTGGCGGGTGCGGACACTGAGAGTGGAAGCGACCGCCGGATTTGTCTCGCCGATGGTCGCGTTCGGTCGGCCTGACTATGGGCACCGACCGTAGGGGGAGCGGCATGCGAACAGCCTCCACAGCAGCGCCAGCCAAGAGATGGCAAAGGGGCTGCTAAAGCGCAGGTCAGGAAGTGTCCGTCCCGCAGGCGCGGGGGTGTTCCGCGTGAGGAGAAGGCGGAGAAGAGGGAGCTGGAGTCCGTCCCGCAGGTGCGGGGGTGTTCCCGTTCACCGCCTCGTCCGCCTTGCTCCTCTCGCGTCCGTCCCACAGGCGCGGGGGTGTTCCGCTGGGCAACAGCACCAACACGCTGATCGGCTGGTCCGTCCCGCAGGCGCGGGGGTGTTCCGATGTCTCCCTCACGGAGTCCGAGGGCCCTCTCTGTGCTCTCAACGAAGTTAGTCGTCCGCATGCCGCCGACCTGCGTGGACTTGGGTGAGACTCATGGACTTGGTTCGTTGTGCCGGACGTCAGGTCTCCGGACTGGAGGAAGCTCAGCTGGTGTTCCGTCTCAGATGACATGGTTGCCATCTCACCGGTGTCGTGCCTGGGCGACGGATAGGCTCACGGCATGGACGTTCGTGTAGACGTCATCAGGAAAGCGAGCCAGGAACTCGTCGACGCTTCTGGCCGACTGTTGCCGCAGCTGTCCTCGACGGCGAAGCCGCTTGACTACGAAGCGGTCGACCGGATGGTGACGTGTGACGCCAACACGGTGCTCGTCGCCCGGACGTCCCAGACAATCGTCGGAACCCTGACTCTGGTGTTGTTGTCTTTGCCGTCTGGATTGCGCGCACGCATCTAAGACGCGGTCTTTGACAGTGGGGCCCGAGGCCAGGGAGTCGCCCGCCTCCTAACGCAGGAGGCCTTGCGGATTGCCCGGGAGACCGGTGCACAGACGGTGGATCTCACCTCCCGGCCGGATCGTGCGGCAGCGAACCGGCTCTATGAGCGTCTCGGCTTCCAAGCCAGGCAGTCGACCGTCTATCGCGTCCTGCTCGACGGGTAGAAGGCTCCATCTTCAGAGAGCTGTGGCCGCTGTCGACGCTCAGCGAGGTCACTGCTCAGCAGCGATAGTGAGGGTGGAGCGATTCCACCGCGTTTCGGCACTGACTTCCTCGCGATGTTGTGCAGGCATGTGGTTGCAGCAACGCAGGATCTGTACACGCGGAGATGAGTTCCTGTACTCATGTGCACGTGCTGGGGTGCATCGCACAATCGGGGGCATGGCGGAACGATGCTCACGCTTCACGCGACTACAACAAACAAAACCGGCGCGGCTGGGCCTGGCCGTGGGCCGGGAGGGTGGCGGGCACGGTGGCAGGAGCCTTGTGGGTGGACAAGCGCTGGCAAGGAGTACCGTACGGCGAGCCTCGTGGCTACGGTGCAGTGGCTGGAAGGCCGAAGCCAGGCTGTGTGCTACGACGTGCTCAGCCTGCTGGGCGAGAAGGTCAATGGCAGTCGGCCGGGGCAAACGCTTGGCAGCAGGGGGCAGTTCCCTCACCTGCTCTACGGAACGAGCCGGCAGGCTGTCAGGCCTTCGTGGGGCAATGTGCACGAGCCTGCCCGGCGGCGGTGGCGGTGTCCTCGGTCGGCACGGGATGAGTGTTGTTCCCGCAGTCTGCTCGTCAGTAGGTTGGCAATGATGGATAGTCAGCAGGCCAGCTTCCGCCTCGAGAAGGGTGCGACGGGTTTCCGTGACCGGCACGACCCGCCTCTGCGCATGACCAGGCTCACGATGTGCCGCACCGCCTGGTACGCCGCTGCCCGGGCTGCGCGCGGCCGAGTCGGGTACTTTGCCGAGCAGGAGGACCCGCAGAGCTTCCACAGCGCCACGATCAGTGACCCGGGCGGCATGCACGTCATGCTGTTCCACGCGTATCAGCCACTGATCGCGTTCGTTGCCGGCAGACGGTATGGGTACACCGACGAGTTCGTCGAGCCTCCTGTGTGGAGCGCCGCGTTTGGTGACTTCGGTTTCGTGGTGCTGGGTGAGGTGCAGCTCCGCTCTCCGCTGGCGGCAGCGGACGTCTCTGGTCTGTCCGCGGCCGAGCTGCGGCAGGTCAGCTACTGGCGGCCGATGAGTCTGGGTGCCACTCTCTTCAACTCCTGGGACTGACCGGCTCTACCCATCGTCGGCCATGTCACTGCCGTGATCTGTGCTTGCCCGTCATGCGTGTGCTGCTTGCCACGGCACAGCCGCGCTCCTCTTCCCTCTTCTTCCGATCCTGAGAGCCGAACCTGGCGGGACGACAAAACGATGAAACTGCGAATTTCGCCTGCTCTCGCCGAAAAGCGACGCCCAGAACGGGGGCTCTCGCAGCCTTTCGGAGAGGGTCTGGTGTGATCGGATCACCTGGCTGCTGTGAGGACGTCAGCGGGCCTCCTGCGGCTTTTCGCCTCCTCGGATTCGCCGTATCGGCCGTCATATCGCTGGATAATGACGCGGAGGCAGGTCGGCCGAGCGCATCCCCCCGGTGGTCTGCGTTGCCGGCGGGTCCAGCTGCACGCTTACCGGTGACTGCGCATGGCAGAGCCTTCCACGTCTCTCCCCAACGGCTTCACATATTCGTCGGGCGAGACGGACGTCATCCTCTGCCGGCCCGCAAGGTCAGCCCGCTGGTTCAGAGCGACGATGGTGCCTGGCGACTGCCAGGGGATCGGAGACACAGTGCTGAGGCCTCTCAGAGACCGGCTGCTCGCCGACCGGCCGGCCCGGAAGGGGCTGACACGGCCTCACCGAGTCGCAGATTCTCGGGAGTTGAGGCCCGTCAACCGAGCCATCGTCACCCCGATAAGCCACAACGCCACTGTGGGTTCCACGACACCACCTCCGTCTAACCAGGTGAACCTTGGAGACACTAACGCCATACTTGCATCCGAGGCCACACACGTTAGTAAGCTTCTGCCATGACAACGCCTCAGAGCGGCCGCGAGAAGGTCGTATCCAAGCTTCCGGCTTCGCTGAAACAGAATCTGAAGGTCCGCACCGCCCAGCTCGGCATCGACATCCAGGATGCCGTGGAGGCGGGCATCACCGCCTGGCGGGGCCTGGGAGTCAACCTCACACCGGTGGACACCAGTGGTGCCGAGTCCTTCGCCACCTGGCTGCCCGAGGGGCAGTGGGAAGGGTTCAAGGCGGAGTCCGTCAAAAGGGAAGTCTCCCTCATCCAAGGGCTGGCCCAGTCCGTGCAGTTGTGGCTCGACCAGAACCCGGAACCCACTGACGCCCGTCCTTCGATCGTCCAGCGCAAGATCATCTGCAACCAGAAGGGCGGCGTCGGCAAGACGACGATCGCGGCCGGCCTCGCCCAGGCGTACGCCGAGGACCCGCACAGCCAGCACTCCGTCCGCGTTCACCGCCAGATGACGGAAGCGGGCATCCAAGAGGACGTCCAGATACTCGCCGGACTGGGCTTCCGCGTCCTCATGGTCGACTTCGACCCCCAGGGACACCTCACTCAGCAGCTCGGGCACGTCCGCCTTCCCATTGGCGGGGACAGCCTCGCCAACCACATGGGAGGCGAACCCAAGGGCGACATCAGCGACTTGGTCGTCCCCATCGAGGAAGACCGTTTCGGGGACCGGCTGCACCTGCTGCCGGCTTGCACGGACGCCTTCCTCCTCGACGTCATCCTGTCCCGGGTCCGCGTCCGGGAGGCCGCCTTGGAGCGGGCCCTCGCCCCCCTCGAAGGGGACTACGACGTCATCGTCATCGACTGCCCGCCAAGCCTGGGCATGAGCATGGACGCCGCCGTGTACTACGGCCGACGGCGAGAAGGGGAAGCCCCTGGCTCGTCCGGCGTCGGCATCGTCGTCCAGGCCGAGGACAGCTCCGCCGATGCCTATGAGCTCCTGATCGCGCAGATCGAGGACCTCCGCAGCGACATGGACCTGGAACTGGACTACCTCGGACTCATCGTCAACCTGTACGACGCCCGCCGCGGGTTCGTCACCACCTCTTCCCTCGAGTCCTGGAAGAACCTCAAGGACCCGCGTGTCGTGGGCGTCATCCCCGAACTACGGGAACAGCGAGAGGCCGTCCGGGTCAAACGGCCTTTGCTCGCCTACGCCCCCGCCAGTGAACAAGCAGCCAACATGCGCGCGCTCGCAAGGGAGATCTCGTGACCAGGGCAGCCGATCGCCTCGGAGCAGGCACCTCCTTCGCCCAGGCCCGGCCGGTCAGTGCCCGCCGCGCCGCGATCGCCGCCATCACCGAGGCCCCGACCTCGGGAGCGGAAGGACTCGCGCCGGCCGAACTCTCGCTGACAGTCATCAGCCAGAACCCCGACAACCCACGCGAAGTGGTCGGAGACGTCTCGGACCTGGCGGCGACCATCCGGGAGATCGGCCTCGTCCAGGCCATCACCGTCGCCCATGTCGAGGCTTACCTCAAGGAGCGGCCGCAACGCGCCGGCGAGCTCGAACCCGGGGCGCAGTACGTGGTCGTGGACGGTCACCGCCGTCTGGCCGCCGCACGCGAGGCCGGGCTGAAGAGCATCAAGTACGTCGTCAACGACGACTTCGCGTCCTCGGACGAGAGCCTGCTCGAAGCCGCTTTCGTAGCCAACTACCAGCGCGAGAACCTCTCCGACCTCGAAGAGGCCGCAGCTCTCGAGAAGCTGGTGAAGCATTACGGGTCCCAGGGCAAGACCGCCAAGCGTCTGGGAGTCACCCAGGCCTTCATCTCACAGCGTCTGTCCCTGCTGGAGCTGGATCCCACGCTGCAGGCGGATCTGGAAGCGGGCCTGCGCAAGGTCGAGCATGTGCGGGGTCTGAGCCGGCTGTCGCCCGAGGAGCAGCGGGTGGAGGCCGATGCCCGGGCGGAAGCCGCCAGGCTCAAGTCGGAGGAGAAGCGCCAGCGGCGGGCGAAGGATGCCCAGCAGACGGCGGAGGCCGCTTCCGCTCCCGCCGAGGCCGTCGTGCCCCGGGGCGATGCAGGGCGCGCTCATAACGGCGTTATGAGCGCGAGCATAGAGCCTGGGCCGGCAGCAGCCGCATCGCCCTTGCCCTCGGCCCGTACGGCAGCGCAACGACCGGTGGAACAGCCCCCCGTCACCGAACCGGCCAGGGACACAGCCGCAGTCCTGCCCTGGGACGATCCGGCGGAGGTCCTGCGCATCCTGCGCGGGCACATGCAGCCGGTTCACCTCAAGCAGCTGGCCGAAGGACTGCTCGAACTGGTGTGACGCCAGCCGTCGGTCCCACCACCGAAACGACGGGCTCCGGTCGGCGGACAGCGGCTGTCCCTGGCGCAGCCGAGCAAACCGACCGGCACCAACGCATCCCAACACGCCGGTTATTCACACCAATACGCCTTGGTTCAGTGGAGGAAGATGTCCCGTGGAAGCACAGCAGTTCGCTCCGCGATGCACAGAACCAGCCGACCAAGCCGTACTGGTGGCCAACGGTGACCGCAAGCCTGACCGCGTCTCACGAAAGGTGCCCGCAGTGAGCACGGTACCGACGCACACCGGCAACCGCCCGCACTGCCGGGCGCCCGGCCGCCGTAGCTGCCGCCCGGCCGGCAGCCTCGCTCCTGCGCAACGACCGCACCCAAGGCCCGCGGTGCGTGCTCGGTCCGCGCGCAGCAGGACGACGACGGGCCGGGCCACGCCCGCTCGTCCCCCGTAAAAGGGCGATGGCCGCCCTGCGCCAACAGGACGGCCATCAAAGAAGACGACTCCCGCCCTTCCACAAGCTTGAGTCGTACGTCGGCGGTAACGCCGGGCTCCCGACCCCTGGGGGCCCGGTCACCGGTACCAGAATGCCAGACACTCCGACTGCGCGGCAGTACGCGTGTCCGGTGTCACTCATCTGGTAACGCCGCCGGTGTGCGACTCCCCGATCTTCGGGGTGAATACCGCCACCATGTACGACCTGAACATCAGCACCGCCATCTCCCCTCGCGCGCACACCGACAGCCCAAGCGCCCAGACAGCCGCCCACGCGCCCCGTGACGGCATCCGGCTCGCCATCCACACGGCGGTAGCGCGATGAGCCAATCACCAGGCGGGTCCAACGAGCCCGAGGAGCTCATCGAGTTCACGGGTGACATCACCGACTACTGGTCCTACACCCAGGTCCGCGACTGGATCCTGCTGCACGCGGAGCTCTCCCGGACCGCCCTGCACCTGTACCTGCTGCTGCGCTCGATGGTCTCCGAGACCGCACGCCGCATGGGCGGAGGCCTGCGCCGGATGTCCCTCGACCAGCTGTGCTGGCTGCTGCCCGGAATCAACGGCAAGCCCGCCAGCCCCACGATGATCAAGGACGCGCTGCGCGTGCTCGCACAATGGAACCTGGTGACCAACCCCGACGGCGGCCGGCTGGTGACCTCCGCCGGCAAGGGCGCCATCCAGAACACCTACCGCAGGTACCAGGTCAACGACCTGCCGCCGGACGCCTATACGGGCTGGCGGAACGTATGGGACAAGTTGGACGCCTACACCCCCGACTGGCGCGAGAACCCGCCACAGCCGCCCACCCACACCCGCACCCCCAACGGCGTCACCAGAGTCGACAGCCGGAAATCCGCCCATCGAAACGACCAGGACACAAGCCACGAAGCCCCAGGTCACCTCGATGGACGGATTTCCGACCAGCCTGAACGGAAATCCGTCCGGCCCAGTCGGAAAAAAGTTGCCGCCAAGCCTCTGACCAGCGAAAACGCCGCCCCCAAAGAAGCCCCCCAAAGAAGTTCTTCTCTCCCCGCCGCTCCCGGCCCCTCCAGCACGCCTACACCCGCCAAGAGAGAGAGCACGGGGCGGACCACGACCAAGCGAGAGCAGCCCCCTCACGAAACCGGGGCTGAGGCCGCCGTCCAGCTCGTCCTCGACGCCTGGGCAGCCGGCGCCGACCGCCCCCCCCCCCCCGCCTCCACACGCCGCCAGCTCACCGAACAGATCCCTGACCTCTGCATGGACTACCCCAGCCCCGAAATGCTCCGCATCATCGCCCGCTTCGCCGGCGAGCGAACCTGGCACGACCTCGGCCGCGCCGCACTCCACCCCGACTGCAAGAAACGCCTCACACGCTTCAACCGCTCTACCTCACCCACCGCCCCGGTCCCCGCCCAGCGTGAATCCGGCGGAATCCCCTACTGCGGCGCCCTGGAGTGCGACGAAGTGACCCGCATGCGCAGCACCCCCGACGACCAGGGCTACACCGTGGTCACCCCCTGCCCGCAGTGCCACCCCTCCTCCCGCCCGCCGCTGTCCGCTGTCTCCTGACCCCACTCCCTTGCCCACAACCGCCCCACACACCCGGAATGGGAACCCACCCGTGAGCGTCGCAGACCTGCCCCACCCCACCGCCTCCCACGAGGCCGCGCCCTCACCGCAGGACGGGGCACTGCCACGCGACATGCCCCACGACCTGGAAGCCGAACAGTCCACCCTCGGCGCACTGATGCTCTCCAGCCAGGCCATCGAAGACGTCGCCGCCACCCTCCGCGAGATAACCGACTTCTACCGCCCCGCCCACCAGACCATCTACAGCGTCATCCTCGACATGTACGGCGCCAGCACCGACGCCGTCTCCATCGACCCCATCACCGTCGCCGCCGAACTCACCAAGCGCGGTCAGCTCAACAAAGTCGGCGGCGCCGCCTACCTCCACACCCTGGTCCAGACAGTCCCGACCGCCGCCAACGCCGCCTACTACGCCGACATCATCCGCGAGAAGGCCGCCCTGCGCCGCGTCATCGAGGCCGGAACCCGCATGGTGGCCATGAGTTACGCCGGCCTGGAAGACGCCGACCAGATCGTGGAAGCAGCGATGGCCGAGGTCCAGGCCGCGGCCACCGGTACAGCCGACGCCGCACCCCTGCTGTCCGTCGCCGACCGCTGGGAGGGCTTCCTCGACGAACTCCAGGCCGGCGCCGACCCCACCTCGCTGGACACCCCCTGGCCCGACATCAACGACATCATCCAGCTCAAGCCGGGCCAGTTGGTGACGGTCGGCGCCGCGACCGCAGGTGGCAAGTCGCTGTTCGGCATGAACCTCGCCGCACACGTCGCGCTGAAGCACGGCAAGCCCGCACTGGTCGCCAGCATGGAGATGGGCGGCAGTGAACTGATGGCCCGCCTGACCGCCGCCGAGGCCGGGGTCAACCTTGACCGCCTGATCCGCCGCAAACTCACCGACGCCGACTGGAACCGCATCGCCGCAGTCTCCGACCGGCTGGCCAACGCCAAGAACTTCGTCCTGGACGACTCGGCCAACCTGACCCTCTCCAGAGTCCGGGCCCGCCTGCGGTGGATGACCGCCCGGGGAAACCCGCCCGCCATCGTCGTCGCCGACTACCTCCAGCTCATGACTCCCGAGGGCGGCAAGGCATCCGACAGCCGCGCCCAGCAGGTCGCCGAGATCAGCCGGGGCCTGAAGCTGATCGCCATGGAGTTCCAGGTACCGGTCGTCGCCCTCGCCCAGTTCAACCGCGGAGCCGTCGGACGCCGCCCCCTTGTCTCCGACTTCAAGGAATCCTCCGCCATCGAGCAGGACTCCAACATCATCATCCTGCTCCACCGCGAACTCGCCGAAGACGGCACCGACACCGGCCCCAAGGCCGGCGAGGTAGAGGCCATCGTGGCAAAGAACCGCAACGGCGCCAGCGGCCGCATCGTCAACCTCATCTTCATGGGCCACCTGGCCAAACTGGCATCCTTCGCTCGCTGACCTGGAACCAAGGCGCACCGCGACGGAGCACCCGCACGCATGGGGCGGGCAAGAGTGGCCACTTTCTACACGAGGTCAGCCACGGTGCAACACCCCGTGCGTGTGCAACGGATCAGGTGACGTTCGGCCGGTCCCCGTGCACCCCCGTGGGTGCGGGACCGACTGAGTCATAACGCCGTTATGGGCCCCCGGAGGCGGAACACCCCCGCACCTGCGGGACGGACACTTCGCGCTTTAGCAGCTCCTTTGCCGCATCTTGTGCCCAATGCTGCGGAGGCTGTTCGCACGCTACCCCCCTACGATCGGTGCCAACAGCCAGACCCAGCCCAACGTCTCACCACCGGGAGCTCAACGCCCCCCTACGGCCGATCGCACCGAGACGGGCGGGACCCATGGCCCGGCCGTACATACTGACCCCCGGTCAGCAGGGGAAGCACATAGACCCGGATCGAGTCTGCCCCGAGCCCGTCGCGCATCCGCGGCCGCTGCTCAGTCGTCGACGCGGAGTGCGTCCGCTGCCTCCAGGACCTGCCTGGCCTGGTCGGTGGCCGCCGGAGGCCGGCCGGTGCGTTTCGCGTACGCGTAGGTCTCGCGCACCACGCCACGCACGTACACCACCAAGGCCGCGCGCTCCGAGGCGTTTCGTCGGTCATCGACGACCTCGGCGAGCTCGCTCCACCAGAAATCGTCATCCGGATCGCTAAGGATCTCGCCGCTCTCGTAGTGCCGCAGCAGCGCCCGCGCGGCCGCGTCCACCGCGGGATACCGGGCGTCCTCGACACGTTCGCGTTCGCGCTGCTCCTGCTCCTCGCGGACGGTCCGGGCCTCGATGATCCGCGCGACGTGCGGCTGCCGCCGGTCCTCCGGACGCCCCAGCACGGCAACCTTCAGGCTCGCGTGCCGGTTAAACGCGCTGGAGGGATTCGGCTCGCCGTCGGCGTTGACGTACTGGAGGGCCAGCGCCACCTGATCCCACTGCACGCCCGCGCCGCGGGCATCGTCAAGCGCGCGCAGCTGGAGCGGGTCGGCCTGCTGCCGCAGCCACTCGGCCAGCGTGATCCGCAAAAGCGCCGCCTGCTGGTACGCCTCGCCTTTCAAGCGGTCCGCGTGTACCTGGGCAAACAGCAGGACGCCGTGCGTCTCCCCGTCACCCGGCCACCGCTCCAAATACCCCTGATCCCCCTCGCGTTCGGCGCGGGCGTGCAGTTCGTACAGTTGCCCCGCGAGAACGCGGGGGTCGACGCCGTGCAACTGCCGCGCCGGACGGCGCTCCCGCGTCGCCTTCGGCGGCGTCTTCTTCGATGCCCTGCGGCCCATGGTTCCCCCGCTCTGCCACCGAGACCGTACCGGGAAGGCTCCTCGCCGGCCCGAGCGGCTGCTTGGGCGGTTCGCTGCCCTGGGGGAGCGCGAGGGTGGGGCAACAAGGGCGTGGCCGAGAGCCACGACGGATCTTCCCTAGGGGGCTGACCAGGTCTTTTATCGCGGCCCGGCTCGTCGTCGGCTGCGCGTGCGGGGTGGCTTCCGTAGGTGCGACCTCAAGATCACGAATCGGGCGATCTTCGCGAAGATATCGCCCACCCGGGCGCTTTCACTACTAGTGAAACGCGTTCGGAGCACAAGTCCTGTCAGTTTGGCCGGTGTCGGGAGTCGCCCAGTGCTTCAGTGTTTCAAGCGAAGTTGCAGTGGGTTCTTCAGCGTTTCAGGCATTACTTCAGTGGCGCTGCTGTGCGGCTTTCTGAGCCCGTGTGCTGTGGGGCCGTCCAGCGTGCTGGCTCATGGGTCGGGTTGTCCTGAACCGTGGGTGCGGATCGGGTGCGAGCAAGGGCGAGTGCCCAGATACCACTTGTCGCGTACGACGCCTCGATTGACGAGGGCGGTGTATACCGCGCGGTGGGAGGAGGGTCCTCTCGTGCCAGGGGACGTGGAGGAGCTCGTTTATGCCCCAGACGTGGGCTCGCTTGGTCAGGATCGGTGCGGCGAAGTCGGCGAAGCGGGTGGTCATCTCTATGCGGTCCGGGCCGGTGACGATCTGCGAGGCTCTCTGGAGGGTGCCGGCCACGAGGAGGGGGTGGCAGCTGGGTTCGGATACGGGGCCGTGGTAGGCGGGGAAGCGGCGGTCGGACATTGCGGCGACGACGGCGCGGCCGGCTTCCCCGGGCACGCCCGGCGGGCGGAGATCCAAGGTACCGGACACCCCGCGCCTGCGGGACGGACCCAGAATTGCCGAAGCTGACTGCGGAAGGCGACGGAGCACCCCCGCGCGTGCGGGACGGACGGGGCGGGCCGGATCGTTGACCGGGGCATGGACGGAACACCCCCGCGCGTGCGGGACGGACGTGGCCCGGTGGATGGACCGCTCCTTCGCCTGCGGAACACCCCCGCGCCTACGGGACGGACTGGGCGGATGGACAGGCTGGAGCCGCGGGAGGACGGAACACCCCTGCGCGTGCGGGACGGACCCCCGCATCGCTCCAATTACCCAATGGCTGGCGGAACACCCCCGCGCGTTCGGGACGGACCACGTGGGCGAACGTGTTGACCCCGACGCCTACGGAACACCCCCGCACGTGCGGGACGGACGCTTTCTGACCTGCGCTTCAGCAACGCCTTTGCATCTTCTTTGCCGCTGTTCCCGCGGTGTCCGGTGGTGGCATGTGGTCCACCTTACGAGCCGGGGAGGGGATGTGGATGTCGGATGCCAAATGGCTGGCGTACAGGGGGCAATGGCGGGTAGCTGCAGCTTGGTCCTGGCTTGCGCCTGATCGCCGGCTCCGACGAGTTCCACCACTGTCCCCAGCTCCCGCCGCATGATCCGTGTCGGCGGAAGCGTCTGGGTGCACGGTCGTGGGCGGGGCTGATGCTAGACCGTGCTGATGCTGACGGCCGCCTCGCCCACCGGCAGCCCGATACCGGTCTGGATCGGGCGTTCACGCTCGGCGGTCACCTGACGCATGGTGGGGCTGTGTTGGCCGGGGCCCTGCTGATGGATCCGGACGGGGTCTACGGTCCGGCTGGCTGGCCTGGAACACCCCGGCGCGTGCGGGACGTACGCCCATCCTCTACCAGCACTTCGGTGACAAGGGCGGAACACCCCCGCGCGTGCGGGACAGACAGACCACGACCGGGCCGCGAAGGTGCTATCTCTACGCCGGACCAAGAACCCTGTGGGCGTCGTTTGAAAAGTGGACCGGTATCGACGTTTGAAAGTTGACCCCCTCTGGCGGTCTGGCTCGTTGGGCCAGGCCGGGAGGGTGGGTGATCAGCGTGGAGGACTGGGCCGAGATCCGGCGGTTGCACCGGGCCGAGAAGATGCCGATCAGGGCGATCGCCAGGAAGCTGGGGATCGCGAGGAACACGGTGCGGCGGGCGGTGGGCAGTGATGCGCCGCCGAAGTACCAGCGGGCGGCGAAGGGTTCGATCGTGGACGCGGTCGAGCCGGCGATCCGGGAGTTGCTCGAGCAGTGGCCGGACATGCCGGCAACCGTGATCGCCGAGCGGATCGGCTGGGAACGGAGCATGACCGTACTCAAGGACCGCGTCCGCGAGCTGCGGCCCGCGTTCTTGCCGGCGGACCCGGCCTCGCGGACGGTCTATGAACCGGGCGAACTCGCCCAGTGCGACCTGTGGTTCCCGCCCGCGGAGATCCCGCTGGGCTTCGGCCAGACCGGCTGCCCGCCAGTCCTGGTGATGGTCTGCGGCTACTCGCGGTGGATCACCGCGCGGATGCTGCCGTTGCGCAACGCGGCCGACCTGATCGCCGGGCACTGGCGGTTGATGACCGGCCTCGGAGCCGTTCCGAAGGCTCTGGTCTGGGACAACGAGGGCGCCGTGGGCTCGTGGAGGTCGGGTGGCCCGCGGCTGACGGACGACTTCGCCGCGTTCGCCGGCCTGCTCGGAATCAGGATTATTTTGTGCAAGCCCCGTGACTCCGAGGCGAAGGGACTGGTTGAAAGGGCGAACGGGTACTTGGAGACCTCGTTCCTTCCCGGCCGGGTCTTCACCTCGCCGGCGGACTTCAACGTCCAGCTCGCCGACTGGCTCACCAAGGCCAACCGGCGCCTTCACCGGAGCTTGCAGGCCAGGCCCGCGGACCGGCTCGACGCCGGCAGGTCGCGGATGCTCGGCATCCCGCCGATCTCGCCGCCCGGCTGGTGGAAGTCCGGCCTGCGGTTGCCGCGTGACCACTACGTCCGCCTCGACACCTGCGACTATTCCGTCCACCCGCTCGCCGTCGGCCGGCGGGTCGAGGTGACCGCCGACCTCGACCAGGTCCTCGTCACCTGCGACGGCACCGAAGTCGCCCGTCACACCCGCTGCTGGGCCAAGCACCAGACCATCACCGATCCCGCTCACGCGGCCGCGGCCACTGCCGCCCGCACCACCATCAACAAGCCCGAGCCCGCGGAGAAGCTCGAGGTCGAGATGCGCTCGCTGGACACCTACGACCGCATCTTCGGCGTCATCGACGGCGGACTCGGACAAGGAGTCGCATGACCACGACGAACTCGAAGAAGAGTGCCGGCACCGGCCGGGACGTCACCTCCGAGATCGCCTTCCTCACCCGCGCGTTGAAGGCCCCCTCCCTGCGGGAGGCGGCCGGCCGGCTCGCCGAGCGGGCGAGGGCCGAGGAGTGGAGCCACGAGGAATACCTCGCCGCCTGCCTCCAGCGCGAGGTCGCCGCCCGGGACTCCCACGGCGCCGAGGGCCGCATCCGGGCCGCCCGCTTCCCGGCCCGCAAGTCTTTGGAGAACTTCGACTTCGACCACCAGCGGTCCCTGAAGCGAGAAACGATTGCTCACCTGGGAACCCTCGACTTCATCGCCGGGAAGGAGAACGTGATCTTCCTCGGGCCGCCCGGCACCGGCAAGACCCACCTCGCCACCGGCATCGCCATCAGGGCCTGCCAGGCCGGCCACCGTGTCGCCTTCGCCACCGCCGCCCAGTGGGTCGCCCGCCTCCTCGACGCCCACAACGCCGGCAAGCTCTCCGACGAGCTCACCCGCCTCGGCCGCTACCCGCTCATCGTCGTTGACGAGGTCGGATACATCCCGTTCGAGCCGGAAGCGGCCAATCTCTTCTTCCAGTTCATCTCCGGCCGCTACGAACGCGCGTCCGTGATCGTGACCAGCAACAAGCCCTTCGGACGGTGGGGAGCGGTCTTCGGCGACGACAACGTCGCCGCCGCAATGATCGACCGCCTGGTCCACCACGCGGAGGTCATCAGCCTCCGCGGCGACAGCTTCCGCATGCGCGGACGCGACCTCGGACGCGTCCCACCCGCCGAGACCAACAACAACGACTAACAAGATCAACTAACGCATCGGGGGTCAATTCTCGGGCGCCGGTGGTGGGTCACGATTCGCGCGTCGCCGACAAAGATCGTGGACGGCACGATGGGCATCCGCGACTGGGCCGGTGCCTTGTGTGATCGTTGGATCGCGGGCCGGCCGTCTGGCGTGTCCAGGGGAGCAGGAAGCGCACGGTCACGAAGGCCACCCAGATGACGGCGATCGAGCCGACGGGCATGCTCCAAGAGCCGAGAGTCCAGGGGCCAGGCCGGGAAGTGCGGCCGGTTGGGTGGACCTCGCCGAGGATCTCGGCTGTCCACAGGTGATTCAAGTTGGCGGAGGCTCAGCGGGTGTTCATGCCCGAGGGGCGCGGCCTCGGGCATGAACACTTCCGCGAGTGCTTCCTGGATTCCAAGGGGAAGCTGTCGCTGTGCTGTGGCAAGGCGGTAGCGGCTCTCGTCGGTGGCACGCCCTCGCATGCCCGGTCTGACGAGAGCTGCCTCATCGGATCAGCCTTTCAGGCTGTAGAAGTGGATGCGTGTGTTCGGCTGGAACCCGATGCGTGGGTATACGGGGGCTCCGGCGGCGGTGGCGTGCAGTGTGGCGCGGGTGAGCCCGGTGGCCCGCGCGCCTTCGTACAGCGCCTTGCGTGTGACCGCCTCGCCGTAGCCCTTGCGCTGCCACCGCGGGTCCGTGGCGACGTAGCAGACGAACAGGCGGCCTTGTGCCTCGATCGTGGCGGCGCATGCCACCGGTTCGTCGTCTCGCAGGGCCAGGTAGGCGTGGATCTCGTTCTTCCAGAGCGCGGATCCGGCCAGGCCCTCGCGGGCTTCCTCCAACGGGAGCCCGTAGGCGCGTGATTGGAGGTCGGCGTAGGCCTGTAACTGCTCGTCGGTGCCTACGCGGGTGAACGTCAGGTCGGGGTGGATGGGTTCGGGGAGGGGGAGCAGGTCGCCGGCCATGCCGGTTCCGGGGAAGGCGTACTGGAGGCCGGCTTGCTCGGCTGTCGTCTCCAGCGTGGAGCGGGCCTCGTCGTCGAGAAGGTCTTCGAAGAGCCACAGGAAGCCCGGGTGCTTCTTTGTCCGCATGATGTCCGCGGCCTGGCTCAGACGGTGCCTGAGGAGCTCTGCTCCCGCTCCCTCCTCGGTCAGGGTGATGCAGTTCCAGAACCCGAACCGGCTGTCGGCCCAGCGGACGGCAATGCCCGGAAGGTCGCGCACGTCCGCGTCCGCGTCGTGGTCGAGCACCAGGGTCCGCCAGGCCGTGGTGAGCTGCTGTAGCGATTCGATGGATTCCGCGGAAACGGTCACGGTGCCTCCAGGAGTTGGTGTGCTTGGCAAGGCTCCTGAGCGGTGGTGGTGGATGCCTTGGGTGCCTCTGCGGCAGTGGGGACTCTGCTTGCGGCATGTGGTGGTGAGGGCATCAGATGATGTTCTCGGCCTCTTCGATCTGGTCGTGGGCGTTCGCTGTGCTGGAGCGGGGCACACCGTAGGAACGGCGCCCGAAGCGCCACCACACGGCGGCCATGACGAGGGCCACCAGCAAGGCGACGGGCGTGTAGTTGAAGCTCTTGGTGGTGACCGGGCTGGACTGCGGCAGCAGGAACAGCACTGTTGCCCCGGCTGCCCAGAGCACGGCCACCCAGCCGATCGGCCGGCTCCAGCGGCCCAGGTGCCAGGGCCCGGGGACGAACCGGTCCCGGTGGCGCAGTCGCAGCAGCACCGGGATGGCGTAGGCCGGGGTGAAACCCACGACGGAAATCGCGGTCACCGCCGAGAACGCCTCGGCGGAATACAGCGATGGCAGGGCCAGCACGAAGGCGACACCGGCGGCGAGCCACACGGCGTTGGCCGGGACGGCGGTGCGGCGGGTGACCTTCTGCCAGCGGGCCGAGCCGGGCAGGGCGCCGTCCCGGGCGAAGGCATAGATCATGCGGCTGGCGGCGGCGGTGACGGTGTAGCCGCACAGGAACTGCGCAACGATGATCACCAGCAGCAACGCCTTCGCCGTCGCCGTGCCCAGAGCGTCCAGGAAGATCTGCGCCACCGGTACTCCGGTGTGGCTGCCCAGTGTCCCGGCGTAGTCCTGGATGGCGAACAGCAGGGCGGCCAGCAGGATCCCGCCGGCGATCCAGGACACCGCCACCGAGCGGACGATCCCGCGCGCCGCGGCCACGGAAGCGCCACTGGTCTCCTCGCTCAGGTGGGCCGAGGTGTCGTAGCCGGCCAGGGCGAAGCACGGCAGCAGCATGCCCAGCAGGATCACGTAAAGAGCGCTCGACCAGCCGGTGTTGTTGGTGAACTCGGAGAACACGAAGCCGGTCGGCTGGTGGTGAGAGGGGACGAGCGTCAGGGCGCCGATGATGACGACGGCCCCGGCCAGGTGCCACCACGCGCTCAGGGACGTCAGGACGTTCATCAGCCGGGTACCGAAGAGATTCAAGACCGCGTGCAGCGCGAGGATGACTGCGCACAGGACCAGCAGGGATCTTGGTGTCGGCTCATAGCCGAACTGCAGGTTTGCCCAGGCGGCGGTGAAGGTCGCGATGCCGTAGTCCTGGGCCGCGAGCCCGCCGAGCAGCCCTAGCAGGTTGAGCCAGCCGGTGTACCAGCTCCACCGCTCACCGCCGAGCTGGCGGGCCATGTAGTACAGGCCGCCACTGGTGGGATAGCGGGAGGTGATCTCGGCCAGCGCCGCGGCCAGGCACAGCACCAGCGGCCCCACGGCGAGCCACCCCCACACCACCACCGCGGGCCCACCGCTGTTCAGGCCGTAGCCGAAAAGCAGCAGCGTCCCGGACATGATGGAGATGACCGACAGGGAAGCGGAGAAGTTACCGAAGGCGCCCATGCGCCGGTGCAGTTGCTGGGTATAGCCGAGCTCTTTGAGTATCCGCTCGTCGTCGTCCGGCGGCTCGGACCGCTGCCATCGTGCATGTGCTGATGTACGCATCGAGAAACTCCGCGCAGAAAAGAGCAGAAAGGGACAGGGGCAGGGCGGATGCTGGGCCGTCGGTGCGGCACGGCGGCGCCCGCCCGCGGAGCGGGCAGGTATTCACGGCCGTCTTCCGGTGCTGGGCGGCGACTTGAGCCGCCGCAGGCAGGCGCTGTGGGCCGCCTCGAACTCCTCCCACCACCGGTCCGCATCGTGCGAGATGTACTGCCACGGGGCCGGGGTGGCGAAGTCACCGATGGCCTGGAATACGGCAGCCGCCTCCTTCAGGAAACCGCCCGCCGACAGCGCATGGGCCAGATAGTTCAGATCGGTTGTGGAACCGGCCTCCGGGTCACAGCGGCAGAACCAGCCCTCGAAAGCCTTGGCGATAGCCGGAGTGATGGATTCATTGGTCCACCACAGGCCCAGCATGATGTCCCCTCTGCTCCGCCGAGCCCGGTACTCCTCCACATGGGCGTAGAGGGGCAGGAGAAGCAGCGGCGAGCCGAGCGGCGCCGTGGAGACCGACCAGCGGGCGAAATCCATCGCGACCGCCCGCCGGCTGAGATACACCGATCCCGGGCCGACCTGAAGCACCCGGAACATGCGGTGCCATGCCTCCCGGTTGAACCCATCCCGCCGGTGCGCCGCTTCCAGCAATCCCCACGGCCCATGGGGAAGCAGGAAATCCGGCGGCGGCGGAGCCACACAATGCTCCGGAAAACGCCCGGCCGTGTCCGTTTCGGCCAGGGCCAGCAAGCAGATCGGGGCCACCGGATCCCCGGGAGTCAGTTCATCCGCCCTGCGGCATGCCTGCCGGGCCCTGCCCGCCAGCTCATCCAGTTGCTGAACCCGCCGCGGGTCTTCCGCCGACGCTCTGCTGCGATGGGCGTCCAGCGCCCGCTCCGTGGTCACCCTGGCGTACATCACCCGAGCAGCGACACTCTGCGGCTCTTCCTGCAACCACAACTCGACCACGTTGCCCCGGGCCGCCGCTACGCCCAGCACCTGCGTGCGAGCGGTCCACTCCCGCCAGGTCCCCGTCTGGGCCAGCACCTGCCGCATCTGCATCCAGTGCCCGGCCTTCACGTCCTGCACCGCCGCGTAGAGCGCGGTGTCACGGCCGGCCGGGTGGTAGCTCACCATCAGCGGGAACCCCCCGCCGGCAGCAGAGCTGGCTGGACGGCAGACATCGTGCGCGGCGTGGCACGATCAGCCGGCCGTCGGAGCGTGGCGGGAGGAGGAACGAACCGGCCGCCGGGGCGGGCTTGGTAGCCGCCTGCGCGGCAGCGCCACACCGGCCTGTCGCAAGCTCCACATGCCCGAAACTGCGGCGTCCTGCACCGCGGCTGGCGAAGGCCCGCAGCGGACGGGACGGACAAGCACAACGCTATGGCGCTCTGGGGCTGAGACAGACCGCCTAAGAAGGGCATCAACGCTCCAAATGCGAGGCAAGTGCAGGGCATCAGGGGAGGAGAGCAGGGACAGGTATGCCGTGGCGGCTGCCGCCTGACAGTCGCTGACGACGTGGGGCACCGTAGCAGTGCGGTGTACGTACGATGAAGCGAATCTCCTTGATATTCGACGTAGTTGGGAGTCGTTGTCCTGTCGTGCCCTGCTGAGTCGGCGTGCTGGAAGACGGCTGAGTGCTGGAAGGCGGCCACGTCGCAGCCGAGCTCGCTCCACTTCGCCCCCACGGGGGGCGAGAGGGGTATTCGTGCCCGACAATGAGGACGTTGTATACGGAGTCGCGCAGCTCGCGTTCGGCTCGTGATCCGGGCTCGATGTCTTCCAGGCGCACCGGTTTGCGAGCCCATTCGGACCGCAGGTCGGGTATCCACAGATATACGTCGGCGCCGGTGGTTCCCGGTGGTTCGGGGGCCGCAAGCGGCGGCCCAAAGCCAGCGTTCTATCCCACCGTATGGGGTGGGCGGGAAGGCGTAGCTCCTGGGGAAGTCTCAGACGCCGACTGGGGCGCGTATGGGGTTGCGATCAAGAGGCGGCCCTGGCGAGGTCGTAGGTCCAGATTATTGCGCCGCGTAGGCGGTGGCGCACGTCGCGCTGTGGTCGATGGTCGCCCGAGTAGATGCTGAAAAACGGTAGTTCGTGCCGGGTGTCACCCCGCACCATGGCCGGATGCGCTTATCTGCGAATATTCCGAACTACGGAGACTTCGCCGATGCGCGTACCGTGGCCTCGCTGGCCGTGGCCGCGGAGGAGGCAGGCTGGGACGCACCGTTCATCTGGGACCATGTCGTCCATACCAAGCGGACGAATAACTCCTTCGGTGACCCGTGGATGCTGTTGACGGCGGCAGCCCTGGCCACGACCCGGATCCGACCGGGCCCCCTGGTCACCCGGTCCCCCGGCGGCGGCCGCAGCAGCTGGCCCGGCAGGTGGCCAGTGCCCAGCCGGACTCGAGTGCACTCGCCATTGCCGTAGCCCGCCAAAACCGGGCACTGGATCCGCGCAAGACATCCCCGCGCGTACGGGACGGACACGGCGCAGATGTCGCTCGTTCCGAGGATCGGCGGAACACCCCCGCGTGTGCGGGACGGACGGCGTCGGGTCCGTACCGGGGTCGGGCGTGGGCGGAACACCCCCGCGCGTGCGGGATGGACGGGCTCGGAGCCGGAAGCCGGGTTTTCCACAGCGGAACACCCCCGCGCGTGCGGGACGGACGCCTAGACGAGTCTTTCCGAACGCGTTCAGTGGTCGTAGGCGGTCAGTGAGCGGCTGACCGCCTGGCCGGTGCGGAAGTTGTGCCAGATCGCGGC
>NZ_JBIUAW010000031.1:0-17326 GCF_044593195.1 Streptomyces sp. NPDC052396
AGTGCGGTCACGAGGGTGGTCAAGTTCGTCGTCACAAACGGATCTTGAGCACCCTCGCCTCATGCCCGCAGGCATTCGGAAAGACTCGTCTAGGCCCAGATCCGGCTGTTCTTGGGCGGCACGTGCGACGGCGTCGACGGCCTGGTGACGCTGCGCGTCGTCGAGGGCGTCGTGCTGCAGGAAGTGCTCGACGAACTCGTCGCCGTTGTCCTGTTCGACATTGGTCAGCAAGGTGGCGGCGAGGGGCTGGCCGATGGAGCCCCAGTGGGTTCCGTCGGTGGACGGGTAGGCGGCGGCCAGCAGGCCGTCGAACCGCGCGAGTTCACGGGCGTCTGGGCTTTCATGTCCGTGGTGGCAGGCTTCGAGCCCTGCGCGGATCGCTGCTTTCCCGTCCTGGGCGGTCTGGGCACCGGCGAGGTACTGGGCAACGATCAGGCTGCGGATGAGTTTCTCCTTGACCGTCTCGCCCGGCATGCGAGCTGCGGCGATCTGGCGCAGGTATTCCTCCTCGTTCGCGACGAGGACGTCGATGGGCCGGTCGTGCAGTGAGGAAGTCGGGGTTGGCGTGGGCGAGAACGTCGGCGAGCGCTGCGATGTGGTGGTAGATGACGGTCTGCCGCCAGTCATATTCGACGCCCTCGCCATACTCGCACGGGGCGTCGGCCACCACGGTTCGCTGCCAGGTCTTATCCCCGTGCCCGGTCTTCTGCAGGAGCCGGATGCGGCGGGCGAAGGCGACTTGGGCCTCAACAGAGAGATCTTCGGCGCTGTGGCCGTCAAAGGCGTCGTCTGGTGTGACGCGGAAGATCGTGTCAGCGAGGCCGGCGTGGTGGGCGCGCAGGTAGCGGTGCAGGCTCGGACACCAACCGTCCAGTCCCCGAGCCGGCAGCAGGAGCCGGACCTTGTGACCGTCGTGCCGTTCGGCCAGGGCAGCAGCCAGCTCACGCACGGCTGCGACCCGGGTTTCAGCGAGGTCGACGGCGACCAGGAGCGGGCAGGCGGCCGATGCGAGCGCCTGGAACGCGGCGGTTTCCTTGCAAATAGATTCGATGGGAACCCCGGGCTGTCTGACTACTCGGCGGACTGGCGGGCGCGGCGGTTCCGCCGCAGAAGCCACCAGGCCGAACCGTAGAGGGCAACGGCCGCCAAGCCAATCGTGGAGACGTACACCCACAGCGGCGCATTCGTATGACGGGCAGCAGCGGCGCCCCGTCCGGAGTCGCTGACCGTGATCGATGTCCGAAGGGGACGATGATTGGCGTCGTGCAGCCTCGGGACGGTGATGGGGTAGGAGCCAGGCTCGGCATCGCGGCGGATGTGCGCCGTTGTCATGATCTTCCACTTCAGGCTCTTGCCAATGGTGGTGGCATCCGTGCTGCTCACGGGGACATCGGAAACGAAGGCCGGCGACTGCAATGTCCAGGATTCGCCTTTGGGGAGCAGGCCCCCACTGGTTCTGAGCATGAGCGACACGGCGGCGCCAGGTGCGATTTCCGGGGCGCCCTCCGGTTCGTTCCCGTCGGGGCCGGGAGACACCACAAGCCACCAGGATCTGTCGCTGGCCCGCTTCTGGTCTTCCGCGTGAACAGGCTGTCCCCCGCACAAGGCCAGAAAGGCGAATGCCATCAGGAGGAGCGAGGCAAGCCGTGCCCGGGCAAGTGCAGTCACCTTGGGGTCCATTCGTAGCCGTCATCGTCCAGGACATCGCCGAACCGGTCCTGGAGCAGGTCAGCCAGGTCGTCGGCGGACTGGTCCTGAGCCTGGGCGGGGGCGGGGTGCTCGGGGCGGCTGCTGGTCATGCCGCGTCTCCGGGGTCGAGCATGGGTTCTTACCGGCCGGGTGGGATGTGCAGCGCAGAAGTGTCGTAGTCGCCGAAGTGTAGGACGTTGTCGCACCAGTGGGGGCTGATCGCGGCAAGGCCGTCGGCCCGCACTGTCCACCCGTCGGTGGCCATCTGCCACAGCATGGTGGTCACGTCGATGGACGTGAACAAGATCATCGAACTCGCCGCTAAGTCAAGGAACTTGACGGCCTGCTCCTGCAGTTCCGGACGAGGGTTCCGTTTAACGCTGCTGCAGTGAATTGATCCGGAACACCCCCGCGGGCGCGGGACGGACTATGACGTAATCCAACGCGAGGAGAAGATTGGCGGAACACCCCCGCGAGTGCGGGACGGACCCTTTCTGGCCTGCGCTTTAGTGACGCCTTTGCATCTTCTTTGCCGATGGCCCTGCTGTGTCCGGTGGTCGCACGTGGTCCACCTTACGGGCAACGCCCTCTGGACCGCCGGAGAGTCGCTGGAGGCCATGTGCTCTGCAAAGCTCTGCCGCGTAGGCAACCGGAACTGAGCGGAGCCTCAGTGAGCGGGACCGCGGATGCCGCCGGACATAGGTGAATGCAACTAAAGCTGCAACCAGATGGCTGTCTGTTCTTGCAGCTCAGGGTGGGGGAGTGGTGCCGGGGCCGGACCGCGGTCTTCTCCAGTGAGACGTCTGTTCGTCACACTACCCAGCGGGTCGGACGAGGGGGGCCGTGATGACGAACCGGCGGAGACGACGTTCTGCGGTCCGGCGCAGACGGGAGGCTATAGCCAAGGCCGGCTTAGTCGGCGGGGTGCTGCTGCTGATCGGGTGCGTGGTGTTCTGATCGGTGGTCTGGCCGTACCTCCTGGCGGTGGGCGTGGCAGGCGGTCTGGGCGCGCTGGGGTGGCGGCTGTGGCGGACCGACCGGCTGCTGCGGAGCCGGGACCGGACTTGGCGTCGGCAGGAGGCGGTGAAGGCTGGTCACAGGACACTGGCCGACGTCGACAAGATGTCCGGGACCGAGTTCGAGGAACTGGTCGCGGAACTCTGTCGTCGTGACGGTTGCTCGGAGGTCCGCAGGGTGGGCGGCGCCGGTGATCAGGGAGCGGACGTGGTCGGTCGGCTGCCGGACGGGCGAGCCATGGTCGTGCAGTGCAAGCGCTACGCGCCGAAGAGTTCGATCGCGAGCCGTGAGCTGCGTGACCTGCTGGGGTCAAAGGTCCACTTCGGTGCGGATGTCGCCGTCTTCGTGACGACGACCCGGCTGAGCCGCCCGGCAGAGGACTTCGCGCGTACGAACGGCATCGTCGCCATACACCGCGACCTTCTCGGCCTCTGGAACAACGGCGCGTTGCTGGCAGCTGTAGCCAGCGTGAACGGTGCCGGCCAAGGCGATCGGAACCACCAGAGGCGGTGGAAGAAGACCTACGGTGCGTAGGGAGTTGAAAGGCTTCAAGCGTCGTGGGTGGCTATTCCGACAATGTGAGCGGAAGGCTCTGGCCCGGTGTTGTGGCGGTTACCTGTCCGACTAGCCTGACGAGTCGTCAGGTTCGTTTGGATTGCTGGACGGAGAGGCCAATCATGAACGGACGAGGCAAGTTCCTGGGGTCGGGAGCGACTGTGCTCGCCGCATTGGCGCTTGCGGGCACCACGTCGCTCGCCTATGCGGCGCCGGCGGCTCACCTCCCTCAGCCGCCCAAGCCGAAGCCCGTCGTCACGGTGGGACCTGCAGGCGGCCAGGACACGGTTACCTGTGACTTGATAGCGCAAAAGCCGCACTACAGCGGTGGGGTGGTCACGGGAGTGGGCGGGATCGACCATTGCACGCCGCACAGGCCGGATGCGTGCACCACGGAGGCGGAACTGTGGATCTGGATGCCCGGCCCCCAGCAGTGGGCCCCGGCTGGTGATGCGGGCCGCAACCACGCCTGCCCGCCGCCACGCCGTACTGCGAGGTCCAGCGTCCACTGTGAGTACAAGCGTGAGTACCCGAACTACGGCTACAAGACCATCACCACCGGGGCCATCGTGTACGGCGGCAGCAGGGACAGCGGTGCCGCAGACGGTGACGTCCTCTACTTGAGATGCGTCTGACAGGCACCATGTGCATGGGTGCGCGATGGCTGGCCCCCATGCACAATGCCCTGATGGATACCGCGAGTCCGGGCTCCAATGATCCTTGGTCTGCGTCCGCAGCTTTTGCCACTCGGATCGTCGCTTCGGTCAGCCACATGACCGGTGCCGGTGATGAGCAGACTCAGCGCTTCCGGACGTGGCAGATCGACGCGCGCACCGGCAGAGCGCTTACCGAAGTGCTCATCCAACTCGGCATTCACGCAGCCATCCTCGACCTTGGCAAAAGCGACACGGGCTGTACCGGCCCGATGGACGGACTACGACTCAAGGCGGTCGCGGAGTCCCTGCGCACCCGCCCGCGGCATGAGCTCTTTGCCTCCCTGCCGCCCGACGATGAGTACCAAATGCACCGGGTCGACGAATTGCGGCTGATGTCGTACACCGCCACCTCACGCAGCAGCTTGTCCTTGGAACGGCTCGTCCAGGAAGCGGCCACCATGATGCTGACCGCCGCAGACCGACTCCCCGGCCCACACCCGGTACTCGCAGATTTACTCCCCGAGGATGAGTGAGCGTCATGAGATAACCGGGTGCGACAAACCGTTTGTGCGGCCGCATCCGTCAGCACGTATGGCGCAGCGTGTCCGATAATCTCCGATCCCGTGGAAGGACTGATCGCCACACGGGAGTTCAGCAGGGCCGCAAACGGCGCCAGCGGTGATTTACCCGTCCGTCGGCTGCCATGGCCAAGGGATCCCGCCCAGGCGGCGGCCTGGAGCCCTGATGCCGGTCTATCGCCGCCAGGTGTGGACCGGGAGCGCATCAGCGAGCGTGGCGAAGAAGCGCTGGTCGCGCCAGGCATCGCGGTCGCCGATGACGAAGAGGCGACGCTTGGCGCGACTGACGGCAACATTGAGGAGATTGGGCCGCGCAGCTGCCCAGGTACGCGCACCGGGCCGACGCGGATCACTGCCCAGCACCACGATCACCACGTCGGCTTCCTTGCCCTGGGTAGTGTGAATCGTGCCGACGCGCCCTTCGGGCAACAGCCCGCGACAGACCCGCTCAGCCCCACGGACCACGGCCCGGAACGGACTGATGACGTACACGTCCTCGGCGAGATCGACACCCCCCTCATCGCGGAGCTTTTCCACCACAGCGCGCAGCGCCCGGCCTTCCTCGGCAATCCAGTGCCCGTCGGCCTCACTCACGGTCACGTGCACCCAGCAGCTGCGGGGCCGGTAACGGTAGTCGCCGCGCTTCGGGGTGCCGTAGACCATGAGGTTGTCGTAGGCGATGGCGTTGCTGACGGAGAACATCGGGTCGTCGCAGCGGCGGTGGACGCGCAACGGGCTGCCCACCCACACTTCCTGCTGCCCGTCAGGGAGCTCTGCCGGCAGCCATGTGCCATAGCGGTTGGTGCGGTCGGCGAGTTGCTGGACCGAGGTACGGCTGGGAGCCCACTGCTCGTCCACGCCGAACTCACGGCCCAGGGCCCGCTGAGCGGTCCACGGCAGCACCACCACCGGCTCGAGCTGGAGCGGGTCACCGACCACCACGGTGCGCGCAGCGCGCCAGATGCCGCCGACGGCCATCTGTCCTGTGGCCTGGCCGGCTTCGTCGATGAACAGCCAGCCCAAGGACTCCTGCCCCAGACGCCCGACGACACGGTCCAACGACGCAAAGGTCGTCGAGACGACGGGAACGAGCAGGAACAGGCTCTGCCAGGCCGCTTGGAGAGCATCCTTCTTCACGGTCCAGGGCACGCTGCCGGCCACCGCATCCATGGCGGCCATCAAGTTCGCGTACATGGTGCGCGCGGTGCAGCGCAGGAACGCCTCGTGCAGGCCGAGCGCCGCCAAGAACACCTCGCTGCGGGCCCGGGCGATCTCCTCATCCCCCCACGGAGCAGCCAGTTCCCGCGCCGTGTCATCAGACAGCCACTCCTGCACCGGCACATGCGGGCCCCACACGGCCCGCGCCCGGTCGACCACATCCTGCTGTGCAGCCAGTTCGGCGGCCGCCGCCTGCCGTGCCCGCAAACACGCCAGATGCTCCGCGACGGCCCGGGAAGCAGCTTGGTGCGCCGCCTCGCACGCGGCCTGCGCGGCAACACAGGCACCCTCGGCTTCTTGCACGCGGGCCGCGAGCTCCTGGTCCCGGTGATGCCAGTCCCGCCCGGCCCGCCCCAGGGTGGACAGGCTCACCACGAAGCCCGGCCGCCGCGCGAAGTGCCCCTCCCGCTCCTCCTGCGCCTGCCCGAGCAGACGCTGCGCCCGCACCAGGGCGCTGTCTGCCACCGGGAGGGCCTGCTGGCAGTACGCCTCCCGCTCGGCCGCGCCCTCGATCGCCTGCTGCGCCCGTGCCAACGCAGAGTGCAGCAGGGGAAGTTGTTCCAGGGCGGCCGCAGCCGCCGCCCGGTCCGCCTGCAACCGCTCCACCTCGGCGAGCGCCGCCTGGAAGCGCTCCTTGGCCTGCCGCCACACCCCGCTCTGCGGCGTGCTCATCCACTCCCGCAGCAGCTGGGACACGCCCCGCTCACTGTCGACCCAGGCGTCACGCCGACGGGAGAGCCTGCCCGAGGCGGGCGGCGCCGCGCCCTCGTCCGTGATCTTGTACTTGCCGTGCCAGAGCCGGTTGATGAACTCCATGCGGTTCTTCTTGTTCCCCAGCCGGGCCGCGACCGCACCCCACGCGGGCGTTCCCCTCAGCAGTCGAGTGGCCTGTTCGGCGAAGTAGTCCGCCTCCGCGCGCCACGGTGCGCCAAGCTCCCTACGAGCGGGGATCTCGGTGGAAATGTTCTCCACCGCCCCGTTGTTGGCGGAGGCCACGACCATCTCGAACCCGGTGAACTCCGCCCGCAACGGCGTGACGGTACGGGTGTAGTTGCCGCTCTTCCAGGTGTACGGCTTGTGGTCGGCGAAAGCCTGGGAAGGCAGGCGCAGCTGTGCCAGTCTGCGGGCGCGTTCCGTGATCACTGCGCTGAAGCAGTCCCGCAGCATCGTGGTCTTGCCGGTTCCCGGCGGCCCGTTCACGGCGAACAACCCGCTCGCCTCGCCAAGCTGGGACCAGAGGGTGTTCACGGCGAACTGCTGGCTCAGCGCGAGCGGATGCTCCGGCTCAGCAGGCCATCGGCCCTGCGGGGTGGACAAGGGCGCGACCGCATCCAGCGCGGCCTGCGGCCGGCTGCGCAGATCGACCCTCCACGCGGTGTTCACCTCCTGCGACGGGGTGAGGTAGGAGGCCAGGCCCGCGCCGGGCGTACTCGTGCGCAACACCTCTGCCACCAGCCCCAGATCGCCGGCGATAAAACTGTTCAGGAAGTCCTGCTGATCGGCGTCGGCCGTCTGCTGCACCCGCACAGTCGTGCTGCGCACGCGTACCTCGCCAGGTGCCAGCGTCTCCTCGAGCCCCCAGGCCGCCGTCAGATCGCGGACGAAGCCGAGCAGGTCCTTCGCCGTGAGGCGGCGCGATCCCACCTGTTCGGCATCGTCATCGTCGTCCGGCCCATCCTCAAGGTCCTCGTCCTCGCAGTCGTCTTCCGCGTGGGCGGCAGCCGCCGGCTCGCTTGCGGGGACGTCACCGAGGTCGGCGGCCCGGGCGAGCCACATCGCAGCCTCGTCATCGAAGCCGTCCAACCAGCCCTTGCGGCCCGGCCCCGGTGCCAGGGCCCGGCCAGTGGCCCAAGCACAGGCGGACACCACAGGGGAGTCCAGCAGCAGCCGTCCCTCATCGGTGACGGTCAAGGCGAACAGGGCGCTCTCACCGTCCATCCGACCGTCGTGGTCCTCCTCGCTCTCCCCGAAAACAGCGAGAAGCGTGTCGCGCACCGCCCGCAGCCGGTACGCACCGCCATAGACCACGTGCTGCCACGCGTAGCCAGGTTCCAGCGGCACCGACCGCAGCGGATGCCCCTCCTCCCACGGCAGTGGGTCATCGGCGGTCACCAGGAAGACGCGCTCCCGGACGGAGACGGCCGGGATCTTCTGCGGACTGAACAGTTCCACCGCCCGCCAGTACTCGACGATCCCGGCCCTACGCTGCTGCACATCCGCCATGATGCCCCCACCCACCCGTTGCGCCGATTTTCGTCTTGCACCCTATGCACGGCGACAGGCGCCCGGAAGATCGGGCTCGAGGTGGTCATGCCATGGTTCATGGCTGGCACCGGACGCTGGACACCTGCTGGGCCGTGCGGTGCCAGGGAACACCCAACGCAGCCTGCGAGCGATCAGCGGCCAGTCAATCAGGGGCTGATCCGCCGTGCCACCTCGCACCAGCCAAATGCCCAGCAGTTGTGGGTGCGGGGCATGGGCACCTCAACTCGCTCCTGTCTGACGAGCCTTGCTAACGCGTATCAGCTGTCATGAAGGCGTTCGCCGCAACAAGTGCCACACAATGACTCCGGACTGCGGCGTCCGCTTCCAGCCGGCCAGAGTTCCGGCCTGGATGAGCCAGTCCAGTAAAACCTCCGGCTGTTCCACGGACAGGGCGCATACGCGGGCGAGGTGTTCGACGTCGACGCCCGCGGCCTCAGTGTTGAGAGCGGTGACATCTGAGAGCCTCTCCGCGAGTGCGGGACGGATGTGCGCACGGCCAGGTCGTCGAGTGGTACGGCGGAACACCCCCGCGCCTGCGGGACGGACTTCCTGGGCGGCGCGGACAAGGTCGGGGACCTCGGAACACCCCCGCGCCTGCGGGACGGACACTTCGTGACCTGCGCTTTAGTAGCTCCTTTGTCATCTCTTGACTGGCGTTGCCGCTGTAGAGACTGTTCTCACGTCACTCACCCTACGGCCGTGCCAACAGCTAGGTCGAAGGCCGCTATCGCCGAGATGTATCCGGCGATTGCTTGCACTCTCTGTGCCTCGCGTGCGGAACGCCAAGACGCCGGAACACTCTGCAGGCGCGGGACGGACGCGGCGCGGTCGATGTGCTCCACGGGGGCTCCGGAACGCCCCCGCAGGCGCGGGACACATGCTGGAGGCGCGGGGTGAGACTCGTCAGAGCTGTCGGAGGGGCCGCGTCATGATTGCGAAGACCGGTGAGTCCTTGAAAGGCTGCTGTTTGCTGGCCTCTTCGTAGCCCCAGTTCTCATAGACGGCCTTCACCTTGCCGTTGCCGGCGGCCGGGTTCACCAGGAGCGTCACGCGTTCCTCGGTGTGCCCCGCGAGCAGTTCGTCGTGAAGGCGTTGGGCGACGCCACGGCCGCGCCAGGCTTTGCGGACACAGATTTCCTGGAAGGCGAGGGTTCTGGCGCCGGTCTCGGTTGTGTATCCGTCGGGCAGCGGGGTGATCATTGAGGCCCACCATCGTGTGTCGGGGCCGAGTGGGGTGCCGAAGCAGAACCCCATTGGTTCTCCACTGGGCAGGCTTGCGACGACGGTCTCCCAGCCAGGGCGCTTGGCGTAGGCAAGCAGGCGCTCGTCGAACCGCTCTACGGTGTTGAACGGGCGGTCGAGGAGCCCGAAGTCGCCCCGGACCTCGACGTGGAGATCCAGGATTGTTCGGCGAACCTCGTCCACGTCGCGGCTGCGGCGGAACTGGATGTCAGGCACTGAGGACGTCCTTCCGGTAGGCGTTTCACTCCTGGGCACGGTTCAAGCGACCCCGTCAGGCGTCCTCGTCCGCTCAAGTCGTACTCGTCGACGTCGAGTTCGGCACCAACGGCGCTGATAAATTCCAGGACATGTCGGTCCAAGTGCCAGCCGAAGAGGTTGGGAGAGTCCGAATCGCCTGGCCGATCGGGCAGCTGATCCCGTTCGATGCCGTTGAAGTAGCGCACGATCTGAAGAACCGCTCCGCCGCCTTCTGCGGTCAGACGACCAGCGAGTTTGGGGATGAGGTCTGTGTGCGGCCGAAGTTTATTGAGGATGTGGGCGATCTGCTCGTCGACCCCCAGGTCCGGCTCCCGGCAGTAGACCTTCCAGCGATGAGTAACCGGCACCACTACCGGCTCGGTTGAGCGGCTGTCCCGGACTGTCACCTCATCAGGCGTGATGTTCAGCAGCGAGGCCATCTCATTCGCAGAGGTGTGCGGGCTGGTCAGGGCGAAGTAGGCGTACTGGCGAACGGGCATCCGTGAAGGGTAACGGCAATGGCCACATGCCGATATCCTCATAGTGCGTATCGAAGCGGTCGAACCTCCTGTCCGCGATCGTTATCGGAACCGTGTCGAGCCGGAAGGCGAGGCCACATCTTCAACGCCATTCTCGCGTTCGTTCTTCAAAAGCAGTACGCGCTGGTGAATGTCCATGGCGACGGCTTTGACGGGAGACGGGCCAGGTCGGGGGCGTTGTAGGTCATCACTGTCCTTCGCGGAGCATCACCTTCCAAGGGCCGTGCGGAACAGAGCGCGCCACCGTCAACGCGCCATCCACAAAAGTGAATTGTCCGAGTCGACAGTCCATCGCTGTACCCAGATACCGAAGGACTCCCCTCTCGGCTGAAGTCTCGGCGGACCGCTTCTGCTTGAGGAATGCCTTCGACACCACACAGCCACAACACCGGTGTCCCGCGGCTGGACGAGGTAGGGCCGCCCGCCACTCTCAGTGAAGGCCTCGTGGGCCGGGGCCCGGGAAGGTATGACGATCCCCTTCAAACAGCCCGGTTGACTTCCAGAAGCCAACCGGTGCCGCTATCAACGAATTAGCGTCTGCCTGAACAGCCAGAAGGTGTGCTTCAGGTCACATCTGCGCAATCCGTCGGCGCACAGCAGCGCGTCGGTGATCTCGAACAGGGCATCCGTCCGGGCAGTCAGGCAGCCGAAGAAGCCCGTTCGGAAGCAGAACAACACGAACAGGAACTCGACGCGGTCGGCGTCGTCCAGCAGACTCACCCACACGGCCCTGGTCAGTGATCAGGTGCTTCGCAACCCGCATGATCACGCCAGGGCCGTTCCGCTGTCTAGTGACATCGGAACTTCATCACCCGCAGGCCATGCCCCCGTCGTAGAGGCGGCTCAGAGGGGTGCCATCTGCAACTCGCCGATGACCTGCAGGCCGAATTGCGCCGCCAGCCAGGTGGCACGTCGGGCTTCGATCCGCTTCACGTGGACGTACACCGTGTGGTCCGTCGAGGGCTCCTCAAGGTAGAGGTCGCGGACGTTCACGCACACTGTCACGTAGGCGCCTCTGGTACCCCCGCAGCCAAGGCCGACCTCAGGAGCCTCGGGCCAGCCGCTGAAATCCCAGCGCACCATGGCTGGGACGTTCCCTGCCGCAGCCAAGAACGCCTCCACGGCCTCCGGGGCCATGCACCATCTGCTCATAAAGACTGGGAGACACTCTGACGGGGAGTCACCCTTGCGCGAGGAGCCGTGCTGGTCGGCCCCGTAGGACCACCAGTCAGCATCCGGCATCACTCTGGTCAACCGCTCCAGCTCGTCGGCCGTGGAGACCCGTGCTTCGAAGTCGACTTCGAGTTGCCCGGTGTCAGCGAGATCAAGCAGTTGCCCAACAACTCGCAGTGCCTCGGCGATGTCCGTCGTCCTCAGCACTGCCTGCGCGTACGAGTTGCTCATGACGAGCAGTCTGCCAACCCGCCCCGCCGGTCGACGATCGAATGTCTGAACAGCCTCCGGCTCGGCGCCAGCAGCACCCTGGCAGCCCGCCAAGGTTGAAAACAAGCTGCGGCCCCGACCGGCCCGTTGCGGAACATCCCCGAGCCTGAGGGGCGGACCCGTACCGGTGGTTCCGGGTAGATCAGCAAGATGGAACACCCCGCCCGCGGGACGGACGGTCCGTCCAGCTCGATCCACCGCACCACCTTCGGAACACCCCCGCCCCTGCGGGACGGACATCCTGCCCCCGCATCCGTTCGGGTCGGACAACGGAACACCCCCGCGCCTGCGGGACGGACACTTCGCGACCTGCGCTTTAGTGACTCCTTTGCCATCTCTTGACTGGCGTTGCTGCTGTGGAGACTGTTCTCACGTCACTCACCCTATGTCGTGCCAACAGCTACGCTGGCCGAACGCCGCCATCGCCGAGACGGATCCGGCGATGGCTTGCGCTCTCTGTGACTCGCACGCGGAGCAACAAGACGCCGGAACATCCCTGTAGGTGAGGCACGGCCCCTGCCGAACGGCCCTCAGTTGGCACTGCAGCGGAACGCTTCCGTGGGCACGGCCGAGGCGTCGACCAGGTCGCGGATCAGGTCTCTGATGGCACAGCCTCGAACGCGGGCGGCCGGCCCTTCCATGAGCGGAATGGCTGCTTGAGGTTGCGCCAAGGTGAGCCTGATGCTGGCATGCGATTGTGCAGGAGCCGGGATTCAGGCGGTGAGCCATTGGACCATCTTCCGCATCACTTCCACGGGCAGCGATGGATGGCCGGCTGCGATCTCGGCCGTATCGCTGTCTCGCAACAGCTGGACCAAGACCCTCGTGGGTAGTTGGGGGTGCCTGCACGCCGCCCGGCGGACGGATTCGCGCGGGTCGTCGAGCAGTCGTACAGCCGATGCTCTTGTCAGACGGGGATCCTTCGCGGCCCGCAGCCGCACTTCCTCGTCGGTGTCGCGGCTGAACCGCTCCACCAGCTCAACCGTCGACTCCGGGTCATCCAGTGCGAGTTGGCGCAGGTGCGGGTTGGGCTCCTCGGCGTACCTGAGCAAGTCGTGGCGGGGGAAATTCGGGTGCCCGTGAGGCCGGTCCGGGTAGGAAAGGCTGCCGGCCCACCACTGCCACACTTTCAGGAGCAGGTCGGCGGGTGCGTCGTCGCAGGATTTGGCGAGGAACAACCGCACGACGCGGTCCTCGTCCCTGGCGAGCAGGTCGACAACGTCTGGCGGGAGGTGCCTGGCGCGGGCCACGCTTCTGCGCACCAGCAGGTGGGACGAGGCCGCCAGGCGGCGCATGGCGTCGGCGTCGTCATGGAGTGCCACGACCCAGTCGAGCGGGTACGAGCGGATGCCCGGGTCAAGTTTGATATGGATCTCTGCCCGTTGGGCCTCGGTGAGGTCGGGGCGTGTGGACACCATGAGGCGGACGGAGTCGTCCGGGTCCAGGGCGAGGACAGCGACCAGGTCCGGGGCCAGGTGCGGGTTGCCCGCGAGCAAGCGGCGCTGGGCGGGTTCACCGTGGTGGGCCAGGTGCTCGGCGAGGCCGTGCTCAAGACGGCAGGTCTGCACCACGTCGTCCTCGAGATCATCGGTTTCGAAGACCGCCCGGGTCACGGGCTGATCCTGGTGGTGCCGCAGCAGGGCCGCCGTGCGCACCCTGCCGTCGAGGTCGGTCAGCAACGTCTGCCGTGCGAGGCCATCCAGGTACGGCGATGCAGGGCGGCAAGCCGACGCCCTGCCGGATCGGGGTCGGCGGCCAAGGCGGCGAGCAGGCGTGCCGGCAGTCCGGGGAAACGGGTGACCTCCTCACGGATATCCGGGCGCAAGGATCGCCGGCGAGCTGTTCGTAGACCGTCTCGGTGAGCTCAGCGCGACGGTCCGCCACGAGAAGGGTGAGGATCCAGCGATGCCTGTCATCCTGCTCGCCGAAGATCAGCCGGGTCCACTGCCCGGGTGTGAGGCTGGGCTGGGCCTCGGCGAAGAGGCTGCGCACTTTCCAGTCCGGGTGCTCTATGGCCGCGTCCACGACCGAAGCCGGCAGTTGGCGCCATGGCAGGTAGTGCGAGTGGCCGAAGAGGCTCCGCAGGACGTCTTCAGGAGCGGCAGGGTTATGCGCCAGTCCGTGCGCCCATCTCTCGGCCAGTCGTTTCCGGGGCCTCGGTCCCTGCAAGAGCGATGCCCAGGCCGTTTCCTGCTCCTGGGGGTCTCTCGGGCGGTGGCCTGCGCGGATGCCTCCTGCCGCTGCTTGAGCTTTTCCACGGCGACGGGCCAGACCTCGTACTCCTCGGTCGTCACTCCCAGCAGTGTGTCCCCGTCGGCGGAGAGGGTGATGAACTCCGGCTGCCCGGGGCGGTCTGCCTACACGACGACGGTCGGTGTGGCCTGGGCCGCGATCACGGGTCGCCACGCGGCTCGCGGCGGCAGGACGTCTTCCACTTGCCGGCGTTCCACTATGTCCAGCCCGGCACGTCGGAGCAGTTCCGCGAGGTTGTTTCTCCCACCCGTCATGGGAGTGCATCCTGCCGCAAACGGCTTCGGACTACCCCAGCGGCTGGGGCAGAGACGCGGCGCGTATTCATATCAACCCATCTCGGCGACATTGGCTTCGTCTGAAGGCAAGCCTCATTGGCCAGTTGGGACCACCTGGACCGACCGAGGCTCATGCAGGGCTACGCCCAGGCAGGGCGGCCAACGAGCGGCCGCCGTAAGGGTTGCGTCCACGGAAGTGGTGTACGGGTTCCCGCCCGTTCCGGGGGTTTGATCCGGTAACGGGGTGAGGGTCCACATAGACAGACGGCCACCGGCTGATCTTCAAGACGACCAAGTCTCAAAGGAGATCAGCACGATGACCGCACCCGACAGTCTGCCCCTGCACGCACTCACCGAGGAGAACCTGGCCTCGGTGAGTCCCGACCTGCTCCACACGATGATCAAGACCTTCGCCGAGTCGATGATGTCCGCCGAGGCCGACGCCCTGTGCGGGGCCGGATATGGGCAGGTCAGTGACGAGCGCGTCAACCACCGCAACGGCTACCGTCCCCGCGAGTGGGACACCAGGGTCGGCACACTCGAACTGGCCATCCCCAAGTTCCGCAAGGGCAGTTACTTCCCCGCCTGGCTGCTCGAGCGCCGCCGCCGGGCCGAGCAGGCCCTCATCAGCGTGGTTGCCACCGCCTGCTGGGCGTCAGCACCCGCCGCGTCGAGAAACTTGCCAAGTCCCTTGGTGTCACTCAGCTATCGAAATCCCAGGTCAGCGCGATGGCCCGGTACCTGGACGAGCAGGTGGCCGCGTTCCGCGACCGCCTGCTGGACGCCGGCCCGTACACGTTCGTGTGGCTGGACGCCCTGACCCAGAAAGTCCGTGAAGGCGGCCGCACCGTCAACGTCCACGCGCTCGTCGCGACCGGGGTGAACGCCGACGACTACCGCGAGATCCTCGGCATCGACGTCGCCTCCTCGGAGGACGGGGCCGGATGGCTGGCCTTCCTGCGGTCTCCGGTCGCCCGCGGCCTGTCCGGCGTCCAGCTGGTCATCTCCGACGCTCACGCGGGCCTGGTCGAGGCGATCGGGGCTGCTCTTCCCGGCGCTTCGTGGCAAAGATGCAGGGCCCATTATTCGAGGAACTAACGACGAATGGACCGAAGCCCGCCGCTACATGGGCCGCGAACTCCTCGCCAAAGCCCGCCTCCACCCAATCGAGTCAGAAAACAACGAACCCGAAGCCCCAGCACAGCTCACCGCATAACCTCAGCAACAGATCGCCGAGTGGCCGTCGTTACACCACGCCACCGGACGTGGCCGTGAAGACCTTCTCCCAGGTGCCGTCCGCTGCCCACATCCGCAGCCGGTTGTGGGCACCCTTCCACGACCCGAAGTGCTCGGGCAGGTCCATCCAGGGCGTGCCCGTGCGGTACTCGAACGCGATCGCGTCGATCACCTGCCGGTGATCCCGCCAGCGCCCGCCCCGCTTCGGCGTCCGGTCCGGCAGCAATGGCTCGATCCGCGCCCACTGCGCGTCAGTCAGCGACACACCAGACCAACGATCAGATGATCCGAACGAAACGGCCTAGCGAAGCCATCCGGAGTGCCGAAACCCAGCCTTCTCGTAGGCTGCGCTCCCGCCCCGGTTCGGTTCCAGGACCTTCAACCACACCATCCGCAGCGCACCGACATGGAACGCCCAGTCCTGCATCGTCGGAACACTCCCGCGCCTGCGGGCGGCAGTGGTCGCGGCGGCTTCGTCGTACGCGGCGGGCGATCGAGGTGACGGATTCGTTGGCGTCGCGGCGCCGAAGTGCTACGGCGGGCATGTCGACGGCCGGCGGGCGGCCGCCGTGGCTGCCGTTCGCGGCGGCAGTGTCCAGGCCGGCCAAGGTCCGTTCGTGGATGAACTCCCGCTCGACCTCTGCCATCACGGCGAACACGACGAAGAGGACCTTGCCCGAACCCTGCGGGTCGTACATCCCGTCGAGCAGGCCGCCGAAGATCTCCAGGCGGTGGTCGCGTTCGGTGAGGGTGGGCCGCAAGCGGCCGGTGGCTTGGCGAAGGGCACGGCGCAAGCGCCGTGGCTCCGCCGCAAGCGGCGGAAAGGGCCGCGATGCTACCCGGTGGTTTCGGGGCTGAGGAAGTCTTTACCGAAAGGTGATCAGCGGGGCCCCTCCGAGAGCAAGAAGGGGGGCCGAGGGGCGCTTCGCTGCGGTGAGGGCAGTAGCCCTCTCCATTGGCACAAGTGTAATGGCCCCCCTTCTTACTCTCGCCCCGCAGATCACCTTTCGGCAAACACTTCCCCAGCCCCTTGCGCCGGGCGCCCAGCGCTTGCCCGTGGCCTGTCAGGCGCAAGCCTGGCGGAGCCGCCATCACGAATCGGAGCGGAGAACTCCGGTGCGGGCAGCCAGAAAAAGTGAGATCACTCGGAGGTTTTTACTTGCCGAATGAGTCGAGTACCTGTAAAGTTGTTGTTGTCAGAGGGGGACGGCACATCCCCCGGACCGACGGCCAAAGCCAGGCAAGACTCCACAACGAAAGGGCAGGTAATGACACTCAACTTCGACCAGGTGGTCAGCAACGGATACGCCAACTCCCGCTACGTCGGCCGTCTCCTCGGCTGCGTGCACGGCGTCTCGGACCAAGGCCGGAAGTGGGCGATCGCCAACGTCCTCGTGTTCACCGGCGACTTCTACTACCAGAACGGTCAGCAGATGCCGAGTTACGACAAGCACACGGTAATGGTGCCCGACGCGCAGGTTGACGAGTTCGTGAAGAAGTACCCGAAGCACGAGGTGAAGACACTGAAGACGAAGGCTCAGGCGGTCAAGCAGCGTGCCGAAAAGGCAAACAAGCCGGTGAACGGCATGAAGGTATGGGAAGACGTCTGCCGTGTGGACGAGTTCCGCATGGTCGCCTACACCGGGCGGATCAAGCCCAAGGGCCGGATCTACAAGACGCGCGACGGTCAGCAGAAGGTGGCGTTCGACCTGGAGGTCCAGCCCAACGCCATCGAGTTCGACTTGCCGGACGACGCCGACAAGGTGACGGTTCGGACGCAGTTCTGACAGCAGCCGGGTGGTGGCGGACGCTCCCGCCACCACCCAGCACCCCCGCGCGAATCGGACACCCCCTCCGGGGGTGACTGCCCCGCCGTCATGCGGTCGGCTCCGGCGCGCCGGCCCGCGCCTCCGCTTCGCTCCGGCGCGGGCCGGCGCGCCGGCGTGAAAAGCGCGGACGCCCCTACGGGGCGACAGCCTCAATGGCTTGCGGTGCTGCTGGGCCCTGGACGCTGACGCGTCCAGGGCCCAGCAGCACCCCAAACCGGCGGTGGACAAAAACGGAACAAGCCAGTGGCAACCAACACCCCCCCCCCGGCGCCGCCCCCCCCCCAACCCCCCACC
>NZ_JBIUAW010000032.1:0-15458 GCF_044593195.1 Streptomyces sp. NPDC052396
AGTGCGGTCACGAGGGTGGTCAAGTTCGTCGTCACAAACGGATCTTGAGCACCCTCGCCTCATGCCCGCAGGCATTCGGAAAGACTCGTCTAGGGCGGCACCGGATTCACCACGCAGAACGGAACACCCCCGCGCGTGCGGGACGGACTCACTGCCCTTCTGGTACCGCCGACCATGCTCCGGAACACCCCCGCGCGTGCGGGACGGGCACTTTCCGACCTGCGCTTCAGCAACGCCTTTGCAGCTTCTTTTCCGCTGTTCCCGCGGTGTCCGGTGGTCGCATGCGGTCCACCTTACGAGCCGAGGAGGGCATGTGGATATCGGATGCCAACTGGCTGGCGTGCAGGGGTCAATGGCGGGTGGCTGCAGCCTGGCCCCGGCCGGCACCTGATCGCCGACTCCGAAGAGTCCCACCACTATCCCCAGCCCCCGCCACATGATCCGTGCCGCGGAAGCGTCCGGGTGCACGGTCGTAGGCGGGCTGATAGCCGACCGCGCTGCCGCTGACGGCCGCCTTGCCCACTGGCAGCCCGAGACCGGCCTGGACCGGGCGTTCCCGCTCGGCGGTCACCTGACCCATGGTGGGGTTGTGTTGGCCGGGGCCCTGCTGGCGGACCCGGAAGGGGTCTACGGTCCTGCCGAGCACAACGACCGGCTGCTGCTTGGGGCCGGGGGAGGACCAGCGAGGCCGAACCCTGCGCCCTGGGCACGGCGCCCTGTCTGTCCGCGCATTCCTCTCCTCAGGAAAGCATTTGGCCAACGGCCGCGGTATTACGAGAATGAACCGCATGTCAGGGGAGCAGTATTTGGTGGAGCGGCACACGATCTTGTCGGTGGTCGTCGGGTCGCGTGCGTTCGGGCTCTCCACGGCTGCCTCGGACATTGACCGCCGCGGCGTGTACGTCGCCCCAACCGCAGACTTCTGGCGCATGGCCAAACCGCCCACTCACGTGGAAGGCCCGCTGCCCGAGCAGTTCGGCTGGGAGGTGGAGCGGTTCTGCGAGCTCGCACTCTCCGGCAACCCCAACATTCTCGAAGTCCTGCACAGCCCGCTGGTCGAACAGCGCTCCGCGATCGGCGCCGAACTTCAGGACCTCGCCCCGGCGTTCCTCTCCCGCAAGGCGCACACCACGTTCGGGCGGTACGCCAGGTCCCAGTTCGCCAAGGCGGAGAACCGCCGGCAGCGTGAGGGCGAGCCGCGCTGGAAGCACATCATGCACATGTTCCGCCTGATGATCAGCGGTGCCGTGCTGCTGGAGAGCGGCACCGTGCACATCGACGCCGGCTCGTACCGTGAACGCCTGCTGGCCGTACGCCGTGGCGAAGTGTCCTGGGACGAGGCCTGCACCTGGCGCGACGAGCTGTCCGCACGCCTGGACCGGGCACTGGCCACCAGCCCGCTCCCGGAACACCCCGACACCACCCGCGTGGAGAACTGGCTGATCTCGGTCCGCCGTCGCTCCCTGACAAACGGAAACAGCCTCATATGACCACGCACACGGTTAGCGGCCTGCCCGACCTGATACAGGTCGTCGCCGAACAGCAGCACCCCCTGCTGTTCGCCACCATCTCGGGCGCCCACCTCTACGGCTTCCCGTCCCGCGACTCGGACATCGACCTGCGCGGCGTTCACCTGCTGCCCCTGCACGACCTCCTGGGACTGACGCCCCCGCAGGAGACACAGAGCCGCATGTGGGACGCCGACGGCCTGGAGATGGACCTGGTCACCCACGACCTGGCCAAGTTCGCCCGGCTCCTGCTCCGCCCCAACGGCTACGTCCTGGAACAGCTCCTCTCTCCGCTCGTGGTGCACACCACCCCCGAGCACACCGCCCTCGCCGGCCTCGCCCCGCGCCTGCTGACCCGCCACCACGCCCACCACTACCGCGGCTTCGCGAAGACACAGTGGCGCCTCTTCGGGAAGAGCGGCGAACTCAAGCCGCTGCTCTACACCTTCCGCGTCCTGCTCACCGGCATTCACCTGATGCGCGCCCACGAGGTCCAGGCGGACCTGCCGACACTGCTGGACAGCGTGCGCGCACCGGACTACGTCCGTGACCTCGTGGCGGCCAAGGCCGCGGCCGAGCACGGCCACCTGTCCACGCTCGACGGCGCGCCCTCGCACGAGCGGCTGACGGCCGATGTCGAAGCCCTCCACGCGGCCCTGGACGAGGCCGAGCAGTCGACGATGTTGCCGGATCAATCCGATGCCGGGACCGACTTGAACGAGCTGGTGGTTCAGACACGCCTGCGGGCAGGTGGAGTACCGGTCAGCGACCTGTCGGACAGGCCCTAATGCGGTTGTACCCCCGACAGCTTCGGGGGTTCTCCACCACCTCAAAGGCCGAGGCTGCCAAGAAGCGCCGCGAGGAGCACGCCGCACCGCGGGTGTCTCCAATTGGAGACGGCACGCCGCCCGGCTCCGGTACCAGGCCGAGCGTGATGCCGAGGGCCAGACCGTCATGACCTGTCGCACCGAGAGGGGGGCGTCATGACCTACGTCGAGGATCAGATAGCCGCCCGTGTCGCCCGCGTTCACGCAGAACAGGACCGCAAGCGCCTCGAGCGGGAAGAACTCGCCGCAGCCCGTACCCAGGGTCTCGCCCGCTGGCACGCGCAACGGCTTCGCCGCCAGGCGGAGTCTGCCGGGCCCGCCGATCGGGCCCGGCTCCCCATGACCGAGCGGGGCGTCGTGTATCGAGATCGTGAACTCGCCGTCCGATTCACATCGTTATTGTCACGACCCCTTCATATAACTGACGTGTGGCCTGCCCACAGCCCTACGCTCTGCGCGTGTCCTGCCCTCATGCCACGGTCGTCGGCCCGCTCATTGCAGCCCTCGCCCTCACCCTCACCGGCTGCTCACACACCCCGTCATCACATCATGCCGGGGCATCCCAGACTTTGGCGTCGGTCGCGTCCCATTCCCCTCATGCCCAGGTCGACGCCGGACGCAGTTGCTGGCTCTACCTTTACGGCCACGACGCCCGCATACAGGTCACCACCACCTACGGCAGCATCAGCCCCGTTCCGGAGTGCGGCAGCCTCGCCTCCTCCCTCTCCAGCGGTGGTGACTTCTGGACCACCCAGACCGTGAGCACCCAGGACGCCACCCCCGCCGTGTGCGCGATGTCCAAAGCGCCGTGGAGCATGGTCGTCCGGGACGGAGGAACCCAGACAACCGGGCAGCAGGTGTGCAGCGGACTGCTCCAACAAGGGTGGAGCGAGGACTCCACAGCCGAGCGGCAGGCTCAGGCACAGGAGTCCGCATCTGCGCAGGCCAGCGCCGTAACCAGCGCACGGGCCGCGGACCAGGATGCTGCCGTGAAGGCCGTCGACGCACTCAATAGCGCCATCGCGCGTTTCACCAACGCCTCCGCTGTCCGCGCCGACGCGACACAAGCGGACAAGGACCTGGCCGGCGAGCGCTCGGACGCGAAGAACGGCAACGGGGACGGCTGCTACAACGTCGACAGCGTGGTCCGCTACGACGCCGAGAACGAGGTGGGCTACGACGTGAACACATCCGGCTCCTACGACGTGCAGCAGGAGACGAACGGCATCCAGGGCATGCGCTCAAATATCAGCGCGGTCGAACGGGCTGAGACAGCCCTGAAAGCCGACGGCCTGCCGATGCCTGCGGGAGCGAGCAGCGCCCTCTCGCAGGCCCAGCACGACGTGACGCAAGCGGTGGCGACCACGAACAAGGCCATCGACGACATGAACGCTGATCTCAAGACGGCGTACCAGATCGCGAACACGCTGGGCACGGGGGACTGCGCGGGTAAAGGCCCCGGTGCCACGCCTGCGGGTTTGTCCCGCATCTCGTGACCGGGGCCAAGTGCCGCCGCCAGAAGCTTCGGGACTGCCGGGGCCTCCGATAGGCCCCGGGCCCCCAATCAGCTACGACCAAGGGAGACAGTGAGCGCGTGATCCAGTGCACGACGACAACGACCAAGGGAACCCGCTGTCGGCATCCGCTCATGGTCTGGCACGGCATCGGCCCTCACCCGGGGGTCTGCGCACGGCACGCCACTCCGGAACAGAATGCCGCGTCAACGGCGGCGCTCGATCTTCCGCTCAACGTGGCTACCGCTGACCCGGCCGCCCCCTTCCCAGGGGTGTCCATCACTCCGCAGCGCCTCATCGTCGAGCACCCGAGCGGCTGGGTAGCCAAGATCCGCGGCACGAACAAGAAGTACGTGTACGCGCGCACCTTCCTCGACCACAGCACAAAGCCGCCCTACGGGTGGCTGATCCCTGGCAATGGCTTGTACGAGTGCCGAGAGATCGGCCCGTATGGGAAGTTCTCGTGCTTCTTCGTGGTCAAGGGGGTGTTCCGTCGCAGGGTGGAGCTGGTGACTCCGGAGCAGGCCGCGCGGATGGCCCGCCGGATGGGCCCGAAGCCCTCCGAGTGATTGAGGGTCAGGCGCCGGCCCGCGACACTCCTCTCGGCCACCCACCAGCCACATGGACGGAGAGCCCGTGACCACGTACACCGCTCTCGACAACGACCTCCCGACCGTCACCGCAAGCGACCTGATCACCAGCGGCACCCCGCAGATCGTCGTCATCTGCCCGCACTGCAACGCCAGTACCGTCACCTCGGCCTGCGCTGCTTGCCCTGCGGCCGCTACTACCTGATCACTGCCTCCGTGCGCGCCGTCAACTGATCCGATCCACGCGGCTTGTCAGGAGCCGCTGACAGGCAACCCGCTGACATTCCGGGCCCAACCCATCGACGTAGCCGCTACCCGTTACAACCCATCGAACGCCAAGTGCTCAGCCTCAGCAGCTGCGACGCAACATGGCCCCGGTCGCCCACCATGACGGCGGGACGGGCGGGGCCATGTCCGAGGACGAGGGAGAAAGCCTGCTCCGGCCGCCGACCGTCCTCACCTGACAGGGGGGCGGCCGGAGCGGGTGCGGTCGCGCGGGTCAGCGGTGCAGGCGCCTTACTAATCCCACTCGTTGACGATCGGGTCAGGCCATTCCGGCATGGCGGAGGCGAGGTCTTCCGGCAACGCAGCGCGGACCTTCGCCCGTACCTCGTGAAGGCGTGCGGTGCCGGCGGCCCTAGCTTCGTTCTTCGTCGTGTGCAGCTCGCCCACCGTCTCGTTGCGGGGCGGCTGCCCGATCTCGGCGACCCACCTGTCTTCGTGGGCAGGCCAGACGCGCACGTGGGTCAAGTGGGAGGGTGCAGGCAGATTGGTGATCCCACGGGCGGCGGCTTCCTTGAGCACTTCGTCAACGGTCACCGTGTTTACTCCTGTTCATATCGGTCAGTACTGCGTCCAGGCGGGCGGACTTCACGACCCGAGACAAGCCAAGCGCGGTGTTCGCATAGTGGTCCGCTTCGTCCCTGGTCTTCTGCCGGTACAGCACCGTGGCCAGTCTCCCGGCGGGGCGATGTCCTTTGCCCGTGCCCGGTTCGAGGTCTGCGAGTCCACCGCCCGCCGCAACCGGGCAACCAACTCGGCGGGAACTCGTCCCGTGGTCTGCGAGAGCATGAACAGGGCGTCGCCGATGTCGCCATGGAGCTTGTGTTCGGTCAGGTACCAGAACTGCGGCGGGTCGTCGCGGAGGTCCGTGACGCGGCTGTAGATCGTCTCGGCGAGGCTGATGTTCTTCATCACCTGCCGCTCGTCGCCGTTGAGGGCGTGTGCCTGTGCCCGCGGGACGGCGAGCATGGACAGCGCGGAGGTGGGGACCTTTTCCTCGGCCATCTCCAGGAGAGCGAGCGTGGCCTGCGGCTGGTGGGCAGCGAGTTCGACGCGGGCCAGACCGGAGGCCACGTGGCAGACCATCGCCTCGTCGCCGCCCTCGACCGCGGCCTTGAGGGCGAGGGCGAACACCCGGCGTGCCTGTTTCTCGCTGCCGGCATCGAAGTGGGTCCAGCCCGCGAGATCGCCGAGGTTGCCGATGCCCGCGCACAGCCCGGCGCGCACGGCCGGGGTGGTGGAGGAGCCGGTGAGGTCGATGGCGCGCTGGAGTTCGGCCATGGCCAGGTGCCGGGTGTGGACTCCGCCAGTGCGGCGGTCCCATTCCTGGAGGGCCAGCGTGCGCTCCGATAGCGCGTTCAGGTCGCCTTTGCTGAGCCTGGCCGGGGTCTCGGCGAAGATCCCCGTCAGTGGCAGCGAAAGGAATGTACGTCGCTGCGAGGCCCCCACCTCCTTCCGCGTGCGGTCGCATCGGGTCCGTTTTGAGTACAGGCCGAGCTGTGCATCGGTGGTCATGCCGTAGACAGTGCGCAGGGCACGCCGGTAGTCGTCGTTGGGCCAGGTGACCTGGCCCCGTTCTAAGCGGGAGATCCAGTTGCCGTCAACGCCCGGTCGGGTGCCGGTCACGGCTTCGACGGCGTCGCATACGCGTTCGGCTGCCTGGCTTTGTGTCCATTCCCGGTCCTGCCTGAGCCGCGCAATGACCCGGTTCTCCACTGATTGCCCCAATGCGTCTGTGGGGGTTGGGAGTTGAAGCAAACAGCCTAGTGAAATGCCTAGCAAAACGGCTAGCAGAACGCCGTGGACCCTGGCCCCTTCTCGCACCGATCCTCATGGGTTATGCGCCCCATTCCCCGGGTGCAAGAACCCCGACGAGAGGGTCTGAACCTGTGATCTCCCACGCCACCCCGCAGAAGAAGGACGCGACCTACGACCACCAGGCCGAGCGGGTCGCGCTGCCCATCAAGATTCATCACCGCGACGGCACCGCCGAGGAGACGACTTTGGTCATTACCCCGGACGAACTGCACGTCTACGCGATCCAGTTCGAGCGGATGATCGAGAAGCGGAAGGTGGCCCAGGCCGTTGAAGGGACCCTGGCGTAAGCGGCCTGCCCACTCGCCAGGCTGAGCCCGTCGACGTCTTCCATCCTTTCCGTGCCTTCATGGCCCTGCTCGTGGGGGCCGGTGAAGGCACACGTCGCGATCCTGGCCCCGGACGCCATCACCCACGCCTCACCGCTTCCGCCCGCCCCGGCGTCCGCGCCTGAACCTGCTGCCGCAGGACGACTGATTGTTCCGGCCTCGCACGCATCCCGCAAGGGGCGGAGCCACTGCCCGGCCCAGTTCTCATTGGCGCCCACAACCGTCGCGTGCTTCCCGCCCGTCCAGTGAGCTCACCCAAGAAGCGGCGGCCCGGCAGGGCCGCATCCAACGACACGTCAGGAGGAATCGATGGTGACCACATTCCCTGCTGCCGCGACGGCGGCGCGCACCGGCCCCGGGCGGGCGGAAGTCCTCGACCAGGTCGCCCGGCTGGCGGACTTGGAGGAGTCCGCGGTCGAACAGATGCGGGCCGAGGCGCTGGGGGCGCCGACTCGTGGCGTCGTCGCCTACGGCGAGTACCAGTCGGGCGGCTGGTGGACGGCGTCGCTGATGAACCACTCCGGGGATCCGCATGACGTCGTGATCGGTGACGGCCGCCCTCAACGTACCTCCCTGTTGGAGGCCATGCCCGCCACCGCGCGGTTCCTCGATGCGCTGGGGCTGGACTTGACGTACGTGCGTCTCGCCCGCCTGGAGCCGCACTCCTACCTGTGGGAGCACCGCGACTACGCGGAACTGCGTGAGACCGGCCGGCATCGCCTGCACATCCCGCTCGTCACCAACCGCTCGGCCGTCCTGGTCACCGCAGGAGCCCGGGTTCACATGGCGGCCGGTGCGCTGTGGCGGCTGACGCCCTCGCAGGCGCACGGTGTGTGCTACACGACGGGCCCGGACCGGCTCCACCTGATCGCGGACGTGTACGCGGACGACGCCTACCAGGCCCTGGCCGCCCGCCCGCACCTGCGCGACGGGGATACGGCGGACCTGCCAGAGATGGCCAGGGCGGACCGGGCCGCACTGCTGAAGCGGGCCGGACAGCTCGCCGAGCTCGGCTTCACCGCCGCGGCCGAACAGACGCTGCTGCGCGCCTTCTACACCTACGCCCTGCCGGAGGGCGGCGCGTATGACCTGATCGCCGAACTCCATGAGGGCCGCGGCGCGGACGCCGACGCGAGCAGGTGGCGCGAGGCGAAGGCGCACCTGCTCGCCCGCCCCTGACCCCGACCCGAGCGCGTCCCCGCAAGGAGTCCGCATGTCCACCTCGGTATCCGAGCCGAGCGAGTTGCTCGCGCTCGAGGAACTCGCGCACGCCCACCGGCTGGCACAGCTGGCCGTCCTGGGCGACCTGGTCCACGCCCTGTCGGCCACAACGGCTGTGACTCACCTGCTGGTTCGCGGCTCGCTCGCCTCCGGCACCGCTGACCGGCTCTCCGACGTCGACCTAGTCGTTGCCGTCCGCGACGACCGGCTGCCCGACCTGATGGACACCCTGGACGCGCTGATGTCCGCCACCTTCGGCACGCTGCTGCCGGGCTGGCGGGACGCCATCGTCGGCAATCTCGGCGGCGCCGGGTTCGTCTACCTGCTGCCGCACGACGGGCACCTTCTCCAGCTCGATCTGTACCTGTGCCCGACCAGCGCGGTCGGGGCGCTGCGCCGCAGGATCGGCCCCCGCCTGCTGTGGCAGGGCGCCGGCGCCGGCGCCGACGACATCGCCGACGCCGACACCCGGCAGCGCACGGCGCAGGAACTCGCCCGTGCCGCGGAGGCGCCGGCGGACTGCGGCAGTCTCCTGGTCCAGGCGATGGTGCTGCACGCGATGCTCCGCAAGCGCCTGGCGAGGGGCCAGCAGTACATCGCCTACGGCCTCCTGCACGACCTGAACGCCACCTGCCGGGACATGATTCGCACCGCGCTGGTGCCGTACTCCCGGCATCACGGCTGGTACCACCTGCCCGACGAAGTCGGCCGGACCGCCACCGGCCGCGAGTGCCTGATCGAGCTGACGCAGGCGCTGACCAGTCCGCCGGTCCCCACCGTGGCGCAGGCTGACGAAGCGTTGGACCGCATCATTCGCCTCGCGCAGCGGATCGCCCCGCACGCCGCCGACTCTCTGACCGACGAGATCACCGCGTACCGCGCCTACCAGCAGCACGAGGAGGGACTCTCATGAGCCGCACCGATCGCGTTCCAGAGTTGACGACGGCCCTGTTCGCCGGAGTCGTTCCGCCCGACGGTGAGGAGCCGTTGGCGGAGGCGGCCGGCGCCGCGCTGGCCCGCGCCGGGTACGCCTTGCGGCACGGCGGCTACAACGGGCTGATGGAGGCCGCCGCGCGCGGCGCCGCATCCCACGGGGTGCCGGTCACCGCGATCACGCTGGCCGACCGCCCCGACTGGGGAGCGCTCAACCCCTACGTCACCACCACCGTGTACTCGCCGACCATGGGGGCCCGGCTGCACGCCTACCTCGATGACGTGGACCTTGTCGTCGCGATGGGCGGCGGCGTGGGCACGCTGCACGAACTGAGCGCCGCCCTGTACTACGCCACCACGATCCGACCGCTGCCTGTACGGCTGCTCGGGCCCACCGCCCGTCGCCTGAGCGCGTTCCTTCGGGCCGAAGGGTGGCTGACCGAGATGCCCACCCGGCCTCTGGGCTTCCTGCTCGAACTCCCCGACGTCGAAGCCCTCACCGCTGATCTCAAGGCCCTCGCCGATGGGCGGTGCGAGTCATGACCCCGTCCAGCGCCCCGTTCGCGGAGAAGATCGCCACCGTTGCCTACCGGCCCGGCCCCTACCGGCTCCCGGCCGGCGGCACACTCGACACCTACTTCGACCCCTACCGGCTGGCCGGTGACCCGGAGCTGCTGACGGAGACCGCCACCGCGCTCGCGGACCTGCTGCCCGCCGACACCGAGGCCCTGGCCGGTCCGGCGCTGGCCGGAGTGCCGCTGGTCACGGCGGTGTCCCTGCACACCGGTCTGCCCGCAGCCTTCCTTCGCCCGGTGCCGAAGGCACACGGCACGTGGCAGCAGATCGAGGGTGCCGAGCTGGGGGGTCGGCGGACGGTCCTGCTGGACGACACCGCCCGCAGCGGCGCCAGTCTCCTGCGCAGCGCCCGCCTGCTGCGGATGAGTGGCGCGCGGGTCGGCACGGCCGTGTGCGTCCTGGACCGGGACGCGGGCGCCACCACGCTGCTCGCCGACCACCACTTGGTTCTGCGCGCCCTGCTCCGGGATGCGGACGGCGCCCGGTGACGGCGCCCCGGCAACCGGCGCTGTTCGACCTGGATGGGGTGCTGCTGGACAGTGCTGCCGCGGTCCGGGCCACCCTCGCGGCGGTCGCCACCTGCGCTCTGGGCCGCCGTGTGACGCCGGGCGATCTTCCTCCCGGTGCCCTGCGTCGCCCCCGCTGCGAGGTCTTGGCGTTCCTGGATGTCGCCGACCCGGACGACGCGTGCGACCGCTGGTGGGACGGCGCGGCGTCGGCGATCCCTGTCGAGACCTTCCCAGGGGTGCTCTCTGGCCTGTTGGCCTTGCGCGCGCAGGGCACGGCCATCGGCGCGGTCACGGTTCAGGACCCCGAACGCGTGCGCTGGCTGCTGCCGGGGGCCCTGTCCGACCTGCTGGAAGTCGTCGTCACCCGGCAGGACGCACCGCCCAAACCGGCTCCCGACGGACTGCACCTCGCCCTGCGCCGGCTGGACGTCCCACCGGAGCGCGCGGTGTTCGTCGGCGACAGCCCCACCGACATGACCGCGGCCCGCGCCGCCGGAGTCGTCGCCCTCGGAGCGGTCTGGGGCTGGCACCCTCCCGCCGCACTCCGCGCCGCCGGGGCCGATCACCTCCTACTCGAACCCGCCAGCATCGGGCTGTCCCTGCTGCACCACCTGCCCCTAATCGACAGCGCGTGACCCAGCACCACCACTACAGTGGAGGGCGCCCCTACGGGCGCCCTTTGCACTTCTGCACTCAGAGGACACAGGCGAATGCGCGTGATGCGGCGACGAGCACCCGGCGCCGAGCTGGAGCACTGAGACAGCGGATCCCCGCTCCTCAGCCCCGACTCGCGGTCCGGCTCGGCGCGCACCCCATCACCCCGCCACCGTGCCCAGACCTCTGAAAGCTACCCCGATGCCTGTACCGCCCACCAGCGGCCGTCTGCAATGGACTGACGTTCCCCCGCCGCTGCGCGCCCGCCTCGAAGGCGCCCTCGGCTCACCCGTCACCGACACCGTCACCCCCCATGGCGGCTTCGGACACCAGCTCGCCGCCGTCCTCCGCCTGGCCGACGGCCGACGGGTCTTCGTCAAGGCGGCCCCCGACGACGACCCGCTCACCGCCGCCAACGTCCACGAAGCCGCCGTCCTGGACGCGCTGCCTCCCGGCGCCCCGGCCCCCGACCTGCTCGGCATCCACCATGCCGCCCACTGGACCGCCGTGGTCATCGCCCACCTCGACGGCCCCCATCCCGACCTGTCCCCGCAGTCCGACGACGCCGGGCAGACCTGGGCCCTGCTGGACAAGCTCACCTCCAACCCTGCCCCGGCGCCGTACACCGCGGCGGTAAGCACCGCCTCCTCCTCAGCGGCGGCCCTGCACGGCTGGGACGAACTGGCCTCCGACCCGCCGGCCGACCTCGCCCCTACCGCCCGCGCCCACCTGCCGCAGCTCGCCGAGTTGGAAGCCGCCTGGCCCGCCCTCGCACTCGGCAACCGCATCGTCCACGGCGACCTGCGGGCCGACAACATGGTCCGCGACCACGACCGCGGCGTCACCTTCGTGGACTGGGCCCACGCCACCACCGGACCGGCCTGCATCGACGCCGCCTCCCTCGCGCCGCAGCTCGTCCTCGCCGGACACGCGCCCGCAGACATCGCCCGCCTGCTGCGCGACCACCCCGCCACCGCCGACAACCCCGACACCACCACGGCGTTCCTCGCCGCACTCACCGGCCACTGGCACCGCAACGCCCGCAAGCCCGCACCCCCAGGCGCCCCCGGACTGCGCGCCTACCAGCACCGCGCCGCCGCCGCCGGTCTCGCCTTCCTCGGCTACCGCCTGAGCTGAAGCCACGGGAAGTCGACATGCCGGGCCAAGTTGGGGGCCATCCGGAATACGTCGGAAGCGTGCGTTGGGGTAACGGGCCGCAGCCCGGGGCCCTGTGACGCTACGTCGGACTGTCGGCAGTGAACCGCGCAGTTACCGCGACAGCGGTTCCGGCGACCTGCGGAAACACTGCCCCGGCAAGATTAGGTGTCCGCAGAACCTGCCGCCCAGTAATGTGCCGCCAAAGCTCTTGGAGGCGGCCCTCGGAACAGGCGAGAATTTCGGTCAGGCTCGTCGGGGCCGGGGAGGGTACCGAGCAGCCGGTACCCCGTGCGTGAGCCACCTGATGTCGCAATGCGGAGAGAAAGGATCCGCACCAGCGCGGACCCCTGGCGTCCGCACCTCGCGGAAGATCCAAAAGCACAGATAGTGGTCCGCGGGCTCATCCGCTGGTACTTGCGCAGGCCGGCTTCCGGATCGACCCCCGGCCGCCGACTGGCCGGCCATCCGCACGGAAGCTGCGTTGCGGTGGTTCGTATCCCTGGGTCATGACATCGACCCTGGCGCACGAGAGGCGGATGCGGATGGCCGACCGAGATGCCAGTGCCGTGCCTGCGGCAGTCAGCTCACCGTTACGGGCAAGAGGAAAACCCAGAGCTCAACTGGCAAGGGACGATGCCCGGTTGATGGTACGGCGTTGGCACCAAGAGGCCGGGAAGGGGTCGGTCGGGGCCGGATGGGTGTGAGGGCGGGATGCCCGGTGACCTGCAGGATCCCCTCCAGAGGGGGTACCCCCGCTCTGGCCGGACGAGGGGTAACGCACTGCCTGTGCGCCCTCAGGGGTGATCTGCAGCAGGCGCCAGGTTGGCACCCGACTCACGGGGACTGAACAGGCCCCGATGAGCCAGAACACCAGGTGGGCTGCGAAGCGCAACCGGGTCCACCGGCGCCCCCTCTGGCAGGGCCCGTACGGCCGCCGAGGTCGCCCACCACGTCCCGGATGTCTCGCCCCGGTAGTAGACCGGTGCTGCCCGGACAGGTCACCGATTACCAACAGCTTGGAGCCGCCGCTCGTCCACCCCGTTATTCGGGACGCCGTCGCGGACTCGGCAGATGGCACGGCCACCGCGTACTCCTCCGAGGAGGTGTGAGCCGCCTATGACTCGCAGATGCTGAAGGCGCCGGCGTGACCTACCGCGTCATACAGTGCCGATGCCCTCCGCGAGATCTGCACACTGACGCCAAATCAGCAAGGCGCGGTCCTTGAGACCGAGCGCGGCCCGCTCGTCACCCGACCGTACGACGTCGGCACCGAGCACGAGGGGCGTGGGCCGACCGTGCTGCGTCGGCTGGTGCTCGACGAGGCGCGGATGTCGATCGCCTACCGGATCCACCTCGACCGCGTCGAGGTTCAGGTCGTCCGGATCATCGGCCACCCCCTAGCACGAACGAGCAGCCACTGAAGGGCGTTTCACTCCGGCCGCGGGCCGCAAGCGGCCGGTGGCGGAACACCCCCGCGCCTGCGGGACGGACCATAGCCCGGCCGCCGCCGTCCTGGAAATACACGGAACACCCCCGCGCCTGCGGGACGGACATCTTCGCCCGGTGCAGTTCGTCGAGTCGAACCGGAACACCCCCGCGCCTGCGGGACGGACACTCCGTGACCTGCGCTTTAGCAGCTCCTTTGCCATTTTTTCGCTAGCGCTGTTGCTGTGGAAACTGTTCGGACGCCACCCACCTTATGGTCGGTGCCAACAGCCAGGCCCGCCGAACGCTGCCATGACCGAGACGGATCCGGCGATCACTTGCACACCCAGTTCCCCGTATCCGGGACAACCCCGCAGGCGCGAGACGGACGCCGGTCGACCGGCCAACAGCCCGGGTGGTTGCGGAACGCCCCACGTGAGCGGGACTGACTCGATGGTGCGTATGGTCTCGTCGCCGTTGGTCGGGACACCCCGCGAGTGCGCGACGGACTCGCTGCGGAAGTATCGTGAGCCACTCGTCTGTCAGCGGCCGGGAATGCTGTCCGGGCTAGGGTCGCGATGCCCGTGGAGAAGCCGGACGTGCCAACCGAAGCGGGTTGGATCCGGTCAGCACGACGCGGACCGGCTCCAAAGGGCGGTACAGGCAGACGCTGCCCACTCACGGTGCCAGCGAAGTCCGAGCACGCCGCTGACGTCGTCATGCGGATCGGCCGAGTTCTCGTTGCCTGCGCGTGACAGAAGGCACTCGGCCTCGTGCCGGACGGCGGGGCGCGGCTCTGTTCGCCCGAGATATCGTGGAGGGCCTGATGACCGCCGCTTTTCATGATCTGGATCTGGGGGAGCACCGCGTGGCTGAGGATCGCATCACGCAGATTGAGATCGACTCGTTGACCCGCCGTGTCGAAGCGGTGGAGGACCGTGTCGAGGCGCTCCAGGTGCAGACGGGCGGCAACTTCGCTGCTGTCATCGAGGGCCAGGCCGCGCTGCGCCGCGAGGTCCGGGATGGTTTCGCCCGGGTGAACGAGCGCTTCGACGTCCTGGAGGCGAAGATGGACCGCCACCAGGCTCAGATCATCGAGCTGCTGTCGGCGCTGGTGGGCAAGAACCCGGACGCGAACTGATCAACACCGGCCGCCGCTTGATCAAGAAGGGCTCGGACTCCCATGGTGGGATCCGAGCCCTTCCTCGTGCCGTCCCGTGATCACTGAGCCGGAGCCTGGCGGCACCCCAGGTACCAGCGCGCGGCCACACCGGTCTCCTATGTCTCATCCTTGACCGGGTCCGGTTGCAGCCAGCCGATCCAGATGCGCCAGGCGAACGTCAGCGCGATCAGGCCCGCGGTGAATACGAAGATCCAGATCAGCCAGGCGGGCAGATAGGCAGGCAGCGGCCAGCGGTGACTGAGCGATGTTGCCAGTGCGACGGTGGTTCCCAAGGCGGCGCGGCGGGGCGATCCAGATGATCGGTGATGCCACACGCCGGGCACCGAGAGCGTAGGGGACGAGGAGGTGCAAGGCCCACGATCTCCGGTACGACGAACCACAGGGCCCACTGATTGGGGGTGTCCGCGGTCAGGCCGGCAGCCGACACCACCGTGACCAGAGTCAGGTGGCAGATGGCCAGGGCGGTGATCACAAGACGGGTGGGCCGGCTCGCTTCCAGCTTCACCAGCCTGAGGTCAGGATCCATGGGGGAATCACGGTTCCGTCGCGTGTCCGGACGGGCCTGCAACTGCTCCTGGAAGCCGGCGGCCCTGCCCGTCTCCTCGGACTCGGGAGGTTCGTCAATGCCCTCGATGCCGACAGCCGTTTGAGCCTGGTCGATGAGTGCGACGGCCTGCTCGTAGGTGGTGGGTTCGGCGTCGGGCCGGCGGGCGCGCTGAATGACGGCGTTGCGGATACCGGTCAGCCATTGCCGGGCGCCGTCCGCGTCGGGCTGGGTGGTGAGGGTCTCAAGGGCGTGCGGAAGCAGCCGCTCGGGGTCGGCGGCTACTGCCCGGTGAACGCCTAGACGAGTCTTTCCGAACGCGTTCAGTGGTCGTAGGCGGTCAGTGAGCGGCTGACCGCCTGGCCGGTGCGGAAGTTGTGCCAGATCGCG
>NZ_JBIUAW010000033.1:0-12798 GCF_044593195.1 Streptomyces sp. NPDC052396
GTTATCTAGTGCTACCTGCGAAGTTCGCAGGTCAGCCGCCTGTACGGGGTTAAGGCATGTTAGGCAAGCGAGATCAGGGTCTCATCGCCGCTTGTGTTGTCGATGGGCTTCGATGTCGCCTGGCTGGTGGGCTGAGCTGGGTACGGTACGGGTACGGCCTCCTCACTTCGTCTGAGGAGGCCGTACCTGTTTGTGGTGCAGCGTCAGGCGGGCAGTTGGGCGGGCGGCGTGGCCGCCAGCGCTTCCCGCAGTTCGCGTGCAGCGGGTAGGTGCTGGGCTCCGCGAGGGAGGGCGCCGGTGAGTTCCTGGCCCCTGCGGGCGATCAGGCCGGTGCGGTAGGCGGGAGGGAGGGTGGTGATGATGTGGACTGCCTGGGTGCATGCGCTGTCGTGGTCGCCGTCGGCGGCCGTGCACAGGGCCTCATCGAGGTGGATCAGTGCGGGGGACATGACCGAGGTGCGGCTGATCAGCCGGAGAGCTTCGGTTTGCACGTCGGCGGCGGGGCCGGTGTCGCCGATGCCGGTGTAGGTGCGGCTGGCGTGGACGAGGTGTTGCTGGAGGGGGTAGCCGTACCAGGTGCCCGAGGCGTCGGTGTCGCGCAGGCGGTCGTGTGCGCGTTCGGCGTCGGCTATCGCCTTGCGGGCTTCGGCGGCGTGCCCGAGGGCCGCGTGAGCGCGGGCCTGGGCTGCGGCGGCGAGCGCGTGGGCGGCTGAGGTGCCGTCGCCGGCCAGGGTGCGGGCGCGGTCGGCGAGGCGGAGGGCCGCGGCGGGCTGGCCCCAGTTGAGGGGCACCATCGCTTCCCGTGCGGTTACCCAGGCGTGCACGGCGGTGTCGCCGCTGGCCTGGGCGGCGGCGGAGGCGTTGGCATACCAGCGGTGGGCGTCGCGGGGGTGGCCCATGTCGCCGAGGACCAGGGCGACGATGCCGGACAGCTGTGCGGAGATCCGCAGGACCCGCTGACGCTCGCCGGTGTCGAGTTGCTGCCCGAGGAGCCGGTTGAGGTCTTCGACGTCGAGGAGGGCGTCGTGCAGGAGGGTGATGGGGGCGCGTCCGCCGTAGCCGCATCCGTAGCGCCAGGCGGTCTCCTCCCACTGGCCGATCACGGCGTCGCGTCCGGCCGCGGTGGTGAGAGCGGATTCGGCCCTGGCCTGCTGGCCGGCGAGGAGTTCGAGTACCGGCGGGGACAGGGCGGCGCTCGCCCCGAGTGCGGCCCGGATGATGGTGCGTCGTTTCATGTCGTCTTCTCCCTCCTCTCCCGTCGCGGGATGTGCCGAAGCGCCGTCGCCGAGAGAGCTTGTGGTGGTGGGTGGGAGCGGGCATTCACCGGCTGCCCACGGCCGAAGGCGCGGGAGTGTTCCACCGGTCCCCAGAGCGGTGTTGCACGTCAGGTCCTTCGGCAGCAGGTACTTACCCGCGTGGGAGATCAGCGATCGGTCGCAGTGGACGTGGTCGGCTGAGACTGATGCCACGGCATCGGTGACTTTGCCCTCCAACCTGGTGGAATCCGTCTCCTTGGCGGTCTCCAGGCCCAGGTCGAGGACCTTGTCGACGTATGGCAGCCAGTACTTCGGTGATCGTCCGCCGGTCAGCCACCGTTGGGCGTACTGGCGCTCGATCGTGTCCGGGGGCTTCCCGGCGGCGATGCTGACTTCGCGGGCGAGCTTGGTGGGGCCCCAGCCGCGTTTCTCGCACGCGTGTCGGATGAGCTGGGCGAGTTCCTCTTTGGTCGGCACGATGCCGTCGCCTCCTGGCCTACACGGGCCTACAGCTGCCCTACATCCTGACCCCTACTCGCCCTGTACGTACGGCCGTTGACTGAAGCTCACCGCCCGAGACGCGTGGGCGGATGAAGCGGCAGCGGACCGCCGGCGTCCCATCACTGTCTCCTCGCCACGTCGGCGGCCCGCTGCCTCCAATCCCTGGGACGAGAAGGAGACGACGGTGACGTACACGTGCCGTACGACCGGCGGCAAGGCGGCCCGCGGTGACTGGCTGGGGCCCGTGCTCGGCTGGATCTGGGCCCTGGGCAGCATCGCTGCGGCCGGCAGCCTGGCCGCCGTCGTCCACCACGACCTCGACCAGCAGGTCCCGGCCGCCCTGTCCCTGCCGGACGCGGCGGCCCCGACGGCGGGAGGGTGGCGATGACCGCCGGTTCGAGCGCCATCGCCGCCGCCGAGGTCTTCGCCTACGCGGACGAGAAGATCAAGCAGGCCGCCGCCGAGCTGTGGCCGGGCGGCACCGTGCGGCTCGGCCAGCACACGCCGAGTGTCACCGCCTACGTCCGCCGCCTGACGGTGGACGGCCGCCCGCTGTACGCGAAGGTGTCGCTGCTGGGCCTGTCGCTGGTCTCCGTGCTGAGGGGCACGGCCGGTGACTGGGCCCAGGTGAGGGCGGCCCAGGCTGCCTACCAGGGCTCGCCGGGGGCCCTGCTGGAGCGGGAGGCCAGGGGCCTGGCCATCCTTCAGGAGGCCGGTGCGCGGGCTTGCCGGGTGGCCGGGCGCCTGGGCGGGGTGTTGTTCACCGAGCCGGTGGCGGGGCCGACGCTGGCTGACCTGCTGGCCAAGGACCCGCACCAGAGTGGCGAGCTGATGACCCGTGCGGTGGTCGAGCTTGCGGGGCTCCAGCGGCCCGCCGTCGCCCGTGCCGTCGACGAGGCGGCCATCACCGAGCGGGGCATCGGCTCGACCTTCGACCGGAAGTTCAACGGCATCAGCGGCCCGACCTACCTGCGCAAAGCCGGACAGGCCGGGGACGTGCTGAGCACGGTGGTTCTGCGGCTGAGGCGGCTGCGGCCCGCTCCGGCGGCCGGGCACCGGCCGGTGGTCTACGGCGACCTCAAGCCGGACCACATCGTCTTCCCTGACGGCGCCGACGGGCGGCCGGTCTTCCTCGACCCGGGCCTGGGCCGGGGACGGCCGCAGACCGATGCGGCCAAGCTGGTCTCCCGGACCGTGCTCGGCCTGATCGCCTCCTCCCCGGACCTGGTGGCGGCCGACGCGACGGCGAGTGGGATCGAGGAGTTCGCCGACGCTCTTACGGCCGACCTGGCCCCGGACGAGCGGGCCGAGTGGCTGCGGCACCTGGTGGTGCTGTGGCTGATGGACACCACCAACATCTTCAGCACCTACCTGACCTGTCCGCCCGACCTGCCGCTGCCCGAGCACGCCGGAAAGCTCACCACCCGGGCGGAGACGGTGTGCGGCCTGCTGGAGACCACGAGTGCCGCCCTGGTTGCCGGGACGGACCCGCGGGCCGTGTGGCGGCTCGCGCTGGCCGACGTGGTGAAGGCGGCGAACCGGTGACCGGGGCGAAGGCCGGGGCGATCGGAGTGATCGGCGCCGGGGCCGTCGGCCAGAGCGTCGCCATGCTGCTGGCAGCCGGAGGCTGGTGCGAGTCCGTCCGAGTCGTCTCCCGAACGGGCCTGTCGGCCCGGGCCCTGGTGACCGACCTGGAAGACATGTGCCAGGTCACCGGCTCCCCCGTCCGGGCGGTTCACGCCGCCGGCCCGGGCCAGCTGGTGTCCTGCGAAGCGGTGGTGGTCTGCCCGAGGGCCGAGTTCCTCAACACCAGCCGCACCAACGTGCGGATGGCCGGGCTGAACGCGAACGCCCCCGTCATCGCCGCCCTGGCCCGCGCGCTGGCCCACTACCAGGGGCTGGTGGTCATGGTGACCAACCCCGTTGACGTCATGACCCGCCTGTTCGCCGAGGTCTCCGGCTGCCCGCGCGTCTACGGGGTCGGCTCGAACACCGACACCGCCCGCTACCACCTCGCCCTCGCCCGCGTCCTCGACGTGTCTGTGGCGGATGTGGAGGGGCACGTGATCGGCGAGCACGGCGACCAGGCGGTGGTGTGCGCGTCGGCCACCCGCGTGAAGGGCCGCCCGGCCGAAGTGCCGGTCGGGCAGGTTCGCCGCGAGCTGGCCGACCGCCCGGCCCGCATCAACGCCGGTCTCGGCCGCACCCGCTGCGGCCCCGCCGGCGCCGTCATCGCCGCCCTCCGCGCGGGCCTGGGCCTGGAGGACCGGGTGGTGGAGCTGTCCGTCAACCACGAAAGGCGGTGGATGGGAATCCCGTTGCGCTTCACCGCCGGAAAGCCGACCGTGTGCCTCCCCCGGCTCGATGCCGTCGAGGCCCGCCAGCTGGTGGCCGCGGACGTCAAGCTCCGCGACGCCTACGAGCCGCTGGCCCGCCTGCACGTTCCCGCACGTCCCTCATGGAAGGAGAAGACCGCAGTGACCAGGACCGCTACCCGCATCGCCACGGCCAGTCAGGCCGTGACCGTCACCAGCAACACGCCGGTGGTCACCGAATGGGCCCTCCGCTACTTCGGCCCTTGGTGGAACGCCACCAGCACCACCACCCCGGCCGACGGCCCGCAGGTGATCGCCGACGTCAACCCGGACCGCGTCACCGAGATCGCCCAGCGCGTGGCCGACCACGCGCACGAGGAGACCGTCTACGCGAACACGAGCATGCTCTTCGACCGGGACGACGACGGCACCGTGCTCGCCTCGCAGCCCGACGACAAGCTCGCCTACCGCGCCGAGCCCGGCGGACCCCTGCACATCTACGGCTGTGAGGACGTCCCCGTCGCCCTGGCCGCCGCCCGCCTCGCCCGGGAAGTCGTCCGCGGGCAGCTGGTGGCCGACGGCTGGTCGATCCTGCACGCCTCCGCAGTCGTCCGCGACGGCCAGACCGTGCTGACCCTGGGCGACAAGGGCGCCGGGAAGACCACCGTGGGGCTCCTGCTGGCCCGTGCCGGCTGGCAGCTGCTGGCCAACGACCGCGTCTTCATCCGCCGCGAGAACGACCGCCTGCGGGTCCTGCCCTGGCCATCCGCCGCCGCCATCGGCCTCGGCCTTCTGGATGCCCTCGGCTGGTACGACCAGGTCCGCGAACGCGTCCAGCGCGGCGAACAGCTCCACCCCACCCAGCACCAGAAGGTCACCGACGCCCTCCACGCTGGCAGCCGCACACCCCTGTGGAAGGGGTCCGGCAAGGAACTCAAGCCCCAGTTCTTCCCCGACCAGCTCGGCACCTGGCTCGGCCTGGCCCTGGCCACCGAGGGACAGGCCGCACGCATCCTCTTCCCCCAGATCACCCCCGGGGCCGAGCCCGCCCTTTGCGGCGAGGACCGCACCGTGGCGGCCGGTGACTTCTTCACCGCCGGGACCGAAGACCGCTACCCCGACGTCTTCGGCCTCCTCCCGGGAGACTTGCCTGGCACCGAGCCCCTGCTCGAACTCCTCGGCAAGCTTCCCCGCCATGCGATGGTGCTCGGGCACGACGTGAAGGCCAACACCGACTTCCTCCAGCAGACCACCGCCTGACCAGGCTGAAGCCGGGCGCCCCTGCGGGGGCGCCCGGCTCGCTGGCAGCTTCCAGGCCAACTGCACCAGCAGAGCGGCCCGTTGTCATACCCCGCCGCCATCATGAAGCCCATGGACGACACCCGCGGCCTTCCCTCACCCAGCGACCGACAGATCCCCGTTTGGGCCGGCACCGTCGGACCCGGCTGGGCGCCCCTGCTCGACCAGCTCCACCGCGACCTGCTCGCCCTTGATCCCGGCTACCGCATCGAGTCCTTCGCCGTGAAGTTCGGCGGCCTGCGGATCACCGTCGCCGACCGATTCCAAGGCGGCGAGTTCGACGGGGAGTTCGCCGACCGGGCCACTGCCCTGACCGACGCTGCCGAGACCGCCTCGGAGAACACCTGCGACGAGTGCGGGGCCCCCGGCCGCATCCGTCTGCGGGGCGACGGACAGCATGTGTGGATGCAGGCCCGCTGCGAGACCTGCCGCACCACCCTCCCCAGCTGCCCGGCCCCTCCGAGGCAATCTCCCGGATCCCCCTCGCAGGTTCACCCCAAAGGGTGAACCTGCGAGGGGGATCCACGCTGGACACCGCTCGTCAGTGCTGATGGGGCGTCGTTTTAAGGATCGACCGGGTGTTTGAGCGTGCCCGTCCGTTGCGTTCATGTGATTACGATGCGTGCCCGTCTGAGTTGATCTCTGATGGGACCATGACATGACCTATACGGATGAGGACGTCCGCGAGGGCCGCCGTCTCATGGACGAAGGCCGCGAGAACAGGCTGGCGCTGGGCGACAAGCTGCTGGCGGTCGCCGGGCTGAACAACGACAGCGTCTTCGAGGAGTTCTGCGGCCAGATCGGGCTCGCGACTGCCACGGGGCGGGACTACCGCCACACCGCCCGCATGGCCACCCCGGCAATCCGGCAGTTAATCGCCGACGGTGACGTGCACGTCAGCTACAGCACGCTGCGTGAGGGCGCCCGGCTGCGGCCCGGCGGCTTACCGGCGGACGAGGGCTGGACCAAGCTCCGGGCCCTGCTGAAGGAGGCTCGCGAGGCCGGCCGCGACCGCGTCACCCTCGCGTACTACCAGCAGGTCCTGGGTACGGCACCCGCCCTCAAGGAGCTGGTGGACCCGGGCTCCGGGGACTCCACCAAGCTCATGGCCTATCTGGGCGGCCTGAGCGGTGGCGAGCGGGAGAAGATCGTGTGCTCGCTGCTGGCCGACGACGCGAGCTTACGCACGTCGGTCCGCCGGACGATCGATGCCCAGCGCCGGCGGGAGCGCGACCGCGAGGAACTGGACGGCGCCGAGCCGGCCGGGCAGTGGATGCCGCTGGCCCGGGCTCTGGTGGCCCTCGGCGACCAGGCCAGCGGTTTCGTCAACCGTCACCCGTCCGTCCAACTGGTCGAACAGCAGCTGCCCGCGGCCCGGGAGGCGCTGGTGAAGCTGGAACTGGCCACCGCCTGGATCACGATGCGGCTCGACAGCGCGGCGAAGCCCGCCCGCGGCGGACGCCGCTCGGCGAAGGTCGCGGTGGCCGTGTGATGCCGCACATCGCAGAGGACACGGATGACGGCCTGGAGGCCGACATCGCCGAGTTCGCGCGGCACAACCGTGGCGGCGGCTGGGCCCTGGCCTTGCTGGTCGCGCGCCGTGTCGAGCCGGGTCACGGGCACGGTCGCAGCTTCGAGCAGCAGGACAAACTTTTCGACCGAAAAGTTTGTCGCCAGATCAGCGCCGTCGAGTTCGCGCGCCGGTCGAAGACAACGGCCAAGCGGGTGCTGGCTCTGCACGAGGCGTGGGTTAGGGGGGCGGAGGCCGGCAAGGTCGCCGCGCTGGAGAAGGTCGTCGCGGGTGAGTATGTGGAGCTGCCCGACGAGGCCGAGGTGCCGTTCTACGGGGAGAAGGGCTTCTACAAGAGCCACGAGTCGCGGATGCCCAAGGGCGAGCGCCGGGAGGCCCTGGAGACGGAAGCCGAGCGGGCCGGGGTCAGGCCCTCCGGACCCGTCTACGTGGCCCAGCACCCGAAGGCCGTCAAGGCCGCGGTCATCGCCGACGAGGTGACCCGCACCGCCGCCCTGGAGGGCATCGCCGAGCTCCGGCGCCGCGACGAGGAGACCCAGGACCAGGCGGACCGCCAGGCCGCGCGGGATGTCGCGGAACAGCACGCCCGGGAGCTCGACGGGCGGGCCGACAGCTGGTCCCCCCAGGGCGACGAGAAGGGGATGGACCCCGCCGCTGCCGCGGCCGCGGTGCGGGCCGCCGGCGAACCGGGCGAGGCCGATGCCGCCCTGCAGGTCTTCAACGAGCTGGCCCAGGTCAGGCTCGGGACGCTGCGGGTGCTGTCGCTGCTGCAGCGGCACCCCGTCCAGTTCACCGGCGAGAGGGGCAAGACCATCACCGAGCTGTGCGAGGCGACGAAGGCCGCCGTCGACTTCATCCGGGACCTGGCCGCCAGCCCCTACCAGGTCCTGGACGACGCCGCGTTGCGCGCGTTCCTCGAAGAGAGCGAGAAGCTGGGGTGAGCCGGGCCGAGGACAAGCCGCCGACCCGCGCCGAGCAGGACGCCGTCGACGTCCTGATGTGGCTGTACGCGCGGGCTGGCCATGAGATCTCCTACGCGGACATCGCCGCGGGTGTCGGCCTGCCGGACAGCAGCCGGCTGCGGACGGCGGTCCGCAGGGCGCGCGTGGCCGCCGCCCACGACGGCCACCGGCTGGAGCAGTTCATGCGGTCCAAGGACCCGCTCCGGCGCGGGAAGATGGTCACCCGCTTCCACCGCGCCGGCCAGGGTGACGAGTTCGGCGCCCGGGACGCGCTGCTGGCCTGCCGCAAGAGCGTGGCCTCCATGGCCGAGATGCAGCGCGCGTGCGCGTTCGAGGCGACCAACCCGAACAGCGTGGACGCCGAGGCGTTCTCGAAGATGGCCGAGACCGCCGACGGGGCGATGCGGATGGTCAGCGGCGTCGAAGGGCTCGGCAGCAAGGTCATGAAGAACCAGCGGACCATGACCCACATGGCGGAGCGGATCGCCGACCTGGAAGCCCAGGTCGTCCAGTTGAGCACGCGCCCGCCGGCGGCGAGCGCCTGACGGTGCGGGGTGCCCGGGACCGGCCGGGCACCCCGCACCGCTTCAGGTGGACCGGTTGAGGTCCTTGAACATCTGCCGCCCGGCCTCCCGGACGGCGATCACCTCTTCCTGAGCATCCGCCAGCTGCCGCTTCAAAGCGGTGTTCTCCGTGCGGGCGGCGGCCAGCTCGTCCTTGACCTTCTGCAGCTCGGCCTGCAGGTCGCCGATCCGCTGTGCGGCGCTTTTCGCGCCTTCCTGGTCCAGGGCGGCGCCCAGGCCTCGCTGCACGGCCCGCTTGAGGCCGTCCCTCTCCTCGCGCAGGGCTTTGTTCTCCGCCCTCAGCAGTTCCAGGTCGGTGGCCAGGCTCGCCGCCGAGGCCCCCGTACCGGCCTCGCGCCGGCGCCGGGCGGACTTGGCCTGCCCCTTCATCGCGGCCTCGATGTGCTCGCGCACCCCGTCGGCGTAGACCAGCCAGTTGGAGACTCCGGCCGCGCGGGCCACCCCGAGGAAGGTGATCGCGGTGCCGCTGTCCTTCATCTCGTCGACGGCCGCCAGTACCTTGCCGCGTTTGGTCTGGCTGTCGCGCCGCCTCGCCTCCCGCAGCACGTCGCCGGGCGTGCGTCCGGTGGCGGTCATGCCCCGGCCCCGTCTATCCGCGGCCGTCGGACCACCGGCATCGGCAGCGCGACCGCCCCGCGTCCGGCCTGGGCCGCGCGGACCTTCCTCAGCACCGCCGACGCCTCCTCCACCCGCTCGCGCTCGTCCGGGTCCATGGCCTCGACTTGGTCCCGCATCTGATCCACCCGCTTCTTGTACGCCGCGATCTCGTCGTCCATGTTGCGCACGACGAACTCGTCGACGTCCATCATGACCGCCTTCTCGCGCTGGGCCCGCAGCTGGCGGATGTGGTCCTCCATCGCCGGCAGGTAGGACGGGTCCGGGTGATAGGACGGGCAGCCCACGCACTGGAACCGGATCGGGCACGCGTGCCCGCCCGCTTTCACGTTCGACGGCTCGGTGCAGTTCCCGAACGGCACCTGCACCGACCCTCGCAGATAGGCTGTCTGCGACAGCGGGGTCAGGCGGCCCTTGCGGTCGGTGGTGTGCAGGCGCATCACGTTCACCGCCTCCCGCTTCCGCTTCGCGGTGATCTTGTAATAGGCAGCCGTGGTGGCCTGCGAACGGTGGTCCATCAGATCGCGCAGCACGTCCGGGTCGATGCCCGCGTCCGCGTGCCGCTGGCAGAACGAGTGCCGAAACGCGTAGGGGAAGACCAGGGACTTGTCGAACGCAACCCTTGTCCCGTCCCGGCCGAACTCCTCGGCCAGCAGGACCACATCCTCATGGTCGGCCCAGGAGCGGATGATGTGGGCGACCTGCTCGGGCAGCAGGTGCCGCAGTTGGCCGTTCTCGCCGGCCGGCGGGAACAGGTACCCCTCGCTGCCGGTGGGCAGGTCCAGCTTCGCCCGCACGGCCAGCCACCGCTCGATGGTCTCGACCGTCTCCGAGGTGACCGGCAGGTGCCGCCGGTTGCGGCCGGCCTTGCGGTTATCCCAGATCAGGGTCCGCTCCTTCCCCTCCCGCTTGAGGCAGTTGAGCCGCAACTCGCCTATCTCGTAGGGGCGGCGGCCGGTGTCCCGCAGCAGCTCGTAGACGGCCCGGCACATCTCGTGGACCTCCTCGGGCGTCATGCGGCCGTGGGTGATGCCCCGGCCGATCAGCTGGATCTGGTCGTCCAGCTGGTAGATGACGTCCTCGGGCAGGGCCCGTCCGGCCTCGTCCTCCTCGCTCACCTCGTCCGGGGCGATCGCGTGGCTGGGGTGCCGGGCGAAGTAGGCCGACATCCCTCCCAGGTGTCCGGCCGCCCGGCCGTAGTCCAGGACCTTGAAGAAGAAGCCCATCAGGCCGTTGCGGGCCTTGTTCTTCATGGGGGCGCCGTCCAGCCTCGGCAGGTGCCGAAACGTGTCGACCACGGCGTTGATGTCGGCGAACGCCAGGACCGCCTCGTCGGTGCCGCCGCCGGGCTGCAGCGCGAGCGCCCGCGCGGCGGTGACGCAGGCGCGGTGAGCGCGTCGGACCTCGCCGGTATTCGGCTTCGTCTCGTCGATCCAGGCGATCAGCACTCTTCGCAGCCACGGCTGGGTCACCTCGGTCAGGTCCAGATCGCCCGGACGGCTGGTCCGGCCGCCGCGCTTGCCGCGTACCCCGAGCTCGGTGAGGTCCAGCGTCGGCTGCTCGGATGGGTCGGCGCCGCGAAAACGGGCGAGGGCCGCGGCGATCACGCGGTGGGTCTCGCGCAGCAGCGCGTCGATGTTGCTTCCCGAGCGCCCGGGCAGATCGTCGGCGGGCAGCACGGCCACGCTGTCGGTGGCCTCGGCCAGGCGGGCGATCATCTGCCGGGTGGCATGCGGGTCGATCTTCTGCCCGCGCGCGTCGCGCTGCTGGAGCGCGTACAGCACCTCCAGGCGGGCGAGCGGGTGCAACGGGGCGAGGGAGAACTGGTGGACGGACAGGTAAGGGGCCTGCCGGTCCAGCCAGTCGGCCGGCACCGCCGCACCGGCCACCCGGGAGGCCGGGTGGCGGGTGAAGTGACGGTGGTGCTGGAGACACAGGATGTGCGTGCCGCGGCCGTCGAAGTGGCACCCGCGCACCCGGCAGCTGGCCACCGGCGGGTACGGCTTCTGCCTGGCCGCCCAGGCGTCCAGCGCCGAGTGCGGGTCGCGGTCCAGGTGCTTCTGCCGCAGCGAGGCGTGCGAGCTGCACAAGCCCCACGTGTGCGAATCGCGCGGGCACCCTTCGACACGGCACCGGGCCTGCACGCCGGTCATCGTCCGGTTCCGCACCGGCACGAAGACCGCCTTGAACTCCTTCATCGACAGCCCGCTGGCCCGCTGGGCCTTCGCGCAGGTCGTGCACAGGCTCTTGGCCCGCGCCAGCGCGTCGCACGCCTTCGTGCCGCACCGGTACACCACCGTGCGCGGATGCTCAACATCGCCGGTGAACACCAGCGTCTGCGGATCCCACTCACCCTCGCGCCAGCCGTCCACCACCTGCTCGCGCAGCCACGCCGACCACCGTTCGGCCTCCAACGGCGCCCACCCGCCCGACCGCCCGTCACCGGCCGGCCGCCGGTGCAGCGGCACGACGTTACCCACCGTGTTCCACCCTCCCCTGTCGGCGCCGGGCTGCTACCAGCTCGATGGCGTCGCGTTTCTCCTGGTCACTGGCGTGCGAGTAGCGGTCCTGGGACGCCGGCGACTGGTGCCCGGCCAGGTTCTGGCGCACATCCCGCGGCACCCCCTTGCGCCGCCACCGGGTGATCGCCGAGTGTCGCAGCATGTGCGGCCTGGCCCGAAACCCCGCGCGCGTCGCCAGCCGCTTGAACAGCTCGTAGGTGTTGTCGTAGCGCATCGGCCGACCCAGTGGGGCGCGGAAGAGGTTGACGAACACCATGTCGCCGGCCTCCGCCTGCGCGACCGTCTCCCGCTCGTAGCGGTAGTCGGTGTACAGGCCGACCGTGTCCTCATCCACCGGAATCCAGCGCGGCTGTACCGACTTGGCGAAGGCATTGTTGCTGTTGACCCGGCGTCTGACGTGGACGTGCGGCCCCTTGACCTGGCAGCCCAGCAGCCGCGAGTCGGGCAGGAAGTGCATGTCCTCGCGCCGCAGCCCCAGCGCCTCGCCGATCCGCATGCCCGTCACCGCGAGCAGACCCACCAGGAAGCGGTCCCTGGCGTGCGTCGTCACGGCGAGGAGCTGGTGGACTTCCTCGTCGGTCAGCCACTCGTAGCCGGGCACCGCCACCCTGAACTTCAGGCGCCGGCCCTCGATGTGGAGGTTCTGGCCGTCCTCGCCCGGATCGAAGCCCGCCGGGGCAAAGCGGAGGAACCGGGGCTCCACCAGCATCGTCACCACCGTGGCCGGGACACCGAGTCCGGCCAGCGAGCACCACCGCAGGAAGTCGGTCATCGTGCCCGTGATCTGGTTCGCCGTGCCCTTCTCCCGGTAGCGCCGCTCGGCCCCAGGCCGGCGACTACGCGGCGCAAGCGGCTCCTCCACCAACCACCGCTGAAACGCCATCAGCTGGGCCAGCGACGGCTCCGTCCACTCAACGCCGAACTCCTTGCACCACGACAGGTACAGAGCGACCCGAGGGGCGTACGTCCTGCCGGTGTTGAACTCCCGCCCCGCAAGGAACGAACACGCCTGAGCGTGCAGCTCGAAGGACTCGTCGACGACCACCCACCGAACGCTCCCGTCCGCGGACACAGCACGCTCAGCCCGGTAGTGACGAGGTAACACATCTGCTGTGACCAACGTGCCTTAACACCCCCCAGATATCGTGCAGGCAAGTAGAGATCCACCCTACTTGCCTCACATACCTGAAGGGAATCACTCACCCTAGATAAC
>NZ_JBIUAW010000034.1:0-4886 GCF_044593195.1 Streptomyces sp. NPDC052396
CCACCGCCAACGCACCCGGAGACCGCACCACCTGCGCCTCAAACAACTCCACCAACGACAACCCCGGCACCTCACGCGCCGTGTCATTCCACCCCGAAACCACCAACTCCCGCTCCCGCTCATCGAGCAGGTCCAGTTCGCTGACGGGGAGTTCGGGCTCCGCCACGGCGGCTGCCAGCAGCCTGCCCAGCCGGGCGGTCAGTGCCTCCACCGTGGACCGGTCGAAGACATCGGTGTTGAACTCGACCAAGCCGTCCAGACCGCCGGTCAGGGACTCCGTCAGACCGAAGACCAGGTCCATGCGGGCCGTACCCGTATGGACCGGGAGGGTGGCCGCCGATGACAGACCGGACAGGGTCAGTTCGGAGTCCGCCGCGTTCTGCCAGGCGAGCATGGTCTGGAACAGCGGGTGATGGGCCAGCGTCCGCTCCGGGTTCAGCGCCTCCACCAGGTGCTCAAAGGGCACCTCCTGGTGGGCGTAGGCGCCGAGGTCCACTTCCCTGATCCGGTCGAGCAGTTCATGGAAAGTCGGGTCACCGGAAACGTCGGTGCGCAGTACCAGGGTGTTGACGAAGAAGCCCACCAGATCGTCCAGGGCCTCATCGGTACGGCCCGCGATCGGACTGCCAATGGCAATGTCCTCACCCGCACCCATCCGATGCAACAGCGCCACCAGTGCCGCGTGCACCACCATGAACACCGTGGCATTGCCGGCGTGCGCGAGTTCCACCAGACCCTGATGCAGCTCCGCGTCCCAGTGGAAGTCCAGGGTTTCGCCCCGGTGAGTGGCCACCGCCGGATAGGGACGGTCGGTGGGCAGTTCCATCCGCTCCGGCAGTCCGGCCAGCGTCCGCTTCCAGTAGTCGAGTTGGGGTTCCAGGGCCTGCGCGAGCCGGTCGCGTTGCCACAGGGTGTAGTCGGCGTACTGCACCGGCAGCGGCCGCCAGCCCGGAGCGGCACCCCGCAGCCGGGCGGCATAAGCGGTGGCGACATCGCGCCACAGCGGCTCCAGCGACCAGCCGTCGGCAGCGATGTGGTGAATCACCAGAACCAGGACGGAATCCTCGGCGGAGAGCATCAACAGCTCGGCATGGACGGGAATGTCCTGCCCCAGGTCGAATTCATGCCGGACGGCCGAATCCAGGGCATTGCCGAGCTCCGCCTCGGCAATCTCGGTCACCATCAGGGCGGGTCGGGCCGCGCCGCCTGCCCGCACCTGCTGGTAGGGCATGCCGTCCTGGTCACTGATGACCGTGCGCAGGCTCTCGTGCCGGGCTGCCACATCGGACAGCGCCTCGCCCAACGCCTCCTGGTCGAGCGGGCCGGTCAGCCGTACCGCCAAGGGAATGTTGTAGGTGGCCGACGGGCCTTCCAGCCGGCTGAGGAACCACAACCGGTTCTGGGCGAACGACAACGGCAGCCGCTCGGGACGAGCCATCGGCTCCAACCCCGCACCCGCCTGGCCGGCTCCGGCCACCACCCGCGCCAGCCCGGCCACCGTGGGCGCCTCAAACAGAGCCCGCACACCAAGCTCCACACCGAACGCCGAACGCACCCGGGAGATAACACGCGTCGCCAGCAGGGAGTGGCCGCCCAGGTTGAAGAAGCTGTCCTCCACGCCCACTTCGGGCACGCCAAGGACATCGGCGAACAGCCCGCAGAGGATTTCCTCGGCCGGCGTGCGGGGGGCACGGGAGGAGACGGAGTCGAATACCGGCTCGGGAAGAGCGGCCCGGTCCACCTTGCCGTTGACGGTCAGCGGGAATTCCCCGAGCACTACAAATGACGAGGGAATCATAAAGTCCGGCAGTTGCCCGCCGGCGAACTGACGTAGTTCTTCGCCGAGTTCACCGGTGTGCGCATGGGCCTTCGGTACGACATAGGCGACCAGGCGCTGCCCCTGGTCCGCGATGACCAAGGCACGGTCAACGGCGGGGTGCCCGCTCAGAACGGTTTCGATTTCGCCGGGTTCGATCCGGAAACCACGGATCTTGATTTGCTCATCCGCACGGCCGACGAACTCCAGCCCACCATCCCTCCGCCATCGCACCAAATCCCCGGTCCGATACATCCGCCCACCCTCACCAAACGGACAGGCCACAAAACGTTCCGCCGTCAAACCCGCACGCCCCGCATACCCACGTGCAACCCCCTCACCCACCACATACAACTCCCCCACCACACCCACCGGAACAGGCCGCAACCACCCGTCCAGCACAAAACAACCCACCCCATCAATGGGCCGTCCCAACGACGGCACACCGCCATCACCATCCACCGCGCCAAACGTCACACTCACCGTCGTCTCTGTCGGCCCATACCCGACCACCAATCGACGACCACTCGATACCCACCGCCGCGCCAACTCCCCCGGGCACACCTCGCCGCCCACCAATACACATGCCAACTCCGGCGCCCGCTCCACCGGCAAGGAGGCCAGCACCGACACCGGCAACGCCACATGCGTCGCCCCACCTACCTCCAACGCCAATGCCAACTCATCCCCCACCAAACCCTCCGCCCCACCCAAAACCAACGCCCCGCCCGAGCCCAAAGTCATCACGACATCTGCCACCGCCACATCAAAACTCGGCGACACCGCCTGAAACACCCGCGACTTCACGCCCAGCCCCAACGCCTCCGCATGGGCCTGCACCAAACCCACCACGCCCCCATGCGACACCACCACACCCTTGGGCCGCCCCGTGGAACCCGACGTAAAAATCACATACGCCGCATCCAGCACACCACGACCACCCACCACAGGATTACCCTCCGGATAACCCTCAGCCACCACCGGCCCATCCACCACCAACCCCACACCCGCACCCTCCAACATCACCGCAACCCGATCCTCCGGATACACCGGATCCACCGGCAAAAACGCCCCACCCGCCTTCCACACCGCCAACTCCAACACCACCAACTCCACCGAACGCGGAAGCTTCAACCCCACCACACACTCCCGCCCCACACCCCGCTCAACCAGCCAATGCGCCACCCGGTTCACCCATGCATTCAACTCCCCATACGAAAGCTCCACCCCACCACACACCACAGCCAACGCATCCGGAGCAGCCGCAACCCGCTCCTCAAACAACTCCACAAACAACCCACCCGAAGAACCACCAACCACACCACCCCACTCACCCAACACCCGCAACCGCTCCATATCGGAGAGCAGTTCCACCCTGCTCACCGGAATGTCCGGCTCGGCGACAACGGCCGTCAGCAGCCGGCCGAGCCTGGCGGCCAGCGATTCCACGGTGGCCTGGTCAAAGAGGTCAACACTGAAATCAACAAGACCATCGACTCCGCCTTCCGCGCCGGAGTTCTCGGTCAGGGTGAAAGCCAGGTCCATCCGGGCCGACTCTGTGCTCACCGAAAGGTGATCCGTGGAAACCCCGCTGAGCTCCAGCTGGGAGTCGGCCGTGTTCTGCCAGGCCAGCAGCACCTGGAACAGCGGGTGGTGGGAGAGGGACCGGGCCGGGTTGAGCACCTCCACCAGGTGCTCGAAGGGCACCTCCTGGTGGGCATAGGCATCAAGGTCGGTTTCCCGCACCCGGCCGAGCAGTTCACCGAAGGTCGGGTCACCCGAGACATCGGTACGCAGCACCAGGGTGTTGACAAAGAAGCCCACCAGCTCGTCCAGGGCCTCATCGGTACGGCCCGCGATCGGACTGCCAACGGCGATGTCCTCACCCGCACCCAGCCGGTGCAGCAGCGCCACCAGTGCCGCGTGCACCACCATAAAGACGGTGGCGTTATGTGCACGCGCCAACTTCACCAGGCCGCCATGGAGTTCGGCATCCCAGTGGAAGGTGTGGGAACCACCGCGGTAGGAGGCGACGGCGGGGTAAGGACGATCGGCCGGCAGCTCGATGCGTTCCGGCAGGCCGTTGAGCGTCTGCTTCCAGTGGGCGAGCTGGCTCGCCAGCACGCTGTTCCGGTCGGATTCATCGCCGAGCAGCTTGCGCTGCCAGAGGGTGTAGTCGGCGTACTGCACCGGCAGCGCCCGCCAGTCCGGAGCGCTCCCCCGCAGCCGGGCGGCATAGGCGGTGGCGATATCACGCCACAAGGGCGCCAGCGACCAGCCGTCGGCGGCGATGTGATGGAGCACCAGGATGAAGACAGACTCCTCCGGTGAAAGCACCAGAAGCTCTGCGCGCAGCGGGAGTTCGGAGGCCAGGTCGAATGGGTGGCGGATGGCTCGGTCCATCGCCTCGGCGAGCGTTTCCTCGTTGACCTCGGTCACCGTCAGGGCCGGCCGGGCGTGCGCGTCCTCCAGGATGCGCTGGAAGGGAGTGCCCTGGTCCTCGGGGAAGACGGTGCGCAGGTTCTCGTGCCGGGCCACCACATCCGCCAAGGCGTCTGCCAGGGCCGACGGGTCGAGCGGTCCGGTCAGCCGTACCGCCAGGGGAATGTTGTAGGTGGCCGACGGGCCTTCCAGCCGGCTGAGGAACCACAGCCGGTTCTGGGCGAACGACAACGGCAGCCGCTCGGGCCGGGCCATCGGCTCCAACGCCACCCGCGCCTGACCGGCTCCGGCCACCACCGCGGCCAGCGCGGCCACCGTGGGTGCCTCAAAGAGAACGCGAACTCCGAGTTCCACGCCGAACACCGAACGCACCCGTGAGATCAGGCGGGTGGCGAGGAGAGAGTGACCGCCCAGATCGAAGAAGCTGTCCTCCACACCTACTTCAGGTACGTCGAGCAATTGCGCGAACAACCCGCACAGCACCTCTTCCACCGGTGTCCGCGGCGACCGCGACACCACACCGGACACAAACTCCGGCTCCGGAAGAGCACCCCGATCCAGCTTCCCATTCGCCGTCAACGGGAACTCATCCACCACCACAACAGCCGCCGGCACCATAAACTCCGGC
>NZ_JBIUAW010000035.1:0-4617 GCF_044593195.1 Streptomyces sp. NPDC052396
CGCCGGCGACACACGCGCGCCCGCCCCGCGGGGCCCCCAGCCTCATGGGCTGGGGGTGCGGGGGGGCCCGGGCCGCTGCCGCCTCCAGGCCCCACCCCCACCGCAAGCCGGCGTTCGACTCACTCGTACCTCGCGAGTCGAACGCAAGCGCCCCTCCGGGGCGCTCACCCCGCCCCTCCCGCACACGTCCGAAACCAACCCAAAAACACCGAACCGCACAGCGTTCACCAGCGCGCAAGGACTACCGAAAACGGCGAACAACCGCCCCCGTACTCTTCCGCCGAGAGAGGGGCCCGCTACAAAGCCGGCCATGACACAAAGAAAAGGGGCCGATGGAGAGCCACCCTAAAAGGCGGCCCGGCACACCACCGGCCCCTGCCAAAGCCATCACAGCGAACAAGCAGTAATGGACACCCAGAGCATACCGGGGGATCCGATCCGCCGGCACAACCCCAGAGGAGACAGCGCACCGTGATCCCCCACAGCCGGCCGGTCACCACCGAGGCCGAGATCGCCGAACGCGTCGGCGTCCCCCTGGCAACCTGGCGCCGACGCGACGCCCCCCACTTTCGCGCCCACGTCGCAAGCCTCTTCCCGAACAGCCGGTACCTGATCTACGACCTCGCACAGACCGACGCCTACCTCACAGGCAAGCCCATTCCGCCCCTGCCCACCGACGAGCATCCCGAAGACCACCTTGACGCCAAAGAAGCCGCAGCCATCCTCGGAATCAACGCGAAGACCGTCCACGCATATGCCACACAGGGCTACCTGTCCCGCGGCGAGACCCTCTACGGCACACGGGTATGGCCCCGCCGCGAAATCGAGGAACGACGCGACAACCCTCCCGGCCAAGGCAAAGGCGGAGGCCGCGTGGCAGGCCGGCCACAGCCCCGCCGCAAAGCACACCCCTACCAGAACGACCCCCGCCTACAGATCGCAACCGACGCCCTGGCAGCCACCAGCGACGCCCCCATCAGCCACACCGCCACCGAACTCGCCCGTCAGCACGGCGGGTCTCCCCGGACCTGGGAACGCCTCCTGAGCCAAGCCCGCAAGGCAGAACAACCACAACATCCACCGCGATAACAAAGACCACCAACCCGCCCCCTGTTTCCGTTCCCACCACGCAGTGCGGCCCCCCCAGCACCGCTCCTGCCCGGCCCACCAAACGGACCCGCACCGATGAATCGGCGTTGCGTCGAAGGACGCCACGCCTGTCATCCGACCCAGCAAGCCGCCGGCACCCATCGTCCATGCCCGAACCGACGGTGAAGCCGCAAGACAACCGTCCCCGACCACAGCCCGATACCCCCGACCACTCCGACAGCCAGGAACAACCGCGAACACCACCAGCCCTGCAGGAGAAGCCCCGCAGAGCATTCGCGTACCCGAGCCTCTTCCAACACCACCCGGACCGGCCCGACCCGGGGAGCGACGAGCTGGCATCCACAAAGCGTTCCCCCGCCCCGCCTGCTGTCTCATCACGGCCAGGCAGATCAACTCACAACGCAGCCGAAAATCGACGAATCACCGCATGCCGACAAGCACCCTGACCGACCAGCCGGCCGTCCCCCCGAAACTGACATCGACTCACCTCTCTCAAGGACTGCGAGCTGCGGCTCCCGGGTGTGCCCGGTCGAGCCCTTCCCGGCACTTGAGCCTGCCAGGCGTCGGAGGGGCCGCAAGGGAAAGCGCCTTGCGGCCCCTCTTCCGACGCCTGGCGGTCGGCTCGTGCCGGGAAGGGCTCCCGGCCGGGCACCGGTCCGCGACCGCGGACCAGCTCGCAGTTCCTTGAAAGGACTGATGAACATGTCGAAGAAGTCGCACCCCGGGGACGGCGGTCACGGCCTGGGCGCCAAGGGTGGGTTCAGCGAGGAATACCGCGGCCTGCGAGGCCTCGCCACCCGCCTGGCTCGTCTGACCAAGGTCCAGACCACCAAGTGATCGACCGCCTTTCGCGCTTCCGGGACGGGGCCGGTCGCATCGCGGACAACCCGCTGATGCTGGCCGGCCCCGTTCCGGGGGTGGTCGATCTGCGCAAGGTGGGGCTGATGCTGGCCCCACCCGTGACGACGGGCGAGTTCGTGCCCGTCAGCTTCTGGCACGGTATCGAACTGGAGCCCCCGGAACCCATCACTCCCCGAGCGCACCCCGACGGCCTGCGCGCAGCATTCACCGAAGCTGTCCGTGACATGACCGCCGGAACGGACACGATCGGAGTCATGGTCTCCGGAGGCCTCGACTCGCTGGCTGTCCTCGTCCACGCCTGCGACATCGCCGAGGGGCGACGCGTCATCGCCTTTGTCATAGAGATGACAGATGACCTGGGTGGCAGCTCGGCTGCCGAAGTCCACCGCCTAATCCGCGCCTTCGACCTCGACATTGAGCTGGTCGTCCTGGACCCGCACCACGACAGGGCCGAGCCTGTCTGGTCACCGGCAGGACCCCATCTGCACGGCCTACCCGAGGTCAACGCAGCGGCCGCCGAACGGGCCGCGGACCTCGGCGTCGACCTGATTCTGTCGGGTGACGGTTCCGATGAACTCCTTGGAGTGCCTCGGTATGCCACAGCCGCGATCGCCAGGCGTCATGGAATCCCCGCTGCCGTTCGCTACGCCCACGATGCAGCCAGCTCCGGACCAGGACTGTTCGGCGAAGCCGCAGCCGTTCTCTCACGACTGCTTCCCGCTCGCACAACAGCCTCCCTCTACTGGGCGGTGAACTGGCCCGATGACTGGTGCGACCCTGTCGCACCCGCCGTACTGGCGGAGCCCTACCGAACCGAAGCCACTGCATGGGCAAAACAGTGGGTATCCGACCACGTAGTCGCGCATGCCACCACACGCAGGACCTGGTCGGTGGCGGATGCATACGATGCCCTCTTCCCCCACACTGCTCTTCTGCCGGCAGGCAACATCGAGGAAGGGTCGCCCTTTTTGCACCCCTCCTTCCTGGCCGCAGCCCTGGCCCTCCCGCTGGGGGACCGCTACCAAGCAGCTTTGCCAACCCGCTACTGGCGTTGCAAAGCACAAGTGATCAACCTGTTCCCCCAGAACAAGGTGAAAGCCCTGCCCCGACAGAAGCAGTACTTCAGTACGGCGCTCACCGACCAAGCCGCAACGCTTGACACTGCCAAACCTCTCGTGGCCGTTGAGGTGGGCCTCATCGATCCGGACCAGCTCCGGCATGAGACGAACACCAGCGTGCTGCTGTTCGTCGCCGCCATCGAACGCTGGCTCGCCGGAGCACTTCGGCACGGGGCACAGATCGGCTAAGACGCCCCTGACAAGTCCCGCACCTCGACGTCGGGGGGGGGGGGGGCCCCCCCCCCCCCCCCCCCCCGACGCTCCCTCAGCAACGACAACAGGCACAACCAGGAGCAAAGAAGGAGGATGACAGGCATGAGCAACGCCTCAACCGGCCCGACGATGCGTCCCTACGCCGAAGCGGACCAACCAGCAGTGCTCGAACTCGTCAACCACGATCGCCTCCAAGGCCAGCCGGTCGCCTCTGTGGAGATGCTCAACGAAGCCCTGGCAGGACACTCGCAAGTGGATGCCGGCTGGTGGCAGTCGCTCTCCCGGCTACATACCGACGTAGCGGTCGACCCCACCGGACACGTCGTAGGCGTGGTCTCCTACGCAACATCCACCAAGGACCAGACGGGCCACATCCTGTGGCTGCACTGTCACGAGGACCAAGCACTGGCCGCGCGGTTGATCTCCCACGCATGCACACGCCTGGGACCGAGAACGATTTGCGCCTTCGACTTCGCCTCTGCCCTCAGCCTCGGACTAGAGGCCCTACCCGTTCGCCACCGCCCAGCCACCCGAACCGCACTCGAACAGGCCGGGTTCGTCGGCGAGAACCTCTGGCGCTACATGCACACGCCGCTGCCCATCAGCCACCTACCGCAGGCTCGCAACGTAAGACTGCGACCAGGCGAGAGCGCCGCCACCAAGCGCCTACAGATCCGCAGACACTTCCGTAAAGCCGCCGAAGCAGTCATCGGACTTCCGGTCGACGGGACCGGTGTCCTGTGGTGGATCAGCGTCACGCCCTCCGCAAGAGGACGAGGCATCGGCCGTCTCATGCTGGGCACCGCACTGCACGCTCTCACCGAACTCGGCGCGAACCAGGCAATCTTGTACGTGGACGATGACGAACCCCCAGGAGGAGAACGCGACCGTACCGCCGCCAACCGCCTGTACGACTCCGCTGGATTCCACGAGGTGGACCGCTTGTACGCCTATCGCCGCAAGCAGGTCCCAACCGATCCCGTCTCCAACGACGGATCGCAATCCGGCTCCTGACGACCCCGTGCATGGTTGGCCGTGGCGCCGCGCTGTCAGGGGCTTCGAGGGCCAGCGACGTACACGCTCAGGCCAGTCGTGGCAGTGACCCCTTCGTCTTCGGCCGGCTCCATGCCACGGTCCCAGGCCAGGGATTTCCGCAGCTTGGTGGGCAGGGCCGGACAGCCTGGCGGACAGTCTCGCGGTGACCGCGGCCAAGTCCCGCCCCTAGACGAGTCTTTCCGAATGCCTGCGGGCATGAGGCGAGGGTGCTCAAGATCCGTTTGTGACGACGAACTTGACCACCCTCGTGACCGCACTC
>NZ_JBIUAW010000036.1:0-3610 GCF_044593195.1 Streptomyces sp. NPDC052396
GTAGGACGCCGCCGAACAATTATTAGCCGTAAGGCCGGTCCAGGATATGGATCGGCCTTACGGCATTTTTGCGTTTAAGGCCCATTCGGGCCGGCGCACGCCGGCTATTCCCGTCGAGCTGCGGCCGCTGACCACCGGCAACGCTTGCACCAGGTGATGAATCACTGGGTTCCGATGCTGTCAGCTGTCGATGGCCGCCCGGGAGAAGTCGAGGGCGTTCGCGTTGCGGAGCTTGGCGAGGAGGACTTCGTGGAACCGGGACCACATATTGGCCTCAGCCCACTCGGCCAGGCGGCGCCAGCACGTCATGCCTGAACCGAAGCCGAGCTTCTACGGCAGGTGTTCCCAGGTGATCCCGGTGCGCAGCACGAACGGGATGCCCTGAAACGCCAGCCGGTCTGGGTGCCGCTCACCTCTGGGGGCGCCGTGAACGGCGCTCCACCTTCACCATCGACACCCCCTGGCTTCGGCCCAGCCACCCCGCATCTTCGGATCGCCTGTCCCCGAGTGATCCAACCAACTCGGAGATCATTTCCTTAGGGGTTCTAGGTCAGGGCGCGCCGCACGACCGATGTGTGCTCCCAACTGCGCGGTGTGCTCGCGGAGTTCGAGTCGCCGGGCGCCGCGTCACGATCGCGTGCACTGTTGGGGAACTGGTCCCGCTCCGAATCGAGAGGAGCGGAGCATGAGCCGAGCCGTCGTCTTCCACCAGGCCGGAGGGCCGGAGGTGCTGAGGCTGGAGAAGGCCCCGAGGCCGCCGTTGCCCCGGAAGCCGGGAACGAATTCGCCGGAGTGATCGACCAGGTGGGGCATGGGCGTCACCGGCTGGGCGGTGGCAGACGATGTGCTGGTCTCGCCGGCGGACCGGATCACCCAGCAAGCGGGAGGGCAGTTCGCGGGCGATTTCACCGCGGGCAATCAGGCCACGCTCATGGCCGTGGAGGCCAACCACGTATAGCTGCGGCCACTGGGCGCCATTCCGGTCCGGAGGCAAAGCCTTCGACCTCTCGCTCGGCCTGGTGAAAGACCGTTCCTGGGCGCTGACGCTGGTCGTGTACGAGCGCGCCGCGTCCGCCGGGGTACGGACCACCCCGCCGGCTCGCTCGCCGAACTGGCGGAGCGGTACGTACGCGGCGAGCTGACCTGGCACATCCGGGTCAGCCACCCGCTCGACCAGGCCGCGCACGCCAACGGAACGTGGCACACGGCCATGACCGCGGCAAGGTGGTGCTCGGGTCGGCTGAACCTGCCCGCTATGAACGGTCGTTGGGAGGTCGCAGGGATGCCGTTGGTCGGCGCGCACACCCCCGCGCGCGCGAATGGCAGGATGGCGGCCTGAGCACAGTCCCGCACAGCGAAGAGGTGAGCCACCCGTGCCCATGCCCCAGTCGGTTGCCGTCCTCGGCACCGGAAAGATCGGTGAAGCCCTGCTGAGTGGCATGATCCGGGCCGGTTGGTCACCGGCTGACCTGATGTGCACCGCCCGCCGGCCGGAACGGGCCGCGGCGCTCCGGGAGCGCTATGGCGTGGAGGTGGTGGACAACGCGGAGGCGGCCAAGCGCGCCGACACTCTGATTCTGGCCGTGAAGCCGCAGGACATGGCGGCCCTGCTGGCCGAGCTCGCCCCGCATCTGCCTGCCGACCGCCTGGTCATCAGTGCGGCGGCCGGTGTCCCCACCGCCTTCTTCGAGGAGCGGCTGCCGGCCGGTACGGCCGTGGTGCGGGTGATGCCCAATACTCCGGTGCTGGTCGACGAGGGCATGTCCGTCATCTCCGCCGGCAGCCATGCCGGGGAAGAGCATCTGCTCCGGGCCGAGGCGATCTTCAAGCCGGTGGGCAAGACGCTGCGCCTCCCGGAGGCTCAGCAGGACGCGGCCACCGCGCTGTCCGGCTCTGGTCCCGCCTACTTCTACTTCCTGGTCGAGGCGATGACGGATGCGGGCATCCTGCTGGGCCTGCCCCGGGACAAGGCTCACGATCTGATCGTCCAGGCCGCCATCGGCGCCGCAGTGATGCTTCGCGACAGCGGCGAACACCCGGTCAAGCTGCGCGAGGCGGTCACCTCCCCGGCCGGCACCACCATCAGCGCGATTCGGGAGCTGGAGAAGCACGGAGTACGGCATGCGCTGATCGCTGCCCTGGAGGCCGCGCGCGACCGCAGCCGGGAGCTGGCCTCCGGACAAGGCTGAATAGCTCAACAAGAGGAATCCGGCGGAGAGGGGGACGCCGCTCCGCCTCCGCCGGATTCCTCGTTGCCTCGCGCCCGGCTCTCGTGGTCCCTCGCTTCACACCGCGGGCAGCAGCCCGATCGCGCGGTATGCCGCGTCGACCGTGGGCCGGGCCAGTGCCCGGGCCCGTTCGGCACCGGCCCGCAGCACCGCGTCCACCGTGCCCGGGTCGGCGCACAGCTCCGCATGGCGCTCCTGCATCGGACGCAGCACTTCCACCACTGCCTCGGCGGTGTCCTTCTTCAGTGCGCCGTACGAGCTGTAGCTCTCGGCCAGCACAGAGGGCTTGTCATGGGTGCAGGCGGCGAGCAGCTCCAGCAGGTTGGCCACGCCCGGCCGTGCCTCACGGTCGTACACCACATCGTCCCCGCTGTCGGTGACCGCGCGCATGATCTTCTTGCGCACCACCTCCGGCTCGTCGAGCAGATAGACAATGCCGGCGGTCTCCGCGTGCGACTTGCCCATCTTGGACGTCGGATCCTGCAGGTCCATCACCCGGGCGGCGACCGTTGGGAGCACCGCCCGGGGCACGGTGAAGGTGTGCCCGTAGCGCTGGTTGAAGCGCACCGCCAGGTCGCGGGTGAGTTCCACATGCTGCGCCTGGTCGTCACCGACCGGAACCTCGTCCGCGCCATAGGCCAGGATGTCCGCCGCCATCAGCGCCGGATAGGTCAGCAGCGACAGCCGGACGCTGCCGCCGGTGGCCCGCTCGCGCACCGACTTCTCCTTGTACTGGATCATCCGGCGCATCTCGCCGTCGGTGGCCGTGCACTCCAGGAGGTAGGAGAGGCGGGTGTGTTCGTCCACATGACTCTGGACGAACAGGGTGCAGCGGGCCGGGTCCAGACCGGCGGCCAGCAGCAGGGTCGCCGCCTGTCGGCTGAGCCGCCGCACCCGGGCGGGGTCGTGGTCGACGGTCAGCGCATGCAGGTCCACCACACAGAACAGGGCCTCGGCCCGGTGCTGGTCGGACTCGACCCACTGGCGAACGGCGCCGAGGTAGTTGCCGAGGGTGAGGTGGCCGGTCGGCTTGACGCCGCTGAAGATGCGAGTGGTCCGCGTGGTCGTCCTGGTCATTGCTGTCCTCCCGGGGTGTGGGACCACCGCCACGGACAGCAAAAACGGCCGCCGAGGCGGCGGCCGTTGAGTGCATGCGAGAACCGGCCGCCCTAGGCGGCCCACCACTGCTGGGTGTGCGCATGCTGCTTGGTCATGGGAGGACGGTACCCGTGGAGGGGGACCGGCGCCAGCGATTTGATGGCGTGTACAGCCTCGTGTAGAGTCCTTCGAGTTGCCACGGCGTCCGCAAGGACGAAGGGGCGGCATCTCTCGCCGTAACCGGCGGCAATCTCTACTGCACGGCCCTTGAACGGGATGGATTT
>NZ_JBIUAW010000037.1:0-1769 GCF_044593195.1 Streptomyces sp. NPDC052396
CGTTTACCGGGACTCTTGCAGAAAGCCACGGCGTTCACGCCGGGGATGAATGCATCTCAAGGCTGCTCTGACGTGCACGTTAGAGCGGACGTTTTTGCTGCTCGATGTACTGGCGGACGATCGCCAACGGTGCTCCGCCGCACGATGCGGAGAGGTATGAGGGCGACCACAGGTGCCCATGCATGATGGCGCGGTTGATCCGGCCGGTGAACTCCTGCCGTATCCGGCGGGCGGAGACGCCCTTGAGGCTGTTGACCAGCTTGGAGACGGCGACCTTGGGCGGGTAGTGCACCAACAGGTGGACGTGATCGGGTTCGCCGTTGAACTCCTTCAGCTCCGCCTCGAAGTCCTCGCAGACCTTGCGCATGATCTCTTCGCAGCGTGTCAGCATCTCGTCGTTGAACACCCCGCGCCGGTACTTGGTCACGAAGACCAAGTGCACATGCATCGCCGATACAACGTGTCTGCCCCGCCTGTAGTCGTTCTGCCCCTCCATGAGACCAATCGTAGTAGGATCTTGGTTGTGCAGCTCCGCTACAACTACCGGGCCTACCCCGACGCCGCACAGCGTCGTGCGCTGGCCGGTGCGTTCGGGTGCGCCCGCGTGGTGTGGAACGACTGCCTGCGCGACCGGAAACAAGCGCACGCGGCCGGGCTGCCGTATGTGACGTCGGCCGAGTTGTCCCGGCTTCGCATCACCCAGGCCAAGCGCACTGCCGAACGCGCGTGGCTCGCCGACGTGTCGGCGGTCGTCCTGCAACAGTCCCTGCGGGACCTGGATGCCGCCTACAAGAACTTCTTCGACAGCCTCAAGGGCAAGCGGCAGGGCCGCAAGGTCGGCCCTCCCCGCTACAAGTCGAAGAAGGACACCCGGCAGTCGATCCGCCTGAACACCAACGCCTTCTGCCTCCAGGGCGACGGCACGGTGTACGTGGCCAAGGCCGGCAACCTCAAGGTCAAGTGGTCGCGCAGGCTTCCGGCCGCACCCACGTCCCTGACCGTCACCAAGGACAGCTGCGGCCGCTACTTTCTTAGCTTCGTCGTGGACACCGAGCCGGACAGCCTGCCCGAGCTGGAGACCGACGCCGGTATCGACCTCGGCCTGTCCGCCTTCGCCGTCCTGTCCGACGGCAGGAAGATCGACAGCCCGCGCTTCCTGCGCCGGGCGGAGAAGAAACTCAAGCGTCTTCAGCGGAAGTTGTCCCGTAAGGCCAAGGGATCCAAAAACCGGGATAAGGCCCGTATCAAGGTCGCACGCCAGCACGCCAAGGTGGCCGACCGGCGCCGGGACTGGCACCACAAGGTTTCCACACAGATCATTCGCGACAACCAAGCGGTGTATGTGGAGGACCTCGCGGTGTCCGGCCTCGGCCGCACCCGGCTGGCCAAGTCCGTGCACGACGCGGGATGGTCCGCGTTCGTCGGCATGCTGCAGTACAAGGCGGCTCTGCACGGCCGCACCTTCGCCAAGGTGGACCGCGCTTTCCCGTCCTCTCAGGTCTGCTCGTCCTGCGGATTCCGGGACGGCCCCAAGCCCCTGCACATCCGCAAGTGGATGTGCGGCGAATGTGGCACCGTGCACGACCGCGACCACAACGCAGCCCGCAACGTCCTGCTCGAAGGACGCCGAATCGTCGCCGCCGGACGGGCGGAGACGCCAAACGCCTGTGGAGCGCCGGTAAGACGGGCACCCGTGCCCGCACAGCGCGGTGAAGCAGGAAGCCCCCGGAAGGGTCAGACGACCCAGGCCGGAATCCCTGGACTTTAGG
>NZ_JBIUAW010000039.1:0-1416 GCF_044593195.1 Streptomyces sp. NPDC052396
GGGCTGAGACCTGATGCCGAGCCGATTGTGGTGAAGTGGATGATCCTATGCTGTCGAGAAAAGCCTCTAGCGAGTTTCATGGCGGCCCGTACCCTAAACCGACTCAGGTGGTCAGGTAGAGAATACCGAGGCGTTCGGGTGAACTATGGTTAAGGAACTCGGCAAAATGCCCCCGTAACTTCGGGAGAAGGGGGGCCATGTCTGGTGATGAGTCTTGCACTCTGAGCTGGGTGTGGCCGCAGAGACCAGCGAGAAGCGACTGTTTACTAAAAACACAGGTCCGTGCGAAGCCGTAAGGCGATGTATACGGACTGACGCCTGCCCGGTGCTGGAACGTTAAGGGGACCGGTTAGCTCCATTTCGGTGGGGCGAAGCTGAGAACTTAAGCGCCAGTAAACGGCGGTGGTAACTATAACCATCCTAAGGTAGCGAAATTCCTTGTCGGGTAAGTTCCGACCTGCACGAATGGCGTAACGACTTCTCGACTGTCTCAACCATAGGCCCGGTGAAATTGCACTACGAGTAAAGATGCTCGTTTCGCGCAGCAGGACGGAAAGACCCCGGGACCTTTACTATAGCTTGATATTGGTGTTCGGTTCGGCTTGTGTAGGATAGGTGGGAGACTGTGAAGCATGCACGCCAGTGTGTGTGGAGTCGTCGTTGAAATACCACTCTGGTCGTGCTGGATGTCTAACCTGGGTCCGTGATCCGGATCAGGGACAGTGTCTGGTGGGTAGTTTAACTGGGGCGGTTGCCTCCTAAAGAGTAACGGAGGCGCCCAAAGGTTCCCTCAGCCTGGTTGGTAATCAGGTGTTGAGTGTAAGTGCACAAGGGAGCTTGACTGTGAGACCGACGGGTCGAGCAGGGACGAAAGTCGGGACTAGTGATCCGGCGGTGGCTTGTGGAAGCGCCGTCGCTCAACGGATAAAAGGTACCCCGGGGATAACAGGCTGATCTTCCCCAAGAGTCCATATCGACGGGATGGTTTGGCACCTCGATGTCGGCTCGTCGCATCCTGGGGCTGGAGTCGGTCCCAAGGGTTGGGCTGTTCGCCCATTAAAGCGGTACGCGAGCTGGGTTTAGAACGTCGTGAGACAGTTCGGTCCCTATCCGCTGTGCGCGTAGGAGTCTTGAGAAGGGCTGTCCCTAGTACGAGAGGACCGGGACGGACGAACCTCTGGTGTGCCAGTTGTCCTGCCAAGGGCATGGCTGGTTGGCTACGTTCGGGAGGGATAACCGCTGAAAGCATCTAAGCGGGAAGCCTGCTTCGAGATGAGGGCTCCCACCCACTTGATGGGGTAAGGCTCCCAGTAGACGACTGGGTTGATAGGCCAGGTGTGGAAGACCGGTAACGGTTGGAGCTGACTGGTACTAATAGGCCGAGGGCTTGTCCTCAGTTGCTCGCGTCCACTGTGT
>NZ_JBIUAW010000040.1:0-1396 GCF_044593195.1 Streptomyces sp. NPDC052396
GGGGCGTATCCGGGACTTTGTGTAAGTCCCTGGCTTTCATGTGGCGTTGAGCCGGTCCTCGAAGAAGAGTGAGAACTGGTTCAGCGCCTTCTTCCAGTGTGGCGCGACGTGGTTGACATCGCGCGCTTTGGGGGTGATCAGCTCGCGGACGGCGAGGTAGAGCACCTTCAGCGCGGCCTGTTCGGAGGGGAAGTGCCCGCGGTTTCGGGTGGCTTTCCGCAGCCGTGCGTTGATCGACTCGATCAGGTTCGTCGAGTAGACGACCTTCCTTATCTCCGGCGGGAAGGCCAGGTAAGGGATGAACTCGTTCCAGGCGGCCTGCCAGGTCCGCACGATCGCGGGATACCTCTGGCCCAGCTCGCCCGCGGCGAAGTCGGCCAGGGCCTGTTCGGCGGCCTGCTCGGTCGACGCGGTGTAGATGTCCTTCAACTCCGTGACCAGCCGGGCATGATGCTGCTTGGAGGCGAACCGCAGCGACGCGCGGATCAAGTGGATCACGCAGGTCTGCACGGTGGCCTTGGGCCAGGTTGCGGTGACCGCCTCGGGCAGGCCCTTCAGCCCGTCGCAGGCGACGATGCACACGTCCTCGACTCCGCGGTTGCGAAGCTCGGACAGCACGGTCATCCAGGTCGTGGCGCCTTCGCCTTCCTCGCCGGCCCACAGGCCGAGCACGTCCTTGCAGCCGTCCATGTCCACCCCGACAGCGAGGTAGACGGGCCGGGAAGCCACGGACCCGGAACGGATCTTCACCCGCAGCGCGTCGATGTAGATGATCGGCCACACCGCGTCCAGCGGCCGGTTCTGCCAGGCATCAAGCTCGTCGGCAACGGCGTCGGTGACCTTGCTGATCAGGTCCGCGGAGACCTCGACGCCGTACATGCCGGCCAGGTGCGAGCGGATGTCGCGCACGCTCATGCCACGCGCGTACAGCGACAGGACCTGTTCGTTGAACCCCGCCAGCCGCCTGGCGTGCTTGGGCACCAGCCGTGGCTCGAAACTCCCGTCGCGGTCCCTCGGCACGGCCAGCGTGACCGCTCCGGCGTCGGTCAGCACCGTTTTCGGTGAGGTCCCGTTGCGGCTGTTGCCCGAGCCGCGGCCTGCCGGGTCATGCTTCTCGTAGCCGAGGTGTTCGGTCATCTCCGCGTCCAGGGCCCGTTCCAGCACGGCCCGGGTGACCTCTGTCAGCAGCCCGCCCTCGCCCAGCAAGGCCGCACCCGAGGCGTCGGCGCGGTCCATCAGCCGCTCGACGACCTCGTCCACCAGCTTGTCCTCGACCGGCTCGATGGCCGGGATGTCCTTGTCGTTCATGTCCGTCCGTCCCGGCTGGCAAAGGCCCAGGTCAAGGCCCCGGCCAGCCTGTCACATCACGGACTTACACGATCTTTCAGACACGCTC
>NZ_JBIUAW010000041.1:0-278 GCF_044593195.1 Streptomyces sp. NPDC052396
CCTGCCCGACCTCGCCATGTCCTTGAACAACCTCTCCGTCGATCTGGGTGAGGTGGGGCGGCGGGAGGAGGGCCTGGCCGCGATCCGGGAAGCCGCCGACCACTACCGCGCGCTGGCCGAGGCGAACCCGGACGCCTACCTGCCCGACCTCGCCGGTGCCTTGAACAACCTCTCCATCCGGTTGGGTGAGGTGGGGCGGCGGGAGGAGGGCCTGGCCGCGATCCGGGAAGCCGCCGACCACAACCGCGCGCTGGCCGAGGCGAACCCGGACGCCTACC
>NZ_JBIUAW010000041.1:376-1181 GCF_044593195.1 Streptomyces sp. NPDC052396
CCTGCCCGACCTCGCCAGTGCCTTGAACAACCTCTCCCTCCGGTTGGGTGAGGTGGGGCGGCGGGAGGAAGGCCTGGCCGCGGTCCAGGAAGCCGTGCGCATGCGCCGCGCGCTGGCCGAGGCGAACCCGGACGCCTACCTGCCCGACCTCGCCACGTCCTTGAACAACCTCTCCGTCCGGTTGGGTGAGGTGGGGCGGCGGGAGGAAGGCCTGGCCGCGATCCGGGAAGCCGTGCGCATGCGCCGCGCGCTGGCCGAGGCGAACCCGGACGCCTACCTGCCCGACCTCGCCAGTGCCTTGAACAACCTCTCCGTCGATCTGGGTGAGGTGGGGCGGCGGGAGGAGGGCCTGGCCGCGATCCGGGAAGCCGCCGACCACTACCGCGCGCTGGCCGAGGCGAACCCGGACGCCTACCTGCCCGACCTCGCCAGTGCCTTGAACAACCTCTCCGTCCGGTTGGGTGAGGTGGGGCGGCGGGAGGAAGGCCTGGCCGCGGTCCAGGAAGCCGTGCGCATGCGCCGCGCGCTGGCCGAGGCGAACCCGGACGCCTACCTGCCCGACCTCGCCACGTCCTTGAACAACCTCTCCGTCCGGTTGGGTGAGGTGGGGCGGCGGGAGGAAGGCCTGGCCGCGATCCGGGAAGCCGTGCGCATGCGCCGCGCGCTGGCCGAGGCGAACCCGGACGCCTACCTGCCCGACCTCGCCAGTGCCTTGAACAACCTCTCCGTCGATCTGGGTGAGGTGGGGCGGCGGGAGGAGGGCCTGGCCGCGATCCGGGAAGCCGCCGACCACTACCGCGCGCTG
>NZ_JBIUAW010000042.1:0-1076 GCF_044593195.1 Streptomyces sp. NPDC052396
TCTCGTGACTGCGTGCCTTTTGAAGAATGAGCCTGCGAGTTTGCGGTGTGTTGCGAGGTTAACCCGTGTGGGGAAGCCGTAGCGAAAGCGAGTCCGAATAGGGCGATTGAGTAGCGCGCCCAAGACCCGAAGCGGAGTGATCTAGCCATGGGCAGGTTGAAGCGGAGGTAAGACTTCGTGGAGGACCGAACCCACCAGGGTTGAAAACCTGGGGGATGACCTGTGGTTAGGGGTGAAAGGCCAATCAAACTCCGTGATAGCTGGTTCTCCCCGAAATGCATTTAGGTGCAGCGTCGTGTGTTTCTTGCCGGAGGTAGAGCACTGGATAGGCGATGGGCCCTACCGGGTTACTGACCTTAGCCAAACTCCGAATGCCGGTAAGTGAGAGCGCGGCAGTGAGACTGTGGGGGATAAGCTCCATGGTCGAGAGGGAAACAGCCCAGAGCATCGACTAAGGCCCCTAAGCGTACGCTAAGTGGGAAAGGATGTGGAGTCGCAGAGACAACCAGGAGGTTGGCTTAGAAGCAGCCACCCTTGAAAGAGTGCGTAATAGCTCACTGGTCAAGTGATTCCGCGCCGACAATGTAGCGGGGCTCAAGCGTACCGCCGAAGTCGTGTCATTGCAGCATAAGGACCAACGTCTGCTGTGATGGGTAGGGGAGCGTCGTGTGCCGGGTGAAGCAGCGCCGGAAGGTAGTTGTGGACGGTTCACGAGTGAGAATGCAGGCATGAGTAGCGATACAAGAGTGGGAAACTCTTGCGCCGATTGACTAAGGGTTCCTGGGTCAAGCTGATCTGCCCAGGGTAAGTCGGGACCTAAGGCGAGGCCGACAGGCGTAGTCGATGGACAACCGGTTGATATTCCGGTACCCGCTTTGAAACGCCCAATATCGAATCCATTGATGCTAAGGCCGTGAAGCCGCCCTGAGCTCTTCGGAGCGTAGGGGAGTGGTGGAGCCGCTGATCCAAGGTGGTAGTAGGTAAGCGATGGGGTGACGCAGGAAGGTAGTCCAGCCCGGGCGGTGGTTGTCCCGGGGTAAGGGTGTAGGCCGTGTGATAGGCAAATCCGTCACACA
>NZ_JBIUAW010000043.1:0-1045 GCF_044593195.1 Streptomyces sp. NPDC052396
AGGTGCGGCTGGATCACCTCCTTTCTAAGGAGCACATAGCCGACTGCGAGCGAATGTCTCGCACGGTTGCTCATGGGTGGAACGTTGACTATTCGATCAGATCTTTGGTGAGTGTCCTGTTAGTACTGCTTCGGCGTGGAACGCAAGATGTGAACTGGTTTGATCGGGCACGCTGTTGGGTGTCTGAGGGTGCGAGCGTGAGCTTGTCCTTCAGTTGCCGGTCCCAGTGAACTTGCTCCGTGTTGGGGTGGGGTGATGGGTGGCTGGTCGTTGTTTGAGAACTGCACAGTGGACGCGAGCATCTGTGGCCAAGTTTTTAAGGGCGCACGGTGGATGCCTTGGCACCAGGAACCGATGAAGGACGTGGGAGGCCGCGATAGGCCCCGGGGAGCTGTCAACCGAGCTGTGATCCGGGGGTGTCCGAATGGGGAAACCCGGCAGTCGTCATGGGCTGTCACCCGCTGCTGAACACATAGGCAGTGTGGAGGGAACGCGGGGAAGTGAAACATCTCAGTACCCGCAGGAAGAGAAAACAACCGTGATTCCGGGAGTAGTGGCGAGCGAAACCGGATGAGGCCAAACCGTATGCGTGTGATACCCGGCAGGGGTTGCGTATGCGGGGTTGTGGGAGTTTCCTTGATCAGTCTGCCGGCTGGTCGGAGAGTCAGAAACCGTATGGATAGGCGAAGGGCATGCGAAAGGCCCGGCGTAGAGGGTAAGACCCCCGTAGCTGAAATCTATGCGGCTCTCTTGGAAGCCACCCAAGTAGCACGGGGCCCGAGAAATCCCGTGTGAATCTGGCGGGACCACCCGTTAAGCCTAAATATTCCCTGGTGACCGATAGCGGATAGTACCGTGAGGGAATGGTGAAAAGTACCGCGGGAGCGGAGTGAAATAGTACCTGAAACCGTGTGCCTACAAGCCGTGGGAGCGTCGGATGCACTTGTGCATCTCGTGACTGCGTGCCTTTTGAAGAATGAGCCTGCGAGTTTGCGGTGTGTTGCGAGGTTAACCCGTGTGGGGAAGCCGTAGCGAAAGCGAGTCC
>NZ_JBIUAW010000044.1:0-1005 GCF_044593195.1 Streptomyces sp. NPDC052396
CTAGATGACTGATGCCAAGGGCTTGCTGGCGCGCATGAGATGAAGCGAGGGAGCCCAAAGATCGGTTGTGACGCCAGATCTGGACTCCCTCGCGACCGCACTCTATGTGACAACCGACGACTTGCTGAAGGAATCGCCGCATCTGGCCCCATGGCGGCCGGAGATTGGCATCGAGCCTCAGCTCAGCGATGCCGAGCTGGTCACGCTCTCGGTGATGCAGGCCCTGCTCGGCTACGTCTCCGAACGCCGCTGGATCCGCTACGCCCGCTCCCACCTGCGGCACCTGTTCCCGTATCTGCCCGGGCAGTCGGGCTACAACCGTCGGCTGCGCAAGGCCGGGGACCTGATCGCCCGCGTCAACCGGCGGTTGGCCACCGACACCAGCCTGTGGACGGACAGCGTCTGGGTGGTCGACTCCACCCCGGTCGAGTGCGGCCGCTCCCGCGAGACGGTCAAGCGCTCCGACCTGGCCGGATGGGCCGAGTACGGATACTGCGCCAGCCATTCGCGGTTCTTCTGGGGCCTGCGGCTGCACCTGGTGTGCACCCTGCACGGCCTTCCCGTCGCGTTCGCGCTGACCGGTGCCAAGGCCGACGAGCGCACCACCCTGCTGGACATCCTGGACACCGAGACCGACCTGGTGGCCGCTCGTCCCGGCCAGACCCTGATCGGGGACAAGAACTACTACGGCGCCGCGTTCGAGCGTGAGCTCGCCGGGCTGGAGATCCGGCTCCTGCGTCCGGCCCGCAAGGGCGAGCCTGAGCGGGCCGGATCACCACTGTTCAAGCCGTTGCGGCAGATCATCGAGTCGGTCAACGACACCTTCAAGGGCCAGCTCGACCTCGAACGACACCACGGCCGCACACCCGGCGGGGTCATGGTCCGCGTCCTCCAGCGGATCCTCGCGCTGACCGCCGCGATCTGGCACAACGACCAAGCCGGACAGCCCGTCATGCGCTCCCTCACCGCGTACGACCACTGAACCCCTTGGCATCAGTCATCTAG